>JBNKVM010000001.1:0-83217 GCA_050299175.1 Thiohalomonadaceae bacterium
CCGGTTTGCGACCGCCCCATGCGGCGCCAGAAAAAAGCGACGATGACACCCAGCACCATGGCATACCCGGCATCGGACATAATCATGGCGAAGAACAGGGCGAAGGAGAAAAAGACGATCAGCGATGGGTCCCAGGTGGTATAGCCGGGCGTCATATAGAACGAAACCAGACTCTGCCCACCCGCCACTGGTTCTGGATTTTCCATCAGTGTCGGCGGCATTTCTTCCGCTGCGGGCGCTTCGACTACCAACGCAAGCTGCTGCGCCTCGGTGAATTCACGCACCCGCTTCACCTCGCGTTGCGCCACCCATCCCTGCACCGCAAACAGTGGCGGTTCGTCATAGGTACGGCCCAGCACGTCGGCAAGCGAGGCACGATCCTCCAGGCGATTGATGCTGCGGGCGAACAGGTCGCACCAGCGGCTGAGACTGACCCGCTCTGCCTGCAGGTCCTCCAGTTCCACCTCCGTATCCTCAAGTTCCCGGCGCAGTTGCGACAGCGGCACCTTGCCGGTGTGGGTACGCTCCACCGGCATCCCTTGTGGCTCTTCGACGGCAAGCACCACCACGTAACTAAAGCGGTTGTCCCGGTGCACTACTTCCCAAATCAGATCGTCCCCCGGAATATTGCCAAGCTGATAGTGGGGAATGATATAGAACCAGAGCTGCAATCCCTCCGGTGTCTCACCCTCGCGAAATAGCCGGAAATCGCCCCACGGCTCCAGGTCCTGAATTCGGCGGCGCAGGAAATCGCGCCGGTCACACATGTCGCGGATTCGTGCCTCCACCTCCAGCACCCGCTTCTCCACGGTGACTGCATCGAAGCGCGCAGTATCGTGTACCTGGCGACGGCGTGGCCTGGTAGCCAGTAGAAACTTGAGTGCATTGCGCGCCTGCTGTGTCGGCCCGACGGTGGTATCGGCCTGCCCCTCACTCAGCGGCACCAGATGCAACAGCCCGAGACTCTGCAACGCGGCAAAGATCTGCTCTTTCTCCTCAAGCAGGCCATAGAGGGTCACCTTTTGCAGCGGCACGATACTCATGCGGCATCCTCCGCCCGTTTCCGATGTTTGGCCTTGGCAATCTTCGAGCGCACTACCCCTGCACGTTCGCTGTCGGCGATAAAAATTTCGATGCGCTGGATGTTCCGCCGGGTATTCGGGATCAATACCTTTTCGAACAAGTTGACCCGCTGGGTGATACGCCGCACCGCCTGCTTCAATCGCTGCATCCGCTCCTCATTCACCCGGCGGCGCACGCGCAGGGCAATCATCGCCCTGAGTTGCTCGACCAGATGATCGACCCAGTGAGGCTTGGCCAGCATCGAATAAGGACGCACCTGGTAACTTACCTCTTCAAGCTCTGGCAACAACACACCAAGCAGGTTGATTTCGCCCAGCCGTACCTGATCGAGCATCACCAGTCGCGACAGATCGATCTGTGCATTGGCCAGCATCGGCAGGCGCTCCGCCGTCTCCTGCGCCAGTGCCGCCATCTCCTCGTCGTCCACGCGTAGCGCATCACGCGCCTTGCCCAGTTCGGCAATCAACTGCTTGCGCTTCAGATCGAGCGTCGGCAGAAAGCGCTCAAAAAGCTGCAACTCCCGGCGCAGCCGGAACAGGGAGCTTTTGTTGAGCGCCACTTTCGCCACCGGTCAGCCCTCCGCCTTGCCTGTCGCTGCAGGTGTGGCGCCTGGGAGGAAACGATCGATAAGATTCTGCTTGATCAGTAACTCATCCGCTTCGAAACACTCGGCCAGGGTCTGCCAGCTCAGGTCCAGCGCCTCGTCCAGTGACATCGACACCTTTATATCCATAAAGCGCTTGCGGAACAGGCGACCGAATTTCAGCAGTTTTTCGTCAAATGAAGAGAGGTCGAAGGCCATCGCCTGTTTCTGCTGCGCCTCCTGGGCACCGGCATAGAAACGGATCATGGTATTCATAATCTGCGAGTGATCCTCACGGGTGACCTTGCCGATCACATGTTGCTTGAGGCGTGAGAGTGAACCGAACGGATCGATAACGCCGTCGTGCAGGTAGAACTGCCCCTCGGTGATATAGCCGGTGTTGTCCGGCACCGGGTGGGTCACGTCGTTGCCGGGCATAGTGGTCACCGCAAGGATGGTCACCGAACCGGCCCCCTTGAAATCGCACGCCTTCTCGTAACGAGTGGCAAGCTGGGTATAGAGATCGCCCATATAGCCGCGATTGGAAGGGATGTGCTCCATGGCAATACCGATCTCCTTCATCGCGTCGGCATAGGCGGTCATATCGGTCAGCAGCACCAGTACCCGCTTGCCCTCGGTCACGGCAAAACGCTCGGCTACCGCCAGCGCCATGTCGGGCACCAGTAAACGCTCGACGATAGGATCGGAGGCAAGATTGACGAACATCACCGTACGGTGGAACACCCCGTGGTCCTCAAAGGCGGAGCGGAAGAAGTGGTAATCATCGAAGATCAGCCCCAGACCACCGAAGACCACCACGTCCGCATCGGCCTGGAAGCCGATACGGGCCAGAAACTCGTTATAGGGTTCACCGGGAACGGAAAAGATCGGGATCTTCTGACTCTCCACCAGGGTATTGAAGAGATCGATCATCGGCACCCTGGTGTTGATCATCCGCTGCGGCATCACCCGCATCATCGGATTAACCGTGGGACCGGCGATATCGATCTTCGGATCGGTGGTAAGATCCGGCCCACCGTCGATGGGTACGCCGGAACCGCGGAAGATACGACCGAGGATATTAGGGGAATAGGTCGCCTGCATCGCATGGCCAAGAAAACGGACATTGGCCCGGGTCGATAGCCCCTTGCCACCGGCAAACACCTGCAGGCTTACCACGTCCCGATTCAGTTCGATCACCCGCGCCAATGAACTGTGCCCGTCGGTATTTTCCACTATCGCCAGGTCGCCGCTGGCAACCCCTTCGGCACGAACCCGGATAATATCGCCGACGATCTCCAGCACGCGCGTATAACGCAGCAGGTCCTTCTTCATAACCGCTCAATACTCCCCTGCAGCAAGTTATCCAGGAATCGTTCGGCAGCTTGTGCCACCAACTGAAACAACAGTCATTTTACTACCGTTCGATGGACATCCAAGGCGGTGTATCCTGAGAACAAGCACACGCCATCACAGACAATAAAAGCTCATGAATCGGCAACTGTCCATCGAACGGCAAAATCCGAGTAAAACATTTTTGGCCGGGTAGTCACAAAACCACAATGGATGAGGTCGCCATTGATACACGTCAGGTAGCGCAAATTGCGACACAGGTAAATCTATAATATTAGTGCTAAAAATTCAGGACGTACCGGCGTAGGAAAAACAACATAGACTACTCAATAGAGAGATAAGCTTCGGTCACAAAGCGCGGCGAACAAACCGCGAAAAATATCAGGTCCTCGTTCCCTACATTGCTGATTCGTTGCCGCGTGTCTGCTGGAATTCTCACCACATCCCCAGCTGACACATCGGTCGGTTCCAGATCGCCCACTTCGACGCGCCCCGTTCCCGATACAATGATGTAACGCTCAACAATACCGTTCAATTTATGCCATGCGGTAGTGACACCCGGTTCGACCCTGGCACGGGCAATGGAAACCGTCTCATCACTGGAATCGTTTGCTGTTTCGATAATGAAACATCGCTCAGCTGTATCAAACTCTGCAGCCATATTTTGCTTGAGTATTTTCGGTCGCATTGCCATTACCATCAAGACATATTGATATCATTGAAACAATCTATGTATTGCATACCATTGTAACATCGAAACACAAGAGGCGAAGTACGCAACCGAAAATTGACGCACCAAGTGTTGGAAGCAACAACTTAAATAGAATGCGGTATGGATATGTAAAGATAGGGCGAGGTATCACAGATACAATCTCGCCCGCATAAAAAATAAACCTTGGAGGTATCCTATCGTGCCCAGCGATTCTCTCTCAATAGCTCGTAGCTGAGTTGATCCAGCGCAAGCAGACGTTTCTCCATTCTCATTAGTGACTCCGCCGGACCGCTAGCATCGACTCGTCGCGATAGGTTGTGGAGCACATAGCCACTATCGGTAATCAACCCTATTTGTTGTGCTCCTATCGATATAAACGCCTCGGCGCTAGCTTGCTTCTTACGCAACAGCGACTCGCCCAGCGCAGCAAATTCTTCATTCACGCCCAGCAGATCGAGAATAGTTGGCATTACATCTAGTTGTGAGCCTATTACGTGGCGATCTGCAGCAGAAAAGGTCTTAGGTGCATAGATCAAAAATGGGATATGGAATCTCTGTAACACATCCCCGTTACGCTGTAAATGACTGACATGGTCAGCAGTGAAAATGAATATTGTATTATCGAACCATTCGGATTTACGCGCCTCAGCCATGAATTGCCCCAAACTCCAATCCGAGTAATAGAGCGCATTGAGATAACCGTTCACATCATCTGCACCATGCGGACGCAGCATGAATCTGGCTGGAAGAATTGGGTAAGGTGAATGCGTGGTACCTGTAAAGGTGTAAGCAAGAAAAGGCGGCTTTAATCCGTCCAATTTTTCTTTCATCAACTGCAATGTATCGTAATCCCAACCGAACACCGCGGCATCTGGATCAGGATAATCCAGACGTAGTGGAACATCTTCCATACCGTAAAAATGCTCAAACCCGGTGGCATTGGCTACACCTTGAATTTTGAACGAATCTCTGGCGGATGTCTGGATAAAAAGAGTGCTATAACCATGTCGCCTGACCATCTTGGCCAGTCGTGAGAAATTGGAGACTCCAATACCAGCATCGATTCGCGGCAAGCCCTTCAGGGCAGGGATCCCTGTCAGAGTACTTTGAACACCTTCAATACTACGTTGAGCTGCAGCATAGAAACGGGTAAATCGCATACCCTCCCTTGCCATGGCATCAAAGTTAGGCGTTACACCAAAACCGTTCCCACCGAAACTGTCTACATATTTAAAATCCCAACTTTCCAGCAAAAAGAAGACCAGATTCCGACCTGTCGGCTTGCTTTCATAGCGCCGTAACATCGGGTAATCAGTGACCAGCCTCTCATCTTCCCTATCGACGATAGACAACGCCTGTTCACGCGGGTAAAAGTGATGATTGACATTTTCCATATTTAAAGCAAAAACAATACTGGTAAAGACACCGTTCAAGCTCAAATTGCCGTACTCAACCTCACCGGTACCATAGGCATCAATGATCTCTATAACCTTACCGGTTGGTCCTCCACGCCCAACAAGGACAAGCAGGAAAAACAGGCCGATATATTTCGGTACGCCGTACTTACTCCGGACAAGGGGAAAATTTAGGAGATACCACCAAAACCAGCCCAACAAAACTGCGAAAAATATAAAAAGAATTACTGTCCAGAATTGTGCCTCAAATGCGTATCTGACCAAAAATGACAGATCGTGCTCAAGCAGAATAAGTTCGTATGAAATATGGCGATCCACGTGACCGTAATAGATAATATCGCCAGCCAGAACCAATACCAGAGACAGGGTAAGAAGATATAACAGCCAGGCGAGAGGATCGAACCACCAGCGCCGATCAAAGAAGCGAAGCGGCAGCCACATCAATAACACCGGTATGGCAAACACTCTTGCCACAACCGCGCCATCAAAACGCAATCCATTGATGAATGCCTGAAAAAGCAGGCTACTGCCGAGTTCCGAAAATGCCTGGGGATAGGTCAATATAAGTAGGAGTCGACTAAAGCTGAACAGCCCCATAGCGACCACAAGAAAAATCATTCCCTTCTGATATCTGCTCATCCCACACACATCCTTGCACACAACACACGGCATATCGCTGAGCAAGCCAGCGAATGTAGCCATTGTAGGACGTGCGAATAACTAACTCAATCACTCGGGATTCAAATATACCACAACCCGAATTGTGACTTTTGTTTCAGAGAAAGAGATTCACACACTCTTCCCACAAAGTGGCAAACAGGAAAGAACGCCTCATTGACCACTCCTCGTCACACTGATGCCGTTCCCACAAAACCTATCTATTACCGATGAGTTCTCGAAGCGAGCCAAGTGTATCGCTCATTCTCTAAGCAATCTGGACCTGCCATTTACTATTAACCTTAGCTGAGGCTAGCTAAGCAACGAAACCCATCAAGCAGTGTACTACCCTGAATCTTTCGCTTGATCTGACTTGACACCAAATAGTGTTTTACTGACTTCCTGGAGCTTTATAAATGCCTGTTCGGAAAACAATCCTGCCAGTGCGGAAACAAAACCAACAAAGTACTTTATCTCTTCAAAATTTTTGCCCACAAAAGGTTCTTTAGCACCAAGACTTAGCATTCCTGCTGCAAGACCATAAATAATCAGTAATGCCATGATCATACCCTGTAACATACGGTAGACATACCAAACCGCGTCCCGCGACTCGAAATCACGGATATATTGGCGGGTAATTACAATCGAACTACCCAGCGCCCCCATAAGCAGGGAGTAAATGAATACAGCACCCTTTCCCGAAAAATACTGCAACATACTAAATAGATAATAAGTAAACATATCCTCGGAAGAAGCGAGATTTGATGTCACACCAGGGTCAACCGTTTTCTTGAGCAGCTCAGCCGCAGCGTCCATAGGGACAATGAGAAAAAAGATACTTGATGCAAAGACGAGGAGCAGGAAAATACCTACGGCGATTCTGCTTATAGCTCCGCTGAGTAGAATCCATGCAAGCAGGAGATAAAGCAATGATTCAACAATATCGTAGGTATAGCGAAGTGCGCTTATTTTTAGCACTTCACCTATCCCGGTAAGAACCACTTCGACAATCAGGACAATGGCCAGAAATCTCAGACCAAAACTGACAGGATTGTCGAGAAAATGTCTAAATGCCGAGATAACGCCTCCCCAGGAGGCATGGGCATAACGTTTTATCTGTGTATGCATTGGATATCCCTTTCACTGAATTAACCTATTTCGGGAGGTAGAAACAAAAAAGTTGGAAAAATCAGAAGGCAGCATTCCTTCGCCCGATGGTTCCTGTTCTCTTTCTACCGCGATAATGGGCAGTAGGCAAGAGCAAATCTATCGATTCCAGGCTCGCACCAGGCCATCGGATATACGGTCAAACCCATAGAACCTTGGCTAATCTCGCAAAAGCACAATGTTCGGCGTCAGCTATTTATGACAGCAAGAAAAAAGATCAAACTAACGAGCATCACAAGAAAAAACATAAGCCAATTGAATATCTTCTGCATATTCTGCTCATGCATTTGTCCGAATGATTTGCTGTACTCTTCCATATTCACAGCCATTCTGACCTCATGCTCTGGATCTTCAAGCAGCGCCACAGCATCTTCGTACTGTTCATCGACCAGAATCCACAGAACATATTCCCGAGCGGAGAGCAACCACCCCATATTTCTTGCCGAATCCTCATTTCCTATAAATACAGGAATTCCTTTTGATTCAAGTAGGATACGAACACCGTCAATTTCGGCCTTATTTTCAGACTCGATAAGTTGTCTCATGGTATGAGAAATTTCACATCTTACCAATAAGGTTAATAAAGACGCCCTGGCTGTCGTAGCTGAGATCGGTCAGGTCATCGGAGAAGTCGGTAAAATTATAGCCGACACCGAGTTTGACGTTATCGCCGAAGTGGCGATAGATGGCGAACAGGGCGCCGCTACGGCGGTCCTGTGCATCGGGCAAGTCAAGCATACGCCCTTCGAGCAGAGCATCCCACTGATGAACGAAGTGCCAATCGGCACGGACGATGGCGAGTTGTGCGCGGCTATCGTAGAAGACAGGATCGGTTCGATCCATGCTGAGTTGACCAAGGCGGTAGGCGTATTTGCCACCGATGCTCCACTGCTGTGTGAGATCGTAAGTCGCATCAGCGGAGACGATGTGGCTTTTCTGGATATATTCCGCCGCGGTGTTGGCAACGGTCATCTGGTCCGCCGCGGGCAGATTATAGAAATAGGTATATTTGAACAGCGTATTGAGGCGATCATTCTCTACTGGGCGGTAGGCATAGCCGATCACCGCCTCGGTGAAGTTGCCGTCATAGAATTCACCCAGGGTACTCTTGCTCTCGGAGTAATTGAGTTTACCGATTAAACGCCAGTCGGGATCGAGCTGGTACTTCAGGCTGTTCTTGGTCAACCAAGTGGTGCGCTCCGAGGTGATGGCGCTGCTATCCTCAGTTTTATCCAGACGATATTCAAGCGCACTGGCGAAAGTCAGGTTCTCCGCATGGTAACCGACCTTGATACCTGCGGCGGTACGCTCGGTTTTCGCCCCGGTGAGATTATCGGTCAGGGTACCCACGTCGATATTCCCACCGTAGTTCCAGTTATCGTTAGGCGCGATATCGACACCCGCGGTGTGCGTCAGTCCAGTAGGCACATCGCCGTGAGTATAGCGCTCTTCCACGTAGACGCTGGCCGTGTCGGAGTAGTGACTACGAATGCCAGTAGTCAAATTACCTTTATTGGCACGTAGACCGTTGTCGCTGGTCTCGTTCTCCATTGCGTAGTTAAGGTAGAGACTGGTGCGATCCGAATAGAGGTATTCGGTACCGAGACTACCTGCGGTACCGAGGTCACCACCAGAGATTTCACCATTGACCTTAAAGCGTTCGCTGAGACGATAGCTACCGCCTGCACCGACCCGACCATTCTCTTCCCGATTACCGCTACTGCTGACGGTATCCTGGACAAAGGTATAGGCGCTCCAGTCAGCCTTCGAATCGTAGGCAGCCTGCAACAACATATCGGTACGCTCGCCCTCTTTCTGTGTCAGCGGCACACTGGCCGAGTTGTCCTGGCGATCGTCCTGACGCACACCACCGCTGAGGGTCCATTGGTCGGTAAACATGTAGTCGACATCGACTTCGTTGGCGGAGGTACTCAAACTCTGCTGGCGATCAGTAATGTCCGATTTGGCGCGCACCTTCATCTGCGTATTCAGCGGCATATTGAGGCTGCCGCCGTACTGTTTGGTTTCGTATTCGGTCAGCAGACCCGGCGCAGAAAAACCTGCTTCCAACTGCTGATTGTAAAGCGTCATACTGCCCTGGGCTCCGTCGATCACATCGCCAAGCGCTACACTGGCATCGGCACGCCATGCACCCGCCTTGCTATCGTTAGTGATCAACACGCCGTTTTCATCGAAACTGTAACCACCATCTGTGGAACTGAGCGTGGTGATGCCCTGCCCTTCGCTCTCGGAACTCTCCAGTTTCAACCAGGTGGAGGCGCTTTTACGCAGCGTCACATCAACGCCACTGAGACTACTCTTGGCGCCTGCTTCATCGCTACTGTTACCGGTCAGACCGATCTTCACGTTGTCACCGAACCAGTAGTGCAGACGTCCGCCGCTAGCCAGGGTATCGATGGAGTCGAAGCCAGGTGTGTATTCGTACCGCACGACCAGATAGGCGTGATCGCCACTGCTACCGCCGGTGTTAATCAACATGCTGTCGCTTACTGTGGAAGCAAGCGGCTCGCTTAACAGGATACGCCCTTGCAAATAGTCGATGTCATAGTCGAGAGCGACAGTGAGCGCCTTGGCGCCAACCACCAGACCGGAATCCTTATCGCGGATTTCGATGTAGACACGCTCTGAACCGTTGAGGATATCCTGATGACGGAGATAGTAGAGCGAGCCACCCGTGCCACGGAGTTCATCGCGGCTGGCGACGGTACCGGGCTCGGCGGCAAAACCATCGGCATAGAGTCGCGGTTCACCAAAGCTGGTGCTATCGCTGGACTGGCCGTGCAGATTCAAACCGTAGAGACTACGATCGACACGGGCCAGTGAATTACCGCTATAGCCGATCTTGAAATTACCCCACAGACCGTAGTTCTCGCCCTTCTTCAGTTTGACGTAGAGCTTACCCAGGGTCGGTGCGCCCTCTTCCACCGTACTGTCGTCGCCATAACTCGGATAGTAGTAATCGGGATCGATGCGACGGAACATCGCATCCGGCGCCTTGTTCATGAAGTTAGTGAAGATATCTTCCAGCGGTCCTTCGCGGGTATCGGTGCTGGCGGTCAGTTGCCAATCTTCACCGAACTTGCCTTTGGTATAGAAAGCGAGACGCCCATCGACACTCAGGTCATTGTCGTAGTGAGTCTGATCCTGGGTCACCAGTTGTGCCGGACCGTTGGTACTGTCCTGTGCTACGGTGATATCGGCGATACCGACGTAGAACCAGTCGCTCTTCTTCAGTTCCAGATCGCGCAGGAACAGTTCACCGTTTCCTTTCTCGTCGAGTACTGCGACTTCAACCGTGTGCATCCCCGCAGGCAGAAGCTGTTCGGCAACAAACTTACCATCGGTACCGAGTGGCACAGGACGACTGGCTAGCCAGACCTTATGCCCTGCTGGAATATTGCTACCAATAGCACTGACTGCACCGCCGTTGAGCGGGATATTCTCTACAGTCAGTCGGTTTTCGCCATAACCAACCAGCAACTCTTTATCGACATCGGCATTCAGTGTCTCTTCGCCAACCTGATCCACCAACCACAGATTCTGCTCGGCAGTCTCATCGAAACGGCCTTCACTATCGTAAACACGCAGTACATATTTTAGGGTACGGCCCGGTGCACGGTATTCCTCGAATTCTGCACGCCACTCAGCATCACCATCAGCATTCACCTGTGCCACGGCCAACGGTGTATCTCGCAGTGATTGTGTCTCGTCAAAGATGCGCACCTCTGCACGTTCAAAGAAAGCGGCGTAGTTACTATAGAGTTTGAAGATGACCCGGTTTTCCAGCGCCGATGTATTGAAGTCATCCTGATAACGTATCGTCGTCGGCCATGCACTTACATTGAGACGCGGTTTCACTTCCAGGTTATCAAACTTGAAGCGAATATCAGCTCTATCCAGCGCCACGTCGGTACAACGCTGCACGTCTGGCACACTCTTGCCCGGATCGTCGATCGGTTTACCGTCGACAGTAATACGCATCAGGTTGAGGGCAAACGGGTTCTGCGTCCGCACCTCGCGGGTGATGCGGGTGATATCCAGCCCTTCCTGATCGTCAAGCTGTGCCAGTTCATCGTAGACAATCTGCACATCGACGCGAGAACGCTCTGCACCGGCAAAGCCAGCGTTGACTACATCATTGGTCTGCACGTAGCCACGACCTTCGTGCTCCATCTGCTCCGGCTTCAGTTTCAGTTCGTCGCCAATCAACTCCATCACTCTGCGCGCACGCGCGGTAGAGAGACCGATGTCGTCGCCATAGGCCATTGCCACGCGACGGCTGAGACGCTCGTTACTGGTATAACCGACAAAGCGCAGTCGAACATTGGCCTTGCCTTTCAGCTCATCCATCAGGCGTTGCAGACGATTGGCGTAACCGGGAGGAATGATCGGTTGCGTATCGTTGTAGTAGATTGGATCGATGGCACCCGAGGGTGGCTCGTAGACACGGGTGACCGTTTCTGCCGCGGAAGATTCAGGACAGATTTGTGGCTCGTCAGGTAATTCCTGAAGCGGATCGTCGTACCAGAATTCCACTTCGATGCGGCGGTTAAGTTCACGACCTTTCGGGGTGTCATTGGAGGCGAGCGGACGCTTGTCGCCCTTGCCATCACTGTCCACTGCATAACTGGGGATCTTCAAGGCATCCTGCACTGCCAGAGCGACACGACGCGCACGTGCTTTGGAAAGGGCGAGATGGGTACCGTAGATACGCGCATCACGCCCTTCCAACGGCATGTTGTCAGTGTGACCAATGAAACGAATCACCACGCCGGTCTTGCCGCGCAGATTCTGTCGAGCCCGCTGCAACTGTTGCAGAAACTCTGCAGGGATCTGCATGTTCTCTTCGTTGTAGCGCAGCGGCGCAACCAGATTCTTGATCCGTGCTCGATGGGCCATGCCCTCCTTGTAGCGCAGCTTACACACCGTTTCGATACGACAGACCTGGATGCGATTAACCGGGTTGCTGACCACCACCTCTTTTTCCACCAGCTTCTCGTTGATCTCGTCGTACCAGACTTCCACTTCCACGCGGCGATTCTTCACCCGTCCCGCTTCGGTGGCATTGCTGGCAACCGGATTGGCCTCGCCCAGACCTTCATAGGAGATCGATTCCGGCGGCAGGCCGAGCGCATTCTGGAAGTATTCGGCCGTTGTCCCGGCACGTTCACGGGACAGGCCGACATTGTCACCGTACTTCGTTTTTGCCACGCCACTCAGTTTGACGTTGTCGCTGTAACCGATGAAATGCAGGCGCACGTTGGCGCGGTCCTTCATCTTGTCTAGCACCTTGCGCAATATCTCGATGTACTCAGGCGGAATATCCGCCGCACCGGAGGCAAAGCGAATCGGTGGCACCACGTTTTGCAGCTTGACCGTCTTCGCCTCTTTCTCCAGTACTTCGCGTGTTTCTACCTTGTCGCCCTGCTGCTCCTCGGGCACGCTGCTGACCTGCGGGGTGAACACGCCCTCTTCCGTGGTGTACTGTTCACTGTTCGCCCCGGCGCTACCGCTATCGCGCACGCTGTCGCTGCCAAACAGATCAACGGCGTAAACCGCACTCTGGGCAGTGAACAACAACAGCAGTGGCAACAGTCGTTTCAGCATAGTCACTCCGTCAATCCAGCAGGCCTGGGCTACCCACCGGGCCACCGCGGCGCCAGTGGATCTCGCTTTCAATGGTCAGCGGATATCCATCCCACTTCTCTTCAATCATCGCCTTGACCGCGGCCAGCCGGTCATCGACCAGTCCGTCGTCTTCTGCATCGGCCAGATAGGTGATACGCAGCAGTGAAGACGATTTCTTCAGTTCGTTAATCAACAGCTCGATACGCGGTTTCCACTGTTCGCGCATTTCGTCGCTGTTTTGTTTAAACACACCGTCGGCCACATCGATGCGCACTACATGGTGGATCGCTGCGCCGAAGTTGAATTTCATCATCTTGCCTCGGGTCACACGCTGTACCCGCGGATTCTCCGTAGTCAGGCGATAACCGCTCGGTAGACTGCGTTCATCGACCTTGAGGATGTAGTTGGCACCGCGTGATTCGTCCGGTGTCGCGGCGCAGGTAATGTGGAAGCGACCGTGCTCGTCACTTTTGGCGATCAAGCCACGGGCACTCACGACACGAGCATTGGGCAGACCCGGCTCGCCCTCATCCTGATAACCGTTGAGGTTCTTATCGTCGAACACCTTGCCGATTACATCACTGCAGTCGAAGGTCGGATCGGGCACCACGCGCACCGTCGCGGTAGCTTCACCGGAAGAGACATCACCAGTCAGGTTGTTGAGGATCTGCGCACGGTTAATGTAATCACCTTCGGAAACACCCGCACCGACGATAAACAACAGCTTCAGGGTGTGTCGCGTATCGGATGCAAGATCGATGTTGTCCCAACGCAGTTGGTTGCCGTTCATCGTCGGTTCCAGCGGTGCGCCGTCGTAGCGTGCAGAACCGGCCACATATTTAAAGCCGTAGGGGAAGTTATCGACGATGCTCTGGTTATTCAGATCCAGCACATAGTTGTTATTAATAGTGATGGTATAAGGAACCATTTCGCCGCGTGAAACGGTGACCCGTGCCGCGGTTTTGGTGATCGCCACAGAATCACTCAGGTCCGGGTCGACAGGAATATGGTTGTTAAACAGCTGACTTTCACCCGGCACCAACGTGTTATTGAGTAACAGATGCAGTTGGTAGTTGGTACCTGCTGTGGCTGCCGCAATTGAAGTCGGTGGCGCGGTTTCGAAGTCGACCACTTCGCAGTGGTTCGGTGTGCCGGGAACCGCGTCATTGGCACTGCCAAGACAGGCGGGCACATCGAAGGCCGCTGTGGTCGCGTCACTCTGCGGTGGGATGATCACCGAGGTGTTGGCGGTATAACCACTGGCAGGCGGTGCAACATTGAGTAGATAGGTTCCACCCGCAACACAGGCACCGTTACTGAAGTTGATATCGAAGCGGTAGTAACCGTCGGCCAGTGTGACCTGGCCCTGCTGTGCCGGATCATCGAAACAGCTCGCAGGCAGTGCGGTCTGGCTCACCGCATCGAGCATGGTAAGGGTTGCCCCGGCGATCGGAATACGTTGCATCGAATCGTAAATCACGCCATTGGGCGCGGCAGGCAGGTTCATATTCTGGGTGATGCTGCCGGAACCGACGACGATGTTGGTGATGTTCTGCAGACCGTTGGTGAATATCGAATCGGCATTACCCAGCATCGCCGTGGTGGCGTTATGTCCCGGTGCACGGAAACGCAGTTCGTATTGATCGGTGGTGGTGTCGTTGGGCGCCAGACCGCTGATCGAATAGAGACCATTGGCATCGGTCACCACCGTGCCGATCAAGGTGCCGTTACGATAGACCTCGATGTTCCAGCCATCCAGCGGAATCTCTGTTCCAGCCACGGCCAGATCGAAGTTGGCATCGTGCCATGCCTGACCGCTCAGACTGGCGACGCCCGGAATACCACCGACATCAATGGAAACATTCGCCGAAGCGGTTTGTGTTCCGGCGTTCCAGCTGACATCCGCAATATTGGTAATGGTCGTACCGACGGCCAGCGCCGGATTGATGGTGGCACGGAAACGCAGAGTCGCGCTCGCCCCTACCGCCAGATTGCCGTAAGTAAGACCGTAATTCGCGCTAACAATGGGCGCAGCGTAACTGACCCCGGCGGTGGAACCGTTGAGTGTGCCGGAACCGGCAACGTAGGTCAGTTGCCCGGCTACCGGCAGATCGAGATTATCAGTGATCAACACATCGCTGGCAGGCAGGCTGCCGATGTTGGTCACTACGATCACGTATTCCAGATCGGCGCCCGGCAGTGCCGCGCCACCACCGACGACGGTAACGCTTTTACTGATCGACAACTGTTGCGCACTGCCGACAACGACCTGGGTCGGTTGATCGCCGTTGGCATCGTTGCCGTCAGCGTCGGTCGGCTCCGGTGCCTGTTCGGTACTGTTTGCCGTTCCCTGGTTGCTGATCACGGTACCGGCTGGGGTGCCGCCATTAACGGTGACATCGAAAACAATCACCGCATTCTGTCCCGCGGTGAGAACACCGGCTCCGGCCCCCGGTAACGGTGGTGTGAGATCGGAAGAGCTGACATCGATGCCCGCAATCAATGGCGAAACATTAAGCGCCGGATCGGCGACAGCGATACCGTTCAGTGTCGTGCTGCTACCAACGTAGGTGGTATTGGCCGGTACCGCATCAGTGAAGGTGACGCCGGTGGCATTGGTCGCACCGAAGTTGTTAATGGTAATGGTATAACGCAAGGTATCGCCTGGATCGACAATCCCTGCAGTACCACCATCGACAGCAATAGTGACCGTCTTGGTGGCATCGACCAGCGGCAACGAGCCGACCACATCGCGAGTTGGATCGTTAATCGTTGCGGTAGCCGGATCGTCGGACGGTTCTTCCGGGAAGGCGCCACTGATCGCCCCATCGCCGTTAACGAAGCCCTGGTTGGAGATCACCGTACCGTTCACCGCACTGCTACTCACAACAACATCGAAGGTGATGGTGGCGATGTTGCTGGTCACTGCCGGATTGGCATCGGCACGCATTGCGCCCGGTGTCGGATCTTCCGGCGCGTTGATTAACATCCCCGCCTCCAACGGCGAGATACCCGCGCCTGCATCGGCCACCGCCGCACCGTTGAGAGTAGTGCTGTTCGCCACATAGGTGGTGTTGGCCGGAATGAGGTCGCGCAGGGTCGCGTTAATCGCATTTTCGGTGCCGACGTTTTTCACCGTAATGGTGTAACGCAGGGTGTCACCCGGCGCGAGCACCGCCGGATCGCCGGTCAGGTCAGTGGAGGTCTTCCACACGTCAAAGGCCGGTGCTGAAGTGATCACGATCTGTGTCGGGTCTTCGTCACCGATGATCACCGGGTTGTCGATACCGTTAACGTTGGGATCATCGCTGTAACCGATGGTGCTGCCATTATCGACCAGTTGAGTCTGGGTCAATACAGTGGTGCCGTTATCGATCACCGCAGCCAGTTGCACCTCAAACTCCAGGGTAAGAGTATCGTTGGCGCCACCGGCTGCATCGAGATTCAGTGCGCGCACATCAAGCAGTCCGCTACCGAGGGTGCCCCCCGTTGCGCTGGTATTGGCGACATTGGCACCCACGGGTACCGTCACCAGATTCAGGGTACCCGCTGTAAAGTGCACGGCACCGTTCAAGGCATCAAGATCGCTCAACAGAGTGAAATCGGTAATCGGTAGGCCTGCACCATTCTGAACGGTGAGGGTGTAGCGCAAGACATCGCCCGGCGTAGCAGTAGTTGCCGGGTTAGTCGCGGTCGTTACATTCGCCACCGTCTCACGGAAGATTAGCGTCGGTCCTTCACTGCTCAAAGTCAGCGCATCTTCGTGATCGAGTGTGCCGACGGTGCCATCGGTAATAGTACGGGTGTAGGTACGTTGTCCCGCAGTCGCCCCAGCACCCGCGGTATCAGCACTAAACCATTCAGTGACACCGGCAATGTTAGTCAGCGGCGTAGCATAGGCTGTGGCCGCGTCGAGTTGCGCGGTATAGTCGATGATTAATCGTTCATCGGCACCGATAGCCGCGGTGGCTGACTGCATGGTGATGGTAAAGGTGCAACTCGGTGCGCCGGCAAAGCTGGTGACGTAATCGATCCCGGCGGTGAGCACCGGCGAAACAGGTGTTACACCATCAGCCTGAAAGATTTGTGCCGAGGTAATAATCGGTGCGGCATCACACATACCGCCGTTGGCAGTGTTGGGCAACAGATCGTTAATAGTCAGATCCCATGCGGTACCGGTGCCGGTGTTGTGCACGTTAAGCGTAAAGGTGCCCGGTGTTGCCGCGGCCAATGTCGCAGGTCCGCTTTTCTGCAAGGTGATCGAATCGGGACCAACGATGGTCATTGGCGGTGTGGTGGCCCCCGCCCCGATCTGTTGCGTGGCCGGATCGTTGTCGAAGTTGTTGTAGGTATAACTCGCCGTATTGGTAAAGGTCAGGCCACTGACATTGGTCGGCGTGTCGAGAACCTGCACGGTGACGTCGACAGCGATCTGTGTATTGGCCGGGATGTCGATACCAATAGTGATGTCTTCGATCACCAGGTTGGTCGCCGTGCCGGTATTGACCGGGGTCCACGGTTGCACACCTACCGCACTGACACTGACGAAGGCTAGGTCCGCCGCTGAAGCAGTCAGGTCATCGAGGATACGCACATCGTAAAGGGCTGTTGGTACGGGCACTGCCGGAACAGTAATGCGATAGGTAAAGGTATCTCCCACTGCGACGGTCGTCGTTGCCGGATTCACCTTGTCCAGTGCGCCTGGTCCTGCGGTGGTCAATGTTACCGAAGCGGTATTGGTCGGGCCGTAGATTTCACGCACGCCGGTGGTAATGCCGAGAGTCGGTGCCGCATCGTTGTCGAAAGAGTAGTAGAGCGAAACGTAGGCCGAGTTGGTCATGCTCAGGTTCGCGCCGAGCCCGGCATCGGCCTGCACCTGATAGACCACTCGCAGGGTATCGCCTGCCGGAATGGTATAGACATCGGCGACGCCGGTATCGAAGTTCCAGGTCGCAACACCTGTGGCTGGAACATAGGTCGGTGCCAAATTGGGCAACACGGTACCTGCGACCACCAGACTGGTACTAACCATGGTGATGGTCGCCCCGCCGTTACGTAGACCTGCCGGGATAGTGTCGATGAGTACCGGATCGTAAGCGGGACTGGCGCCGGTGTTGGCGATGTCAACGGTATAGGTGACCAATTCATTGGGTACCAACACCGTGTCACCGAACTGGGTCACTGCACTCTTCGCCACACTCAACACCGGCTGTTGCAGTGTCACACCCTGAACACCGGTCTGATTACTCGCGACAGTAGCAGTGTCGTAGCTAAGAGTGGCGCTATTGTTCAGCGCCATGCTGGCAACCTGCGGCAACGCCAGGTTACGCACGACTGCACGATAGACGATCACGAAGTCGTCATTGGCCGGATTGTTGTCACCCGTGTTGATCAGATCGCCCACGTTCCAGGTGACGGTGCTGGGACCAGTCATTGGATCGCCGGTTACCGTCGGTGCGGCGATCGCCACGTGGCCGAACGGTGCTACCGCGGCATAGGGCGCCGTGGTATCGCCATTGATACTCACCACTTCGGTAAATGCCAGCCCCTGCGGCAAAGTATCGGCGATCACTGCATTGGGTGCGGTTCCTTCCTGAATGTGCAGACGCAATTCGTATTCAACGATATCGCCGATACGCACGTTGGCATCGCCCGCACCATAGGTATCGGTAAGACGAGTCTTGGTCACGGTATTGCCATCAAGTACCGTCTGGGTAGTGGTGGCAAACACGGTAAAATAGTCATTGACCGTCGGCGTGGCACTGCCGTCGCGCTCGTTGGCATTGACGCCAGGCTGTCCGGTCCAGCGAATCAGTGCCGAATTGCTCAACGCCTGATTGGCAAGCACACCATCAAGCACGACGACATCGTAGGTGATAGTTATTACACCACCTTCCGGCGCATCGATCGCTGCGTTGGTATTCGCCACGCTCCAGTTCAACGTCTGCGGCATGGTAATACCATCACCAGCAGTCACCGGCGCAGCGATAGTATTGCCCGCTCCACTCACCGTCGGGTTGCCGCTATAGAGCAAGCCGAAACTGAGCGTATCTTCCACAGTCAGATCGAAGGCGTCAGAGAAATTATCGCCGGGAACACCACCCTGAGTAGTGAAGGTCAGGGTATAACGCAGCAGGTCACCCGCATCCGGTGGCAGACCCGGGTTGGTGAGATTGCCCACTGTCTTGTTCAAAGTGCCCAGCGGTTCGACAATGTTGATCGGTGAACCGACGGTGCTACTACCGGCGTTGATCAGCGGACCACCCAACGTCAGCGGATAGCCGTAGCTGGCGGTGTTATCGAAAGCTGTTCCGGCATTTGCCGAGGCGTTGTTATTGACTCGCACCCGCAGTTCGATCAACGCCTGTTGTCCGGCAGGAATGGTGGCGATATCGAGACTCACCGCGCCAGGTAACGTCGTGTTGTCAGTCATCGTCAGACCGTTCAACTCCGTAGCACTGACATAGACCAGGGATGGGTCGAGGTTATCGGTAACGGTAACGTTGTAGAGTGCCGCGGTGGTCGGTACACCGGGCACGGCAATGCGGTAAACGATCTCGTCACCGATCGTTGCCTCACCCGTCAACGGCGAGATCAGGGTTTTAACCGGAGGTTCCTGGGGAATGGCATTGGTCATGCCAAACTGCACCGGGCCCAGGCCAGGATAGCGTTGTCCAGAGAGCAGCGGCAGTGACCAGTATTCATTGAGACTAACGTTGTTGTACCAAATCTGATTCAGCGGGAAGTCGGTGTAGAAACCGATGTCGAAATCGATGTCGACACAGTCGCCCGGATTCACCGGCGCAATCAGGCGGAAGACCATATCGCCGCCACGAGCCGCAGGTGGCGTGTAGCTGTAATCGACACCGGCTGTTTGCAGTACGCCGCCGATGTAAACATCGGGCTGCCCTGCCCCATTGACTAGCCCGGTAATGCTGGTTTCGTCGTTTTGCGTCGGTAGCGTGTCGGTAATCAGCACACTGTAGGCCGGTGCGAAACCAGTAGTGTTACAACTGCTGAGACGGAAATTCATCGTCTCGAAGGCCGGATTGACCGGGGTGATGCTGGTACGACCGGAGCGATCGATCTTGGTGAGTGAATCCATCACCGGCTGCAATACAGTCAGTACAGCACTGCTCTCCAAGCGTGCCGGGTCGACCACCGAAGCACCAGCGAAATCGATATAACCGAGCGTAGCGGTGTTGGTCAGAGTCAGTGTCGGCGTATGGGCCAGAACGTTCTCCACCACCCGCGCACGATAAACGATAGTCAGTGTATCGGTGGTGGCATCGCCCAACGGATTATTGGTGACGTCGCCGATGGTCCAGGTTAACGTACCAGTCGCTCCTGCTGCCGGTACTGAGGCTGCGGTGATCGGTGCATAGGAGAAGTTGGAGCCAGTTCCTGTTGCAGGTGCTGTATAGCTGACGGTAGTGTCGCCGTTAATGCTGACCACGTCGACGAATTGTAGTCCAGCGGGCAGTACATCCTGCACCGTCACCTGGCGGGTCACCCCTTCCTGCAGATTGAGATCCAGCTGATAGGTCACCGTGTCGCCGACACGAACCGTGGCATCGTTGGCGGTGCTAAGTGGCGCGACCACATAAGTGTCGGAGACGATGCTCTTCACCAACGTACTGGTATCGGCGATCACCACATTGGACGTTGCCGGTCCGGCACAGTAATCATCCGGCGCGGTCACCGTCGGGCAACCCGCGCCGGTGCGCTCATAACCGCTGGCATTATCCAGTGAGGTCCAGTCGATCCAGATCTGATTGCTCAGTGTCTGGCCCGGTTGCGCGGTCAGCACCTGTACCTGGTAGGTCAATACCAGGGTGCTGCCCGCCGGAATATCAAGACTGTTGTCAGCGTTACTACTGCCCCAGTGCAACGGACCAGCCGGAACACCGGACGGCGTGTCAACAAAGCCAACCACAGGGTTACCGTCCAGCAAAGCTGTCGGCGTGAAGGTACTGTAGAACTGCACCTCAGCCGGTAGCGTATCGACCAGATTACTGTCGTAGGCGGTAGCATCACCGTTGTTCACCACGGTGATCGCGTATTCGATAATATCACCACCGGTGATCGGCGCGGGGCTAATCAACGTAGCGGTTTTGCTAATTGCCAGGTTAGGTTCGGTCACGGTGATCAGCGGTGTATTGGCAGTAATTGCCTCGGTCGCCCCGCTCTCGCCGTTGGTGTAATTGACCACCACACTGTTTTGCAGCGTGCCGCCAACGTTGGTCACCAGATCATTGTTGATTCGGGCGTAGTAATCGATGGTGATGCTCGGTGTAATCGCGGGCGTACCGGTAGTGTCATCTTCGCTCGGCGTCACCACCGTACCGATATCCCAGACAATCGTGCCCGAAGCACCGTCCACGGGCGCCGCATTGAAGGCACCTTCGGCAGGCGCCACACCATTGATGGTGGTGACGTTGTTGAAGGTGTAACTGACATCGAAATTCACATCGCGGGTCAGCAGATAACTCAACCCGGTACTCGCCAGATCGTCACTGACGACCACACCGTTACTCACCCCTTCAGGGAAGGTCAACACCAGTTGGAAATGTTTGTGCGCACCGATCTCGGTTGCCATGGCTGGATTGAGATCGGTTTTGGTGACGGCGATGGGTGGTACGGTAGCAAAAGCCGATGCGGTTGCTTCGTAGTCGTTGATCGGATCACCTGCGTTGGGTAGTGCACCATTACGCATTCCGTCGGCAGCGCCATCGACACCGATGGTACCGCTACTGTTGAGAGCGGTATTCTGACTCGGGAGCGAGGTCCAGTCTGCCTGGATGGTGTTATCCAGTACTTCGAGTGGTTGTACCGGTGGGTCGACCTGAATCTCGAAGGTAAAACTTTTTGTTGCGCCGGGAGCGATCGCAAAATCCGGGTTAGCACTATTCCAGCTAAACACCGGACGGTTGGCACCGAAGGTAACGAGGTCGACGTTATCCGGCGGATCGGTACCGCCGACGTTACCGAGATAGGTCAGGTTGGCGACGGCGGCCAGGTCGTCGAACACACGCAGGTTATAAGCCGTAGCGGTGCCGTTATTGGTGGCGGTGACGGTAACGGTAAGGATGTCGCTGGCATCGGCGTTGGCGACTTCCATGGTTTTGGTCAGGGTGATCACCGGTTCGCGCACGACGAGATCATTTTGCGCAAAGTTGAGGATCACCAGATTAAGTCCATCATCAAGATAACTGACGGTAGCGACAGTAGCCGGATCACCGTTACTGATCACAGTCGCTTCGTTATTGCCCGCATTGTTGTTCACCCGCGCAATGAAGTTGACCGGGAACTCGAACAGCGTACCCGGCGTGGCGTTGACCGTCAGTTCCTGATCCCCGAAGTCCCACACAACGGTGGTGGAGTTACAGGTTGGGGTGAACTGACCACCCGGTGAAAAGCCAGCTGCACTGTAGGGCGGCGCATCAAGATCGATCACCGGTGCCTCGGTACAACTAATCCCCGGTGGCAGGTGATCCTGAATCACAAAGGAGCGCAGCTTGGCCACCGGCAGATAGGCACGCAACTGATACTCCACCTCTTCGCCAATGGAAACGGGTTGTGGCTGAGTGCCACTCAATGGCGTGTTGGAGGTAGCGACCACATCTTTCGGTTGAGTGCTCAGCGGTCGGATTTGAACTGTCGCGGTACTCGGTGCCGAAGTGTAGATGCGCGCACCGCCTGGATCGCCGGTGGCACTCAGTACGACAGTCTGGTTACCAGATTCATTAGCACCGCCTTCAAGGCTATCGTAACTGGCGGTGACGTTGTTCACCAAAGTCTGCAACGGCGCCACACGCTGATCCGGATCGACACGGTAGTAGAAGGTGACACTGGCGCCGGGGTCGAGACGCAGCAGCGCGCTGCTGTGGGTCCAAGAGTTATCGATCTGCGCTGGAATAGCATTATTCACCACGTTGTCGGTGATGGTACTTTCGCCATCGAGATCGGCGCCGTCGATCAAACCGTCGCCGTCGTTGTCGAGTCCGTCCGTGGCGAACGGCATGACATAAACCAGGTCGCTGGCGTCAAGGATATCGGTGGTGCTGATGTCGTAGGCCGGAGCGCGAGCCACACCACCGCTGCTGGCGCCGTTGGTCAGGGTAACGCGGTAGATATAACTGTCGAAGGTGTCACCATCGTTTGCGGTAGCGACAAAGTTGGTACAGCCCGTACCGGTACCGTAAAGAGTTTCGTTACAGACCCGTTTCTGCACCGTAATGTTCGGTTCGGTAACGGTCAGGTCGACCTGGCGTACCGCCTGCTGCGGATAGCCGACGGTGTTCGGTCCCAGATTGAACACCTGCTCCACCCCAGAGTTGTCGAACACCGCCTGGAAGTAGGAGTTGAGGATGTTGGTACTCAGTGCAGCATGCACGTTCGGTGCGGCGCTACTGTTCTGCGGATTGTTCATCAGGCGCGTGGTGACGTCCGCCTGGAACCACTGGTCTTTCACCGTGATTCGCTCTGCAGGCACGACGGTGTTAAAGGTCCAGTCGAACCAGCCTTCATCCAGCGGCAGCGGTGGTGGATTGAGGCTAATGCCGAGGATAGTCGGATCGCTGGTTAGCGTCGGGTCGGTAGAGGAGATATACCCCTGCCCCGCGGGCAACTCATCCACTACCTGAACGGCCTGCACCGCGATGTAAGTAAAGCCGGGTGTCAGGAAACCGAACCAGCCACCGGTACGAATACGGAAGCTGCACTCCTCGCCTATCTGAATCTGATCATCGGGCGTGGCAGGTGGCGGATTGTTCTCGGTACAGTCACCCTGCTGTGACTTGATCAGGTTGAAACCGACCACCCGGGCACGCACACCGTCGAGAGTATAGTTATTCGAGGTGTTGTTAATCACTGCGGTATCAGGGGTCGGGAACCAGAGCGGTGTGGTGTCGCTAAGGGTGATCTGCCCTACCGTATCGGCACGGAAAGTCAGGTCGTCCGCAGCAAGCCCCGCCGGATCAGTGGTTTTAATCACCTCGAAATTGAGATTACGTGTCGCACCCGGCGCGATGGCGGTACCGGTACAGGCGTAAATCGTGGCATCGGCAGGTATCGGTGCAGGTTGTTCCCATACCGCTAATGGCGGTGGATTGGTGGTCAGGGCACATCCCGCAGGCCAGGTGATCACATCCATGGTGGCACCGAAGCTGACGTAGGTAACGTAGTCGGCAGCATCGTGTCCGCCGTTGTTGGTGACCGAGACCGTTAATGGCAACGGCTGGGTTGGATCGTTGGTGAGAATGAAGACCAGTTCGGTGCCGGTGATGTCCACATCCAGATCTTCCGGATTGGAAGCAAAGGTATCGTTGTAGGGACTACCTGTCGGCTGCTGGATCACGCCGGGATTACAGAACTGTTCAAACTCCACAGTGAGCTGGTTATTCAGCGTCACCGCATTCGTTGGATCGGTGCCGTCGCCGGTGTTCTCGGTACGCACATCAAGATCAGCCACCAGATCGAAGTAAGTCGGCTCGATCATCACCACACGGAAACGAATCACTACCTGATCGCCATTACGCAGCAGGTTGAACTGATCCGCATGATCTGGGTGCGTGGTGGTGCTGGTCAGGGTAAACACCGGAGCCGTATTGCCGATCGGGTCCGCCGGATTGATGCTGGTTAGCGGGAAAGTACCCGCCACCGGGTTGGTCCAGTTAACGGTATCGACCATCCCCGAGTAAGTGCCGTACATGGGGGTGACATTGATTGTCGGGGTAAAGGTCGGGTCGACCACATACTGTGTCGGCAACACATCGGTTAGCTGGATGTTCTTCACCGTACCACCGGTGTTGTTGGTGATGGTGATGGTCATAGTGCCCTTACTACCTATCGGCTGAGCCAGGTTGGTGCCGGTCAGGGCGCGAGTCACGTTCAGGCCATTGTTGGCCACCAGCGAACTCAGGGTGGTCACGGCACTGCCGGCAGAGGCGCCGGTAGAAGTGGTGGTGGTATTGACCGTCGGGTCCCCTTCACAACCCCAGTTGATGTTGGAGACGGTGTTGGTGGTGTTGGCGTTACAGGAGTTGGTGATCTTGCCCACCAGGTAGATGTAGGCGGAACCGCCGTTAATCACATCGTCAAAGGCCAGCGGCTCATCGTTGTTCGGATTACCGAAGGGATCGTCCACATCGAATGCAGTGATGTTGTTACTGGAAGCGATACATTGCGACCCACCGGGTAACACGCCGTCGTTGTTCGCCAAATTAGTCGCTTCCGTCTCGGAGGGACAGGCGTAGTTGATGGTGAAGTTGCCAGCAGTCATCAGGTCATCGAAGTGGAGGTCCTCCAGTGCGGCACTACCGGTGTTCTGCACCTGAATGCGCCAGATGACATCATCGTTGTCGTTACCGTAGACAGTAGCGGAGTAACTGCCGGTACCCTGTGCAGCATCAACATTGCGCCCCAGCTTACCGACAACCGGATTAGGTTCGCGCAGAGGAAGGGTGTTGTTGCCAGTGGTGTCGCTATAGGGGCCAGTGATGGGACAGCTATTCAGACTGTAATCGACGCTGGCATTAATCAGGCGACTGTCGGTGAGCAACCCCTCCTCGTTGATCGTCGGCAGTACGGTATTGCGCTGCACCTGGAAACGGATCTCGATAGTTTCCAGACCAGGAATAAAATCGTTAACCGAGGCAGTCATGCTGGCTAAAGCCGGGATCTCGTTCTGGGTCCAGGTCAGCACCTCACCGCTAGCACCGCTAACTGCCGGATCGCCGGTGGCAGCAAAACCGCCGCCGTTAATCGAGTAAGTGGTGGAGCCCGCAACATAGGTCAGCCCGGAACTGCCGAGGTTCTCGGTGACGATCATGTTATCGAGGGTGACGTTGGAGGGATTGGTCAGCAGGATGCTGACCTGGCCAGTGCCGCACAGCTCGCAGTAGCTGAAGGCGAGATCGTGGCTGATAACATTGGCGAAGGGAGCGTCGTTACAGCTGATGGTAACCGGTGCGGCTGGCAGGGTCGCGGAGAAAAGCAGAGGCAAAAGGGCCAGCAGTGCAATTTTCGTATATCGCACAGCACCTCCTGCAATACCCGTTGCCACCTTGAAAACAGCCATCATTCGCAAACAACCAAAATCCGGTTAAGGGCGCACCCTTCGACAAGCCAACACTAATCTGAGGCAGCTATAAATAATGTGAACACAAACGCATAAGGGACAAGGGGTGCGGGGTTAGTGGACGATAACGTGACACAAGGCACCTTTTCCCCGCCACAAAGTGGACGATTTTGAGAAAATTGGGATCAATTAAGGCCATTTGCGCCCTAATTCCCCTTGAGAAAGGGGGGATCAGGTGGCCGGCAGGAAGTCTATCGGATAGAGAATCGTAATGGTAGGCACACCCGCCTTGGCGCCAAAGTTGAAACGTTTGACCCGGGCGATGATCTGCTTCACCAGATCCGGCGCATCCATGTCGGTCGATTCCAGTTTGCATGCGGAGACAGAACCGTCAGGCTTGATGGTGATACGCAGCATCATCTTGCCCTTGAGGATCGGGTTTTTGCGCAGTTCGCGGTTGTAGATGCGATAGAGTGTGGCCTTGTAACGGTCGAAGACGATCTGGATCTCCTCGTCGGTACGTGACGGTCCCGGACCATCGCTGAGCGGTCGGCTATCGGCACCGGTACCATCACCGATGTCGCTGGTCACACGGGAGAAGCTGACGCCCCCAAGCTTGCTACCACCGCCACCACCGACCTGGCGACTGAGTCCGGCGGTATTGATACCGCTACTGCTACTGGTGGCCTGGGCCATGACCAGATTACGGTTGGAGTCACCCGAGGCCTTGGCCCCCTTGTTGCTGATCCGCGCGGCACTCCCCAGCTTGGCGGTCGCATCCTCGCCCAACAGATCGTTGAAGCTGTCCTTGAACGCCAGCACCCCACTGCTCTCCGCCTTCTTACGCGCCTTGGCGGTATCAGACGGCTTGGGTTTGCTATCCGAGGGTTTCTCCTCGGCCACTTCACGCGGCTTCTCTTCGGGGCGGTTTTCAGGTGGTTTGGGAACGGGTTTTTCCTTCTTTACCAACTTGACCAGGTTCTCAGGGATCTCCACCACTTCGTTTTCATCGGGCTCAGGCAACACCCACAGATTAATCAGACTGGTGAAGGCAAGGACAAAAAGAAAGACGGCGGCCAGCGTCTTACGGAAACGCCACTCATCCTCGCCACTGCGTGACCAGGGCATGAGCATCTGACGATACGGCAGTTGCCGCACTTCACGGGTAACCGGGTATTCGTACTTGGCCGCTTCTTCCCTGTCGCGCAGTTCGGCCAGGTCTTCGTTGAGATCGGCGATGGCATTGTTCTGCTCGCGGATCTGCTGGTAAAGCGGTTCCTTCAGCTTTTCAATGTCGTCGAGCTTACCCTGGAAGATGGTGACCGACTGGCGTATCCGCCCCAGGTGTTTGGTCCGCTGCTCTTCGCTGATCCGCTCGCCCCAGAAGAGTTCGGCACTACCCAGTTCATCCAGCTCACGCAGTGACTCCTCGATCACCTCCAGCAACTGGTACTGACGACGCTTGTCCGACAGGTCGTGAACCTGACGGTCAATGGCATCAAGCTTGCCGTGCAGTGCCTCAAGCGCTTTTTTCGCTTCGGCGATGTCGGCAAGCAGTACCTGCTGCTCTGGAGAGACGGGACTATTCACAGGATAACTAGTTCTGAGATGCTTTTTGGTTTACCGCCAGAGAGATGGTGGTATATCCCGCGCTGGTGCAGGACGACATCAAGGTTTTCAATACCTTAAAGGGTACCGTGCGGTGCGCCATGATGGTGACCTCGTTGCTCTTGGCCACCGCCTCGGTATTCAGGCCGATTACGTTCTCCTTCAATCTTTGCAGGGTGGCACGAATCGGCTCGACCACACCCGTCTTGCTGTTCAACACATCGTCATAGCTGGCGATGGGTTCGCCCTGGATCAGGATCTGCTCTTCGCTGACCATCATCACTACGGTTTGCTTCGGTTTGCTCTCCGCGACGGAGTCGGGCAGCTTGATATCCTTGGGTGGCTCAACCACCTCGACTGCCGATTGATTAACCAGCAGATAAAGTACCAGGATGGTAAACACATCCATCAGTGAGGTGAGGTTCAACGCACCCATGCGATTGCGCTTGGCGCGAGCCATACGTTTCAGGCGACGGGTATTCTTCATGGTGCATCCCCCAGCGATATCTGCGGGAAGAGAATAATGCGCTCAAGTTCTTCGCTGTCTTTCTGCTTTACCTCAGCCACCTTGACTGCATCCATAACATGGATCAGATCTTCATATTCGATGTCCGGTTCGATCAGCAGGGTCGCTTCCTTGATATCCTCATGCTTGCCTTTAAGCGCCAGCAGACGCTTCGACAGTTCACGGATATCATATTTACCATCAACGCCGTTCTTAATCGTGGCAGTGATCTTGTTACCGTCACTGAGCTGCATCTTGCCTTTGCGCACGATCACCTCGACAGCGATCTGAGGTCGATCCTGTTTGGCACCACCCGCCGCCTCGGTGGGCAGGTTGAGTTCCTGAATCGTGATACGTGAGAACACCGCGGTCACCAGCAGGAATGGAATCAACACCACCATCAAGTTAAGAAAGGTGGTGATATCCAGTTCCGCCTGTTGATCTTCCCTGCGGTAGTGGTGTCGTGAGTTTCTGGCCATAACGGCTCCCGCTTACAGCTGCTGTGCCGCCTTCCGCGCAGCAGCGGAAATGATATTCAGGGTCTTCACCGAGGCCATCTCCAGACTGTCGACAATCGCACCAGCCTTGGAGTTGAGATAGGAGTGAATAATCAGCAACGGTATCGCAGAGATCAGACCGAACGCCGTGGTATTCATCGCCACCGAGATACTGGCGGAGAGCAGGTCGGCCTTCTCTGCCGGGTTGGCGTTGGCCACCGCGTTAAACGCAGCAATCAGACCGATGATGGTACCGAGCAGTCCGAGCAGGGTGGAAAGGTTGGCATAGAGGGCGATGTAGTTAATCCGCTTCTCCAGTTGTGGAATGATCTCCATCATCCCTTCCTCCATCGCGATCTCAATATCGTCACGACGGCGCACCGTACCCTGACGCTCGAGACCGACTTCCAGCAACTGACTTACCGTCGAGTCGTCGCTGGTGGTCATCTCCCGTGCGGTATCGAAGTCGCCTTCGACCAGGACGGGGTGCAGTTTGTCCCACATTTTGCGGTTGGCACGCTCTACCATGGAAAGTTTGATAAAGCGTTCGATACCGATGGCGATACCGATGGATCCAGCCAACAGGATCGGATACATCCAGAAACCGCCCTCGACAAAGAAACTGACTATTTTATCGATGAACCCCATTATTCAGTCCTCACTTTGATACACCTATTTCGCACTGCGAATTTCATAAAAATTGATCTCGCGCATAAATACTTCCCGATCCACTGGCTTCATTGAGTCGTCCATCAGACCCGATTGCAGGCCTGAGTCGGAACCGATCTCGGAACTCTTCCAGGGGACGATAAACAGCGATTTTGGCGCCTCATTATTACCGACGATGGATATCCCCGAAAGAGTCTTGGCAGTTCCGCCGCCCTTGGCATCATCTTCTGCCGCTACCGCCTGCACGGAGACGAACGCCAACAACAGGAGCAATGCCCCTGCCAGCGCAGCGATCAACCGCCAAGTTTTTGCTTCACACCGATTATCCATAGCTTGACCTCTTCGTTATCGGGAAGCACGCTCTGATAAGCCTCATATTGCTCAAGAGCGCAACGGTAGTCATTGAGATAGAGCTCACAGAGAACCCCGAGATTCTTGCGCGCAGGCAGAAAAGATGGATATTTCCCCAACAAATTCTCATACAGCTTTTTTGCCTCGGCAAAACGACCCGTTTGTCTGTAGAGTAACGCATACTCATTCATAGCAGCAGGATGGTTAGGATTAATCGCCAGGGCCTTTTTCAGGTTATCCTCAGCCAGTCCCATCTCATCCGTTTTCTCATAGGCTAATGCAATATTAATGTACGGCGCCGAGTTGTTCTGTGATTGTTGTATGACTTTCTGCAACAGTTTTATCGCCTCTTCATACTGACCTTTTTGCAACAAGTCGGTCGCCTTGTCGAAATCCTCGCGTACCGCCAGGTCGACACTGCGGTTCTCGTAAAAAGCGATATCCTCATCGCTCGCACCACCGATACGCACACTGCTACCGCCACCACAACCGTCCAACAGGGCCAGCAGGCTCAGCACCACCAGACCACGCAGAAGGCGGCGTCCAGAGTTCGTATACTGTTCCAGCATCAGGTTTCTCATTGCGCAGTCGCCACTCGGTTAGCGTTATCATTCGCCGCACTATTCACACTGCCATCCTGCCCCGCCGCGATATTCACTTCAGGCTGCCCAACCACATAGCGATAGCTGTCGATACTATCGATAAAGCCGGTACTGGCCTCGTTACGGGCATAGGCAGCGGGCACCAGCTTCGCCAGTTTGCCGATACTTTTGTCGATCCAGGAGCTAAAGACCCCCAGTTGAATTAGTTCAATGTTCTTCTTGTGGGTCGTTATGGCCTTCTCCTCAAAGGGGAAGATTTGATCTTCCAGTGCCAGCTCATACTGCTCCAGCTCCTCCGGGTTGAGGTTGGTCGGACGTTCCGACTTGGCCAGGGCACGGCTGAATTCGTAATAGATTTCGGCAATGTAGTAGGTCGCTGCCGCCGTCACATCGGCCACCTGAAAGTCGACCAGTTTGGTATAGGCCTTGATTGCCTCCTTCATGTACTTTTTCTTCTTTTGCAAATTCTTCTTGAACGGTTTGACCAGCTTGACTGACACCACCTTGTCATAGGCATCTCCGGTAAAGACCAGTGAGGCCTGTGCTGCCAGATATTTGGTGCGGTCATTACGCGCACCGCCAGCCGAAGCATCCATTTTGATCAACTGCTTCAGGGTACTCTTGTACTGTGAATCCCTGCCCAACTTCTTGTAAACCCCTGACATGCGATAGTAGATGTCCATCGCCTGGTCCAGAGGTTTGGGGAAAAGCTGTACATATTTTTTATAGAGCGACAGTTCTTTCTCTGTGGCGCCCGTCTGACGATAGAGTTCGGCAGCAATGTCCAGCGAACCACGACGCACTTTCTCATCCGTCGATTCACGACCGATACGTTCGTACTCACCCGCCGCCTCTTCCAGACGACCATCGGAACGATAAACGAAGGCAATCTTCTTGGTAACGTCGAATTGCAATTTGTTATTGGGGAAATTCTTGCGGAAATTCTCCAGTACAGTGGCAGCACGGCGCCACGCTTCCAGTTTGATCAATGCGGCAGAAGCGTCGTACTCAGCCGTTACGCGAATAGTAGAATTAGGTGCGCGCTGGCCGACACGCAGGAAATGATCGGCAGCGGTTTTGTAGTCTCCCGCCTCATTGGCCTGCTCACCCTGTTTGTAGATGGAAGCGGCCAGATTTTCCAATACCTTTGCGTACAACTTATCACCGGGCTTACTCAACTCCAGCACATGACTATAGCCCGCTTCAGCCTCCGCATAGAGTTTACGATCCAGCGCCGAGTGCCCCACTACCAACCAGGCGGAACGTATCAGCTCCTTGTCTGCCTTGGGGAAGTTATCGATCAGTTTTTTCGCGGTAGTGCTCGCCAGCTCATAGTTGCGCATCTCATAGAGTTCGTCCGCCGTTGCACTCAACACCGCAGGCACCTTCTCATGTTGCGGGAAGGTATCGGCAAATTTGAGTGAGCTTTGGATCGAGCGTTGAGTGATCTCCCCGCGTTGGCCTTCCTTGGTCACCTTGAGCAACTCGCGCCATGAATAGACTGCCGCATAGGCGGCTGCCGAAGATTTTTCGTGCGAGGAATAATCATAGGCAGTGTGCTCATAAGCCTCGGCAGCACCGCGGAAGTCCTTGTTCTCCAACATCAACTCAGCCATCTGGAAGTTCATCGCTGGAGACTCTTTCTCCTGCGAGAACGAGGTCAGGAAGCTGCGATACCAGAGCAGCGCCTCCTGGTAGTATTCGCGTTTTTCATCGGCACGCCAGGTTTTCTGATAATTGGCGTGATAGAAATTCGCCAGGTCCTTGATGTTTTCCTTGAGGAAACCAACCACATCCTGCCGCTTCTTGATGTCGAAATAACGCCAGTACTCCGCATTCAGTGCATAGGCCTGGGCAAATGCTTTCTTCTGTTCCACCACCAGCTTACCGAAACCGCCCTTCTTGTAGATCTCGATCATGCGCATGTGGAAATGCGGCGCGACTTCATGGAATGGATAGAGACCGATAAAGGTTTTGTAGGTGGTGGCCGCATCATTGTAACGACGTTTATCCAGATAGAACTCGGCCAGGTGGCTATAGACCCGCTGTTCATAGATACGCTTGCCATAACGTGTGAAGAACTCGACCACCGACTCAGCACCACCGAGGTTGGAGAAGCTGAGGCTGATAACGCGAAAGGTATCCTCAACCCGTTTGCTCTCAGTTTTGTCGTGCTGTTGGTCGAAGTCGTAGCCGATGGAAACCTTGTAATCGAGCAATGCAAAAAACCTGTCTGCACCTTCATCGTAAAGTTCCTGTTTGTAGAAGGTCCAACCCAGCTTGTAGAGTGCCAGTTCGTAATAGGAAGAACTCTTACCTATGGCAACGATGCTTTTATAGGCATCCTCCGCATCAAGATATTTTTTGCGGGTAAAGTAATACTCGGCGCGGCGGAACTGCACCTCATCCAGATAGTGCGAGCGGGGATAGGTTTTGACAAAGCGGTTCATCACCTCCATCGCCTTCTCCACTTCACCCAGCTCCTCATAGGCGCGTGACAACTGGTAGAGCACCTGATCGTTACGCTCATAGAGCGGATACTTGGCCAGCAGTTTTTTGTACAGCTGCACCGCCTGACGGGCGTTGGCATTTTCCAGATCGGCAGCAGCCTCAGCGGTTGGGGCTGCCAGCACAGTATCCTTCTTGGATGCGAGCTTCTCACCCTGAGCGATACGCTTTTCGAAATCCTTTTCCGATTCCTTTCCGGTAGAAGCAATCACGCCTGTTTCGGTAACACTTTTCGCTGTGCTACTACCGATCTCAATCGGCGTGTTCCCGACCTGAGGCCGATCCATCTCAGCTTTGGGTACTTTTACCGTCGGTGTCGTGGTCGCCGGTTTGCTTTCCGCACTCTTCTGTACGTAGCCGTATTCCTGTTCCAGCTTGAGGTCGGCAAGACGACGGATCGCTTCGGGGGTCATCGCCGATTCAGGGGTCTGCTCCAGGAAGCGTCGATAGCTGGCCATCGCCTTCTCCAAACCGTCCTCCACCTCGACATCCTTCAGTTCAGGTTCCACATTGCGCAGATCCGCAAGGGTACCGCCACCGGCGCAGGCAAAGAGTATCAGTGGCAGCAACAGGACGAGGAGAAGGCGCATTACTGTTTCACCTCCCCTTCGCTTGGCGATGACTCAGCCTTGGGTTGTTCGGCTGCAGGCGCTTCTTCCTTGGGCTGCTGATCGGCTTTAAGTTGCTCCAGGTTACGCTGTTCCGCTTCCTTGCGAGCCGCCTCTTCCTCCGCTTTTGTCTTGGCCTTGGTCGCGCGGTCGTAGTTCTCCGCCATGGCAAAGCGTGCCTGAACTTGATACTGCTCCAGCTTTTGTCGCCTCCGGATCAGCTCATTAACCGCGATAACCTCCAGCATGTGTCCCTGTCTCGCCATCAGGGTATTCACCGTCATCAGCGCGTTATCGGTTTTGATGCCGAGGCGACGGATCTGCTCGTCATACCCCTGATAGCTCTGGGTTGCTGCCTGCCGGGTACGTACGAATGAGGCGTAACGCTCCTGCAGTGCAGCGATATCCTTGTCCAGCGCCGCCAGGTGATCGAAGGCATCGGTCAGTCGCTGCTGGTATTGGGTCGTGATGTTCCAGTGGATAGCGCCTTTCAAGCGCTCAAGGCGGTGACGCGTTCTGGCGTCGACCGCTTTACCGCGCAGCTTGCGTTCCATCGCAGCAATGCGTTCACGGGCGATCCGTTCATCGGCAGTGGCAAGAAATTCAGGCTGTGGCGCGATCAGCATTTTGTTCAGTTTTTTATCCAGCCGTTCGCGCTGTTCCATGCGCAGACGGATCACCGAGTCGAGTTTGCGGAATTGCGCATCGATGGAAGGTAGTAGCGGTTCGTAATAACGACGGCGTAACTGAATGATGTCGTTATAGGCGGTGTAATTGCTGGCCCACGACTCAAGACGCTTACGCAGGTCTTCCAGATCGAGATAGTTCTGCAACATCGACTGAAAATCGTTAGAGGCCATCATCTGCATCAGATAGTAGGTCTCCGGCGCATCGGGTAGTTCGCGCAGACGGATCACCCAATCCCGATCCTTACGTCCCTCCTCACGAACCAGTGCCTTGAGGAATCGCCCCTCGCTGATACTGGCGATGGAGCTATCGAGTTTTTCCAACTCCTTGTCGATCTTCTGTAGCGCGCTGCCGTAAAGTAACGCCGACTTGCCGTAAAGACCGACCTCACCGTAGGCGTAAGGCACGCCGAGCAACGCCTCCTGTACCGACGGGTCGGTAATGTTGCGCTTGAACAGAATGCTCCATGGCACCAGCGCGTGTTTGAAATTCTCGCGCTTGATATCGGCCCAACCCGCGCCAAGCAGGGCGCGATTGGAAAACGGTCCGTCCAGACGTACCCGTTCCAGGTACGTACCGGCCAACTCTGCTTCGCCCTTTTCCAGCAGACGGCTACCGAGCACCAGATTGGCCTTGTCGCGGATCGCCTCGGTCTCACGGTCACCGCCCGAGACACTGCCCGCGCGGTCCATCGCCTTGATACCATCCGCATCGTTCCCCTGCTGGAACAACGAAACACCCCGGTTATAGGCGGCAAAGCCGTTGTGCTTTCCCTTGCCCTCCAACCCGGCGAAAAGATTCTCTGCATCGGTGAAGCGACCATTGGCGAGATAGATCTGCCCCTTGAGAAAGGCGATGTCATTTTCCATGCCGTCGGGCAGCTCGCCCTCCATGCGATCGATGGCATGCAGTGCGTTAACGTAATCCCCTATCTGGTATTGCAATCGTGCCAGACGATAGATCGCCTCGTTGCGTACGGGCGCAGCCACTTTGCCTTCGATCACCGCGCTGATGGCTCGGCCCGCCCGCTGGTACATGCGGTAACCCAGTTCGAAATCGCCGACGGAGAACTCCGCCTGATTGATATGAAAGTTGAGGGAATCGAGTTGCGTTTCGTCGACGCCGTAGTACTGGGTCAGCTCGGTGTCGAGACGGGAAATCGCGTCGAAGTGACGCTGTTGCAGGGCGTAGTAAATCGCCTCGCCGAAGTAGGGGTCCTTCAGTTCAGTAGATTGGGTAACGCCGGCCAGTGGAGATCCGGAAACCAGCAACAGCGCAACCAAGCTAAGGGTTTTGCTGTTCATCTCACCAGTCTTTGAATTCGATACCGTTAGCGGCGACGCCGATCTCGACCAGTCCAGGGCCGACGCCCTTCTTGAAGCGGTATTCTTTGGTCTGTTTAACCTCTTTGCCGCCCTCCTTGCCCAGCATGCCGATCTTCAGCTGGTGTTCGCCGGTCTGCACGTTGCCGGTGTAGATGCGCTGCATGCCGCCGGATTGCAACGCTTCCAGTTCCTTGAAGGAGTAGATGTGACTGGCGACCACCTTGCCGTCGAGCATCACTTCGACAGAATCGAGACGGAAACCTTTTTTATCGCCAAGGGAGACAAACAGGGAAACCTGGGTGCTGGAAGGATAGAGCAGCTTCTCTTCGAGGAGCTTCAGCTCGCTGGAGATGGATAGCACATCCTTCTTGATCTCCTGAACCTGCTCATCGATACCCTTGATCTGTTCTCTGGACACTTCCGCCGCCCCCGCGGGAACGGACAATTGAAGTGCAATGATTAACAAGCCATACAGCACACGTGACATAGTAAAGACCTTGCACTTACTCACACTTGGCCTCATCAGACCATATTTCCATACCCGAAACCTTCGATTTCGGCACACTTCCCATGCAATCTGTGCCTCATAGAGGCTAATTCAAGGCTAAATACGGCCATTTCCCTACAAATTGTGGCACAGTTCGCAGATGTAGAGGGGTTAATGCTTGTCCAGGAACGCCACCAGTTGTTCCTCGTTCCAGACCTCGACCCCCAGTTCCTCCGCCTTGGTCAGTTTGGACCCTGCCGCCTCACCTGCCACTACCACACTGGTCTTCTTCGACACACTGCCCGCCACCTTGGCACCGAAGGCCATCAACTTCGCCTTGGCCTCGTCACGAGTCATGACAGAGAGGGTACCGGTAAGGACGAAGGTCTGTCCCGCCAGCGGCTGCTCGCCCTTCTCGATCACCTCAACATCGGGCCAGTGGACCCCGGCCTGCTGTAGCTTCTCAACCACCTCTATGTTGTGCGGCTGGCGGAAGAAAGTGTGGATATGGTGCGCCACGATCGGGCCGACATCCTCCACCTCCAGCAGTTGCGCCTCATCGGCCTGTTCCACCTTCGCGAGTGAACCAAAGTGGTTGGCCAGAGTGCGGGCGGTACTCTCGCCCACCTCGCGAATACCAAGGGCATAGAGGAAACGCTCCAGGCTGGTCGCCTTACTCTTCTCCAGCGCCTCCACCAGATTGGCGGCGGACTTGTCGCCCATCCGCTCCATCCCGGCCAGTTGGTCCGCTTTAAGCGCGAAGAGATCGGCCACGTCATGAATCATTTCCGCATCGACCAGTTGCTCAACCAGCTTGTCGCCAAGCCCTTCGATATCCAGTGCCCGACGTGAGGCGAAATGTTTGATCGCATTCTTGCGCTGGGCCGAGCAGTAAAGCCCACCGGTGCAACGCGGCACCGCCTCCCCCTCATCCTGCAACACATCGGAGCCACACACCGGACAGTGTGTCGGCGTAATAACTGCTTTGGCATTGGCCGGACGTTTCGCCAGCACCACGCCGACCACATCGGGGATCACATCCCCAGCGCGGCGCACGATCACGGTATCGCCGATGTGCACATCCTTGCGCTTAATCTCGTCCGGGTTGTGCAGGGTGGCATTGCTCACCGTCACCCCGGCTACATGCACCGGCTCCAGCCGCGCCACCGGAGTCAGTGCGCCGGTACGGCCCACCTGCCACTCCACGTCGTTGAGGACAGTCATCTCCTCCTGAGCGGGAAATTTGTGCGCGGTGGCCCAGCGCGGTGCGCGGGAGACAAAACCCAACTCCTGCTGCTGCGCCAGACTATCCACCTTGTAGACCACGCCGTCGATGTCATAGGGCAGTGCGTCGCGGTGTTCGCCAATCTGTTTGTAATAATCGAGGCAACCCTGCATCCCCTTCACCACCTTGATCTCGGAGCTGACCCGCAGCCCCCAGTCTTTCAGCTTGTGCAGGATGGCACTGTGAGTGTTGGGCAAAATTGCCCCTTCCACCACACCGACGCCGTAGCAGTACATGGTCAGAGGACGTTCTGAGGTAATACGCGAATCGAGCTGGCGTAGCGATCCGGCGGCAGCATTACGCGGATTGGCAAAGGTCTTGTCCCCCTTCTCTCGCTGCCGTTCATTGAGCTGGGCAAAACCGTCGCGGGGCATGTAGACCTCACCGCGCACCTCCAGCACCTTCGGGTAATCGTCGCCGTAGAGTTTCAACGGTACCGCATCGATGGTGCGCACATTCTGCGTAACATCTTCACCCGTAGCACCGTCGCCACGGGTCGCAGCACGCACCAGCACACCGTCTTCATAACGAATGGAGATCGCCAGACCATCCAGCTTCGGCTCGGCGGCATAGACCACCTCATCGATCCCCAGCCCATCACGCACCCGACGGTCGAAATCGCTCAACTCCTCTTCGGAAAAGACGTTACCCAGGGAGAGCATCGGTATCTCGTGCTTAACCTCATCGAAACCCTTGAGCGGCGCACCGCCCACCCGCTGGGTCGGAGAATCGGGAGTAATTAATTCGGGATGGTCCGCTTCAAGTTGCTGCAACTCACGGAACAGGCGGTCGTACTCGATATCCGGGATCTCCGGATTATCGAGGACATAATACTGATAGTTGTGATGGGCGAGCTGCTTGCGCAACTCATCAATACGTTTAGATACATTAACGGACATACTGGAATCGTTTACTCGTTTATTTATCGGCGAAATTCTGTGATTTTTTCCAACTCATAAATCGCTTCGGATATATCTTCTACTCTTCTCTCCAGTATGGCCTGGGCGTCATACAGACCACGGTTATAGAAATAGGCGCCGACTTCCTCGGCGAAGAAATCCAGCAGGAACTGTGCATCGAACTGACCGATCTCCGTCTCCAACTCCTCGCGAAAGTAGAGCTGAATTTTCTTTACGATGACTTCCTTTTCTTCTTTTGAAAATTCTATTTCCGACACAGTCGCCTCACTAAACACCAACCAAACAACCGGGGACAACCCACATTTACAGAGTAGCTAACCCGTTGATTGTACCCGGAAGACAAAGGCAAATGTAAGGCGGGAAAAGTCATGAGCATCCGGCCCCGCAACAGCGGGAGCCGGGTTTGATTTTGCTTGTATTACACGCTCTTTTCAGCGAAGACCACGGCCTGCTGGCCGACCCGGAGCGGGCACCCGCCATGGGTGGCGGCATATTCCCTGGCCTCCGTCATGGAGGAGAACCAGTGGTTCAGGGAACTCGCCTGGCTCCGCACGATGTCAAAGTGTTCCACCTCATCGGCAGACATTCGCGCCAGCTCGGGCCGATACCATTCCCAACTGGGGTAACCGGCCTCGATGGCCAGCATCCGCAACAGGTGCTTGCGTTGAATGATATCCCGACGACGATGAAGCTCCGGCAGGGTGATGCCAGTGAGCGTATTGCTGGAAAGTAGTCTGCGCAAAACGGGTAACGCCTGCGACAACGACTCGGAAGTCGCGGCCCTTTGCAGCCTTTTGGCTTCGCGCAACACCAGATTGATGGCCCCGGTACTTCGGGAATAATGAGTAGTCTTATTCATATGCATATCGTCTCCTGAGTATTGGCCTACTCGCTATTGGCCAGAGAGATATGCAAGCTTGAGGCTTGCTGATAATGGTGCGTGTGCTTTCGCGAGGCTGGCGCCCAATGAGCCAGTGGGGAAAGTCTACTCAATCGGGGATTTGGAGACAAGCGGGAAACCCTGAGGAAACACCGCCCCCTAGCGAATGGCGTTGAATACCCAGCGTGCCGGACGGATCAGGAAGAAGTTGATAAACCGGTATGTCCATACCGCCGTCAGATAGATCGGGCTGAAAAAGCCCAGCAACGGCAAGTAGAACAACAGGAATGCCAGTTTATGCAGCAGGTAAACCAGCGCAAACAAAAACCCGTTATTGAAGCTGGCACGGCTGGGAGCATCCCAGACTCGCTTGAACAGGGACCAGGATGTATGAAAAGCAACCAGGCCAAGAACAAGAGAAGCAATTAAGACAATGAGGACCCAGGAAGGAACTAGCGGGTGAATACGATCATCCAGCTCTTTAGTGCGTGCTTCATTAGGCCGGTAGAGTGAAGCCGCTCTAACCAGTACTCGCGCTGACAACAACGCGACCTCGGCGCCAACACTCTCTGACGACGCATTGGGTCGTGGTGGGTCGTATTCAACATGCAACAGATCGCGTAGTTGTCCGGATGGCGCAATATCCACATCGACAGGCACCGAGGCTTTTTCCGGCAAAAACAGATTGTAGAAATCACCAGTGGAATAGTTTCCCGGCGTTGCCGACTCTTTCTGCACCGAATCCGCTACACGCTGCAATGTCTTTTTCGGCTTAGCCGAATCCAGAATAATCAGGCTGACATCGCGTTGGGCGGCAGCCTGCTCCAACTCGGCAAGGGAGACTTTCTGTTTGCCGCTCAGCAAAAAGCCATCCTGCACCGTGGCGGAAATCACCAGACTTTGTTGCCGCATCGAGGCAATAGCGTTGTGTAACTGGTTTACTCCCACGGAATCAATGGGGACCTTTGAGCCGTAGCTTTGGGCTGGCAAGGCGGCATCCGCATTACTGGAGAGTTGAACCAACCGGGGATTTGACGAAATGGCAGGCCGCTGCAATTGCCAGATGGCATCCTTTAACGCCTTTATGTCAGTGACCTTAACGCTGATATTACGGTCAACTAACCTGTTTGCCTCCGGCCTGGGGACAAAGGTAAAGCTCTTGCCGTTGCGTGACTTGATTCGGATATCCACTCCCGCCGGGATACGCTCGAACGCATCGAGCGATAGCGGCAGATTCTTTTCCGAAAGGAACAGGGTCGGCTGATGACCGGAACCGGCAACCTCTGTGGCAAATTTGTCGACAGAGACAGACTTACCATCAGGCATTTTCACCAGCCATTGGTCCTGACCATGACTGAAGCTCACCTCTGCCACGCTGCCTTTCGGGTAGTTACCCAACTCATCGGCAAAGCGAAAAGCCGATCCATGCACATCCGGTACATCAACTTTCCTGCTCAGCTTGGCAAGAGCAGAAAACAGGCCCGCCTCTGCTGAAAGTGGCACAGAGAGAATCACAAATGTAGCCAGAAACAAACCCAGCAGGCGATGATTTATCTGACAAAAAGGCATGGCTGTTTTATTCATAAAGAGACCGGTTTCCGGAAGTAGGGTTATATTTCTTACTCGGTCTGCATCCTCAGGTTATCATCCGGGTCGTACTCCCTTCTCCAACACATACGCGTCCCTTTCCGGTAGTCAGTCTGCAGGATTTTAACCGCAAAGCAAGGACAAATGTAAGTTGTGAGAGGCCATGGTCATCTGCTGTGAGGAGAAATGGTGACCAGGCTGCCTAGTCTCACAGTCATGACCACCGCAAAACTACCATTTTTTCCTCTTCCTCAAATTTTCGATCACGGCAATAGCGCCAGCGGCCCTGATTCTCACTTTATATTTCCCTATATTGCATTGCTTATTGTTCTTGTTTGTCCCGTTCCAGGGGTAGCTATGAGGGCCGGGCGCAAGCACTTTATTCAAAATGACCTTGCGAAATGCCGCACCGCCATAGCCGCCAGCCTGGGTAAAAACCTCCACAATTACGGGAACCGGATCGGCATTCGGAGCAGTTAAAGTAAATTTGATATTTGTTGCGTAATCAAACTCCTTCGGTTCAGCAACGCAGTTAACGAGTGCTGGCGCGGCCGGTGGTGGTGGCGGAGGTGGGTTTTTCTGGAGTTTATGCAGGTTTTCAATTACTGCAGTGGATGATCCCGCTCGAATCCTTACCTTGTATTTCCCTTTCAGGCATTGCTTTTGTTTAGCGTTAGTCCCATTCCAATCCACCGCATATTCACCGGCAGTATAACTTTGATTGCGGAGTCGTTTACGGAACGCCACAGCCCCATACCCTCCTGCCTGCGAAAACACCTCAATAACAACGGGTGTCGGACTAACTACACTACTACCTAAACCGAAGTGGATTGTTGTTTTATCAAGAAAAGACATTGGATCCGCATCGAAGCGGGAAATTATCGATGCGACCGGTTCAGCAAATGCGCCTTTCAGTTTGTGCAACTGCTCAATATAGTAATTTTTGTTATCGACCGTAATTTTGCACTTATACTCCCCTCTTATACAGGCCTTATCCTTGGTGTTCGTACCATCCCAGGGTATCGAGTTAGGGCCTGCTGCGAGTGTCCCGTCACAGATAGTCTTTCGATGAGTAGTATTACTATACCCACCCGCCTGAGAATAGATATCTATTTTGACATGACTCTCTTTTAGCAAATCGAATTTAATGTTAGTCCCATAATCGAACGATTGGGGATCGGCACGACCATTGGAGATAAGGTCTGCCGTCTCGGTACCGGACTGGGTTTTCACGATATTTTCGATGGTTTGGATATCCTCCCATCCATGCCCCTCATCTCCCGAAGCGCGTATACGGCATTTGTACTTACCTTTCAGACACTGCTTGTTTTGCTTATTGGTACCATCCCAGGGATAGCTATGGTTCCCAGCCGAGAGTTCACCGGAGAATATGTTTTTCCTGTGCGCGGCGGCACCATACCCTCCTGCCTGCGAGTAGATATCCACCTCAACATGAACTGCTTTGGCCAAGCTGAACCCGATATAGGTCGCGTTCACAAACCTCATGGGATTGGCGTTATATGAAGGAATAACGCTTGAAACATCAACATAAATAGATTCACTTGCATCGGAGGCAAATGAAAAATATAACTTATAGTCTCGATGTTCGATAACATACTGCATAGAGGCTTTCCCCTCATCATCAGTTGTATCGGCACCAATGTATTTCATCGATGAATCTGTAGCAGATTTATAATATTCAACATATACGCCTTGCTGTAACTCGCCATCCTTACTACATACCGTTTTAAGTGCAATCTCATCACCCACATACGTTTTATTATCAACTGTTTGAGGAGTGTCGATACTGAAATCCGCATCAATATCTTCCCCCCGACTCTCATCACTCCCTCCCCTGGCACTGATGCCCTGGTAACGCTTCAGGCAGTGACCACACCCGTCATAACCCAATTGCAAGGCTTCATTAATGGTCGCAAATGACATTCGATTTTTCTTGCTCATTCTTTTGACGCACCAGCAAGAATCCTTATGAAGCTCCTTGCTTCGCTTGTTGCCAATAAACGTTACTGAATCTGGAAGATTTGACGTCTTTGTCATAGCGAACTCCTTGATTTAATCGGTGCGTAACCAGTCCTCTGGCATTAAGCCTGCGTCAGGCATCTAAGCATAGGAATTTCGTTGAATTGAAAACGTGACCGGGAAACGATCCCGGGTGAAGATGCACCCAGAAGAAAATCTGGTGCGGTGAGGAAGATAAGATTCAATATTCTGAAGAGGCGGTGCATAAAGACCTCCTTATCACTACAACAATCCTTCAGTATTCAAGTATAGCTATCTCCTCTTCATGTTTTGTGGAATCTATGCAAAATCGTATTACCCAACCATTTCAGCGCTTCTTGACCAAGCAATTGATACTATCAATCGTAGCTAATCAGCTATTGCGCTTACTTTTCCATATTGTCGCCACGGCGCGATCGCTTCCCAGCCACCCGACAATTTCGCAAACGAGCCCGACCAGCAGAAAGACAACAATGGGGAGAATACCGCCCCATTGCGATGCAGCGATCGATGCGTAGAGTGAACCACCGGCGAGAGCAAGGAACAGCAGTCCCATTACAATCAGCGCGATCCGATGCGACGGCTTGTAAACATATTCCTGAGTACCCGATTCAAACAGATTGAGAACCGGTGAAAATATTTTTTGCAGTATTGCTTTCATAACTTACTCATTTTGTCGTGCAAGCTTGAGGCGAAGACCATTTTGAGAATGCTTCTAGCCGACTTCTTTCGCTTTCTTTTCCAGCCAAGCCAGCATCTCATCGCTAAGTGGCTGTCGCTGTCCATCGCAAAGCGTGGCGTTGACTTGCGCACCGATTTCACGCGCCTTGCTGAGCATAATGCGCAATGCTTCACCGCCCGGTAAAGAAGTTGGCAGACTCATAAACAGGGCGATGCCTGGGGTGTTGAACTCGGCCATTTCGCTGAGAACGAAGCGGCCGGGCTCGAGGATATTGGCCACGCTGAAAAGCGGTTCGTCCCCTTCCCTGTCAACGTAGTGGAAGATGTCCATATCGCCGAAGAACAGACCAGCGTCTTTCAATGCACGCAGCAGTAACGGGCCACGGATCTGTTTCCCTTTTTGCGCGATCAGTGTGAGAACGATGACCGATGCGGGTTCTGACTGTACTGCCGTTTCCGCTTCAGGTTCCGGTTGCGCTTCATTTTGCTGTGCGGAATCTTCGACTGGAACAGTTTCGGATTCGTCGCCGATGCCTTTGAGACCACGCAGGTGATCGTCGTCGAGGCGTTCCTGACGGCGGGCGCTAAAGGTCATGCCCAGCCACGCTTCCGGGGGAATGTCGTTTTCGTCGACCTGGAAATTACCCAGTTCGTCCGCCAGTGGCGGCTCGGGTTCGATGGGGCGTAGTGCTTCGCGCACCTTGCGTTGACGCCACACATCCAACAGATAGATCCCGGCAACCAGCAGGATGCCGAGAACGATGAGAATGATGCGCAGCGTATCCATACGGTCCGATAGTATGCTCAGACCGCAGCCAGTTCCACCGCCTCGTCTACATCCACCGCGACGATACGGGAAACGCCGGCCTCATGCATGGTCACGCCGGTCAGGGTAGTGGCCAGCTCCATGGTGGTCTTGTTGTGGGTAATGAAGATGAACTGCACCTGCTTGGACATCTCCTCCACCAGCTTGCAGAAGCGGCCAACGTTGGCCTCGTCGAGCGGCGCGTCCACCTCGTCGAGCATACAGAACGGTGACGGATTGAGCTCGAAGATGGAGAAGACCAGCGCCACCGCGGTGAGTGCCTTCTCCCCACCCGAGAGCAGGTGAATGGTGGAGTTACGTTTGCCGGGCGGGCGGGCCATGACCGTGACGCCAGTATCGAGCAGGTCGTCGCCGGTCAGTTCCAGATAGGCGTGGCCGCCACCGAAGAGCAGCGGGAATTTTTCCTGCAGGCCCTTGTTGACCAGATCGAAGGTCTCTTTGAAACGGGTGCGAGTCTCGCGGTCGATCTTGCGGATCGCGTTTTCCAGGGTCTCCAGCGATTCGGTCAGGTCGGCGTTCTGCGCATCAAGGTATTTCTTGCGCTCGGACTGCTGCTCGAATTCGTCGATCGCCGCCAGGTTGATCGGACCGAGGCGCTGGATGCGCTGGCCGATAGTTTCCAGCTGGCTCTCCCACTGTGACAGGTCGGCCTGCTCCGGCATCTCTTCCAGCAGATTCTGGATCTCGAAGCCGGCTTCAGTAACCTGCTCCTGCAAAGTCTGGCGACGCACCTTGTGCTCCTGCCAGGTCATGCGCTGCTGCTCCAGACCGCTGCGAATGTTTTGTGCTTCCTGCTCAGCCTTGTGACGCTCGTTTTCCAGTTCGCGCATGGCGTGCTCGATATCGCCCACCTGCTGGCGCGCTTCGGCAAGGCGTTTCTCCACACCCATGCGTTTTTCCAACATCTCTTCCAGTTCGGCTTCCTTGAGCTTGATCGGCCCATCACCCTCGGCCTGTACCTGTAGCAACTCTTCACGGCGCTCGGCCAGTTGCGACAGCTGCTGGTTCATCCGCTCCAGCCCCTGACGGGTACTGTCCAGTTCGGTCTTGAGGGTTTGCAGTTTGACCGTCAGCTCCTGCGCCGCACCGGAACCCTCGCGAGCCTGCTGCCTTGCTTGCTCCAGGGAACCACGCAACTCTTCACGACGGGCGTTCAACACCTCACGCTGCTGCGCCAGGGTTTCCATCTGATCCAGCGCCGCGTGCAGGGTTTTGCGTGCACTCTCCATCTGCTGTGCGGTCTCGTCCAGTTGCTGGCGGATTTCGGCAGATTCAGTCTGCAGCCGCTCGCGACGGGCAGCGATCTGCTCCTGGCGTGCCTGCTTGGCACTGAGCTGGGACTGCTGCTCGGCGTGACGGCGGTTGAGTTCGTTGAGTTCGGTTTGCAGGTTCTCCCGCTCCTGCTCGCGCTCGCGCAGTTGCTCCCGGCCCTGCTCCATCTGCTGCTTCAGCGTTTCACTCTGCTGCTCCAGCGTGGCGATGGATTCGCCCAGTTCCTTCAGCTCCTGCTCGCGGTGAAGCACACCGGCGTGTTCGTCGGCATCGCGGGCAACACGCAGCCAGCCCTTGCCAAGCCAGACGCCGTCGCGGGTGATGACCGATTCGTGCAGCGCCAGATTGCTGTGCATGGCAATGGCAGCATTGAGATCGTCGGCGACGTAGATCCCGGCCAGCATCGCGTCGAGGGGCCACTGCGAGTTGACCTTGGAGAGCAGGGTGTCGCCATTGCCTGAGCCACCAGCGGCCTGACTACGAGTATCGAACAGGGAAAGCGTGCCGTGCACAAGGCTACCGAGGGCACCGACGATCGGGTCCATACCATCCACACAGACCGCTTCCAGATTGTTACCGAGCACACACTCGAGTGCCCGCTCCCAACCTTCGGCGGCGCTGATGCCCTCGGCCAGACGTTTGGCGTCGCTAAGTCCCTGACCGCTGAGCCATTCGGTTACCGCGCCCTGGCGTTTGCCCAGCGCAGCCTGCTGCAGTGCCTCTAAAGAGGCGTGACGACCGCAGGCGTTTTGCAGTTGGGTACGCAGTTGATCAAGTTGCTGGGAATCGTCGTGATTCTGTTGGCGCTGGTGGCTGATCTGATCCAGACAGGTGCGTAGCCGTTCGGAAAGCGCCCCCTCTTTCATCTCCCCTTCCGCCAGCTGCTCACGCAGCAGCGCCAACTCTTCGTCGGAGGCGGAACCGGCCAGATTGGCCTGCTCCTCATCAATACGTTTGAGACGGGTGTTCAGTTGATCGGCCTGCTGCTCCAGATGCTGCAGACGGGCGCGCTCCACCTGGGCGGTTTCGGACGGCTCACTGGCCTTTTCGTTGAAACTCTCCCACTCCGCCTGCCACGCCTGCATCGCCTCTTCGGCCTCGGCCAAGGTGGCACCGGAAAGCTCCGCAGCGGCACTCGCCTCCTGCTGCTGTGGTTCCAGTTCGAGGATGGTCGCCTGCAGGTCTTCGATACGGCGCTTGTCGTGATCCTGGTGGGCTTGAGCCTCGTTCCAGCTCCGTTCCAGTTGCTCCAGATCCTGGCGCTGCTGCTGGTAACGCTCGCGCTCATGCTGGATGGTCTGCTCCAGACGGGCGATATCGGCACCGATGCCGTAGTACTCGCTCTGAATGGTGTTGAATTGATCGGTGGCCTCGACATGGGCCTCGCGGCGGCTCTCGATATTGGCCTCGGCGTTACGCTGACGGGCGATCTGCGCTTCGAGGGTGGTCTCCTGTTCGTGGATCGACTGCTCGCGGCGATGGACCTCGCCATCCAGTTCACGCCAGCGCAGGGCCTGGAGCTGGCCCTTGAACATCCGCTCCTCTTTCTTCAGTTCCTTGTATTTCTCCGCCGTGGCGGCCTGCCGTTGCAGGTGGCCCAGTTGCTTGTCCAGTTCGTCACGCAGGTCGTTGAGGCGATCCATGTTGTCGCGGGTGTGGCGAATACGGTTCTCGGTCTCGCGGCGACGCTCCTTGTATTTGGAGATCCCGGCGGCCTCTTCGAGGAACACGCGCAGGTCTTCCGGGCGCGCTTCGATCAGGCGCGAGATGGTGCCCTGCTCGATGATGGCGTAGCTGCGTGGCCCCAGGCCGGTACCGAGAAAGATGTCAGTGATATCGCGGCGACGGCAGCGGGTGCCGTTGAGATGGAAAATCGACTGACCGTCGCGGGTCACGGTGCGTTTGATCGAGACTTCATTGAAGCTGGCGTACTGCCCGCCGAGGGTACCGTCGCTGTTGTCGAACACCAGTTCGATGGAGGCCTGGCCCACCGGCTTGCGCGAATTGGAGCCGTTGAAGATAACGTCGGTCATGGAGTCGCCGCGCAGATTCTTGGCGGAACTCTCACCCATTACCCAGCGCACCGCGTCGATGGTGTTCGACTTGCCGCAGCCGTTGGGACCGACAATGCCGGTCAAATTAGTGGGCAGGGGGATGGTTGTCGGGTCGACAAAGGACTTGAAGCCGGCGAGTTTGATCTTGCTCAGTCGCATCGTGTCTGGATTTCACTCTTTATATTTGTACGGTTCAATCAAAGGGATATCCGGACAAATCCTTTTATATTCAGCAGATTGGACGCGCCAATGTTGCCAGGATTTGGTATCGGCGCCGTCACAATGGCATCCCTGGGTCACCCCGGAACTGTTCGTCTCGAGCGGCTTTTCCGCTACAATTCCGGGCCGACAAAACTACCATGAAAGACCGCGTTATGCCTAGCCAACCAAACAGAGATCTGGAGACCTTCGACAACCCGATGCCGGAGCGCGACTATACCATCCACATCGACGTGCCGGAGTTCACCTGCCTCTGCCCCAAAACGGGCCAGCCCGACTTCGCCACCATCGCCATCGACTACGTGCCGGACCAGAAGTGTCTGGAGCTGAAGTCGCTGAAGATGTACATGTGGTCCTACCGCGATGAGGGGGCCTTCCACGAGAAGGTGACCAACACCATGCTGGAGCACTTCGTCGCCGCCTGCCAGCCGCGCTTCATGCGTGTGACCGGCAAGTTCAACGTCCGCGGCGGGATCTACACTACCGTGGTCGCCGAACACCGGGCCGAAGGCTGGGTGCCGCCGGTACCGGTTACCCTGCCCTGACCGAATCGGGCAAGGCAGTTCCCTGCCTTGCCCTTCAAATTCCTCGCCCATGTATATCGGTATCGACTTCGGCACCTCCGGCTGCCGCGGTGTCGTTATTAATCCCGCGGGAGCCATCCTCGCCGAAGCGGCGGTGACGCTACCGCCAAGCCGCGTTAACGGCAGCGAAGTGGAGCAATCCCCACAGGATTGGTGGCAGGCGCTGGAGCAGTTGATGCCCTCCTTGCTCTCCCAATGCGACCGCACTGCCATCCGGGCCATTGCCCTCGATGGCACCTCCGGTACGGTGCTGCTCACCGACCCGGCAGGCAAACCACTCACCCTGGCGCTGATGTACAACGACAACCGGGCGATGGCAGAGGCGGCACGCATCAACGAAGTCGCGCCACGCCACAGCGCTGCCCACGGTACCGGTTCCGGGCTGGCCAAAGCGCTATGGCTACAGCAAGGCCATCCCTCCGCCCTTATCCACACCCAGGCCGACTGGCTGGCGGGGCGACTTTGTGATGACTTCAACACCACCGATGCCAACAACGCGCTCAAACTCGGTTACGACCCCGTGGCACGGGAGTGGCCCCGATGGATACAAGCCCTGGGGATTACACCAAAGACCCTGCCGCAGGTGGTAGAACCAGGGACGGCTATAGGGACCCTCCGCGCTGAGTTGGCTGAAAGCTGGGGACTCAGTAACACAGTGACCATTTGTGCTGGAACCACCGACAGTACTGCAGCCTTTATCGCCTCAGGCGCATCAAAACCCGGCGAAGCGGTCACCACCCTCGGCTCAACCCTGGTTCTCAAGGTGCTCTCGACCGAACCGGTCTTCGCCCCTGAATACGGGGTATACAGCCAACCACTGGGCAAACTGTGGCTGGTTGGCGGCGGCTCCAACAGCGGTGGCGCGGTGCTGCGCCGCTTCTTCAACGATGAACAGATGGCGGCACTATCCGCGCAGATCGATCCGCAGCAACCGAACGGCCTCGACTACTACCCACTGAACAAACCCGGCGAACGCTTTCCGCTCAACGCTCCCCAATTGCCGCCGCGACTGGAACCGAGACCCGACGATGATGCCCTCTTCTTCCAGGGACTGCTGGAGGGAATCGCCCGCATTGAGAAAGCAGGTTACGAACTGCTGGCACAATTGGGAACGCCCTTGCCCGTCTCTGTACGCAGCAGTGGTGGCGGTGCGAAGAACGAAGTGTGGTCAAAGATTCGCGAGCAGATGCTAGGCATACCGATGCTGGAGACAGAGCAGCAGGAAGCCTGTTATGGTGCGGCACGTCTCGCAATGACCAGCATCAACTCGCCGTCCACTTGACCCATCTGTTAGGATGGCGCGACAAGAAACCGAGACAAGGAGAAAACATGCTGGGACAACCCTTCGTCGGCGCCAATGGACTTCTCCGGGGCTTCGCCCTGCTTAATACGGCCGGACTACGCCGCTTTGTTCTCGTACCGCTACTGATCAACATCGCGGTCTTCACCGCCGCCATCTGGGTACTGGCGCAACAGTTCTCACAACTGATGGACAAGCTACTCGGCTATCTGCCCGACTGGATGTCATCCTGGTTTGAATGGTTGTTGTGGCCGATCTTTGCTGCCATCGCGCTGCTCCTGGTCTTCTACACCTTCGCGCTGGTCGCCAACCTCATCGCCGCACCGTTTAATGGGCTATTGGCAGAAGCGGTGGAAAAACATCTCACCGGACAACCCCTACCTCCGAGTGGCAGCCTGTTCACCGTGATGACAGAGTTTCCCGCGGCGATCCTCGACGAGGTACGTAAACTGCTCTATTACCTGTTGCGAGCCATCCCGTTGCTAATCCTCTTTGTCATTCCAGGCATCAACATTGTCGCTACCTTTCTCTGGTTATTGTTCAGCGCCTGGATGCTGACTGTGGAATATTGTGACTACCCGATGGGCAATCACAACTTGCGTTTTAGTGAACAACGCACGCTACTGGGGAAAAAGAAACTCCTCAGTCTGGGATTTGGTGGTATGGCCCTGCTCGGCACCATGATCCCGCTGATCAACTTTTTCGTGATGCCCGCCGCCGTCGCCGGTGCAACATCACTGTGGGTTAATCAGCTTAAACAACAGCGGAGCTAAACAACGGATGGACAATCACGACCTGGAAGTCCTGCTCAAGTCGCAATTACCGATCATCGTGATCGAAAGTCACGAGGAGAAACGGGTATTGCAACTGATCAGTCGTATCGGCATCCAGCAGTATAAACCCGTCTATCAGTGGACCATTACCGATGGGATGCATCGTCTTGACATCGACATCTCTCCATCATTGAAGAAAGCCGATGAAGAGCAGGTATTGCGGCAGATACGCGAGGAGAAAAATGCGGGCATCTATGTGCTTTGCGATTACCACGCCTATCTGGATAACCCGGTTCATGTCCGTTTGTTGAAAGATATCGCCCAGGATCACGACAGCAACCAGATCACCCTGGTATTACTCAGCCACCAGATTGAACTACCCGCTGAATTATTACGTCTTAGCGCCAGTGCTGTGCTGGCCCTACCCAGCCCCAAAGAGCTGGAAAAGATTGTGTTGGAGATCGCCAATGAGTGGAAAAACCGCAACAAAAGTTCGGTAAAGAGTGATCCTGAAAGTTTCCGTCTACTGTTACAAAACCTCAGTGGCCTGACCGCAGGGGATGCGCGGCGCCTGGCACGCACCGCGATCTTCGATGACGGCGCCATTAACGCCGATGACCTGCCGCAAATCATGCGTGCCAAGCACCGACTCTTACGTGGCGACGATGTGCTCTCGATAGAATTCGACACCGAGCGCTTTGCTGAGGTCGGCGGCCTGCAACGCCTCAAACAGTGGTTGGAGCAGCGCAAACCCGCATTCCTCGGCGAACTGAAAAACGGATCGCTGGAGCCGCCAAAGGGGGTGCTACTGCTGGGCGTACAGGGCGGCGGAAAAAGTATGGCCGCCAAGGCAACTGCGGCACTCTACAGCGTGCCGCTGCTACGGCTCGACTTTGCCTCGCTTTACAACAAGTACCATGGCGAAACCGAACGCAATCTGCGCGAATCGCTCAAAACAGCCGAATCGATGTCACCCTGCGTACTCTGGATCGATGAGATAGAAAAAGGTATCAGCAGCAGCGATACCGATGGTGGAACATCGCAGCGTGTGTTGGGCACGTTACTGACCTGGATGGCGGAGAAAAAGGCCCCAGTGTTCCTCGTCGCCACGGCCAATGATATCGAGCGCCTCCCTGCCGAACTGATCCGCAAGGGCCGTTTCGATGAAATCTTCTTTATCGACCTACCTGATACTGGCGTACGTCAGGAGATATTCGCTATTCATCTGCATAAGCGACAACTCGACCCAACCAGGTTTGATGCCAAATTGCTGGCGCTACAAAGCGAAGGCTTTTCAGGTGCGGAGATTGAACAGGTTATCGTTGCTGCACTCTACGCCAACCACGATCTCGGTGCAGAGATGGAGACACAGCACTTGCTGGATGAAATTCTGAAAACGAAACCGCTCTCAGTCGTAATGCAAGAGAAGGTCAGCCACTTACGCGAATGGGCCAGCAACAGAACAGTACCCGCCGACTGATAATCGACTATTTTGCACTCGCCTGCTTTGTTGCCGCATGCGGCTCACTGATGTCGAAAAAAATCGTCGCAAATCGATCTTGCTGTGTCTGATAGGCAAATACCTTATAGCGCTTCCCCTGGGAAGGAAACTCACGAACAAAGTTTGCTGAACGTCCATTTTGTGCCACGTGGATATAGTCCGTAATCCACACTTCGCTCGTTTCAGGGAACACTTCACGCACAGTGCGTCCTACCACCTGCTCCGCATCCAACCCCATTATCTGTTCAAAGGCGGGATTTACTGTGAGAAAACGAAAGTCGCTCGCTTTACCGTCTGGCATATAGACCAACTCCTGCACCGATATAGCATGTTCCATATTCTCGAATACACTTCGAAACAGCTGCTCACTCTCAGCAAGTCTTTCTTCATCATGCTTACGGAGCGTGATATCGCTGATAAAACCTTCTATGTAGCGCTCGTCGTCTTCGACCCCAACGCCCCTTTCCCAAACCCAACGAATGGTTCCATCCTTGTGAAGGATGCGGTAAACAAAACTGAACTGCTGCCCCTTATCCAGTGCCTCCTGTATTTCATCCCATACCAATGCCTGATCCTGGGGATGAATCAGATCGGCATAACTGACTACCCGGCTATTCTCAAGTTCGTCACGCCGATACCCTGTCAGCAACTCCACTCCTTCACTAACGAACTCCATATTCCAGGCGCGTCGGTTTTCCCGCCGATATGCCATACCCGGCAGGTTGGAAAAGAGGGTATTAAGTCGGCTCTCGTTTTGCCGTATTTGTTCCTCCTGCTCGAATCTGTCAGTAACATCGGTCAGGACACCGAATAGTTCAATCGCTTCACCCACATCATTCAAACGTGGGGAAACTCTCCCTTCAATCCAGCGTATTCCTCCCTGCTTGTGCCGCATGCGCCAGGTAAACGTAATGTCGCGTGCCTCTGCCACAGCTCGCTCAATTTCCTGTTCTACGCGTGCGAAATCAAAGTCATCGACAATGGGTTGCCATCTATCTCTGCCACCAATCAACTCTTCACTACTGTACCCCAGCAAACGTTCAGCCTGAGGCGCCACATACCTGACCTCCTGCTCAGGAAGCCGCAACACAAATATGACATCGGGGATGGTAGTAACAACATGCTTGAGAAACTTCTTGCTTTCACGTAGCGCTTTTTTTTCTATTTTCAATTCCTGAACTTTATTAAGCAGTTTGGTAATCAGCGCCTTGTGATGCAGTTTATCTTCAAAATCCAGATGTTCAGGATTAGCGTCAAACTTCGGTGGCTCATTGGCCTGTTCTGATTTGATGACATCACGCAATTTTCGCAGAAAAGTCTGCTGATCGACATCTTTAAGGACAAAACCTGAAGCTCCAACCAATCGGGAAAGGGCCTCATCTTCTGGCTCAAGAAAAGTCGACGAATAGAATACAACAGGAATCTTTTGCAGGTCTTTATCAGAACGCACAGCCTGGCAGAGACTGAAACCGTCCATATTCGGCATCAGCACGTCAGAAATAATCATATCCGGCTGAACAGTATGGGCGATGGAAAGGGCCTCTTCTCCATCTTCAGCCAGTTCAACCTCATAGCCACCGGCCACCAGCCCTGCAGCAACTGCCTTGCGCACAATGGCATCGTCTTCCGCTAGCAGGATCTTCATCGTATTTCTCCTTGCACATCACAATTAGGCTCGACATGACAAATTCTATTCATGTCTGCTTACTCCATTATCCTAATTAAAGAATAGTAAAAAATGTGAAAAAGAGCGTTGCAGAATAGTTAAATCGACTAGTGAATCCTCACGTCCATTAGGCAGAAAGCGGTGTAATCGAGTCGGTCCATGTAAAGTCTTTTTCGCGGAACAATTTGAGACAGGTATCCACTACATCTTCATCATAAATAGTGGCCCGACCACGTTCCACTTCCTTCAGTGCCGAATCGATACCCAGCCCGGGACGATAAGGACGGTGTGAGGTGATAGCCTCAACCACATCCGCCACCGCGAGAATACGCGCCTCGGGTATAATCTGTTCTTTGAATAAGCCCTGTGGATAGCCACTACCATCACAACGTTCGTGGTGCTGCAACACAATATCGGCAATTGGCCAGTCAAACTCCACCCCCTTAAGGATGTCGTAGCCTACCTGTGGGTGAGATTTAATGATGCCAAACTCACTTTCGCTAAGTCTCCCCGGACGATTCAATATCTCAGCAGGAACATGAATTTTACCCAGGTCATGCACTAATGCCGCCAACCGCAACCCTTCTACATGTTGTTTGGTCATTCCCATTTCTGTTGCAATGGCCACCGCCAACTGCACCACACGCTGCTGATGACCCGCCGTATAGGGATCGCGTTTTTCCAGCGTCAACGAGACTGCCTCAATCGTTTGCAACATTGTTTTCTGTATTCGCGCCATACTTTGCTCATGGGCGATATGAGTGCGCTGTGACTGGATGCCATAGGAAACGTCTCCCGCCATCTCCTGTAACAGAGACAATTCAGCCGAGTCGAAGATGTCCCGAGTAGCAGAAAAAATACCGATTACACCAAATATGGTTTTGCGATAAATCAGCGGCAATAACAGCAGAATAGAAACATCACTATCTTGCACTATCTCAACTTGACGTTTAGTCCATCCCCCTTCCTCTAACTCAGATAGTAGTAGCGGCGTACTATCCTCGAACAAACCGGAAAGAAGTGGCGCAGACAGATTGGTGCGGGGAAGTTCTTCAAACCAAGGACGCATCTGCTCACTGAACTCACCACACTCGAACTGCGGCGACAGCTTATCCTCATCATCAGCATAGGCCGCCCAGACAAATGGGTAATTTCCTTCCTCGGCCAATACTCTACAGACACGCTGCAACAACTCACCTTCCGAGGTAGCGTGAATCATCGAACGGTTACCCTGACTCAGAGTGCGCAAGACGTGATTGGTACGTTCCAGTTGCTGTGTCGCATTGACACGTTTGGTAACATCGCGACCGTACAGGTTAGCGTAACCAGATTCCTTGACTGGTGTAATAACAAAGGAATAGTGGCTTTCACCAATCGTGTATTCGACCTTTTTCTGTACATTCTCGGCCAGCGCCTCTTTTGCGAATACAATCATCGCACTACAGAAACCATCGTGTTTCGTTTGACACTCCCCCAACAGTATCTTGCTTGCTGGGTTTTGATACATGACCTCACCTGACTCAGAGACCCGAATAACCGGACTGGGATTTTCCTCGGGGAAACGAGCAAGATTATGAATTTCTTCTTCAGCCTTAAGTTGTTCACTCACATCAGTAAAAATCGTTACAAATTGATCTTTTTGCGTCTGATAGGCAACTACCTGATAAGAGCGGCCGAGCGGCGCAGAATAACGAACAAAACCTGCCGCACCACCATTTTGCGCCACCTTGATGTAATCGGTTATCCACTCTTCTTCGATGCCTGGTATTGCTTCACGCACAGAGCGCCCCACTACGTCTTTTTTACTAAGCCCAGTGAGCCGCTCAAAGGCCGGATTCACATCAAGGAATCGGTAGTCATATGCCTTACCGCTTTCGTCATAGATCAACTCATGTAACGACATCCCACTGTCCATCATCTCGAACAGGCCGCGAAAACGCTGCTCACTTTTGATGAGTTTTTCTTCAGCCTGCTTGCGTAGCGTGATATCGCTGACAAAACCCTCAATATACTGAACACCGTCTTCACTCCGCCCAATACCAACCCCACGCTCCCATACCCAACGCACCGAACCATCCCGATGCAGCAAGCGGTAAACGAGACTAAATTGCAGCTCTCTGGCAATGGCTCGTTGCACTTCATTCCAGACCATTTCACGATCATCGGGATGTATCAGATCGGCATAACTAATACGGTTGTTATGCTCTACCTCATTACGCCGATAGCCAGTCAATTTTTCCACACCATCACTGACAAATTCCATTTTCCAGTCGCGACGGTTTTCGCAACGGTACGCCATACCGGGAAGATTCCCCAACAGCACATCCAGGCGCCGCTCGTTCTGGCGTATTTTCTCTTCTCGTTCAAATCGCTCAGTCACATCGCTCAACGAACCGATTAACTCAATCGGTACACCTTCATCATTGAAGCGCGGCGTCACGTGCGCTTCAACCCAGCGCACCCCACCTTCCTTATGTTTCATACGACAAGTGATTATTGTGCTGCCTTTGTGCCGAACTGCCTGTCTGATTTCCTGCTCAACCATTTTTACATCTTCATCAAAGATGAGTGTTTTCCATTTATCACTCGCATTGACAAATTCATCGCCAGCATAACCGAGCAGACGTTCCGCATTGGGCGCAATAAAACTGACCGCCATATCAGGGATAAGCATCACAAACACAATATCCGGTATTGTGGTGACGATATCGTCGAGAAGTTGCCGATTTTCCCGCAACGCACGCTTGCCCACCTCAAGTTCATCGACCTTTCTGAGCAACTTACGAATTAGCATTCGTTGGTGAAGATCGTTCTCATCTTCGAGATGTTCTGGATTCTTTTCAAACCGGGGGGACTTACGATCTTTCCTGGCCTCGATCATTTCCTGCAGTTTTTGGTGAAAACTTTCTCGATCACCGTTTTTCAGAATAAAGCCAGAGGCGCCAACATGACGTGCCAACTCCTCATCCTCTGGTTCGAGAAAGGTAGACGAGTAAAAAACCACGGGGACATCGTTCAGGGCATCGTCGCTGCGTACAGCCTGACACAGGCTAAAGCCATCCATGTTGGGCATCAGGACATCGGAAATAATCAAATCGGGATGCACGCTGTGTGCAAGGGTAATGGCATGTTCGCCATCTTCTGCCACATCTACGTCGTATCCATCTGCCATTAAATCGGCGGCAACTGCCTTGCGAACTATGGCATTATCCTCGGCCAATAAAATCCTCATGTTTTCTCCGTAAAACACCACGGCGTTCATGCCACACAAGAAGGCTAAACCCGCTTTATTATGGTGATTGCAGAAAGTGCGTGTTTGGAGAAAGGATAGTAAAAATATACGGAATGGATAGGGAAAATTTATCTTCCCAGATAAACGGCGATTCTACGTATACCCTCCTCCAATTGTTCAAGGGAAGTGGTATAGGCAAAACGTAGATGTTTCTGTGGAAGATGAGTACCGAAATCAATACCGGGTGTCACTGCAACACCGGCCTGTTCCAGCAAATCCATGGCAAAACGATAACTGTCGTCGGTGAAACGGCTGCAATCGGCATAGAGGTAAAAAGCACCCTGAGGTGTAATGGGAATATCAAATCCCAGTTTTCGTAACGCCGGCAGTAAATAGTCACGACGTTGGCGAAAGATATCCCGGCGTTGCTCCAGAATTTCAAGATTTTGCGGTTCAAATGCGGCTAGCGCGGCATACTGTGCCAATGTCGGCGCAGCGATAAAGAGATTCTGCATCAATTTTTCTACGTCACGAATGTAACGTTCTGGCACCACCAGCCAACCCAGTCTCCAACCGGTCATGCAGAAGTATTTGGAAAAACTGTTGATGACGAACAGCTCATCACTGACGGCGAGAGCTGTGTCATCGTCGCCATCGTAAATCAGACCGTGGTAGATCTCATCAACCAACATGGCACCGCCACGCTCTACCGTCAGAGCTGCCATGGATGCCAGTTCACGCTTTTCTACGACTGTTCCTGTGGGATTCGAGGGACTGGCCAGTAACACGGCGCGTGTCTCTTTCACCCAATGTTGGTGCAGTAATTCGGCATTCAACTGGTAACCCGTCGAGGCATCGACCTCAATACCGCGCGCCTTTCCTTCAACGAAACGGACGAAATGGCGATTGCAGGGATAACCAGGATCGGCCAGCAATACTTCGCTGTCCCTGTCCAGCAAAACGCCAAGGGCAAGAAGCAGTGCACCGGATGCACCAGGGGTAATCACGATACGCCGGACTGGTACCTCCACCCCATAGCGCTGACGGTAGAAACCGGCAATCGCCTCTCGCAGGTCAGGTAATCCCATGGCCGGAGTGTAGTGGGTCTCGCCTGCGATAAGTGCCTGCTGGGCCGCATCCAGCACTGGCTGCGGGGTGGAAAAGTCGGGTTCACCGATCTCCATATGGACGATGGAACGCCCCTCAGCCTCCAACTGGCGCGCCTTCGCCAACAGGTCCATGACATGGAATGGCTCAATCTCCGCCATGCGGCGGGCGAGCGGAGGCTTACGGGTTTGATCAGCGGCCATGCAAGCGCTTGACCAGGGAAAGATTCAGGCAAGTGGCACCGTCTGCGTCTCCCTCCAGGACGGTAAAGGGCTGTTCCGGTTCACCCCAGTGATCGAGCACGATGGCAGCGCCACGGAAGTCCTCATCCCGGGTGTAACCATTGACTGCTACGATGGTCTTGAGTCCCGCCCCCTGAGAGGCGCGAATACCGTTGTGGGAATCCTCGAAAGCAATACATTCCGCCGGGGTCAGACCCATCTTCTCCATTGCATATATATAGATGTCTGGCGCGGGCTTCTTCGCCGGGACCACATCTCCTGCGGCGATCACCTCGAACCACTCCATGGCATCGCGAGCCAGGGCGTTTTGCAGCAGGGCGGAGACATTCTCCGGCGTGGTGGTAGTGGCCACTGCCAGACGCATGCCCGCCTCGCGAGCTTCCAGTAGCAGGCGACGCACGCCCGGACGCAACGGAATCAGCCCCTCGCCCAGCATCTCGACATAGTGACGGGTCTTGGCCTTATGCAGCCCGGCGATAAATTCATCCAGGTCACCCGAATGCTGGAACCCGGTATTGAAATTATCCAGGTAGTAGCGGATGCGCTCCTTGCCGCCGGTCACTGCCAGCAGTTTGCCGTAGAGCGCCTCGCTCCACTCCCAGTCCAACCCCGCCTCGGCAAAAGCACGGTTAAAGGCAACCCGATGACCATCCCGTTCGGTATCGGCCAGAGTGCCATCCACATCGAATAACAGTGCAGAAAGTGTTGTCATTGTCCTGTATCTGTCGCGTTCAGGGCGCTGTAGATTACCCGACAACGGCAGCGAATGCACCCGCCGAAGCAGCCCTAAAGTTGCGCCCCCCGGTTACATCTGGTATAGATGCGCGCTTGATTTTTGTGGAACCCCTGAGGGGGTTCAGACGTGATTTGCCACAGGCGTCCCTGGAACGCGGATAGTCCGGTAACATCGAACCTCTATTGAAGTTACGCTTTGCGCAGGAGAACCAAGCGTATGCCAGCAAAGAAAGCAGCTACACCCAAGAAGGCGGCCGCGAAGAAAGCGGTAAAAAAAGCCGTAGCGAAAAAAGCGGTTAAAAAAGCTGTCGCAAAGAAACCGACGGTAAAAAAGGCTGCGCCTAAGAAGGCTGCAGTCAACAAGACCGTCACCCCGAAGGCTCCGGCCAAGAAAGCACCCGTAAAGAAACCGGTGGCGAAGAAAGCCCCGGCAGCAAAAAAGAAATCTGTCCCTACTGCAAAGAAAGCCACTGTGAAATCAACCAGCCAAAAGAAAGCCCCTGCTAAAAAAGTCCGTACCGCCAACCTGGAAGGGGTCGGTCACGTTGAACCCTATGTGGAGAAAAAAGGCGAAGAGTATATGAGCGCACCGATGCGCGAGCACTTCCGCCAGATTCTGCTGCACTGGAAAAAGGAGTTGATGGAAGAGGTAGACCGTACCGTGCATCATATGCAGGATGAAGCGGCCAACTTCCCAGACCCCAACGACCGTGCCAGTCAGGAATCAGACTTCACCATGGAGCTACGCACCCGCGACCGCGAGCGTAAGCTGCTGAAGAAGATCAATGAATCCCTCGACCTGCTGGAAGAGGGTGAATATGGCTACTGCGAAAGCTGCGGCGTCGAAATCGGCCTGCGCCGTCTGGAGGCCCGCCCCACAGCGACCCTCTGCATCGACTGTAAAACGCTCGACGAGATTCGGGAAAAGCAGCGCGGCTAAGCTAGCCTGCCGAACAACAAGAAAGGGAGCCCAGGCTCCCTTTTTTGTTGTTCAGTCAGTACCTAATTGAACGGTCAACGCTCATCCGGTTTGCGCCGATCCTCCTGCACCTTGAGGTTATTCTCTTCGGCGAACCGCATAATATAGGAGTAAGCGTTCGGGTTCCGCTTTGCCAGCCCTTTTGATACCAGCAGACACTTGCGACCTTCGATCACGCAGGGCTTAACATCGTTCGAATAGTGCAACCGATGGTCGGCTTTGAACGTGCCCAGACTCGCCGAGATTCGTTCAATCCAGTCGCTGGGACGGAACCGTTGTCCGTCGTTCTTCACACTTTCAATTACCCAGCTTTCTTCATCTTCGGTTGCCATGCTCTTCACCATCTTTGAGTATTGTTATCAGTAAAACACAGACTCCAGGCAATGTCCTGCAACATCACCCGCCTTTCATGCATCGCACCACTCTTTTATAGTGTGGGCCACTCATCCGCATGCAACCCACGAGGGCCCGATGCAAACCTTAGACACTATCACCTCACGTCAGAGTTCCCGTGCCTTTCTTGCCAGGGAAGTCTCGCAGCATACCATTACGGAAATCTTAAATGCCGCACGCTGGGCGCCCTCTGGCGCCAATATGCAACCCTGGCGAGTTGCCGTCGTCAGAGGCCAAAGCAAACAGCGTATCGGCGATGCCATTCTGACCGCACGCAAAAATGGCCTGGAGAGTTCACCCGATTACCACTATTACCCTGCCGAATGGTTCGAACCCTATGCACAGCGGCGCAAAACCACTGGCCTGGCACTCTACTCGGCACTCGGCATCGGCCGTGACGACAAACAGGCGCGTCTCGACGCCTGGGACAACAACTATCGCTTTTTCGGCGCGCCGGTCGGATTGGTGGTCTTCGTCGACTGCCGTCTCGGTAAAGGGAGTTGGCTCGATATCGGAATGTTCCTGCAGAACATCATGCTCGCTGCCCAGGATGCGGGACTTGCCACCTGTCCCCAGGCATCAATTGCCGAATATCCTGAAATAGTACGCGATATCCTCAGCATCGAAAACAACTGGGCACTCGTCTGTGGCATCGCCCTGGGTTATGCCGATCCCGATGCCGCGATCAATAACTACCGCACCACCCGGGAAACCGTAGAGAATTTCACCACCTGGCATGACTAACACCATATCGGGATACCGCGGCCGCTTCGCTCCCTCTCCCACCGGGCCATTACACTTCGGCTCGCTGGTGGCGGCAGTGGGCAGTTATCTTGAAGCCCGCAGTCACCAGGGCAAATGGCTGGTACGCATTGAAGACCTCGACCCACCACGAGAGGTCCCCGGCGCGGACAAACTGATCCTCAATACCCTGGAGCGCTATGGCTTCGAATGGGATGGCGAAGTGGTCTATCAGAGCCAGCGTCACGATCTCTATCTCGACGCCCTCGACACACTGCAACGAATGGGACTGCTCTATCGCTGCGGCTGTTCGCGTAAAGAGATCGCGGAACAGGGCCAACAACGGAGCTTGCCTGTCGGAGTCTATCCTGGCACCTGCCGCGCCCGGCAGGCAAACATTCACCAACAATACGCCCTGCGTCTGCTGACCGATGGCCAACAGGTTGAATTCGAGGATGCGATTCAGGGCGTGCAAAAACAGGACCTCGAGAACGAGGTAGGCGACTTCGTCCTACGCCGCGCCGATGGCCTGTTTGCCTACCAATTGGCGGTGGTGGTGGACGATGCCCTGCAGCAAATTACCGAGGTGGTGCGTGGCAGCGATCTGCTCGACTCCACCCCCAGACAAATCCTTTTACAACGTTACCTAGGCTACCCCACTCCAGCCTATCGGCACTTGCCGATCGCGGTGAATAACGAAGGACTCAAATTGAGCAAACAGACCTATGCGCCGGCGCTGGAAACGGATAATTCCCTGCCCGTGCTGTGGCAGGCGCTCGAATTTCTTGGCCAGCAACCCCCACAGGAACTGCTGGAGGGTGAACTGGCAAGCTTCTGGCGCTGGGCACGCGATCATTGGCAAGGCGAAGCGGTTCCCCGTAAACTGGCGCTCCACTGGCACTCCACAGCATGACAAAACCATGAACGACAACAGCACCCCTTTCCTCGACCACTATCGCGGCTATTTCCGCAACCTGCTCAAATGGGAAGATCTTGATGCCTTCTGGCAGGTGCTCCGTAGTGACGATGCGAAATCCTGGTATGTCTATGCGGTAGGCGAAACACCGCCCGAACAGACCGTTAGCCGTGATCAACTACTCCATTTCATCGAGCAGATCGACGAGTTGCTGCACAAGGAGCACCACGAGGACTACTGCGGTATCGTTTATGTCGACGATGTGAATGACCCTGGCTTCATCAAAATCTACGACCCGCACAATCTTGGCAGTGTCTGTGGCCCGGGCTTCGGCCCACCGCCTTTCCCCGGCTGGATCCTCTCCCTACTGCCACCCACCGACCTCAATATCGCCTTTCCACCGCCCGGCAATCGCCGCCGCTGGTGGCAACGAATCTTCGGCTGATATTGTTACGAATCGTAACAGATGATAGGCTTCGCCGATGCCGCGAAGCAAAGAACACGAACAGCATCTGGACCGGGTCATCCTGCTGTTTATTCTGGCCCTGTTCCTGCTCCTCTCCCCCATCATTGAGTGGTGGGCAGCGGACGACAGCGTCTGGTACGCCCCCTACCTGATCTGGGCCGGGCTGATCTTCCTCACCCATCGCCTGCAGCGGTATTTGAAGCGCCATGAGCTTTGAACTGTGGCAACTCTTCCTTGCGGGCGTCAGCTATCTACTGCTGCTGTTCCTGATCGCCTTCGCCGCCGAGCGGGGCTGGATACCGCAAAAGATCATTCGCCACCCGCTGACCTACACCCTTTCCCTCGGGGTCTATGCCACCTCATGGAGTTTTTACGGCAGCGTCGGTTTCGCCCAGAATCAGGGCTATAATTTCCTCACCATCTATCTCGGCGTGACCCTCGCCTTCATGCTGGCGCCGGTGCTGCTGCAACCACTGATGCGCCTGACTAGAGAGTTCCAACTCTCCTCCCTGGCTGACCTGTTTGCCTTCCGCTACCAGAGTCAGTTGGCCGGAGTGCTGGTCACCCTGTTCATGCTCACCGGGACCCTGCCCTATATCGCCCTACAGGTGCGGGCGGTGACCGAGTCGCTACAGGTCCTGACCCGAGAATCGACCCCGGGCCTGATCGCCCTCGGCTTCTGCGTCACCGTCACCCTCTTTGCCATCCTCTTCGGCGCCCGCCATATCTCGGCACGGGAAAAACACGAGGGATTGGTGGCGGCCATCGCCTTCGAATCATTGATAAAACTGCTGGCATTACTAGCCGTCGGACTGTTTGCGGTATTCGGCATATTCCACGGTTTCGGCGGCATGGAGCGCTGGCTGTCCGACCATCCTGAGGCACTGCAGGCGCTTTATCGCCCGGTGCGGGAAGGAAGTTGGGCTTCGCTACTGCTGCTCGCTTTCGCCGCGGCCTTCCTCCTTCCACGCCAGTTCCACATGGCCTTTACCGAAAACTTCGATCCGGCCGCACTGCGCACCGCCAGCTGGGCCTTCCCCCTATTCCTGTTGTTGTTGAATCTGGCGATCCCGCCGATCCTCTGGGCGGGCAACGAACTGGAGATAGCCACCTCCCCCGATTTCTACGTACTGGGGATCACCGTGCACCACGATGCGGTGCTGCTGCCGATGTTCACCTTCATCGGCGGTATCTCTGCTGCCAGTGCGATGATCATCGTCACCACCCTGGCGTTGGCGGCGATGTGTATGAACCATCTGGTGCTGCCCGCCAGCTTCCCGCCGCGACTCTCGCCGGAGACCAACATCTACCGCTGGCTGCTGTGGGGACGGCGGGTACTGATCGCTCTGATCATCCTCGCCGGTTACGGCTTCTACCTGCTGCTGGAACACAATCAGGGACTGGTGCAGTTAGGCCTTATATCCTTTGTCGCCGTGGCCCAGTTCCTGCCGGGGATCATCGGCCTGCTCTACTGGCGTCGCGCCACCCGCGCCGGGTTTATCGCCGGGCTACTTGGCGGCGGCACGGTCTGGGCCGTCAGCCTGCTGCTGCCGCTGCTGGAACACTCAGGTCTGATCAGTGTCGGCATCCGGCCGAATATCGGCATGTATACCGATGACCCGTGGAGCAGTAGCACTCTCTGGTCGCTATCGATCAACTTCGCCCTCTTCGTCAGCTTCTCCCTGCTGACTCGCCCCGGGCGCAAGGAGTTGGAGATCGCCAACGCCTGCTGCAAGGAAAGTCTGGCGCCACCCAGCGGTCGGCCCGTCGCCACCTCTATCCAGCAGATCGAGGAACAACTGGCGATGGTGACCGGCGATGAGATGGCACGTCATGAAGTGGATCGCGCCCTTACCGACCTGGGCCTGCTGCACACCGAACTGCGTGGTTCCGATTTGGGCCGTATTCGCGAGCGGATTGAACGCAACCTCTCCGGTCTGGTCGGTCCGCTGCTGGCACGGATGATCGTCGATGAACGTCTGGAACTGGATCACAGCGCACGCAGCGCGCTCTCCGACACGGTGCAATTCATCGAGCACCGTCTGGAAGAGTCACGCACCCAGTTACGCGGTCTGGCTGCGGAACTGGACCATCTGCGTCGCTACCATCGTCAGGTGTTACAGGACCTGCCACTGGGAGTCTGCTCGGTGGGACCGGAACTGAGCGTCATCAGTTGGAACAGCGCAATGGCAGAGATCTCCGGCCTGCTACCGGAGCAGGTGATGGGACACCCGCTGGCATCGCTGCCCTCTCCCTGGTCAGGACTGCTGGCTGGCTTCCTCAGCACCGACGAACACCAACTGCGCAAGGTCAAACTGCAATTGAATCAGGAGACCCGGGTACTGAACCTGCATAAGGCGGCCATCGACGATCCACTTAGCGTGCAGCACGGCAGTGGCAGCGGCACGGTTATCCTGGTGGAAGACCTGAGTGAACTGCACACCCTGGAGGCAGAACTGACCCATAGCGAACGACTCGCCTCCATCGGTCGTCTGGCTGCGGGCGTGGCACACGAGATCGGCAACCCGGTCACCGGCATCGCCTGTCTGGCACAGGACATGATGCAGGAGAACGATGACCCCGTTTTCACCCGCGAAGGATTGGAACAGGTACTGGAGCAGACCCGGCGAATCACCAACATCGTGCAATCGTTGGTAACTTTCAGCCATGTCGGCGCGACCAAGGACTATCAACCCGCGCCTGTGGATATCTGTAACTGCATTGATGAGGCAGTGCGTCTGGTACGCCTCAGCCATGCAGGTAAACAACTGAACTACCGCATCGACTGCAGCGAAGGACTCTGTGTCGCTGGCGATCGCCAGCGCATCATTCAGGTCTTCGTCAATCTATTGAGCAATGCCTGCGATGCCTCCATGCCAGGCGATTCCATCGAAATCAGCGCATGGGAAGAAGGCGAGAACGCACGTATCGAAGTCAGCGATGCCGGCCATGGCATTCCCGAAGAGTATCGGGAAAAGGTCTTTGAACCGTTCTTCACTACCAAGGATCCGGGCCAGGGTACTGGCCTGGGCCTGCCGATGGTCTACAGCATCATCCAGGAACACTCTGGCAGCATCGGTTTTAGCAGCGACAGCGTTCAGGGGACACGCTTCATCCTGCGCCTGCCGCTGTGTAACGAATTCCGCAACCGTAAGGAAAAACTCGGCTAATGCATCAAATACTGCTCATCGAGGACGAAGCGGTAATCCGCAACTCACTCAAGCGTCTGCTGGAACGCAACGGGTACAGTGTTTCGATGGCTGGGGCCGTGCCCGAGGCCGAGGAGCAGTACAGCCTTAACGATTTCGATCTGATCATCGCCGACCTGCGTCTACCCGGACCTCCAGGCACCGAGGTGCTTAATCTGGTGCATGAGGTCCCGGTGGTAATCATGACCAGCTATGCCAGTGTCAGCTCTGCGGTAGAAGCGATGAAACTCGGTGCAGTGGATTACATTGCCAAACCGTTCGACCACGACGAACTATTGCTGACCCTGGAACGGGTATTGAAACAGCGCAGCCTGGAACGACAAAACGAGGCCCTGAAAAGCGACCTGTCGCGTAACTACCCGGTCACTGGAATGATCGGCAGCAGCCCGGCCATGCACGAAATCTTCGAACGCATCCAGCGGGTCGCACCGACCGATGCCACCGTGCTGGTACTCGGTGAGTCGGGTACCGGCAAGGAACTGGTCGCGCGAGCGGTACACGAACAAAGTCCGCGGCAAGGACAACCGCTAATCACGGTTAACTGCGCCGCGATCCCGGACAACCTGCTCGAATCGGAACTGTTCGGTCATGAAAAAGGCGCCTTTACCGGCGCGGTAGAGACCCACCGTGGTCTGGTCGAAGCCGCCCACGGTGGCACCCTGTTCCTCGACGAGATCGGTGAACTCCCCGCCGATGCCCAGGCGCGCCTGCTGAGGGTACTGCAGGAAGGCGAAATCCGTCGCATCGGATCCACCCAGTCGCGCCGTGTCGACGTGCGTCTGATCGCCGCCACCAATCGCGATCTGAAACAGGAAGTGGAGCGCGGCAATTTTCGTAGCGATCTCTACTTCCGCCTGCATGTGATGGAAATACTCCTCCCCCCCTTGCGCGATCGAGGTAGCGACATCCGTGAACTGGCAGAGCATCTGCTCGCTCGCACCTGCACAAAACTCAATCGGCCACCAATTCATTTCAGTGAAGAGGCCATGGATGCCCTGTTCCACTACCACTGGCCCGGTAATGTGCGTGAGCTGGAGAACGTGATCGAGCGAGCGGTGATTCTGGCGGACAACGAGGAGATCCCGGCCAGTACCCTGGGTCTCCATCCACAGCAGAACCAAGTACCAGCAGATATGTCTGAAAACAAACTGTCACTGGACGAATATTTCATCCGTTTTGTCCGCGAAAACGAACAAAAAATGACCGAAACCGAACTGGCAAAACAACTCGGCGTCAGCCGTAAAACTCTTTGGGAGCGCCGCCATCGCCTCGGCGTCCCCCGGAAGTAGTAACAATACTCCAGACACAAGAGACCAAAGTTTTCCTTACCGATCTTCGCCTTGACGGCGCTCGCTAATTCTGAGATAGGTTCTAGTATTAGCTAGTGAAGTCAGATACTTGTGCACGTATTTTGCCTTGCACAATATGCCAAAGGTAGAGATAGAGAGAGGGATGGAAAAACCACAGGCAAGCCGTATCCTGAGATACGTTCGTTCCCGTCCAGCCCGGGTGGCATTCATTTATATGATTGTCGCCGCCACATGGATTTTCACATCCAGCTATCTGCTACCGAAAGCCACCACCAATCCGGAGTTGCAGGGGATATTCGAGATCGCCAAAGGTCTGTTATTTGTCCTGATAACAGGCGCCCTGCTCTACATCACACTACACAACTGGACCCCGGAAACTGAACAAAGATATACACCCGTCCTATTCGAGTTCAAACTATGGAATCGGATACGCATCATCCCGGCAACATTCACCCTGATCCTGCTCCTGCCGCTCCTGGCACTTTTAATTTATCTACTCAATGCTCCGGCTTTGGAACGAGAAGGATTAGCGCGTCTGCAGGGTTTGGCAAAGGTCCAGGCGATACATATCGAGAGTTGGCTGGGCGAACGCAACAGCGACGCTGAAGTATTGCACCACAACCATACTTTGAGCGACATTGTACACAAGTTGCAACGCACCGGGTCAGACAAATCCCGCACCATCGTCAGTGATTACTTACAACAAATACAGGAAAATTACGGCTACGAAACGATTATTTTACTCGATAAAGATGGTAACCCTATGCTCACTCTCGGTGAGCACACGACTATACCGTCACAAACCATGACACTTATCGATGAAGCGCGCAGTGATGGAAAAGTAAAGCACGACTATCAGTTCCTGCTGGAAGAAGGACATCTACATACCGACTGTGTCGTTCCTCTCGTACCTTCGCAGTCTGATAGCACAACAGCGTATGCATTTATCATCATGCGCACCAAACTCAATGATATTTTGATCCGGACAAGTCTGTCCCAGACAGACAACAAGACACCCGATAATGTCCTGTTGCTACATGCCAGCCCGGAAAAAGTCGTTGCATTCGACACCGCGACAGGGAAACCCCATCATACCAGGAAGATCACTAGTCAACAGAAAGACCTGCCAGCACTAATCGCCCTACGCAGCGGTCAAACTGCGGGCACTATTACTACCACGGATTATCGAAACATTCCCGTACTCGCAGCATGGCAGTTTATCAGTGGCACAGACTGGTTCATTCTCGCAAAAGCAGATCGAAGTAACGTTCTGGCACCACTCTGGAAAGCACTGGGCTGGGGCTTGCTGATTGGCATATTTTTGATAGCCGCAATCATCGCGCTATTGCACATGCTCTGGAACAGACAACAATACTACCAACAACTGGAACAACTCGCCCACGAAAAACAGACTGATAAGCTACTAAAGCACTTTTTCGATATGCCATTCGTCGGCATGGCGATCTGGTCGGCAAAGAATGGTAAGTGGATCAGATACAATGATTATCTCTGCGATATGTTGGGTTACACCCGGGAAGGTTTACGTAGACTGGACTGGGATAAACTTTCTCACCCGGGTGATCTGGAAAAAGAAAGAAAGGAACGACAGACTGTTCTGGAGCACGATGCACAATCCTATACTCTGGAGAAACGCCTGATACGTCTCGATGGCAGCATCATTTACACCAATGTGGATGTGCACTGCGTCAGCAATGAAAAGGGAACGCCTGAAATTTATGTCGCTATCGTTCAGGACATCACTGCCTATCGACGAACCATTGAGGCCCTACGCGAGTCAGAAGAACGTTTTCAGAATATATTCAACGGTGTACATGACGGCATCATCCTGATAGATAAAGAGACAGAGGAATTCGTCACCGCCAACAATGCTTTCTGCGATATGCTCGATTATAGCAATGAAGAAATCACTCAAATGTCTCTACGAGACATACATCCGGAAGAGGCTTTCGATAGAGTATACAAAGAATTCAAACTTGCCGCAGAAGAAAAAATAGAATCCACAGAAGACATCCCCGTACTACGCAAAGATGGCTCTGTTTTCAGTGCCGACATACGCGGCGGGGAAATATCTGTAGGAGACAAAGACTACGTTATCGGTATTTTCCGTGATACTAGTGAGCGCAAAGCGATGATGCAGGCACTATCCGATAACGAACAGCGTCTTCGCACACTCATCAACACCATACCTGACCTTATCTGGCTGAAAGATGCGGAAGGAGTCTACCTTCTGTGCAACACCACCTTCGAGCAACTTTATGGCGCAACAGAACAGGAAATCGTCGGCAAAACCGATTACGACTTTGTCGATCGTGAACTGGCTGATTTTTTCCGTAAGAACGATAACCTGGCCATGCAGGCAGGAGAACCCAGAATTAATGAAGAGAAACTCATTTTCGCTAGTGACGGACATGAGGCAATCCTTGAAACAATAAAAACGCCTGTCACCGACAATCAGGGAAAGTTGGTCGGCATTCTGGGTATCGGACGCGACATCTCGTTACGTAAAGAATTCGAAAACAGGATAAAACGCCTATCCCAGTTCTACGCCGCGCTAAGTGAATGCAATGAAATCATCATCCGTAGCAACGACGAAAAAGAACTATTACAGGACATCTGCCGCATCGCCGTGCAATTAACCGCTATTACCGCTTCCTGGGTCGGCTATTTCAAAGGAGAAGGTCGTCAACTGGAATGGGTGGCGGGTTATGGTGAAGGCAACATGGCAATCGCCGAAGCTACCAGTGCTTCAACGATTGCCATCGTAAATATACATGGCTGGCTATCAGCTGTCAGTTTGCCACTACGTCGTGAAGGCAAGGTAGTTGGCGTATTAAACCTCTATGCCGATATCGAAAACGCCTTCGACGAAGACGTTTTGCAATTGTTGGTTGAAATGAGTATCGACATCAGCTTTGCCCTGGATAACTTCGTGCTCGAGGCAAGGCGTATCGACTCAGAAAGATCCCTAGCCGAATCGGAACAGCGCTTCCGTGGGCTGGTAGAGCAATCGCTGGCAGGGATTTACATTATTCAGGATGGTAAATACGTTTATGCCAATCCCCGATTACTCGAAATCATGGGGTACACTTCCGATAAAAATATCGCTGGGCTATCGATCGCTGATTTAATTCTTCAAGAAGATCGTACCAAGGTAATGACACAAATAGAAAAACTGCTGCAAGGTAAAAAGACACCGCTAAGCTATGAAGCCAGAGCCAGACGTCAGGATGGCACGGTCGTCGACATTGGCGTGCATGGTGCTTTAGCCAGCTATCGGGGCCAACCTGCGATTATCGGTCTGGTACAGGATGTTACCGACAAAAAACGTGCCGAAACGCAACTCAACACCTATGTGGAGAAATTGCAGGCATCATTGATGCAGACGGTTGAGGTCGCCACTATCCTCAGCGAAATGCGTGATCCCTATACCGCGGGTCACGAACGACGGGTTGCCGAGATCGCCGTTGCCATCGGTCGGGAAATGGGCCTGACCGAACACGATCTGGAAGGCCTGCGTGTTGCGGGATATCTGCACGATATCGGCAAGATTAATATCCCGTCCGAAATACTCTCCAAACCCGGCAGGCTGACTGAACTGGAGTATGAGATCATCAAGGGCCATCCAACGTCAGGTTACAACGTGCTCAAGGATGTCGATTTTCCGTGGCCCGTGGCACAAGTGGCCCTGCAACACCATGAACGTATCAACGGTAGCGGTTATCCAGAAGGACTCAAAGGTGAAGAGATTTTGTTGGAAGCACGAATTACCGCTGTCGCGGATGTCGTTGAAGCGATGGGTTCTCATCGTCCCTACCGCCCTGGCTTGGGTATCAAACCCGCTCTGGAAGAGATAGAACGCGGCAATGGCACTCTCTATGACCCACAGGTAGCCGAAGCCTGCCTGCGCCTGTTCCGGGAAAAGGGTTACTCACTGCCCGCCTGATTGGCCGGCATCGTATCAGCACTGCTGGACATGCGTAACTGCCTTGTCTCTTCATGCAAAACGTCACTGAAGGGAATTGGTGCACCGATGCCGTTGCCCTGGGCGAAATCGACACCTGCCCGCTGCAACGCCTGCACCACATCTTCATCCTCAGCATACTCACCAATGGTTTTCAGACCCATGATGTGACCGATTTCGTTAATCGATTCGACCATGGCCCGATCGACCTGGTCGATCACCATATCGCGTACAAAACTGCCATCGATTTTCAGGTAATCGATCGGTAAAGTTTTGAGATAACCGAAAGAGCTTAAACCTGCACCAAAATCATCCAGGGCAAAACTACAGCCCATGCCACGTAATACACTGATAAAACGGGTGGCACGTGAAAGATTGGCCACCGCCGCTGTTTCGGTTACCTCGAAACTGACGTTTTCGCAGGGTACCCCGGTGACATCGAACAGATCTACGACGTATTCGAGGAAAGTATCGTCAGTCAATGATTTACCGGACAGGTTAATAGCGACCTCCACCGGAGGAAATGCGAGATCACCCTGCGCCTCCTTGAGCATTTCCAGCGCCTTGCGGATCACCCAACGGTCCAGATTTGGCATCTGGTTATAACGCTCGGCAGCGGGAATGAATGCACCGGGAGGAATGACCCTGCCCTGCTCATCTTTCATCCGTACCAGAATCTCATAGTGGGAGAAGACACGCCCTTCAGCTAAATGGGCCACGGGCTGCGCGTAAAGTTCGAAACTGTCGCTGTCGAAAGCAGTGGAGATTCTATGTACCCACTGCATTTCGCCATGGTGTTGCATAATCGCCTCATCGTCAGGCTGATAGACGTGGATGCGATTGCGTCCTCCATCTTTGGCGATATAGCAGGCGGCATCCGCGGCAGCCAGGGCATGAGCCATATTACCGCTATCACCGTTCAGCGCCAGCACACCGATGGAAACACCGATATCGAAAGCTTTATCTTCCCAGATAAAACGGAAGTCACGCACAGAGGCACGTAGTTTATCGGCGATCTCCACCGCATGCTCCAGCGTACAGTGTTCCAGCAATACGCCGAACTCGTCGCCACCCAGACGTGCCAGCACATCGGTGTCGCGGATCTTGTCCTGCATCAATGCGGCGACCTGTTGCAACAATTCATCACCTGCATTGTGACCACAGGTATCGTTAACCACCTTAAACTGATCCAGATCCATGTAGAACAGCGCATGCACCTCGCCCTTGCCGTAAGCGGTACGTATCGCCTCCTCGACCCGCTGTTCAAACACACGGCGGTTATAGAGTCCGGTCAACATATCGTGGCTGGCCTGATAACTCAGCTGCCGCGCCATCCCCATCACTTCAGTAATATCGTGCAGTACCAGCACTGCACCCACCACATGGCCGTTATGGTTGCGCATCGGCGCCGAAGTCACCTTGAGGTTGTAACTGGAACCATCGGGCTTGAGCAGTAATCCTTCGTCGGAAAGCGCACTTCCCGTATCGAGACTCAGGCAAAGACGAACCATATCCTCCAGTTTCTCTCCTGTTCCCTCATTTACCAGTTGCATCACATCGTGATAGTACTTGCCAACCACCCGCTCGTTGCGAAAACCGAGAAGTTTCTCCGCGGTGGGATTGATATAGCGAATGTTGCCACTCTCATCGGTAGTGATCACACCATCACCGATCGACTGTAATGTTACCAGTGCCAACTCTTTTTCCTGATAGAGTGCTTCACGGGCCTGTTTCAGTTCACTGATATCACGCACCGTGCCTTCGATACCGATGGTCTTGCCCTTGTCATCGAAAATAAATTGGGCGTTAAGTGAAACCCAAACACGTTGACCATCCTTGTGCATCATCAGCACGTCATAGTTATGCAGACGACCGCCTCGCGTATGCAAATCCTGCAGATAGGTCTTACCATGACTGGCCACCGCGTAAAGATCGGCAATACGCATCCCCAAACACTCTGCCTGCGAGTATCCCAACAGCTTGCTCATCGAGGGCGAGACCTGGGTTAATCGCCCAGCAGGATCGGCGCGATAATAAGTATCCTGCATGTTATTAATGATGCGGTTGAGTTCCTGGTAAGCCGTCTTGGTCTGCTGTTCGGCATTGACCTTGCCACTGATATCGCACATCACGCCGAGCATGCGCTCAGGTTCACCCTCGTCATCGAGAATGAGTTCTGCAGTATCGAGTACCACGCGCAAACCACCATCGGGCAACATGACCCGGAACTGTCGCTCCAGTGAAGTACGATCGCGAATGGCCTCTTCCAATGTCCGTATGAAGGGCTGGCGGTCAGCCCAGTAGATCGCCGACAGCACCACCTGCTTGGTCAGTTTGGTGCCCGGTTCAATACCGAACATACCGTAGGCCTCGCTTGACCAGTTCAGCTCGCCGGTGTGCATATCGAGGTTCCAGCTACCCAGTGCAGCAATATGACGGGCACGATTGAAGTAGGATTGGTAGGCGCTTTTTTCCCGTTGCAGTTTGTTATTGTCCCGTTCCAGCCAGAGGTTATGAATGGAACCGGTAAAATATTGGTACTGCACAAACAACAACATGCCGGTATAGGCCAGCAACAAAATTCCCAGCAGGGAAAAATAGGCACCCGCTTCATGGAAACAACGCACGACCATCGGCAACATTACCGACAGAACAAATAGCGCGCCGGCCATACGATTGTTGCGATTGAGATAGAGGCCACCAGTAGCGACAACAGCAACGATTACCAGCAGTAGCGTCTGGAAAAACAGGGAGTCGAGGGGAAACAACACATAGGCTGTACCAATCCCCCAGATAAGACCGTTCAGGCTAGTGGCAATGAAGTGAAACTGCAGCCAACGCTCATCGCTTTTGCGCAGATGCGTGGTCTGCCCGTAGTAGATAACCGCCACACCCCATAATAACTGCACACCGGCAAGCAGCAGGAACCACAACATCAGCTCACGGAAAGGAACCTGAGTATGCATACCCGCCGCAACGATGGCGGCAGCAACGATATGGGAAAGGATCGCCAGCGGCGCAGGACGATAGGTCCATTCGATCTGGAGTCGGCGTAACGCGCGCTGTTCCCTTTCAAGCATGGTCGTTATCCGTTAAGTGAATCGCCACGAAGCAAACTCGTGACAGGGAGTGAACGGGAGTCAATCGGACAAAACAAACGGAAGACCATGGTGTCTCCTGACGAGGCGAGTCGTCTGAATACTAATAGTTATATTAATTCATTAAACAGGAGTGTTCCGACCTGCGCAAGGTTGAGCCTATGCGGAAAAAAGAAAAGGCCGGATAAACCGGCCTTTTGTTGTGCTATTTCGCGTCAGGAAACGCGGGCAAACTCGAATCCGTTCTGCGCCCATCCGAGCACACCACCACGCAGGTTGTAGACATTCTCAAAACCGTTCTGCGCCAGATAGGCAACCACCTGACCGGAACGGGCACCGCTACGGCAGATAAAGACAATCTCCTCTTCCTGCTTCAACTCCGGCAGGCGCGTACCGAGTGAAGACATCGGCATCGGCTCAGCACCAGGAATGGAACCCTGAGCAATCTCCATCTGCTCCCGTACATCGATAATACGGAATGCTTTGGACGGCTCCTTCATCCACTCTGCCAGTGTCGCTGAATCGATCTCTTTGATGTTGGAAAAGAACATATATCCGACTCCTCAGGTCAAGTATAGCTTGGAATAGCCACCAGTATATTAGTCTTCCCTTATATTTCAAGAGGTAGTCTCTATTTTCTGTTACCCAGGCTCACCAAAACGTTACCTTTCGTAACGCCGCTCAGTTACATTTCGTAACAAGTCCAAACCCTGCTGGATCACAACCCATTGTATTTACAGGGGTATAGAGATGGCACGGGGCTTGCCTTACCGATCCAAATCCATGGGATCGAGAGCGATGAACGCCCCTGCACTGACACCAATTGTTGATTTTCTGAAACAACACGCACCATTCGACCAGATGGCCGAGGCCCACCTCGAATATCTGGCAAAACGGTTGCGGCTGGTGTTCTACGCCAAGGACTCGGTCATCACCCAGCCCAGCGAAGGCCAGGCTAACACCCTCTACATCATTAAACAGGGGCGTATCCGCGGTGAAACCGAGGAGGGCGACCGCAAGAACGGCTGGGAACTGATTGCCGGTGAGTGTTTCCCTGTAGGTGCCCTGCTCGCCCGCCGTCCGGTGCGCACGGTCTCCCGCGCTGCCGAGGATACCTTCTGCTACGAGCTGGATCGGAACGACTTCGATGCCCTGCTGCAAAAGAGTCCGGTGTTTCACGATTTCAGCACCCGCCGCCTCGCCAGCCTGCTTGATAATGCCCTGCGCGATGCCCAGGCCCGCAGCGCCACCCGCATCGCCGAGGACACCTCCCTCAACACCCCGCTACGTCAGTTAATCAACCGCCCCGCAGTCACCTGCCTGCCCGATACGCCGCTGACAGGCGTCCTGCAGACCATGCAGGACGAGCATGTGGGCAGCATGATCATCACCGACAACGCCAGCCGTGTGGTCGGCATCTTCACCCTGCATGACGTCCTGGCCCGTGTGGCGCTGACCCGGATCGACACCGCCAGACCGATCAGTGAGGTGATGACACCCGACCCACTGACCCTGCCTGCCGACGCCATGGCCCACGAGGCCGCGCTGCTGATGGCCCGTCACGGTATCGGCCACATCTGTGTGGTCGAGCGCGGCAAACTGCTGGGGATGATCTCGGAACGGGACATCTTCTCCCTGCAACGGGTCGGCATCGCCAGCCTGGGCCAGGCCATCGCCCGCGCCACCTCGGTCGATCAACTCAAGCCGTTGGGTCACGATATTCATCGCCTGGTGGAGCAGATGCTGGCTCAGGGCGCCTCGGTGGAACAACTTACCCGCCTGATCACAACGCTCAACGATAACCTCACCCGTCGCGTCCTGAAGCTGGTGCTCGACGAGCAGAAGGAATCCGTACCTCCCTTCGTCTGGATTGCCTTCGGCAGCGAGGGTCGTAGTGAGCAGACTCTGAAAACCGATCAGGACAACGGCATCCTGTTCCACTGCGATGAAGGTGAAGAAGAGGCAGTGCGTAACAAACTGCTGCCCATCGCCCAACAGATCAACGATGCCCTGGCCGAGTGCGGCTTCCCCCTCTGCCCTGGCAACATCATGGCCAGCAATCCGGAATGCTGCCTCAGTCTAAGTGAGTGGAAAAACCGCTTCTCCCGTTGGATCGAACAGGGCACACCGGAACACCTGCTCAAAGCCACCATCTTCTTCGATTTCCGCCCGCTGTTCGGCGACAGCACCGAGGTAGAGCCGTTACGCGACTGGCTGCTGGAACTGACCGAACGCAACAGCCGCTTCCGTCGCCAACTGGCCGCCAACACCATGCACATCAAACCGCCTCTCGGTCTGTTCGGCGAATTCAAGGTTTCCGACGTGGGCGATCAGGTACATACCCTCGATCTCAAGGTGCAGGGACTGACCCCGTTCGTTGATGCTGCACGAATTATCGCTTTGGCCAATCGTATCGGCGAAACCAATACCGAAGAGCGCCTGCGCGCCGCCGCCGACAAGGGCGCGCTGCGTCAGGAAGATGTCGCCGCCTGGTGTGAGGCCTACCACTTCATTCAATTACTGCGCATGCGTAACCACCGTCGCCAGGCGCGCGAAGGCAAACGCCTGAGTAACCGCCTCGATCCGGACACGTTAAATGAACTGGATCGCCGCATTCTCAAGGAAGCCTTCCGCCAGGGTCGCAAGCTTCACAGCAAACTGGAGCTGGAGTACCAGTTGTGAGCAACGTCTTTTTATACCGCAGGCACGCCACACGCCTGCAAGCGCAAGAACCCCATGCAAGGGATGCAGGGAAAACAATTATGGAGCAACACAACGTCAATAACTTTGTTCAATCTAAAAAGGAGAGAAACAATGTCAACAGGTAGCGCAGCTGCATACTGGAAGGCGAACCTTCGCCTGCTCAGTATCTGTCTGGTGATCTGGTTCGTGGTTTCTTACGGACTCGGCATCATCCTGGTTGAACCTCTCAATGCGATCCATATCGGCGGCTATCCGCTCGGTTTCTGGTTCGCTCAGCAGGGTTCCATCTACACCTTCGTCGCGCTCATCTTCTTCTATGCAGTGAAGATGGAAAAGCTCGATCGCGAACATAACGTTCACGAAGAATAATTGGGGGAAATCATGGATCTGTCTACATTAACTTATATGGTTGTAGGGGCGACTTTCGCCGTCTACATCGGCATCGCCTTCTGGGCGCGTGCCGGTTCCACCGGTGAATTCTACGTTGCGGGCAAGGGTATTCACCCGGTTGCCAACGGTATGGCTACCGCCGCCGACTGGATGTCCGCCGCCTCCTTCATCTCCATGGCCGGTCTCATTGCCTTTAAAGGTTATGACGCATCGGTATATCTCATGGGATGGACCGGTGGTTACGTGCTGCTGGCGATGCTGCTGGCTCCGTACCTGCGCAAGTTCGGCAAGTTCACCGTGCCTGAGTTCATCGGTGACCGCTACTACTCGCAGACCGCACGTATCGTGGCCGTTATCTGCCTCATCGTCGCCTCCATTACTTACGTAATCGGCCAGATGAAAGGTATCGGTGTGGCCTTCTCCCGCTTCCTCGAAACCGACTACGACACCGGCCTGTTCATCGGTATGGGTATCGTATTCGTCTACGCGGTAATGGGCGGTATGAAAGGTATCACCTACACCCAGATCGCACAGTACGTCATCCTGATCTTCGCTTACACCGTTCCGGCGATCTTCATCTCCCTGCACCTGACCGGCAACCCGCTGCCGCAACTGGGTCTGGGTGGTACCCTGGAGGGCGGCACGCATCTGCTGGCGAAGCTCGACACGGTATTGGTGGATCTCGGCTTCAAGGAATATACGGTGATGAAGGGCACAACGCTCAACACCATCGCCCTGACCCTGTCGCTGATGATCGGTACCGCTGGTCTGCCGCACGTTATCGTTCGCTTCTTCACCGTACCGAAGGTTGCTGACGCACGTCGTTCTGCAGGTTGGGCACTGGTCTTCATCGCCATTCTTTACACCACTGCCCCGGCTGTTGGTGCGATGTCCTTCTTCAACCTGATCAACACCGTACAACCGGGTGAGATCAGCTCTAACGAAGGCGCGCTGAAGTACGAAAACCGTCCGCAGTGGTTCAAGAACTGGGAAAAAACCGGTCTGTTGAAGTTTGACGACAAAAACAACGACGGCCGCATCCAGTACCGTGCATCCAAAGAAACCAATGAACTGAAGGTCGACCGCGACATCATGGTATTGGCCAACCCCGAGATCGCCAAACTGCCTAACTGGGTTATCGCCCTGGTAGTAGCCGGTGGTCTGGCGGCAGCGCTCTCTACCGCTGCAGGTCTGTTGATGGCGATCTCTTCCGCCGTTTCCCATGACCTGGTCAAGGGTGTGTTTAATCCGGGCATCTCTGAGAAGAGCGAACTGTTGGCGGCACGTGTGTCGATGGCCGGTGCCATCGCCGTCGCCGGCTGGTTCGGTCTGCATCCGCCCGGCTTCGCCGCGCAGGTGGTAGCCCTGGCCTTCGGTCTGGCGGCTTCCTCCATCTTCCCGGCGTTGATGATGGGCATCTTCAACAAACGGATGAATATGCAGGGCGCCGTTGCCGGTATGATGGCCGGCCTGCTCTCCACCCTTGTTTATATCTTTGTCTTCAAGGGCTGGTTCTTCATCCCCGGTACCAACAACCTGGCCAACACCGCGGACAACTGGTTCATGGGTATTCAGCCTGAGTCCTTCGGTGCCGTTGGTGCGTTGATTAACTTCGCTGTGGCTTATGCAGTATCCAAATTCACTGCCGAGCCGCCGGAGCACATCCAGCACCTGGTTGAAGACATCCGCGTCCCGCGTGGCGCTGGTGCTGCAACCGGCCACTAAGGGGAAGTTTATGTGCCACCTGCCCCGCTTCGGCGGGGCAAACCCCCAAGGCACATTCGGTGGGGTGCGCTACGCACCCCACCTTTTTCATTTATTGTCGGTGCAAATCTGCCGGGAAAACCGACTACATTATCGTCAGGGAATTGACCAGGAACGTGCCTGCTAACGGCGCACGTTCGTGGTGAATTTCGTGGCAACGTCAAACCAACGAAACAGGGGTAACGCCTGCTGATGCAAGCGGAATTGATTGAGATTCGGGAGTTCCTCGCCGAACACCCACCCTTCGACCAGCTACCCGGCGAGGTACTCGACATCCTGCCGAAACGGCTGACCGTGCGCTATCTGCGCCGCGGTTCGCCGTTTCCGCCGCAGCATGACGGCGATGTCGCCGCCTGCCTGCTGCGTGCGGGCGCGGTCGAGTTTCGTAGCAGTAAGGGCGAGTTGCTGGAAAAGCTGGGCGAAGGCGAACTCTACACCGTCAGTTGTCCCGACAGCAGCGACACCCTGCAACGCAACGGCATCTGCTCCGAGGACACCCTACTCTACCTGATCCCGTGCGACGAACTGCAATCGCTGCGACAACAATTCACCGATTTCAACAGCCACTTCGAGAAGAACATGCGGCTGCGACTGCAACACGCTATCGATCAGTTGCAGCACGGTCACGGCACCATCAGCAGCCTGATGAACCTCAAGGCGGGCACACTGGTGCACCGTCCGCCAGTAGTCATCGATGCACAGCAGACCATTCGCCAGGCAGCGCAAAAGATGGGTGAGGAACAGGTCTCGGCGCTGCTGATTATGGAAAACGACAAACTGCTCGGCATCGTCACCGACCGTGACCTCAGCCTGCGTTGTATCGCCGCCGGGATCGACGTTAATCAGCCCGCCTCCTCCATCATGACCAGCAACGTCTTCGCCCTCGACGAAGAGCGTGCCGCCTTCGATGCCCTGCTGGAGATGACCCGACGCAAGATTCAGCATCTGCCGATCGTCGGTCGCGGCGGGGTAATGCGCGGCGTGATCTCCGCCAGCGAGATCCTCTATCGCCACAGCCTCAATACCATCTCCCTCGCCGCCACGATCAAGCGCTGCCATAACGTCGACGATCTGGTCGAGGCAACAGGACAGTTACCTGAACTACAAACCCAGTTACTCAGCAGCGGCATGACCGCCGAACACCTGACCCAGGCACTCTCCGCGGTCACCGATGCGATCACCGAACGCCTGCTGCAACTGGCCGAACAGGAACTGGGTGCACCACCTGTTCCTTATGTCTGGCTTGCCTGTGGTTCCCAGGCACGGCGTGAGCAGACCACGGTTTCCGATCAGGACAACGCGATGCTGATCGACAACGCGATGCAACCGGAGCAGGACGAATACTTCGCCGCCCTCGCCCGCTTCGTCAGCGACGGCCTCGACCGCTGCGGCTTCCGCTACTGCCCCGGCGACGCGATGGCCACCAATCCGCGTTGGCGCCAAACCCTGAGCGGCTGGCAACGCCACTTCGACAAATGGGTCAACACCCCGGAAAAGATGTCGCTGATGCTCACCAGCATCTTCTTCGACATCCGCCCAATCTACGGCGACGAATCGCTCTATCAGAAACTGCGCGATAAAATACTGCCGCAGTGCAAGGCCAACCGAATCTTCCTCGCCTACATGGCGGCCAACGCACTGAAAAATCGTCCGCCCCTCGGCTTCTTCCGCCAGTTCGTACTGGTCCACGACGGCGAGCACGACGACAGTCTCGATCTAAAACATCGCGGCATCCTGCCCATCGTGGATCTGGCACGGGTCTTTGCCCTCTCCGCGGGCCTGCCGCAGCTCGGCACCAAAGAGCGATTGATCGCCGCCCGCGAAGCGGGACAACTGAGCCATGAAGGGGCGGAAAACCTGCTGCATGCGCTGGAGTTCATCGCCACCCTGCGTGCACGCAGTCAGGCTGAAGAACATCTGGGGGGCAGACAGATGGACAGTTACGTACGCCCGGACTCGCTCTCGGGTGTGGAGCGCAACCAGTTAAAGGACGCCTTTGCTGCGATCAGCACGGTGCAACAGGCGTTGTCGCAGCGTTACCAGACGGAGAGGTTTACCTGAACCGTGTGGCCGATGCTGCTGACCCCGGAGTTCCGCCGTAAACGCTTGCTGAAGCGGCTCCAGCCCGGCGCACTGCGCGACTTTTACGCGGTGCCGTTTCCGGCCCCTGGCAGCGACTGCCGCGAACTGGGCTACGTCGCGCTGGACCTGGAAACCACTGGGCTCGACCCGGACAAGGATGCGATCCTCAGCCTCGGCTGGGTCGCGATTAAGAACATGCAGGTAGACCTCGCCTCGGCGCAGCACCGGCTGGTCAAACCGTTCCTGGACATCCCGGAACAGAGTGCGGTGATCCACCACATCACCGACGACCAGGCCGCTGCCGGGGAGTCGTTACGAAGCGTGCTGGAAGAGTTGCTGGAACTGCTGGCAGGCAAGGTGCTGATCGCCCACCATGCCAAGATCGAGGTGGGCTTTCTGCGTCGCGCCTGCGAACACTATTTTGGCGACAGTTTCCTGATGCGGGTGGTCGACACCCAGGAGGTCGCCCGACGTAGTCTGGCGATGCGCGATCAGGTGATTCGCTCCAGCGACCTGCGCCTGCCGGAACTGCGCGAGCGCTACGGCCTGCCACGCTACCGGCTGCACAATGCGCTGAGCGATGCGCTGGCCGCTGGCGAGCTGTTTCTGGCGCAACTATCGCAATACGACACGGCCAAACCCGTGGCGTTGAAAAACTTTCTGCTAAAGGTGTGATATGGTTCTTTTCCTGGGAAAACACCACACATACCGATGCAACTTTGGGGAGGTTACCTGCTGGTTTCGGCGGGCTACTGAACACGATTTTAACAGTGAATCAAAGTGAATCGAGGAGAGACTTATGTCCCATGATGTAAAAACCTATGCGGTACCTGCCGAGGTTGCCAAGAACGCGCACATCGACGCGGCAACCTACGACGAGATGTACCAGCGCTCCGTAAAAGACCCTGAAGGCTTCTGGGGTGAACAGGCAGAGAAATTCCTCACCTGGTCCAAACCCTGGGACAAGGTGCTGGACTGGAGCTACACCGGCGACGTCCATATCAAATGGTTCGATGGCGGCAAGCTGAACGTCTCCTACAACTGCATCGACCGTCACCTGGAAAGCCGTGGCGATCAGGTCGCCATCATCTGGGAAGGCGACGATCCCAAGGACGACAAAAAGATCACCTATAACGAGCTCTACGAGCACGTCACCAAGCTGGCCAACGTACTCAAGAGCCGCGGCGTGAAAAAAGGCGACCGCGTCTGCATCTACATGCCGATGATCCCGGAAGCGGCCTACGCCATGCTCGCCTGCGCCCGCATCGGCGCGGTCCACTCGGTAGTCTTCGGCGGCTTCTCCCCCGAATCCCTCAAGGATCGCATCCTCGACTCCGACTGCCGCGTGGTAATCACCGCTGACGAAGGTCTGCGTGGTGGCCGTCCGGTACCACTGAAGAAGAACACCGACAAGGCGCTGGAGTTCTGCCCCAACGTCAACACCGTTATCACCGTCAAGCGTACCGGCGGCGACATCAACTGGGTCGACGGCCGCGACGTCTGGTATCACGAGGCAACCGCCGCCGCTACCACCGACTGCCCGCCGGAAGAGATGGACGCCGAAGACCCGCTGTTCATCCTCTACACCTCCGGTTCCACCGGCAAGCCGAAGGGCGTACTGCACACCACCGGTGGTTATCTGCTCTACGCCGCCATCACCACCAAGTACACCTTCGACCTGCACGAAGGCGACATCTACTGGTGTACAGCTGACGTGGGTTGGGTAACCGGCCACAGCTATCTGGTATACGGCCCGCTGGCCATCGGCGCCACCACCCTCTCCTTCGAGGGCGTGCCCAACTACCCGGATGCCTCACGCTTCTGGCAGGTGGTCGACAAGCATCAGGTCAGCGTCTTCTACACCGCGCCGACCGCCATCCGCGCACTGATGCGTGAAGGCGAAGAGCCGGTGAAAAAAGCCAGCCGCAAGAGCCTGCGCCTGCTCGGCACCGTCGGCGAACCGATCAACCCGGAAGCCTGGGAGTGGTACCACAAGGTCGTTGGCGAAGAGCGCTGCCCCATCGTCGACACCTGGTGGCAGACCGAAACCGGCGGCCACCTGATCACCCCGCTGCCGGGCGCCACCGCGCTGAAGCCGGGCTCCGCCACCAAGCCGTTCTTCGGCGTCCAGCCTGCCATTGTCGATGCCAGCGATGGCACCCCGCTGGAAGGCGCAGCAGAAGGCGCACTGGTCATCACCCATCCGTGGCCGGGCCAAATGCGTACCGTCTACGGTGACCACCAGCGCTTCATCGACACCTACTTCAGCACCTACAAAGGCACCTACTTCAGTGGTGACGGTGCCCGTCGTGACGAAGACGGTTACTACTGGATCACCGGTCGTATGGACGACGTCCTCAACGTCTCCGGTCACCGCATGGGTACCGCCGAAGTGGAAAGCGCACTGGTCCTGCACGAAGCCGTTGCCGAAGCCGCTGTGGTCGGTTATCCGCACGACATCAAAGGCCAGGGCATCTACTGCTACGTAACCCTGGTCAAAGATGTCGAACCAAGCGACGAACTGAAGAAAGAACTGGTCGCCATGGTACGCAGCGAGATCGGACCGATCGCCAGCCCCGACGTTATCCAGTGGGCACCCGGCCTGCCGAAAACCCGTTCCGGCAAAATCATGCGCCGCATCCTGCGCAAGATCGCCAGCAACGAGATCGACACCCTGGGTGATACCTCCACCCTCGCCGATCCGGCAGTGGTGGATGACCTGATTGATAATCGGGCCAACAAGTAACGTGATCG
>JBNKVM010000002.1:0-3043 GCA_050299175.1 Thiohalomonadaceae bacterium
ACAGCTGACACCCGGCTGATGACACTGTTCGACTGCACCTTGCTTGAACTCTCGACTGAATCTTCTTCGCTTTGACATAAACACCTCTTTTGCCCATTATCAGGCTTCTTTGAAGTGTCCGCAAAATCGGGGTAGAACCCATCACCCAAGGATTTCGAGAGACTGTGTATGTGAATAGTGTCAACGAAATTGGTGTAAGATCATGGTTTTCGTTCGTCTGAGTATTGACGTAACATACAGCGGAGAACTCAATGTTTATCGTTACCAAGAAAGGCAATAACCACCTCGAAATAACGCTCAGCGGCAAGCTGGACAGTGAAGACATGAAGCATGCGCTGGATGAATTGGAGGATAAGTCTAAGGATATCGTCAATGGTACCTTGCTATACAATGTAATCGATTTTCATCTGCCTTCTTTAGGGGGTATAGCTGTAGAATTCTCGCGTCTTCCATCCATGTTCGGATGGATTAGAAAATTCAAGCGCGCGGCAGTCTTGACAGACAAAGCATGGATCAAGAAAGTAAGCGAGTTCGAGGGGACGCTTATTCCTGGTCTGGAAATTAAAGGATTTGGCGCGGACGAAAGGGATAAAGCTGAAGCCTGGTTGTCGAATCTAACTTGAATAATGGATGAGGCCAGCTGATTGCGGGAAATAGACGTTTATCCGTACGGATGTCTTTCTCCGGTCCCTCCTGATCCACGGCCTAGTCGACAAGAATCCCGCGATCCGCATACCATGCTTTGTCCAACTTCCAACGGACATTTTCAATATCCTCCCGGGACAGCACCAGTTTGCGTACTTCCGACTGGAGTCTTCCGAGTTCCTTCTGAGCTTCAATCACGGCGGGATCCTGCTCAGATTTGTTCGCCAATCCAGGTTTGATCATGCCCAGGAACTGCACTGCCGGCATATTGGTCGAGCGGGGCGTCGACATCACTGCGGTCTTACCCCGGATCTCCAGGACATGAAATCTATAGGGATAGGCGGCGATTTCCGGGTCCTGTTCCAGCATGTCGTCGATCTCCCCAAGTCTGAAGTCGAAGGTGACCAGCCACACGACTACGACGATCAGCAGTATTGCCCCAAGGACACCAGCATATATTTTCGTGCCACGATCTAGACTCATCGGTCAGCACCTCCAAAATGCCAACCCTAAATTCATCAGGTCCTCAGGCTCAATGACAAATCTCACCGAGGTGGGCATTACCTGTCATCATGCTCATCTTTGGCATGTAATTTGTATAAAACGACGATCATGTCGACCGCCAAAAGTGCCAAACCGTTGCGCGTCATGCTTGTCGATGACAAGTCTGACCGCCGAGAAATGCTCGATCTCGCCCTGCGGGACGTGGATTGCGTGCTGGTGGCCTGCGTTTCGGGAGATGGCGATCTGTTGTCCGCGGTGGAAAGCTGTAATCCGGATGTGATCCTGATCGACATCGAGGCGCCCGGACGTGACACGCTGGAAAGTCTCGAGTCCGTGCAGTCCACCGTGCCGCGCCCGATGGTCATGTTCTCACAGGACGACAACAACCAGACCATCCGTCGGGCCACGCAGGCGGGCGTGAGTGCCTATGTGGTGGATGGTCTTCAGACACAGAGGGTGCGTCCCATCATCGATGCGGCCGTGGCCCGGTTCCAGCACTTCAACTTCCTCGAATCCGAGCTGAAGAAGGCCCACAAGCAGCTGAATGACCGCAAGGTCATCGACAAGGCCAAGGGCATCATCATGCGTCAACGCGGCCTCAGCGAGGAGCAGGCATATCAGGCGATGCGCAAGCTGGCCATGGACACCAATCGCAGACTGGCCGATGTTGCGCAGAACATCATCGAAGCTGCCAGTATTCTCTCTGGCTGATCGAGCCAATCTGCACCAGGATGATTCAGCCTACCACCAAGTAGGTAGGAAATTTGGCTGAAAACAGTGCACGGGTTGTTTATGCAAAATCTTCGGCGATGGTGTGAGACAGTGCTGCGAATTCACATACCTTCAATCTGGAAAAACACCAACGCATTGAAAAATAGGAAAACAAAAGCTTGAGGCAGCGATGTTCGCCAGCAGGCGACAGTAGAGCTGGCACAGCGCTTGCTCTACTGTACACAAGGTCGATCCCGGTCCAATGGCGGACCAGCCCAACGGAGGGCGATGGTGATCGCTCCTGACGAACAGATTTAATCGGTCAACGCAGACCGGCAAAGGACAAAGGCGTCCATTCCCTCACGATCTTCTCGATCGTGCATGGGAGTGGACGTTTTTTTTTGCCTGCGGGACCAATGAAAAAATTTATGTTAGTGACCACGAGGTGTTTATTCATGAGCGCAAGCAGTCCCATCCAGATCAGCAGCCGCAGAAGCTTCATCAAGCGGGCCGCCCTGACTCTTGGCCTGGCCGCCAGTCTAGGACTGGGTGCCGGCACGGCCAGTGCCGAGCTCGGTTACCCGGAGAAGGAAGATCTGAAGTTCGGTTTCATCAAGCTGACCGACATGGCCCCGCTGGCCATCGCTTACGAGAAAGGCTATTTCGAGGATGAAGGTCTCTATGTGACCCTGGAGGCGCAGGCCAACTGGAAAGTGCTGCTCGACGGCGTCATCGACGGCCAGCTCGACGGCGCCCACATGTTGGCCGGTCAGCCGCTGGCCGCCACCATCGGTTTCGGCACCAAGGCCCACATCGTCACCCCCTTCAGCATGGACCTCAACGGCAACGGCATCACCGTCTCCAACGAGGTGTGGGAGATGATGAAGCCCCACGTGGAGAAACAGGTCGACGGCAAGCCGGCCCACCCGATCAAGGCCGATGCCCTGAAGCCGGTGGTCGATCAGTACAAGAAGGCCGGCAAGCCCTTCAAGATGGGCATGGTGTTCCCGGTTTCGACGCACAACTACGAGCTGCGCTATTGGCTGGCCGCCGGCGGAATCAATCCCGGTTACTACGCGCCTCACAAGGGCGACATCACCGGCCAGCTGAAGGCCGATGCGCTGCTCTCCGTGACCCCGCCGCCGCAGATGCCGGCGACCCTGGAGGCGGGCACCATCTACGG
>JBNKVM010000003.1:0-1706 GCA_050299175.1 Thiohalomonadaceae bacterium
ATGGAAACTGAGAGAAAAAGGCTGATTTGAAGCAACAAAAAAGGCGATGAAAATCAACGTTTCATCGCCTTTTTCTTTGTGTAGCTAGTGCGGGAGCGATGCCAATGAGGCAAGATGTCAAGGATCAAATTTGAAAAGGCATCTTGTAACGATCAGCAGCAACACCAAGTCAGCCAGGGCAGTAGAAGCCATGGAAAAAAGAGGAAGGATGAAGTTGTTTGACCCACCGCGGTTGTTAAGCCGGTGGGCGGAAACCAACGAGAACCAAAGCATTATGCACGAATTGTGTGCGGCTTAAGCCTTGCGAAGTGGCGAGACGATGGTCGGTCGCCCACTTGAGAAAAGCACGTTCGACCTGAGCCGGATCGGCATGGCGGTCGATAGTCCGATCGGTCAGCACATGCCAGATGACGACCAGGAGTTTGCGGGCGATGATGGTGATGGCTTTTTGCGGACCTTTGCGCGGAGCCAAGCGGCTGAAACAATCCCGCCAATAGGGGGAGTAGCGCGTGGCAGCCCAGGCGACTTGAATGAGTGTCATGCGCAATTCGCCGCGGCCTGACTTGGTGATGGGACCGGAGCGTGAGGTGTGGCCTGAACTACGAATGCCTGCACCTAATCCAGCGTAACCAACCAAGTGTTTGGCGGTGGGAAACCGCGAAATGTCACCGATAGCGCTCAAGATGGTCATGGCACTGATCAGACCAATGCCAGACATTTGCAGCAAAAATGGCACATCCTCCGACCAGGGAATGCACACACTCAGTTGGGCGAGCGAAGCATTCACATCCGTGATCTGTCCAGCGAGGTGGTCAAGGGTGTCCAGATCATGCTGGACGCGCAACCGCTCCACAACGTTTAAAGAAAGGTTCTGCCACCAAGTGCGATTGTCGGGCGAAGCGACATCGCCGGACGGGGTGGGCAGATTGAAGCGAAAGAGGACACCCCGCAGCCGGTTCTTGGCCATGCGTTGCTGTTTAGCCAGGTGTTGGCGATGCACAATCAGCGAGCGCAGTTGGCGTACATGCGGCGGGGGTACCCACACTTCGGGTAACAGGTTAGCGGCCAGTAGTTGTGCCAGGATCAAGGCATCACGTTTGTCATGTTTGACTTTGGCACTGGCAATCAAGCGGACTTGTTGGGGATGGGCCACCACGATCTTGGCGACATGCGGTTCCAGCAAATCGTAGAGCGCCCAGGTGTTGGTGGTCGCTTCAATGGCGACCTGGTCTGTGGGACGTAAGTGACGGGGAACCCACTGCGCAAAACGCCGCAGGGTAACCCGTTGAGGAGTAAGCACGATGGTCTGTTGCGCATCCACTGCGCCCACCATCACATCATGACGATGCAGATCCAGCCCGACGAAACGCGGTTCAGCTTCACGCATGAGACACCTCCGTGAACTAACGCTGGGTTCACCGACGTGTCAAGCAGGCCAAACGTGTGTCAGACACCAATTCGAGCTCGCAGCTCACGCAATAATCCGAGCAGGCCACCCAAACGGGCACCTCCGGGCTCATACGTCCCAATCGCTCCCTCGGGCTGGCCCGACGCCACACGTCGTCGACGTCCCTGCTCCTCATGCCGTGAAGCAAGGATAGCATTCTTCGACGCACGGTTCACCCATGAACGCGCTTCTATTCTCTTGTCTACATGATAACGGGCATCGACCGCTCGTTGGCTGCGTGTTTTTCGGCAAGCACCCA
>JBNKVM010000004.1:0-63995 GCA_050299175.1 Thiohalomonadaceae bacterium
ACGCGCTCTCTTCCGGTTACTACGATGCCTACTACCTCAAGGCCCAGCAGCTGCGTCACCTCATTTCCGATGATTTCAAAAAGGCCTTCGAACAGGTGGATGTGATCATGGGACCGACCGCGCCGACCACCGCCTTTAATCTGGGCGAGAAAAAGGATGACCCGGTGGCCATGTATCTTGCGGATATCTACACCATTGCGGTGAACCTGGCTGGCCTGCCCGGCATGTCGGTGCCCTGTGGTTTCGTCGGCAAGCGTCCGGTGGGGCTACAGATCATCGGCAACTACTTCGATGAAGCGCGTTTGCTCAATGTGGCGCACAAATACCAGCAGGCCACCGACTGGCACACCAAGTCTCCGGAGGGGTTTTAAGCGATGGAATGGGAAGTTGTAATCGGTTGTGAGATCCACACCCAGCTCGCCACTAACTCAAAAATCTTTTCCGGTGCTGCGACGGCTTACGGTGCTGAGCCGAATACTCAGGCCTGCGCCGTCGATCTCGGTTTGCCCGGTGTGTTGCCGGTATTGAATAAAGAGGCTGTGCGCATGGCGGTGATGTTCGGACTGGCGGTCGACGCCGAGATCGGCAAGCGTTCGGTCTTTGCACGGAAAAATTATTTCTATCCCGACCTGCCCAAGGGTTACCAGATCTCCCAGTTTGAACTGCCGATCGTCGGCAAGGGCCACCTGGAGATCGAACTGGAAGACGGCGTGACCAAAAGTGTTGGTATCACCCGCGCCCACCTGGAAGAGGATGCGGGTAAGTCGTTGCACGAAGATTTCCACGGCATGACCGGTATCGACCTCAATCGTGCAGGTACTCCGCTGCTGGAGATCGTCTCCGAACCGGATATGCGTTCCGGTGCCGAGGCCTCCGCCTACATGCGTAAGGTTCACTCCATCGTCACCTATCTCGGTATCTGCGACGGTAACCTGCAGGAGGGGTCCTTCCGTTGTGACGTGAACGTTTCGGTGCGTCCGAAAGGCCAGAAAGAGTTTGGCACCCGTGCCGAGATCAAAAACCTCAACTCCTTCCGTTTTGTTGAGAAGGCGGTGGAGTACGAAGTGGAACGTCAGATCGCAGTGATCGAATCCGGTGGCAAAGTGGTGCAGGAGACTCGCCTGTTCGACGCAGACAAGGGCGAAACCCGTTCCATGCGTTCCAAAGAGGAGGCCAACGACTACCGTTACTTCCCCGATCCGGATCTGTTGCCGGTGGAGATCGAAGACGACTTCATCGAGCAGTTGCGTAAAACCCTGCCGGAACTGCCTGATGCAAAGAAGGTACGTTTCATGGAACAGTTCGGTCTGCCTGCCTACGATGCGACCATTCTTACCAGTTCCCGCAGCATTGCCGATTACTTCGAGCAGGTGGTGGAGGAGTCTGGCGCCGAGGCGAAGATCTGCGCCAACTGGGTGATGGGCGATTTTTCTGCGGCACTGAATCGCGATGGCAAGGATATCGACGAATCACCGGTCTCCGCCGAGATGTTGGCGGGGATGCTCAAGCGTATCGCCGACAACACCATCTCCGGCAAGATCGCCAAGGAGGTCTTCGAGGCGATGTGGAATGGCGAGGGTGATGCCGATGCGGTAATCGAAAAGAAAGGCCTGAAGCAGATCACCGATACCGGTGCCATCGAAGCGGTTATCGATGAGATTATTGCCAATAATGCTCAGCAGGTGGAGAACTACCGTAACGCCGAGCCGGACAAGCGCGGTAAGATGATCGGTTTCTTTGTCGGCCAGGTAATGAAGGCTACCCAGGGCAAGGCTAACCCGGGACAGGTCAATCAGTTACTGAAATCCAAACTCGAAGGCTAAATCTATCTAACGATTCCGCATCCGTGGCTTGGGATGATTTTTTAAACCCTTATGTAAGGACGTAAAGGGAATCTTTACGTCCTTACAATGAGATAACTTCTTTATGTCCGATACCCTGCAACGTTTCCTGTTTGATGATGTCGATGTGCGCGGTGAGGTGGTGCAATTGGGCGCTGCCTGGCAGGCGGTATTGGAGCGGCACGACTATCCGCCGGAAGTGCGTGAGCCATTGGGGCAGCTCTTTGTGGCCGGGGTATTGCTGGCGGCAACGTTAAAACTCAAGGGTTCTATTACCTTGCAGGTACGTGGCGACGGGCCGATTAATCTGTTGGTGGTCGACTGCAGTCCGCATCATGCCGATGAAGAGAGCGGGCCGCTTTATCATGTGCGTGGCATGGCCGGCTGGAGCGGTGAGGTGCCTGCCGGCGATCTGCACAGTCGTTTTGGTAGCGGCAATCTGGTGATTACCATTGACCCGGGCAAGGGCGGCAAGCGCTATCAGGGTATTGTCGAGCTCGACGGCAGTTCCATGGCGGAAGCTATCGACAATTACCTTGAGCGTTCCGAGCAACTGCCGACCCGTATGTGGCTGGTGGCGAACGAGGAGCGCGCTGCAGGCATGTTGCTACAGCAAATGCCGGAAGCCGGTGGCAGCGATGAAGATGCGTGGAATCGTGTAACCACCCTGGCTGCGACGATTACCGACAACGAGTTGCTGGAGCTGGAACAGCGCGAGGTGATTCATCGACTGTTTCACGAAGAAGATCTGCGCCTGTTCGATCCGCAACCGGTCGCGTTTCACTGTAACTGCTCCCGTGAGCGGGTGGGGGATACCCTGCGCAGCCTCGGTCGTGATGAGGTGATGGGGATCATCGCCGATGAGGGTACGGCCGAGGTGACCTGCCAGTTCTGTAATCGTCTCTATCAGTTCGACGCCATCGATGGGGAACAACTCTTTGTCGAACAACCTCAGCCCGATGGAGGTAGCACCCGTCACTAAAGGGCTGGTTGACGAGTTTGCCAAGAAGTTCCCGCTGCATCTTACCGCGAAACTGATAGACTCTAGTCATCGCATCACTGCACTACAGGGTCGAAGCATGTCCGCCACACCATTCGGCAGTCTCCGTGTTCTATTCCACTGGCGTAGCCTGTTGCTACCGCTGCTGTTCGTCACGCTGCAACTGTCGCCGCCGGCTAGTGCACAGAACGATTCCCTTAATGACTATTTCTACATCCAGGACAAAACTGCGCTGAAAAATCGTGTAAGCGGCAAGGAGTGGCTGGCACTGGATGATCGCATTAGCAAGATAGAAACGACGCTACGCAATACCCATGAAGTCGATGAACAGAAGCTAAGCGACTGGGAGAAGGAGACCTCGGCGGTCAGCACCTCGGTTACCGCTTATGTCGAGTATCTCAACGAAGAGATGCAACGACTGAACAGTGAGCTGGAAACGCTGGGTGCGGCGGTGCCAAACGAACCGGATACCATTGCTAGGCAACGTAGCGATGTGCGTGAGCGCAAAGACGCGCTAGAGGCAATGCTGGTTGGCTATCGACTGTTGAAATTGCACAGTGACAATCTGCTCAAAAGCCTGCAGGAAAAACGCCAGCAACTGATCACCGAGCGATTCCTGGTACGGGGACCGAGCAGCTATTCATTGTTGTTAGATAATCCAGAGTTAACGTTACGCTGGGTGACCGGCGGCTGGGATTTCATGACTGGTAAGAGCGGTCTTGAATCGGTATCGTCGCAACGGCTTTCGATTCTCGGCGCATTATTCATCTTTGCGGTACTGTTCGGCGGCATGCTGAACAGACGTTGTCGTCGCTGGATCAATCGGCACGATGCTGAACGATATCAGTATGCGATCCGGCTGGTGGATGCTTTGGGGCACTACGCTCCACATCTATTGCTGGGGATTGTGGCGGCAGTTTTCTCCTTTGTTGTATTTGATAGCAAGCCCTATCCCTTCGCCTGGTATCTGGGACTTTCCCTGCCATTGTTTTTTGCCGCGTTTACGGTATTACGGCTACTGCTTTACAGACAGGGAATCGTTACGCTGCTGTTCCACATACCGGAAAAGGTTTCCCGTGGTCTGACTCGTGGTCTACGACTGTTGCTGCTGGTGCTCTATGCAGGGATGTTGATCTTCAACACCGATCTTGGTGCGTTGTTGAGTGAGCCCGCGCGACTGTTGTCACGAGATATCTACGTGTTGCTGGTCTGTCTCTCCCTGCTCTGGAGTGCTTTCTATCTGCGATTGCTGCTGTTCGCTCATGGCATGCGCGGCATTTTCGGCGTATTGCTGCTGGTCCTGCTGGTGACCTCGGTGGCCGAGGTCAGTGGGTATCGCAACTTTGCATATTGGGCGTTACGTTCGGTATTCGGTACCAGCCTTCTGTTGTTCCTTGTCTGGATCGTTACCCAGCTGTTGGGAGAATTCTTTACGGGCCTCCGCTCCGGTAAGCAGGGTTGGCAACGTGGTTTCCGGCATCTGCTGGGATACAACATCGATGAATCAATGCCATGGGTTGGCTGGTTGTATGCACTGGCGGTGGCTGTTGTCTGGTTTGGTTTTTCCTACAGCGTGCTACTGGTCTGGGGGCTTTCCAATGAGGTCATGACCGCACTGTCCCGTTATGTGCTGGACGGTTTCCAGATTGGGTCCCTGACCATCGTGCCTTTCCGCATCGTGGTTGCTGTTCTTATCTTTGCCCTACTGCTGGCGGTGAGTGACTGGTTGCGTGGACGACTGGAAGGTAAATGGCTGAAGAAGAGTCGTATGGAACGCGGTTCCCGTGAAGCTCTGGTAACTATCAGCGGCTATGTTGGTGTCGCACTGGCGGTACTTATTGCGCTGGGTGTGGCCGGGGTGCAGTTTACCAATCTGGCGATCATCGCTGGTGCACTCTCGGTCGGTATCGGTTTTGGCCTGCAGAACATCGTCAATAATTTTGTTTCCGGTTTAATCCTGCTGTTCGAACGTCCGGTTAAAACCGGTGACTGGATTGTTGTCGGTAACACCGAAGGGCATGTCAAACGTATTAGCATTCGCTCCACCCTGATCCAGACCTTCGATCGCGCAGATGTCATCGTGCCTAACTCGGAGTTGATATCCGGACAGGTAACCAACTGGATGTTGCACGATTCCCGTGGTCGGGTACGCGTGCCGGTTGGTGTGGCGTATGGCAGTGATACCCGTAAGGTGGAAGAGATTCTACTGGCTATCGCACACGATCATCCAAACATTATTTCGGATAGCAGTATCTCGCCGCCAAAAGTACTGTTTATGAACTTCGGCGACAGTTCACTTAATTTCGAATTGCGTGCCTTTATTCGAAACATCGATGAACGACTGCAGGTGGTTAGCGATATCAACTTCGCTATCGATGCTGCCTTCCGTAAGGAAGGGATCGAGATTCCATTTCCACAGCGGGATGTGCATCTCTATAACATGCCGCGGAAGGGCGATGAGAAGCAGGAATAGATATGCATACAAGATGATCTATTAGTATTAGGAGATATGTAATGAGAAAAATTATTTTACCTACACTGTTCCTGTTATTACTGGGCGGATGCAGTGAAGAGCAGCAAAACAAGATTTCACGGATTGGCGTGACTTGGTTGGAAGGCGATTATAAAGTTACCTATGCCGATGGCGAACATGTCAAAAGCTGGATGGTAAAAGATGGCAAGGTCACCACGGAACCGGGTAAGGGGTATTATTATTTTTGGGCCTCAGTCGATGACAAGAAGATCTACGTGCAGACACCAATCAACCGTACTTATATTGAAGAAATCAAGTAACTATCCAGGGCTAGCTACTTTGATGGATTTATGCTCGGCCCCCCATTTCTTGATGGATAGACGGGAGGCTATAAAAAAGTAACTTGATGACTGGACTTTCAAAAAAGTGACCTTGGCACCACAAATCTGCTTATAAACAATCAGGCCCTTATTCCTTGCGGAAAATTGCGCAGTACTTATACTCGAAATCCTCAATTTTGGAGAACTCGGGCAAGCGCCAATTCGCGTAAATGCCTGGAGCCAAAATGTCGGAATATTCAGCAACCCGCCGATCAGTCCACGCGTTGTGTATTTCAACTTGTCGGTTAAGCACTGGAGAGTAGTGATTTCTGGTCAAGTCCTTTTTGATACTGTTCATGTGAAACGCCGAGGTCAGAAAGTATCCGTTGTTGTACTTCGAGATTTTATCTATGACCATCGCTTGCTGTTGTTGCGGCACGTAAATGAGCGCATTGAGCAAGAAGACAACATCGAAGATCTCTTCCGTATCAAAGTCCAGAAAACTTTCGGCATCCAGAAACTGGACGACATGCTTCAGATCCGGAATAATCTCGGCCTGCTTGCCATTGCTCTGAAACAAGGAACGTTCATCTGGCGTCATGGCGGTAAGAATTTCTGCTGGGTACTGGCCCTGGCGAGCAAAATCAATGAACTCCTGTTCACGGTCAGTGGCATAAACTTCGATCATAAAGTCGTCCGCGTAACCACCAGTCAAATACTGGATTACGAACGAGTAAGCTTCGGCTCCGATGGAACAGGCATGGAATAGCACCTTGTAATAATCTTTTTTTTGAGCTTTCAATGCCTGCAACAAAACATCATAAAGCGGGCGGTTTCGGAAGAATGCAGTGGTCCCAATAGCCTGTCTAATGGTTGGCCGCAATCTTACGGGTACGATATCTTGCTGCTTACTCATCGTTCTGTGATGTCCCCCGGCTAAAGCACAATGACAATGACCTTAATGCCAGTTCTAGTTAATTGCAATCGATTAGCCGGGGCCGCTTGGGTCCAGAAACGAAAAAGCCCGCTGAGAAATCGGGCTTTGAAATATGGTGGCTATGGCTAGATTCGACCACGCGCATTGAGCAGGGGGCGTACTTCAGTGCGCTCGCAGGGGGACGGCATCGCCGTCATCCACTTGCGGCCTCATCATTCAATTAAGCCGGGGTCGTCTGCTCCAGAAATAAAAAAGCCCGATGCGAAATCGGGCTTTGAAACATGGTGGCTATGGCTAGATTCGAACTAGCGACCCCATCATTATGAGTGATGTGCTCTAACCAACTGAGCTACATAGCCATGTTTTGGAGGGCGCAATTTTGCGGGCTTGCGCCCTTTCTGTCAAGTTTGCGGCCCGATATGGAATCCGACCCTAGACGTTGAAGCGGAAATGCATCACGTCGCCGTCCTTGACGATGTATTCCTTGCCCTCCAGGCGCAGTTTTCCAGCCTCTTTGGCTCCCTGTTCGCCGTTGCAGGCGATGAAATCTTCGTAGGCAGTGACCTCGGCGCGGATGAAGCCCTTTTCGAAGTCGGTGTGGATGACGCCGGCCGCCTGTGGTGCGGTAGCGCCGATACGCACGGTCCAGGCGCGAACCTCTTTGACCCCGGCGGTGAAGTAGGTGTGCAGGCCAAGTAATTGGTAGCCTGCACGAATCACGCGATTGAGGCCCGGTTCTTCCAGCCCCAGTTCGTCGAGGAATACTCGGGCTTCTTCGGCATCGAGTTCCACCAGCTCCGATTCGATAGCGGCGCAGACCGCAACCACCTCTGCGTTCTCTTCCGCAGCCAGCTTGCGTACCGCATCCAGATGGGCGTTGTTTTCAAACCCATCCTCGGCGACGTTGGTGATGTACATGGTCGGCTTGATGGTGAGCAGGTGCAGGTCGTAGATGTGATCCTGCTCGTCCTCGCTCAGGCCAAGGGTTCGTACCAGTTTGCCGTCGGCCAGCGCATCACGGACCTTCTCGAATACTGCCAGTTTGGCCTTGGCTTCCTTGTCGCCGCTTTTGGCGACCTTGGCAACGCGCAACACGCCCTTTTCGACGCTCTCCAGATCCGCCAGCATCAGTTCGGTGTTGATCACCTCGATATCGTTGAGCGGGCTGATCTTGCCCGAGACATGTACCACGTTATCGTCCTCGAAGCAGCGCACGACCTGGGCGATAGCATCGGTCTCGCGGATGTTGGCGAGGAACTTGTTACCCAGCCCTTCGCCCTTTGAGGCACCGGCCACCAGACCGGCGATGTCGACGAACTCCATGGTGGTGGGCAGTATCCGTTCCGGCTTGACGATCACCGCCAGCTTGTCGAGACGTGGGTCAGGGACCGGCACCACACCGACGTTAGGCTCGATGGTGCAGAACGGATAGTTCTCGGCCTGAATGCCCGCCTTGGTCAGGGCATTGAAGAGGGTCGATTTACCCACGTTGGGCAGGCCGACAATACCGCATTTGAATCCCATGATTTTGTATCCGTTATCTGTTGGATTGTTTAGCGTTTGCTATGTAATTCGTTCATCGCCTTCTGCAACTCTCCGGCGATCGCCAGCGGCATGACCTTGAGGGCTGCGTCGATGGCATCTTCCATTAAGCGTTGCTCATCGGCCTGGGCCTTGCCCAGAACATAGCCGGTGACCTGGGAGCTGTGTCCCGGATGACCGATGCCGATACGCAGGCGTTGGAAATCGCGAGTGTTACCGAGCTTGTCGATGGTGTCGCGCAGGCCGTTGTGACCGCCGTGACCGCCACCTAGTTTGAGGCGGATGTCGCCCGGTGGCAGATCCAGTTCATCGTGGGCGACGAGAATATTCGCAGGTTCGATTTTGTAGAATCGCGCCAGTGCGGCGATACCCTGACCACTGCGGTTCATGAAGGTCATCGGTTTGAGTAACCAGACGTCATGAGCGCCGACACAGATCTTGCAGGCCTCGCCGTGAAATTTGGTTTCGCTTTTGAAGCTTGCACCGTGTTGCCGGGCAAGGGCCTCTACAAACCAAAAACCGGCGTTGTGCCGCGTCTGCTCATATTGCGATCCGGGATTCCCCAGACCGACGATGAGTTCAATACGCGACGACAACGCCGGTGCTCCGTACGAGAGGAAAGACGAAGATTATTCGCCTTCGCCCTCGGCAGCTGCTTCACCGCCTTCTTCCGTCTCTTCCGCATCTTTGCTGGCACGGGTCTTGTGGATCGCTGCGATGGCCTGGTCGTGACCTTCGCCGTGCAGCAGTTCTACCAGATCAACGTTGGCAGGCAGTTTGATGTCGGTCAGGTGCAGAATGCCATCGATATCGAGACCGGCCAGATCCACTTCCAGGTACTCAGGCAGATCTTTCGGCAGACACTGAACCTCGACCTCGGTCATGTTGTGGGTAACGACGCCACCTTTCTTCAGGCCGGGTGCTTCTTCTTCGTTAATGAAGTGCAGCGGCACGTGCATCTTGATCTTTTCCTTGTCGGAAACGCGCATGAAGTCGGCGTGCAGCAGGATCGGTTTGGCCGGGTGACGCTGCAGATCTTTCAGTACGGCTTTCTGTGCCTTGCCGTCGATCTCGATGGTCAGGATATGCGAGTAGAAGGCCTCGTTCTCCAGATGGTGCACCATATCGTCATGATCCAGGCTCAGTGATTGCGGTGCTTCTGCACCACCGTAGATAACTGCCGGGAACATGCCGTCACGACGCAGGCGGCGGCTCGCACCCTTCCCCATGTCGGTACGGACTTCGGCAATGATGTTGAAGTCAACGTTGCTCATTAGATTTCTCCATAGTTTAAAGATAAACAACCACCCTTACGGGTGGTCGGTTACCGCCGTCCGCGACCAGACGGCGGCCGTTAAGGAGCGATAGGCTCCTAATCCATGTACAGCGAGCTGACCGATTCGTCGTTGTTAATACGACGAATGGTTTCGGCCAGCATCTCGGCGATGGATACCTGACGGATCTGGGTACAGGCCATCGCTTCGGCACTGAGCGGGATGCTATCAGTCACCACCAGCTCATCCAGCTGTGAATTCATAATGTTTTCCACGGCGGGGCCCGAAAGCACCGGGTGGGTAATATAGGCCTTAACCTTGGCGGCGCCATGCTGCTTGAGCGCATTGGCTGCCTGGCACAGGGTACCGGCGGTATCGACCAGGTCGTCAATCAGGACGCAACTGCGACCTTCGACATCACCGATAATATGCATCACCTGCGCCACATTGGCCTTGGGACGGCGCTTGTCGATGATTGCCAGATCGGCATCGTCGAGACGCTTGGCCAGGGCGCGGGCACGAACTACACCGCCCACGTCCGGTGAAACCACCATCAGTTCCGGATCGCGGCTCTTCCAGATATCACCCAGCAGAATGGGCGAAGCGTAGACATTGTCTACCGGAATATCGAAAAAGCCCTGAATCTGATCGGCGTGCAGATCCACGGTGAGCAATTTGTTAATGCCGGAACCCGCCAGCATATTGGCCACGACCTTTGCCGTGATCGGCACACGCGCAGAACGCGGGCGGCGGTCCTGACGGGCATAGCCGAAATAAGGAATCACCGCAGTAACCATCCGGGCTGAGGCGCGGCGCATGGCATCAGCCATGACCATCAGTTCCATCAGGTGATCGTTGGTGGGCGCGCAGGTGGGCTGGACGATGAATACGTGCTTGCCGCGCACGTTTTCCAGGATCTCCACCATCACTTCGCCATCACTGAACTTGCCGACGATGGCTTTGCCCAGAGGCATCTCCAGGTAGGAAGCGATACTTTGCGCCAACTGCGGGTTGGCATTGCCCGCGAAGACTATCATGTCTGACACCATGAACCCCTTGTTAGCGGAAACGCTTGCTGACGCGGTTGCCTGATTTGCAAAAAATGGCTGGGGCGCCAGGATTCGAACCTGGGTATGACGGGATCAAAACCCGTTGCCTTACCGCTTGGCGACGCCCCAATAAATCGTTACTAGAACACACCCCGTATTATATAGGTGTACTCAAATCGTGTTCAGTCTCTCTAGCAGTGGCGAGCGGTTCAGCCCTTTGGCCACAAAGCCGCGCCACTGGGTTGGCATCTCTGCCATTACTGCTTCTGCTTCCTGCCTTGTATCGAAGGCGGCGAAAACGCAGGCGCCGGTGCCTGTCATCATTGCTCTGCCGTATCGACCCAGCCATTCCAGGCTTTCGGCGACCGCCGGATAGCGCCTGGCGACTACCGCCTGACAGACGTTAATCCCTTGGCCTGAGAGAAAGTCGCGTATTTTGATGGCAGGAGAATCCCGTGTCAATTCCGGCGCACCGAAAATTTCAGCGGTACTGACCGCCACATCGGGGATTAACACCAGATACCAGGGTTCGGCAGGCTCGACCGGCACCAGTTGCTCGCCGACTCCTTCGGCCCAGGCGGCGTAGCCACGGACGAACACCGGCACGTCAGCACCCAGTTGCAAACCAAGTTCGGCCAGCCGCTCGATCTCTAGCCCCAGTTGCCAGAGGTGGTTGAGCGCGACCAGCGTGGTGGCGGCATCGGAGCTACCGCCACCAAGGCCGCCGCCCATCGGTAGCTGCTTTTGTACTTCGATATCGACGCCGAGCGAGGATCCGCTGACTTCTTTTAACAATTTTGCGGCGCGCACGGTTAAATCCTGATCTTCACTCACTCCAGCTAGCGAACTGACGCGGTGGATCTCGCCATCCTGTCGCAGGGAGAAATGCAGGGTGTCGCCATAGTCAAGAAACTGAAAAACGGTCTGCAGCAGATGGTAGCCATCCTCGCGGCGACCAGTGATGTGCAGGAACAGGTTGAGTTTGGCCGGGGCTGGCCAGCCTTTTTCACTCATAAGGGCGGCAGAGGTTGCCAGTCGCTGATCACCAGTTTGACCTTGGCCTTGTTGTTGTTGACGAAGACTCGTCCGGGTAGCTCGACACCCATGCGCGATGCATAGTCGAGGAAGTTGATCTCCCAGCCGTCCTGTTTCAGCTTTACCAGACGGCCGTATTCGTCCAGTTTCTCATCCCGTGAAGCGCCAGGCGCAGGTACGCCCAATACCCAATAGCGCAACGCTTTAACCGGCACTTTCCAGCCGAACTGACGGTAGAGCAGTTCACCCGGGTCGGAGGAGCTGACGCTCTCGCCCTCATCGGTCAGCAGGGTTACGTTGTTGGCGTTACCACTTAGTTTCAAGCTGCCCTGTCCCAGCGGTGCGGAGAGCAGGATGGAATAATTCTGTTGCTGCTGTTCCCAGTTGATACTGACATGCCAGGCTTCGTGATCGTTAAGGATCGCCAGACGCCCCGCCAGGGTCCAGTCACTGAGGGCGGCGAGGCGATATTGCCGTTCCTGCCAGGCCATTTCCGTGTCGCTGACAGGCGCACGATTCGACATGCTGGCGCAGGCCGACAACAGAAGTAACAGCAGGGGAACGGTGAGACGCAGCATCAGGGATTCAGGCGTTGCATGGTTTCCTTGAGCAGGCGGTGTTCGGGCTCGAGCTTAAGTGCATCGTGCCAGACTTTGTTTGCCTCTTTTTTGTCACCGCGAACCCACAGCACTTCGCCCAGGTGGGCAGCGATTTCGCCATCCTGCAACATGCTGGCGGCGCGGCGCAGGTACTCCAGCGCTTCGTCCAGGCGACCAAGGTGGTATAGCCCCCAGCCCATGCTGTCGAGGATCGCTGGATCGTCGGAGCGCAATTGGTAAGCCTGTTTGATGTAGTCGAACGCTTCTTTGTGGCGGTCGGTGCGATCCGCCAGGGTGTAGCCGAGGGCATTGAGTGCCCGCACGTTGTTCGGGTCTTTGTGCAGGATGCGTTTCAGATCACGCTCCAGCAGATCGATGCGACCGATGCTTTCGGCGATCAATGCCCGGGCGTAAAGCAGCTCGGCATCATCGGGATAGTGATTGAGCGCTTCGTCATAGACGGCCATGGCCTCGTTGAGGCGCATGCCGGAGGCAAGCAGTTGCGCCTCGGCCTGATAGCGCTGGATCTTTTCTTCTTCAGTAGTGAGTTTGAGGTTACGCAGGTAGTTGAGCGCCTGATTAGTACCTTTGCTCTCCGCTATCAATTGCGCGGCATGGGTCTGCGCTTCCATATAGCGCTCGCCTCTGGGCACAGATTGGAACCACTTGATTGCCTCATCGGTCTGCTTGCGTAGTTGCGCCAGTTGGCCGAGGGCGAAGCGGGCCTCATCTTCGCGCTCGTGCAGGCGCAGCAGGTCCATGAAGTAAGGCTCGGCATCTTCGATGTCGCCCGCTTCCATTGCCAGTAGGCCGAGGGCATAGATCACATCGCTATTATCGGGCAGGCGCTGGTTCAGTTTGCGGAACTCCTTGCGCGCTTCCTTCAATCGTTTGGTGTCGATCAGCATTCGCGCATAGGTCAGGCGCATCCGATCGTTTTCCGGATCCAGCGCCAGGGCGCGACGCAGGCTCTCTACGGCCTTATCGTCATGGCCGAGGGCGTGCATCACCCGTGCTTGCAGGATCAGTGCTTCGCTGTTTTTTTGATCGCGCTTCAGAACCTGCTGCAGAAAATCGCGGGCAACTTCGTTTTTTCTCAGTTGATTGGCCAGCCATGCCTGCGCATAGAGAGCGTGGATGTTGTCACGATGTTTGGCGGTCAGGGTCTGCATCTGTTGCAGCGCCTGATCCGGTTTAGCGCTGTGCCGCAGTTGCTGCGCCAGTAGCATGAATCGTTGATCCGGCTCGGTGGCTGGCACCAGTTCAATGAGCTTTTGTAGGTGCGGCATCGCCTCTTTGTCCTGGCCATTGCGGATCAGCAGGGCGGCCAATGACTGGTGGCCATCGGCGTCTTCAGGAGCCAGTTCCACCCAGAGGGTGGCGGCGGTGAGGGCAGTATCGAAGTCGTGGGCATAAACCGCGGCCTGGGTGGCACGGCGAGCCAATTGCGGGTCGTGGGTCTCCTCGGCGCTACGCAGGTAGGCCTCGGCGGAGAGGCGCAGTTGTCCTTCCTGGGCGGCGAACTCGGCCACCAGTAGTTTGAACATCAGGTCGGCGGTCAATTTCGGTTGCGCTGGCGCAGGCTGTTCCGCCATGGTCGGCGACACGGGTGCCTGTTGCGGCGCCTGAGGCGTACTGGCGCAACCGGCCAGCCCTGCCAACAGCAGGGCATACAGCGACCTGTTCAACGCTACTCTCATCTACATCTCCATAGCCGGTTCGGCGGTCGGCCAACTATACCGAAGTTTCGGCCGTTTTACCTGTGACCCGCCACCGCCGACTTTAATCGGGATTTAATCAGCAATCGCTTATAAAACAAGTGAATACTTGCTATCGATCACGTCTCTAGAGCAAAATTGACCGTTCCTGAATATAAGTTAGATGAAGTTTGGCCCCAATGACGCTGCTTGCCCTTGGTCTTAATCACAAAACCGCACCTGTAGACATCAGGGAAAAGGTTGCGTTCACCCCGGAAAAACTGCCGCTGGCGTTGCGTGAATTACACACGCTCAACAGCGTCAACGAGGTGGCGATCCTTTCTACCTGCAACCGTACCGAAGTCTATTGCGGGGTCGAGGGTGAAGATACGCGCAAGGTGCGCGAATGGTTCAGTGCCTTTCACGAACTGAACCATGCCGACGTAGAACCCTATTTCTACGCCCACCCGGACAAGCATGCGGTGCGCCACATCCTGCGCGTTGCCAGCGGTCTCGATTCACTGGTGTTGGGTGAACCGCAAATCCTCGGTCAGATGAAGCAGGCCTACAGTAATGCCAACCAGGCAGGTACCGTAGGCCAGTTGCTCAATCGCCTGTTTCAGCACACCTTCAGTGTCGCCAAACAGGTGCGTACCGATACCGCCATCGGCGCCAGCCCGGTCTCGGTCGCCTTTGCCGCAGTCAGTCTTTCAAAACAGATTTTCAGCGACCTCTCCAGCCACACCGCGCTGTTGATCGGTGCCGGTGAAACCATCGAACTGGTGGCACGCCATCTACACGAGAGTGGTATCGGTCGCATCATCGTCGCCAACCGCACGGTAGAGAAGGCGCACAATCTGGCCAGCGAATTCGGCGGTTACGCCATCGCCCTGTCGGAGATCCCGGAGCATCTGGCCGAGGCCGACGTGGTGATCTCTTCTACTGCCAGTCAGCTGCCGATCCTCGGTAAGGGCGCAGTCGAGTCGGCGCTGAAGCAACGCAAGCATAGGCCAATGCTGCTGGTCGATATCGCCGTGCCACGTGATATCGAATCCCAGGTCAGCGAGCTCGAGGACGTCTTTCTCTACACCGTCGACGACCTGCAGGAGATCATCCAGGAAGGTCTGCGCTCCCGTCAGGAAGCGGCGCAACAGGCCGAAGAGATCATCGATACCCAGGTGACCCATTTCATGAACTGGCTGCGCTCCCTCGGCGCGGTCGATACCATCCGTGACTATCGCCAGAACGCTGAACAGATCCGTGATGAAGTGGTGGAGCAGGCGGTACGCCAACTCCAGGCGGGTAAGGATGTCGATCAGGTTCTGGGCGAACTGGCGCGACAACTGACCAACAAACTGATTCACACTCCCTGTGCACGCATGAAACAGGCTGGCTATGATGGCCAGATTGAACTGCTCGATGCGGCCCGGGAACTCTTCAGTCTCAAACCCGGCAGTAAATAACCCCTTGAAACCCTCTATCCTCGCCAAGCTGGAGAATCTCTCCGAGCGGCTGGAAGAGCTTAATGCTCTGCTGGCCGATGCCGGTGTGATCGCCGATCAGAAACAGTTCCGTGAGTATTCCCAGGAGTACGCGCAGATCAAACCGGTGGTCGATGGTTTTGAACAGTACCGCAAGGCACTGGACGATATCGCCGCGGCAGAGGAGATGGCCCGTGAGAGCGACGCCGAGATGCGTGCCATGGGAGAGGAGGAGTTAAAGACCGCCAGCGAGCGGCGCGACGAGCTGGAACTGGAACTCCAAAAACTGCTGTTGCCCCAGGACCCGGATGACAACAAAAACGTCTTTCTCGAAGTTCGCGCTGGCACCGGTGGTGACGAAGCGGCGATCTTCGCCGGCGACCTGTTCCGCATGTATTCCCGTTACGCGGAAAAACAGCGCTGGCGAGTGGAGATCATCTCCGAGAGTCTCGGTGAACACGGTGGTTATAAAGAGGTGATCGCGCGCCTCGAAGGGCAGGGTGTCTATTCGCGGCTTAAGTTCGAATCGGGCGCGCACCGGGTACAACGCGTGCCGGAAACCGAATCCCAGGGACGTATCCATACCTCTGCCTGCACCGTGGCGATTTTGCCCGAGGCGGATGAACTGGAGGCGATAGAGATCAACCCGGCTGAGCTGAAGGTCGATACCTTCCGTGCTTCCGGCGCGGGCAGTCAGCACGTCAATAAAACCGACTCGGCGATCCGTATTACTCACCTGCCTACAGGTATGGTGGTGGAGTGTCAGGACGAACGCTCGCAGCACAAAAACCGGGCCAAGGCGATGTCGGTGCTGTATGCCCGTCTGGCCTCAATGCAGAAAGAGAAACAGCAGAGCGAACAGGCGGCTGCGCGCAAGTCATTGGTCGGCAGCGGCGACCGTTCTGAGCGCATCCGTACCTACAACTACCCGCAGGGGCGGGTCACCGATCACCGTATCAATCTGACCCTGTATAAGCTCGACGAAGTCATGCAAGGGGAACTGGACGAAGTGATCGAGCCGCTGATCAACGAATACCAGATGGATCAGCTGGCTGCCCTGGCCGGCGAATAACCACTTCTAATGAGCATCGCCGAACTCCTGCAACAGGCCGCGCTGCGGCTTGCCGATGTCAGCGATTCCGCACGACTCGATGCGGAGATTTTGCTCTGTCACGCGCTGGATTGTGAGCGCAGTTATCTCTTTACCTGGCCGGAACGCGAACCTGAAAAATCAGAGTGCGACGCTTTCGAAGCACTGTTAGTCCGACGCGAAAAGGGCGAACCCGTTGCTCACATCCTGGGGCGGCGTGAGTTCTGGTCACTGGAGTTGACGGTCACGCCGGACACGCTTATCCCCCGCCCCGAAACCGAGCTGCTGATCGAGGCGGCCCTGGCCCGTATTCCCGAAGATGCCGAGTGGCAGATCGCCGATTTGGGTACCGGCAGCGGCGCCATCGCCCTGGCTATTGCCAGCGAGCGCCCCGCCTGTCGGTTGCTGGCGGTGGAGCGTTCGGTGGCGGCGCTGGCGGTGGCGCGTGGGAATGCCGAGCGGCTCGGCATCAGTAACGTCGAGTTCCTCCACGGGAACTGGTTCGAACCATTGGCCGGGAGGCAGTTCCAGATGATTGTCTCCAATCCCCCCTATATCCCGCTGAATGATCCCCATCTGCAATATGGCGATGTCCGTTTCGAACCGCGTACAGCCCTGATTTCGGGTGATGACGGTCTGGATGACATTCGGTATCTGATCACAAATGCGAAAAATTTTCTCCAACCGCCGGGATGGTTGCTGCTTGAACACGGTCACGATCAGGGCAAGGCGCTAATCACGCTGTTACGGGCTGTAGGGTACCAAGACACTGAAATTCTTACGGATTTGGTGGGGAATGACCGGGTGGCAATCGGCGCGATCCGGGGCTGACCGATGGTCGGTTCAAGCTTGAATAATCCATTTCCCGGTATACTATCGAAGGCATGGACCGTGACATAACCACACTTATACGCCACCGCGAAGTCCGTTTCTGCCGCTTGTTTTCAGGCGTTGCTCAGGCGCACCTGGCAAGCATGCTGCTTAGCGGCGTCGATGGCATTCACCATGTGCAGCCTGTTGAGTCGCACCTGCTGCATGTGCGTTATGACGTTTCCATCATTTCCCTCAAGGCTATCGACGATGCTCTGATCGAGCTGGGTTATCACCTCGACAACAGCCTGCTCTACAAACTTAAGCGTGCCCTTTACTACTACTCCGAGGAGACCCAGCAGGCCAATATGGGAACCGAGGGTGGTTGTTGTGCGGGCAAGCAACTCTTTATCAATCATTACCACCGCCGTAACCACGGCTGCCGCGATCCACGCCCGGAGCACTGGCGTAACTATCGCTAACCTTTTGCACCTACCCGGAATACGGGGTAATGGTGTGGTCTTTACTGCCGGTTTTTATCAGAGTCGCTTTGACTAAAAGCGCTTACTTTCCTTTTACCTTTTTTCTCCGCTTGGGCTACGATGAAGAAAAACAACCCCGGAGGAGAAGAACATGAAAAAAGCTGTTGTCCCTTTTCTGCTAGCGACCATACTACTTACCGCTCCCGCTATTCAGGCCGAGGATTCACCGATTATTTCCATCAAACGTCTCAGCATGGAGACCGCGTTGCAAGTTGCCCAGGCAGCGATCGCCCAATGTCGTAAAGAGGGTGTGCAGGTTGCGGTAACGGTCATCGATCGTGGCGGTCACCCACAGGCGGTGTTACGCGATGTGCTGGCGATGGATCTTACCCTGACCATCTCACGGCAAAAGGCCTATACCGCGATGTCGTTCAATAGTCCAACCTCTGCACTTGAGTCACGTTTCACTACCCCGTTCTCCGTGCCCAAAATCGAAGGGCTTGTGGTCAGTGCGGGCGGATTGCCAATCACCGCGGGTGGCACCATTCTCGGTGGTGTCGGTGTTAGCGGTGCACCTTCCGGTGAAACCGATGAGAAATGTGCCAAGGCCGGTATTGATGCGGTGACTGCCGATCTGGAAATGGCCGACTTCTGATAACTGATAAAGCCGGGAGGAAAAGCATGTATCTGAAAGAGAAGAAGAGTGGCGATCTAATCGAGGTATGCGATACGGCGCAACTGTTCGATCCGAACTGCGATGAAATCAGTGGACGTTTTCACGCCGGGGAAGAGATGCAGGAGGAGGCTGGTTTCGCCAAGGCCGACCTGATATTTCCTTCCGGCGAAGCGTTACCGCGTTGCTGGTTAGACCCTGCCTATAAGGGATGATCGAAAACGCCGGGCTTTGGCCCGGCGCTATTCCCGCTCTCGGCGAAGTTGTGCCGATTGCACTTCAAGTAGATGCTGGATCAGCGTGTCCTGTTGCTGTTCGGGCATTGGTTCGAAGGTCAGGCCGGTGAGGTAGTTGCCGTCATTATTTCCACCGTGGCTATAGGCGACCCGCGCCGGAAGTTGCAGGCACTGGTGCGAAGGAAACAGTACCATCTTCAACAGCAGCCGTTCTCCCTTAACCAGTTCTTCAGTGGTATCGAAGGCCATACCGCCGGAGCCAATATTGACCCGGGTCGTCGGGCGGACATCGGAGCCCATACCGACGGCACCCACTACCCGTGACAGGGTTTCGATCTTGCGGTCGAGGATGGAGAGGTAGTGGGCGATGTCGCTATGGTGTTTGCGAATATTCGCCAGGGCATGGCCGGCCTGGATATCCAGCTCCCGCAACTGACTCAGGCCACGGCAGACTTCGGCGAGCGGTGCATCGGCAAGCTCACTCTCCATGTCCACCTCATCAGAAATGCGCTGATACTCCAGGTAGATAGTATCTTCTACCCGAAACGTCTGGCGTCTTTCCGGCTCGCGGCCTGAATGTTTGCTCATACCATCTCCTTATCGTTGCGCGAACAACTCAGGACAGGGTGGTCACTCCGTTTTCGCTGCCGACCAATACCACATCCGCCGGACGCATGGCGAACAGGCCGTTGGTGACGACACCGGTGATGTTGTTGAGTTTCTGCTCCAGCTCGACCGGATTCATAATCTGCAGGTTATGCACATCGAGAATGACATTGCCGTTGTCGGTGACAAAGCCTTCGCGGTAGATCGGTTCTCCACCCAGCTTGACCAGCTCACGGGCAACATAGCTACGCGCCATTGGAATCACTTCCACCGGCAGCGGAAATGCGCCGAGGACATCGACGACCTTGGTGCTGTCGACGATGCAGACAAACCTTTTCGATACCGCGGCGACGATCTTTTCGCGGGTCAACGCACCACCGCCACCTTTAACCAGATGGGCGTGACGGTTGGTTTCATCGGCGCCGTCGATGTAGACAGAAATCTCATCCACAGAGTTGAGATCGAGTACCGGAATGCCATGACCTTGCAGACGCTGGGCGCTGGCCTCGGAGCTGGCGACGGTGCCATTAATGGTGTGTTTGATCTCGGCCAGAGCATCGATAAAGAAGTTGGCGGTGGAGCCGGTACCGATACCAATAATGGTGCCGGGCACCACATGTTCCAGTGCGGCGCGAGCCACTGCCTGTTTCATTTCGTCCTGTGTCAAAGCCATTGATTGCTTACCCTCGTTACATACTTATTGGAATAATTGGCAAAGATTCTACCAGTTTAGCGGCACATTGCACCCGCTCCGGTACTGTCCGTCCCTGTAACTTGCTGTTATGTTATGCGGATGCTTAGCGAATACATCAAAAACATCCTCACTGCCAAGGTCTACGACGTTGCCATCGAGACCCCGCTGGAACTCGCCCCGGCACTTTCCGAACGACTGGCGAATCAGGTCTGGCTCAAGCGCGAGGATCTGCAACCGGTTTTCTCTTTCAAGTTACGCGGCGCCTACAACCGCATGGCCCATCTCAGTGCCGAAGAGCGGGCGCGAGGCGTGATCGCCGCTTCTGCGGGCAACCATGCACAGGGGCTGGCACTCTCCGCGGCCAAGCTCGACATCGACGCCCTGATCGTCATGCCCAAGACCACCCCCGAGATCAAGGTCAAGTCGGTAGCCTCTCGCGGCGCGCACATTGCCCTGCACGGTAATACCTATAACGATGCCGCCGAGTACGCAAAAAAACTGGCGGCAGAGCAGGGGCGCACTTTCGTCCATCCCTATGACGATACCCTGGTCATCGCGGGGCAGGGCACCATCGCCATGGAGATCCTGCGCCAGCATCGAGGTGATCTCGACGCGGTATTCGTACCGGTCGGCGGCGGTGGTCTGATCGCCGGGGTGGCCGCCTACATCAAATACCTCTATCCCGAGATCAAGGTTATCGGTGTCGAGCCCATGGATGCCGCCTGTATGTATGAGGCACTCAAGGCTGGCGAGCGAGTAGAACTGGAATCGGTCGGTATCTTTGCCGACGGCGTGGCGGTAAAGCAGGTTGGCGAAGAGCCGTTCCGTATCGCCCAGGAGTGTGTTGACGAGGTGATCCTGGTTAGCACCGATGAGATCTGTGCGGCGATCAAGGACATCTTCGAGGATACCCGCTCGATCACCGAACCGGCCGGAGCGCTGGCGGTGGCCGGGGTAAAAAAATATGTGGAGCGCGAAGGGTGTAGTGGCAAACGGTTTGTCGCCATCGATAGCGGCGCCAACATTAACTTCGATCGCCTGCGCCATGTGGCCGAACGGGCAGAACTGGGTGAGCGCCGCGAGGCATTGCTAGCAGTCACCATCCCCGAACGTCCCGGCAGTTTCCGCCAGTTCTGTGAAACCCTGGGGCAGCGTGCGATCACCGAATTCAATTACCGTTATGCCGCCAGCAGCGATGCGCATATCTTCGTCGGCGTGCAGCTGGCACGGGGACAGAAAGAGAAAACCGAGCTGGTAGAACAGCTGGAAAAGCAGGGTTATCCATTGCTGGACATGAGCGACAACGAGATGGCCAAGCTGCACATTCGTTATATGGTCGGTGGTCGTGCCACCGCCGAGAACGAGCGGCTGCTGCGCTTCGAGTTTCCCGAGCGCCCCGGTGCCCTGTTACGTTTCCTCAACCGGATGGGCCAGCACTGGAACATCAGTATGTTCCACTATCGCAATCACGGTGCCGCTTACGGCCGGGTACTCTGCGGTATCCAGGTGCCGCCGGAAGAGGACGATAAATTTACCGCTTTCCTCGAGCAGTTGGGTTATCCCCACTGGGAAGAGAGCGATAACCCGGTCTATCCGCTGTTCCTGCGTTGACGGTGCCGCTTGTGATGGTTGGTCATAGCCGTTCGGGACGTTTCCCAATCCGCTTTCTCGGGCTATCCTAAATTTAATTATCGGTCTTCATTGCCATGCCCAAACCTGTCGACGTCATCTCCCTCGCGATTACCGGTGCCTCCGGCGCCCCCTACGGCCTGCGCCTGCTGGAGCAGTTGCTGCGTGGCGGTATTGGCGTTTACCTGATGATCTCTCCGGCGGCGCGGGTAGTGTTGAAAGCAGAGAGTGACATTGAACTGCCGCAGGAACCGGATGAGGCGGCAGACTTTTTCAGCCAGCGCTTCGGCACCGATAAAACCCTGTTACAGGTATTCAGCGAGCAGGACTGGTTTGCCCCGGTGGCCAGCGGTTCCGCCGCGCCGCGTTCGATGGTGGTCTGTCCCTGTTCCTCCGGCTCGCTTTCAGCCATCGCCACCGGCGCCAGTAACAACCTGATCGAACGGGCCGCCGATGTGATGATCAAGGAGCGGCGACAACTGATTCTGGTTCCCAGGGAGATGCCACTGTCTGCGATCCATATGGAGCACATGCTTAAACTGGCGCAGCTGGATGTGACTATTATGCCCGCCAGTCCCGGTTTCTATCATCAGCCACAGTCGGTGGATGATTTGGTCGATTTTGTGGTGGCGCGGATCCTCGATCACCTCGGTATCAAACAAAAACTGGCACCGCGCTGGGGTGGTGACTAGCCGTGACGCGGCGAACCCTGCCCATCTTTCCCCTGCACTCGGTGTTGCTGCCGGGTGGCCCGTTAGCACTGCGCATCTTCGAGCCCCGTTATCTCGACATGGTCTGTCGTTGCCTGCGCGACGAGAGTGGTTTCGGTGTGGCGTTGATCCGCGAAGGACAGGAGGTAGGACCGGCGGCGGAGGTTTATGGTGTCGGCACCCTGGTGGGGATCAGTTACTGGGAGCAGCGTAAAGACGGTTTGCTCGGTATTACCATTCGCGGTGAACAGCGTTTCCGAATTCTTGAAACGTCGGTGCAGGAGAATCAATTGCGCGTCGCCGAAGTGGAGATGTTGCCTGAGGAAGAGATGTTGCCATTGCCGGGCGAGTACCGACACATGGCGGCAATGTTGCAACGCATTCTTGATGATCTTTCGCATCCCTATATCACCCTGCCACGGCGTTACGACGATGCTGCCTGGGTGGCAGGACGCTTGATTGAACTGCTGCCGTTAGAGTTGGCACTAAAGCAGCGCCTGTTGCAGATGGATGGGCCGATGCAGCAATTGGAAATGCTCAACAGTCTGCTGGCAGCAGAATCTAAGGATTAGTTTCTAGAAGTGGTCTCAAAATTAGGATTCGTGTTCGGAGACAAGGCGCAAAGTCTGCGAGGAGCAGAGTTTACCGGTAGTAAATGAGCACCGCAGCAGGCTTTGTAACGCAGGATCGGGGGACGAAGACAATTTTGAGGGTGCTTCTAGTAAAATTACTTCGCCATTCCAGCCTTGTAGATCGCTGAGTCGTTGCCGTTTTTCATATTTCCAGTCGCTCAGATCATCCAGTAACGCTTGCCTGGGGGTATCGAAATCGCTCTGGGTACGAGGCACTTCAAGGCCGGCGATATCGGCTGGCTGTAGCAGATTGGCGTTACCGATCCACAGCGGCTGGTTGTCAGCCTGCAGGCGATAGCCTGAGTGCCAGAGGCGAAGCGCCAGCCACTTGTTTTTCCCTTTCACTTCTTTCACCAGTAACAGCGTTTCGTTGTTGCCGTTATGCACCTGTGGCAATACCGGTATTCGCTCCAATGGGGTATCCGGCGCAAGCCAGACCATCCAGTTCAGTGCATTGACTTCGCGTGGTTTATACCAGCCCTGTTGCAGCAACTGTTGCTCTAAACGTTGCAATTCACCTGTGTATTGGAGGTCGAGAGGATGGTTGTGGATGCCGCGTAGATCGTCGCGATAGGCAGGTAGTTCCTGCCAGCGTTCCGCCTGCCAGTCGCCACGACTGGTAACGATATCCAATGGCATTACACGATAGCGTTGCACCATTTCGTTGTGATGCTGAAAACCGTGCCAGCCTGCTGTCAGTAACAGCACCACAGTCGCTGTTGCCGCAAGTCCGCCGGGATGAACCCGTTCTGCAGGGTGATTGCGGTAGGCGATACCGAGCAGGGCAATCCACGCGGCCCCCAGCGTCATTGCACCCATCACACCGGAGAGGCGTGATGCGCCGAGATAGAGGCGACCCAGAGCAATGATAATTAGCAGTACCGTGACCAACGCATAGATCGGCCAGCGGCGTGACTCGGAAAACTCACGGGCAATAATGGTGGCAAGAAATCCGTACACCGCCAGAGCGGTCATCAACTGGCCGCTATGTAGCGGCGCGGGAAGCAGGATATTTTCCGGTTCCTCGAGCCAGACTAGATTCAGGCTGAGTAACGCACCCAGGCCGACTGCCGCCAGCCAATGCTTCGCCGCATGATGGTTACAGCAGCGCCAGAGCCAGGCGAGTACTGCCAGCGAAAGGGGCATTAGCACCTGCCAGTCGGCCAGTTGTGCGACGGCAACAAAAAGCTCATCCATCAACGGTGTGCGTAACGACATCGCCGCGTTATAGAGATAGACATCGAGATTAAACAGCAGCCCTGATGTGCCGCTGGCATGGGCCACTAGCGCGAACAGGGTGGAGGCAATCAGTAACGCCAACGCCAGCAGGGTCAGGCCACGCGCCTCGGGCTGATTGGGATCGAGCAGTGAGGCGGGGATGCGACCCATGCGGGGATGCAGGTTGGCCCATGCGAGGGTGCGCTGGATCAGCGGGTAGGCATAACAGTGCACCCGGTTAAACAGGATTCGCAATAACCACAGTGCGAGCAGCAACAGCCCCACCACCGTGCCGAGCATTACCGCCAGTCGTGATGCCACTTCCGATGCCAGACCCAACGAGGCGGCAAAGATAATGCCGGGAAAAACGTAGACCGGCGCCCAGAGAATGCCGGAGATTACGTTAAACATCAGGAAGCGTCTTGGCGGCATCTCCAGCATTCCTGCCACCGCGGGAATGACCGGGCGAATAGGGCCGATGAAGCGCCCGAGCAGAATGCTTTTGCCACCGTGGCGGTGGAAAAAGTGCGTGGCGCTGGCGATTAGTTCCGGGTGTTTGTTCAGTGGCCAGAGGGTTTTAATCCGCATGTGCAGGGTGCGGCCCAGCCAGAAACTGATCCCGTCTCCGGCGATCGCCCCTGCCGCAGCCCAGATCAGCGTCGGCCACAACGGCATGACGCCGCCACCCACCAGCGCACCAATGCCGAACATCATCACCGCGCCGGGCAACACCAGCCCGACCAGCGCCAGGGACTCGAAGAAAGCGATCAGGAAAACGACGAACCCCGCCCAGGCGGGGTTGGTGTTTATCCAGGCAAAGACGATGTCGACCGTATCCATGCGGCTAGTTTACGTGAAGCGGAGAAAATAGTGACGATGGAAATCGGAAAACTAATGCCACATGTGAAGCCATCAATACGAAACGATCACCAGGGCATTTTTCTTCCGTCGTAGCGGAAGAACTGCCCGCTCTGTGCTGGCCTGAATTTTTCCACCAGCTGGCTCATGCCGTCGACACTCTCCTTCACGCTGAGCGGTGCCGAATCACCACCCATACGGGTACGTACCCAACCGGGATGGAGCAGTAGTACACCAACGTCTCTGTTTGCCGCTTCGAGTGACAGTCCCTTCATCGCCGCATTGAGTGCCGCCTTGCTGGAGCGATAAGCGTAGTCGCTGGGGGAGGTGATATCGGCGATGCTACCCATGTGACTGGTGATGGAGACGATGAGTTGTCTGTCACTTGCCGCGACGTTATCGATCAACGCTTCACTCAGGCGCATGGCGCCCAACGTATTGACGTTGAAGGTCTGTTGCCAGTTGTCGTACTTGATCGTGCCGAGCGGGTCTTTGCCCCACTGTTCGAAGTAGACGCCAGCATTGTTGATCAGGAGATCGACGGGTACGCCGATCATTGTGGCCGTTAACGCCCTGGTATCAGTTTCGCTGGTGACATCGAGACGATGAACAGTCAGGTTGTCATGGGTTGCTGCCAGACGGTTCAGTTCGTCCGCCCGCTCGGGAAAACGGCAGGTAGCGAAGATGCGCCAGCCGCGTGCCAGATAGTGGCGTACCCATTGTAGGCCCAGACCTCGATTGCTGCCGCTGATGACAAGGGTAGGCAAGTGCCACCACCTCTGTTTTGCAGATTTCTGTTAATCATAGTCGTTGCTGCAGCTAAACTTTACCGAGTAGAGCATGACGGAGAAAACTTGTGACAAGTAAGGGTATCTCAGTAGCGATAGGTTTTTTCCTCATCGTAATGACGGTGCTGGGATTATCCTGGCTGTCGGTCGCCATGTGGGGTGAAAAGAGTGAAGCGGGCGTCTCTATTGCCGAACTCCACTATCAGGATGGAATGACGGTCATCGAGTTTGGCCAGGCCAATGGCTTGGAACGCCGAACCCTGAAAGGGTTGTTTGGTCTGACCTCGCCTGCCGATCTACAACGTCCGCTCAGCGATTTCGTTGCCGACACTGCCAGCCTTGCCGATTCGTTGCATGATGCGCAGGTGTTACAAAGCGAAAATAAGCGTAAGAACTGGCAAAAGATCGCGATTAAGTTTTCCCTATGGTTTGCCTTTCTCGGTTTGATGTTCTGGGTACTGCGTACCCGACGAATCACCGCACAACGTCGTCGCTGGTTCTATCTCTTTGCCCTGCTGCTGTTCGGTGTAGTGCTCGGTGCCGATCCCAGCCCGATGGGCACGGTGAAAGATGCGATTGCGCTCTATGGTGCCGAGGGGGTGATCTTCCCGCCACGTTTGATCGCCCTTGGCGCATTTATTCTGATGGTGGTACTGGCGAATAAATTTATTTGTGGTTGGGGCTGCCAGTTCGGTGCGTTGCAGGATTTTCTCTTCCGCCTCAACCGCAACAGCAAGGATCGTAAAGGGCTGTTGCCGCAATACAAACCACCGTTCTGGTTTTCCAACAGCGTGCGGATTGTTTTCTTTGCCGTGTTTACCGCGCTCGCTTTTATCGCCGCTGTTGATCTCATCGAGCCGATTGACCCATTCAAAGTGTTCAAGCCGATGTACCTCGGCATTACCGGCGCGGTGTTTCTTGCGGCGTTGTTAGTCGCCAGTCTGTTTGTCTATCGTCCCTGGTGTCACTTCTTCTGTCCCTTTGGTCTGGTCGGCTGGGTATTCGAGAAAGTGAGTCTCGGCAAGATCGTGGTGGACTATGCGCGTTGCAAAGATGGTTGTGTGGTTTGCGAAAAGGCCTGCCCTTCAGACTGTATGGAGGCGATCCTGAAACAGCAGCGAACCATTCCCGATTGCTTCGCCTGCGCCACCTGTCTGGAAGCCTGTCCCACCCAGGCGATCAGTTTTCATCTGGGTAAGCGCACCAAACCAACCGAGGGGAAATTTTTAAACAAGGATAGAGATTGATATATATCAATATACAGATGTTTCGGTACTGAAATTTATCAATGTTGTAACAAAATTTTTTATTGTTTCGCCTATTGCAATGGAGAGTCTGACTATGCAGCAAGGTTGAAAGTGTTTCATGGCTTCTGCATAATCCGCACGAATTTATAAAGGATTATCTGTAAAGGAGTACACGTCGTGCAGTGCGCCAATTCTTTCCGTACGCTTCTCATTTCCGTTTTTCTCTTCCTGACGTTTGCCACCGAGGCAGCCACCACACCGGACAACGACTACGTCGGTGCGCTATGGGTTGCAGAGTCCGACGGTATTCTCAAACTAGCGACAGCCGATGGGAGTGTCCTGTTCGAGATCGGCAATGTGGAAGACGTGCAAGAACTCGCACTGGATGAAACACACGGTATCCTCTGGGCGTATGGCAAAGCGCAACTGACCACCTTTACTTTCGATGGTACCGTGCAAGGTCGGTACGAAATTGGTTGCACGACAGACTGGCAGGTACGGCAGCGTGAGAAGGACGATTTCCATCGTGGCGACAATGGCCACGAACGCGAGCGAGAGCGTCATCGTTGCAAGGAAATTCATGACAAGGACGCGCACATGGCCGTCGATCCCAATGACGGCTCCCTCTGGTTGGCGCGTGGCGGCTTACTGGAACACTACGATGCCAGTGGTGTGGTATCAGCCAAAATATGGGTCGACAAAACTATCAGTGCACTCGCCCTATCACCACTGACTTCCCAACTCTGGTTAAGCCATCAAAACAAACTCTACCGCGTCATTGACCAGGGCAACGCCCTCGAACTGCAACCCCTGTTGAAAACACGAAAAGCGATCGAAGCAATTGCCTACGACGAATACCTACAAGAATTATGGCTGGCGACCGACAAAACGCTTTTGCGTATTGATGAAAACGGTGTTGAACAATTCCGTCAGCGGTTCAAACATATTGAGCGTATGGCCCCCGATCACCAGGGAAGCCTCTGGGCGACCACCGAACACCGCCTCGTCAAACTCGACGCCACCGGCCTCCTGTTACTGGAAACCGATCCCTTCCGCGGTTCACACCATGGTGGCAACCTCACCGCACTGATTGCCGACAAAGTTGATGGCAGTGCCTGGCTGGCCAACCGCAAACAACTGATTCATCTCGATCCGGCGGGACAGGTGCTACACGAAATCGGCGAAAAAAAACGCCATCGTGATATCCGTGCCCTGGCGATCTACCATGACCGCATCGCCCCCACCATTACGATCACCCTGCCGCTGGATGGCAGCTACCTCAATACCAATCTGCCGCTGATCAAAGTCAGCTACAGCGACAACGGCATGGGGGTCGACGGCGACAGCCTGAAACTCTTCATCAACGGTGCCGAAACGGCCGCGACCTGTGACACCACCGAGACCACCGCCCAATGCACCCTGGCCGCCCCGCTGAACGAAGGCGGCACACTCCTCGCAGCACAAGTGGACGACTACGCGGGCAACGCCTCGGAAAAAGCCGAAGTCACCTTCACCGTCGACACCGTAGCGCCGGTGATCACCATCACCGCCCCGGAAAACGGCTTCATCACCAACCAGACCCCGCTCACCATCAGTGGCGCGATCAACGAAACCGTCACCGCCACGATCAACGCCATCGCACTCCCGCTCGATGCCCAGAACCAATTCAGCTACAGCGCTGAACTGGTAGAAGGCAGCAACCACTTCGACATCACGGCCACGGACCTGGCGGGCAACAGTGCGACCTACACCCTCAGCGGTACTCTCGACACCATTGCCCCGCAACCGGTCAACGGCGATTTGATCAACATCGTGATCGAAGGCGGCAATGCCGTGATCACAGGGGCGCCGGGCAGTGCCGAACCGGGCAGCTGGATCACCATCACCAACGCCTCAACCGGCGAATCGATCACCGCCCAGGTCGCCGCCGATGGCAGCTTCAGCGCACAACTCGTGGCGAATTCCGGCGATGACCTGATCTTCTCCGTCAAAGATCAGGCAGGCAATGTCGCGCCGGAAGAGGTCACCATCCCCACCGGTCCGCCACAGCCCCATTCGGGATATGTACCCGTCGACCCGGCCACCGTGGCACCGCCCACCGATCCGACGGTGGTCACCAACCTCTACGACTCCACCGCCTTCCTCTACAACGGTGCCCGACCGATCCAGTTCGACATGCAACCAAACGTGATCGAAATGCTGCACGCCGCCGTGTTGCGCGGCAAAGTCACCACCCGCGGTGGGACACCGCTGAAAGGCGTTACCATCACCATCCTCAACCACAGCGAATACGGCTGGACCGGCACCCGTGCCGACGGCATGTTTGACCTGGCCGTCAACGGCGGTGGGATCCTGACCGTCAACTACGAAAAAGCCGGCTACCTGCCGGTACAGCGGCAAATCGACGCACCGTGGGAAGACTACGCCTGGCTGCCGGACGTCGTGATGATCCCACTGGATCCCAACGTCACCACCGTCGAGCTCAATGCCAGCGTACCCTTCCAGGTCGCGCGCGGCAGTGTGATGACCGACGCAGACGGCAGCCGTCAGGCGACCCTGCTCTTCCCGCAGGGCCTGCAGGCCCACATGGTCATGGCCGACGGCACCACCCAGCCCCTCACGACTATGAACGTTCGTGCCACCGAATACACCGTGGGTGCTGAAGGTCCCAATGCCATGCCCGGCGAACTTCCACCAACCAGCGGTTACACATACGCAGCAGAGTTCTCAATTGATGAGGCGATTGCCGCTGGGGCGAAGAGCGTGCAGTTTAGTCAGCCCGTACCGATCTACGTCGACAACTTTATCGGTTTCCCCACGGGCGAGACGGTGCCCGTGGGCTGGTACGACCGGGACAAGGCCGCATGGATACCCTCCGACAATGGCCGGGTGATTGAAATCCTTTCCATTAGCAACGGCATGGCCGACATCGATATTGATGGCAGTGGTGTGCCTGCCGATGCGACGGCGCTGGCGGCACTCGGCATCACGGATGCAGAGCGCACCCAGTTGGCGCTGCTCTATCAGCCGGGTAAGACGCTGTGGCGCTCGCCGGTGACTCACTTTACGCCGTGGGATTGTAACTGGCCGTATGGGCCGGAACCTGGCTCTGAGCAGCCAGATCCGGATGATCCTGAGCCAGATGATGAAAACAAGGAAGAAGAACCTGATTGTGAGAATGGATCGATCATCGAATGTCAGAATCAGGTGCTCGGTGAGCGCATTGGGATAACAGGTACACCCTACTTTTTGAACTATCGGAGTAACCGTGTGCCAGGTCGTAAAGAAGAGACATATACGCTACGAGTTCCGGTCAGTGGTGCCACATATCCGAGTGTTACTAGCAGTATGATCGTAGTGGTTGAAGTAGCTGGTCGGAAGTTTGTCAAATCTTTTGCACCTGCGGCAAATCTGACTCACACGGTAACTTGGGATGGTTTTGATGCTTATGGCAATCGCACTAACGGTAAGCAGAGCGTTAGTGTCCGTGTTGGCTATGTTTATCGCCTCGTCTATTACGCATCACGTTCTGATTGGCAACGAAGTTTTGGAGGACTTTCTCGTGCTCAGGTCAGTGGTGTTTACCGACAAAGCACCGCAGTTACGCTGTGGAAAAACTGGACAACCACCACACCATCGCTAGGCCTGGGTTATTTTGATAATGCTACATTTGGCTTAGGTAGTTGGTCCCTGAATGTTCAGCATGCCTATGAACGACGAGGAGGGATATTCCGGGGCGGCGATGGTACTAATCGTAGCGCTTCAAATATTCCGCCGGTAATCACTACTTATGCGGGATATTGGTGGTACGGCTTCTTGGGTGATGGTGGCCTGGCAAAGTATGCTCGCATGAGTAATCCAGCCAATGCAGTAATGACTCCATCGGGGGAGATGTATATTGCGGATACGGGAAACCACCGTATTCGTAAGGTCGATACGGCGGGGATTATTAACACCATTGCGGGAGATGGAACCGTGGCTTCAACCGGTGATGGCGGACTTGCGATCAACGCGCAGTTGGCGACTCCGACGGGTTTGGCTTTGGCGCCAGATGGCAGTCTCTATATTGCTGAAGTTAGCGGACACCGCATTCGTAAGATCTCAGCGGATGGTACCATCTCAACTATTGCTGGAACGGGTACAGCGGGTTTTAGCGGCGACAACGGCCCTGCAATTAATGCGCAACTTAACGCGCCATCCTACCTGGCATTGGCACAGGATGGTTCGCTATTCATTTCAGATAGTGGCAACAACCGTATTCGGCAGATCCTGCCTGATGGCAGGATTATCACTTTTGCTGGTGATGGTGTGGCGCGCTCTGTTGGTGACGGTAGTCCTGCCAGTATTGCGTCACTCTACAATCCGCAGGGTTTAGCGTTGGGGCTGGATGGTAGTCTTTACGTTGCAGAGTATAGAGGCCATCGAATTCGTCACATTGACGTTAACGGTGTCATTAACACAATTGCCGGGACTGGCACCTCAGCTAGTAGTGGTGACGGTGGTCCCGCAGTTTCCGCACAACTCAGTTATCCTATGGGTGTCGCGGTGGCACCGGATGAAAGCTTGTACATTGCGGAATATGGTGGGCATCGAATTCGAAGGATCGATGCGCGTGGCGTTATCACCACCTTTGCAGGAACTGGAACTGCTGGCACAACTATGGAAGGTGCACCAGCGGTAGACACCAATATCTATTGGCCAAGGAGTGTATTGGTTGGTGAAGATGGAAGCATGTATATTATGGCTCGTTATATGCAGCGTATCGCACCTCCAACAGCGAATATTGGTATTACAGAGTTAGCGTTACCGTCTAAAGACGGCTCAATGATGTATGTGTTCGATTATCGTGGTCGTCATCTGCGGACCGTGGATACGGTTACCGGTAAGAATCTACTCACCTTTACCTATGACGCAAATGGCTATATCAATCGTATAGAGGATGTAGATGGTGAGGTTACACTGGTTAATCGTGATACAAATGGGAAACCTCTTTCGATCAGTGCCCCTGATGGACAAACTACAACCTTTGTCGTGAATGCCGATGGTTACTTCACCGATATTATCAATCCTGCGAGTGAAACTACTCGTATGAGTTATACCGCTGATGGGTTGATGACGGCGTTTACCGATCCTCGCGGCAATACATCAATTATGGCTTATGATGACATGGGGCGTCTGACAAAGGATCAAGGGGCTGCGGGCAATAGTTGGGATATCTCACGTACAAAAGTCGGGGATGTCTGGAACTATAGTATGACTTCCTCCGAAGGTCGGACTACGACTTACAGTACAGAATATTTTGACTATGGCAAAAGATATAGGGTTAATACATATCCAGATGGAACTAAGAGACTAACTTGGATTAAATCTAATGGTGTTGTCGAAACAACTGCACCTGATGGCACAGTTACAACGATAAGTAACAGGCCGGATCCGCGTTTCGGAATGATATCTTCTTATCCTGGAGGCAGGAACGTCCGAACTCCAGGTAATATTGTTTACTCCAGTAATATGGATCGTCAGGTTAGTTTGGCGGAACCAACAGATCCACTAAGTATTACTTCATTAATAGATACAATACGAGTTAATAACCGGACTTATCGTAGTGCGTACGACGTTGTATTGCGTACACTTGTCAGTGAGTCTCCAGAAGGGCTTCAGAGGACGGAGGTCTTTAGTGATAAAGGTAAATTAATAAAAACCCAAATGACGGGATTGGAAAGTACCGCTATGACCTACGATGGTCGTGGTCGACTGAGCACGGTAACAGCCGGAGTCGGTGCTATCGCACGTACTTCATCATTCGGTTACGACGCACAGGGTTATCTTAGTAGTATTACCGATCCGATGGGCCGAAGTGTTACATTTATCAACGATCGTGTTGGCAGGGTAACTACTCAGCGCCTTACCGATGGCAGAACGATCCAATACAGCTATGATGCTAACGGCAATCTCACTAGCCTTACCCCTCCTGGTAAAGACGCACACGTCTTCAACTACAACGCCGTAGACAGAGAGACAGATTATGCACCGCCAGCACTTAATGGTGCTCAGACTGTTACCCGATATAACTACAATCTCGATAAACAATTGACAGATATTCTACGTCCAGATGGTCAGGCTGTTAGCTTTGGTTATGAAGGTGGTGGGAAATTGGACACCATTACCATTCCGCGCGGCCAATTTGGTTATAGCTATGATGTTGTTAGTGGCAAAGTAAGCAGTGTCACTGCGCCGGACGGAGGCGGTCTCAGTTATACGTATGATGGTTTCCTACCGCTGTCTACCACTTGGAGTGGCGAAATCACTGGTAGTGTGAGTCAGAATTACAGCAACAACTTCTGGATTACTAGTCGCAGTGTTAACGGCACCGCGGTTTCTTACGGGTACAACAATGATGGTCTGTTAACTAGAGCTGGTGCACTTACCCTCGGCCGTAATGCGAGCACAGGTTTCGTTGAGAATGTTAGACTTGACCTAACTAATACAAGTTATAGTTACAATGGTTTTGGCGAACTCGTGCAGCAAAAGCAGGATGTGGATAGTGCACTGAATACGACAATAGAAGGGGCATATATTTCTGCCGACATGCTGAACATTGCTGGCACAGTTTCAAATGCAAGTCGTGTAAGTGTCAATGGTATTGATATGACGCTCTCTCAGAGCGGAGATGTGACTGGACAGATACCGCTGAATCTTGGGTATAACAACATCCAGGTGGATGTGTATGATCAGCAAGACCAGCTCATTATGACGGATTACAATGGTGTTACACGTCAGAATGTTTCTACAGGTGCTGCTGTGGGTTACATTGCCGAAACTGCACCGAACGGTGATATTTATTTTTCCGCAGATGCTCCAGCGTGGCGTGGAAAACCATTTAATGCAGGTGCGTTCTGGCGTATTGCAGCAGGACGAGGTGTTCCCGATCAACCTGCATGGTTGGCGGATGCGCGTGATGTGACGGTGGGTAGCACCGGCAATATCTATACATTGAAGAATACAGGCGAGATCTGGCATTTTGATGGTGTTACTGAAACTCTGTTTGTTGATTTCAGCGCAACAAATGAACTAGGTGATATTGAATTGGCTCCGGATGGCTATCTCTATGCTGTTGCGACCAATGGCGTGTATCGTATTGCTCAAGATGGAAGCTATCTATGGCATGACTATCAAACCAGTAACGGACTCTCTTTCCTTCCTCAGAATACATCAATTGAAAGTTCTAACTGGGGTGTGGTGTTGAGTCCTGACAGTAGTGGTTTCTTCAAGATTAATGCCGATATGTCTCTGACAGAGTACTTCTGGGGCTGGTCATTACCAATGTTTACACTTTCCAATGACGGTGTACTTTGTTTCGATGGGGAGGGGATGATATGCGAATACCTGGACACTGGCGACTGGTATGAGCCGGGCTTGCCGAGTGAATTTTGGTGGTACTTACCCTATTTTGGCCAAGATGGTGAGCTTTATGTACATACAGAAGATAATGTGAATCGCATCGTAGATACACAGACTTATGAGGCACTCATTACGGCTTCAGGTGTGCCTGTGTCAGGAACCCTGAACATTGTAGGACGAATTAATCAGGGTAACTGGGATGTCGCCTATGAGCGAGATAAGCTAGGGCGCATTACCCGCAAGACTGAAAGCGTCGAGGGTGTCACTACTGTATATGACTACGTCTACGACCTGTCAGGCAGACTAGAGACCGTTAGCCATGATGGGGTGGTGATTTCTACTTATACCTATGACCCCAACGGTAACCGCCTCAGTCATAACGGCACCATAGCAAGCTATGACGAACAGGACCGACTGTTGACTTATGGCGGAGCTAGTTACACCTACACTCTTAACGGCGAACTGGAGAGCAAGACCGAAGCTGGGTTAACTACCCAGTATCACTACGACCTGCTAGGTAACCTGATGCAGATTCGCCTGCCCGGCGGAATGACCATTGATTACCTCATCGATGGTCAGAATCGAAGAATCGGCAAAAAGGTTGATGGTATACTAGTACAGGGTTTCCTCTATCAAGATCAGCTCAATCCGATAGCCGAGCTGGATGGGGCTGGTAACGTCGTAAGTCGCTTTGTCTACGCTGAGAAAGGCAATGTGCCGAGCTACATGATTAAAGGTGGATTCACCTATCGCATCATTAGCGATCATCTTGGTTCACCTCGTTTGGTAGTTAAGAGCGCAGATGGTACCGTTGTCCAGCGGATAGATTATGATGAGTTCGGTAACGTCGTAAATGATACTAATCCGGGTTTCCAGCCATTTGGCTTTGCTGGGGGTATCTATGACCAAAATATTCAACTGACAAGGTTTGGAGCGCGGGATTATGATGCGCATACAGGGAGATGGACCGCAAAGGATCCAATTAGGTTCGAAGGAAGGAATACGAATCTTTATGGATATGTATTCAATGAACCGATAAATTGGGTTGACCCCTATGGTCTCACTGATTGGCCAGCTGGTGGTCCTGTGACGTCACCATACGGTACCAGAGTTGATCCGATTACTGGGCAACCAGGTGCGCATCACAATGGTGTAGATATTGCCAATCCCGTGGGCGATCCTGTAGTGGCTAGTGATGCTGGTGTTGTGGAGAGTATTGATCCAAGTCCAAATGGTACAAACCAAGTTGTCATTCAGCACCCAGATGGTAGTAGGACCGGGTATGCTCACACGCTACCTAATTGCAGTGTAGGACAACAGGTACAAGAGGGTGACGTAATTGGGTATACAGATTTGAGTGGCAGAAGTACTGGCGGACATGTGCATTATACATATAGGCCGCCAGGCACTAATACAAGGACAAATCCTCTGAATCATTTGCCGCCACGCAATTAGTGACACATAGTCATTCCTGGTAGAGATGTTATGGAACTGCGCTATCATCGTTCATATTTACACAATAGTGTCTTTCTATTGGTTGCTTTTTTGCCGCTGTATGGTTGCGCGGATGAATCTGGGTTAGATAGTGCGCGTAGTAATCCGGTTGTTTGTCATGCAGAAAATGGTATGGAACTACTGTGTAGTATCTCAGAAGGTATTGCAGAAGCGGTAGCGAATGGTGATGCTGATTATGTTCTGCGATATGTGCCCGTGTCCGGGCTACATTTTATCGATAGCTATTATACGAGTAGTGAGATAAAACAACTTCTCCATGACGAGGATACTTGGCTGTGGAAATATCTGTTTAATGGGCCATCTTCTATTAGAAGTGCATTTAAATATGGAAGCTTGAGTAGTATTAGCATCAAGAAACGAAGCGATATAGCAGCGATAATAGTTTATGATTTTCAGAAGAAAGAGAAGAATGTTGAAAATTGTATGATAAAAATAAAAGGGGAATGGTATTTTGACGGGATTTTCTCATGTGACTAGTGTGTAGTGATATACCTAAATATTTCTGCTGATAAATTAATCTAAACTAATATCCCCTTGCGTCCTCAATGACAAACGTCGCCTTTCATGGCGACGTTTGTCATTGAGGAGCTGGTGGTATAACCGGTAAATTTTGAACAGTAGAGTCGATTTCCTGTAATGACAGTCATGGGCACTAAATCCAGCCGATTTTCAGGTGTGCCATTTGATATAAATCAGTGTATTAGCATTTGCTAATGGTTTACTATCACTGGCTGGTGCGATCGATCTCAATTGCAGAAGTAACAGTGAGGAACAAGTATGAATCAGCCATCACGTCTGGCCCACTTTCCCATCTCCTGGTTTGCCATCGTTATGGGTTTCTCGGGTCTGACCATCGCCTGGGAGAAGAGTGAGGCGTTGCTCAAACCGGGGTTTTTCGTCAGTCCCTATTTCTTGCTGATTGCCGCAACGTTGTTTGTGCTGTTGCTCACTGTCTATGGTTTAAAGTTGCTGCGTTTCCGCCCGGCAGTGATGAAAGAGCTGCATCACCCTATCAAACTCAGTTTCTTCCCCACTATTTCGATCAGCCTGATTCTGCTCTCCATCGCTACCTTGCACTCGGCGCATGGTTTGTCATTGGTGCTGTGGATGGTCGGTACCGCACTGCACCTGCTGTTTACCCTCTATGTGATGAGCGCGTGGATCAATCACGAGCACTTCCAGATCCAGCACATGAACCCTGCATGGTTTATTCCCGTGGTCGGTAACATCCTGATACCCATCGGTGGGGTGGCGCATGGTTATCCAGAGGTGTCGTGGTTCTTCTTCAGTATCGGCCTGGTGTTCTGGCTGGTGCTAATGACGATCGTTTTCTATCGGGTGATCTTTCATGCGCCGCTGCCCGGCAAACTGGTGCCGACCTTCTTTATCCTGATTGCTCCACCGGCGGTAGGTTTTGTCTCCTATATGAAACTGACCGGTGAACTCGATTCGCTGGCGCGAATCCTGTTTTACTTCGGCCTGTTCCTGACGCTGCTACTGTTTACTCAGGTGCAGCGTTTTGCTCGTCTCAAGTTCTTCCTCTCCTGGTGGGCCTACTCGTTCCCACTGGCGGCGATCACCATTGCTAGCATGGTGATGTCACAACATGTCGATGCAGATTTCTTCAGATTGCTCTCCATCGCACTGCTGACGATATTGACCACAGTAATTTTGCTACTTGCATGGCGGACGCTGGTGGCAATCCGTCGGCACGAGATCTGTATTGAGGAAGAATGATTTTTTATTGATGTTTAAGTCACGTTGAAAGGATAAATCGGAAAATGAAACAGTCGCTTTTTCAGGAGAAATATCCCCTGTTTACCCTTGAGGTGGATAAGAACGAAACTTCCCACCAGTCAGTCGATGCGATTATCGATTACCTGAAAGCCAAGGTAGAAGAGAACAGCAATACCGTATTCATCGCGGTGTTCGACCACTACAGTCACACCAGCTCTCTGCCCGACGGTGAAATCTCACCGGATATTAAAGATGCGAAGAATCTGGTGTTCTGCTTCGGTATCAAACTGCCGGGGCCACAGGTGATGGCAGTACGTCCCCGTTCCATCGGTGTCACCGAACTGGAAGACAAGTTCATCATCAACTTCATGGAAGCGCCGATGCCTATCGCCAACAACACCATGGAACAGTGGGCCAAGAGCATCAAAGATCGTTAAGCCAACATTCCAGACAGGAAATTAAGCCGTAGCCGGAGAGCGCCAATGCAGGAAAACTGGGATAACAACACTCGTTTGATTCATTGGGCGCTCTCCATCACGGTGATGTTTCAGCAGGTCAGCAGTATCTGGATGTCCGATCCGGGAACGCAGTATCTGTTTTCCTATCATCGCATCATCGGCGCCATCACTGTGGCGGTGGTTTTGCTCTTCTGGCTCTACAGCTACGCCATCTACGACTTCAAAATCCTCTTTCCATGGGGCAAGGAGTCGCGTCGCGAAATATGGCAGGAGTTGAAAGGACTTCTCCATCGGAAGCTACCCGCCAGTGGTCGACGCATTGGGCTTTCCAGTTTTGTTCACGGTCTCGGTATTCTGGCGCTGACCGGTTGTGCCGTAACGGGCATCATTATGTTTGCCATGATTCCGCCCGGCCATGTTGGGCCGCCGGAAGACCCCATCGCCTTTACCCGCTATACGTTGCAACACAAATTCTTCGGTGAAATGTTGTGGCTCTATTTGTGCGGTCACGTCATCTTTGCCGTTATTCACCAACTCTCTGGCGACAATGTCTTTGGCGCGATCTTCGCTCTCAGAAAGGACAAAAAAGACAATTCGTAGAAGGGGCTGGAGTAATAACCGGAGTTGCTTTCGTGCGTAGCGATTTGCCACAGGGCATAACTCCAGCTAATCTGGCCTTGCTCTAACCGAGCATTTAATCCACTTATTCTCAGGGCAGGGTGAAATTCCCTACCGGCGGTATTTCCGCTTCTGGCGGAAGAGCCCGCGAGCGCCTGCTTCGGCAGGGTCAAGCAGATCCGGTGAAAAGCCGAAGCCGACGGTGATAGTCCGGATGGGAGAGAATAAGGCATTCGTACGTCCGGCTTCCGGCCGGGCTTCGTTGCGCCTGTTTTCGGCCTTGCGCCGAAATGTCTCATCGCGCCCTGATTCTGGAACTCACAAGGAGAGCTATCCATGAATCAGATTACTGAAACTTCCCTGCTTGATGCCTTTGGCGATCCAAGAACCCGTGTCGAAAATGCTTTGGCAACACTGCGTCGTGGCGGCGGCGTGCTGCTTGTCGACGACGAGGATCGTGAAAACGAAGGTGACATCATCTTCGCCGCAGAAAGCATTACCACTGAACAGATGGCGATGTTGATCCGGGAATGCAGCGGCATCGTCTGCCTCTGCCTGACCGACGACGCTATCAGACATTTGCAACTGCCGATGATGGTCAACGAAAACACCAGCCAAAACGGCACCGCCTTCACCGTTTCCATTGAAGCGAAAAAAGGTGTAACGACCGGTGTTTCCGCTGCGGATAGGGTGACGACTATTCGTACCGCAATCGCCGCGGAAACTACCGCAGATGATCTTGCCCGGCCCGGCCACATCTTTCCGCTACGAGCACAACCGGGCGGTGTTCTGACACGTCGTGGCCATACCGAAGGCACGGTCGACCTGATGCGGCTGGCCGGACTCCAGCCTGCAGGTGTACTGTGCGAACTGACCAATCCCGACGGCAGCATGGCGCGCATGCCCTGCGTGGTTCGCTTTGCCGAACAACACGACATGCCGGTACTATCGATCGAGGATCTGGTTGCCTACAAAACGGAGATAATGGGTGATGCGGTTTAACCGCATCATCTTTTTCAGACAGGAGAATATCTGTGTCCGATTTTCCCGCCTTCATGAAGAATCCCGCTAACCGGGTAAAGCGCTCGCAACAGGCGACTCCAGGCGTTGAAGGTTATGTATTCGACGGTGTGGACGGCAGCCAGATGGCGTTCTGGACCTGCTCGGAAACGACACAATCAGCCGAGCATGTGCACGACTACGAAGAGTATGTGGTCTGTGTCGACGGCTGTTATACACTGCTCATCGACGGCCAGCGTATCTCGCTGAAACCGGGGCAGGAGTACTGTATTGCTAAAGGTATTCCGCACAGCAGTGAAGTGGTGGCCGGAACCCGGACCATTCACGCCTTCGGTGGCCGGCGGGCAGCGCGGGTGTCGCAGGAATAGTAGTTATGAAGTGGTTTTTACTCTAACTGTAAACATTCACTTATTCAGCAGATAAGAAATCGTATCACGGTTATTGAAATTGCAATTAGCGCAAGCGCATAAGGCAATATGATGTCTTTGAAACTGGAGGTTGTGTAGCTCTCCACGAATAGCGCTTTTAGCCAAAGTAATATAAGAGCATCTGATTGGATTGTGCCGCTCAACTTTAGAAATGAGGAAAAAATTGCTTCGCGTATCGAAACTTTCAATTCGCCATTATAGGTTGCGTTCCATTCCAGTATCTCACCATGTGTTTTTTGTGGAAGTGGAATATCATGAGGTCCTTGATGGAATCTTTGTATGAGCTGTATAAAAGCAAGTTGATCTGTTTCGTTCTGTGGGACCGAAGGTTTGAGTGCGGTTTCGATCAAAGGTATCAATTGTTTTGGATAAGCTCTCATCCTTAGCGTTACGTTCTGGAGGAAATTAGCCACTCTTCCTTTGTGAGTAACCCAGAAGGCCCAGTAAAAATAGACAAACATTACAAACGCAATATATTCAAGCACTGCTGGTCTTGCGAGTTTCATGTAGGTGATATGATCGTCGATACTGCCACCGGCAAGTGAATAGGTGATGAAAAGTATAGATATCACCATTAGATTGCGTCGTGGTTTGTCATCGTCGTCCATGTTGTTTCCGCAAGTTTATTATTTTGTGAAGGTTTAGTTTTTTTACCGTTCCTTTATTTGCTTAAAAGCTTGTTGCCTTCCTTGGCATACTTCGCGGTTAAATTCTTTCTTACAACCCTGCCAACACTTTCCCCGCCGCGGCAATGGTCGCATCGATATCCGCATCGGTATGCGCCGAGGAGACAAAGCCCGCCTCGAACGCTGACGGTGCAAGGTAAACCCCTTCATTCAGCATGCCGTGGAAGAAGAGTTTGAAGCGGTCGGCGTTACACTTATCTATCGCCTGGGCGAAGGAGGTGATCTTTTCTTCTTCGGTGAAGAAGAGGCCGAACATGCCGCCGACGTGGTTTTCGCTCATCGGGATGCCCGCTTTTTTCGCTTCGGCCATGATGCCGTTGACCAGCTTTTCCACCTTGGCGCTGATGTCCTCGTAGAAGCCGGGTTGTGCCGCCAGTTTGAGGGTGGCGAGTCCTGCGGCCATGGCGACCGGGTTACCGGAGAGGGTGCCTGCCTGATAGACCGGGCCGAGCGGTGCCAGTTTTTCCATGATTTCACGCTTGCCGCCGAAGGCGCCGACCGGCATGCCGCCGCCGACAACTTTACCCAAGGTAGTCATGTCGGGTTTGATGCCGTAGTGGCCCTGGGCGCAACCGAGTCCGACGCGGAAGCCGGTCATCACTTCGTCGAAGATCAGTACGCTGCCGTATTCGTCGCACACTTCGCGCAGACCTTCGAGGAAACCGGGCACCGGCGGGATGCAGTTCATGTTGCCCGCGACCGGCTCGACGATGATGCAGGCGACCTGACCGCCGATGTGGGTGAAGGCTTCCTTCACCGCGGCGATGTCGTTGTAGGGCAGGGTGACGGTGTGTTCCGCCAGCGCCGCGGGCACGCCGGGTGAGCTGGGGACGCCGAGGGTCAGTGCGCCGGAACCGGCCTTGACCAGCAGGGCGTCGGAGTGGCCGTGGTAGCAGCCTTCGAATTTAACGATTTTGTCGCGACCGGTGTAACCGCGGGCGAGACGGATGGCGCTCATGGTCGCCTCGGTGCCGGAGCTGACCATGCGCACCATGTCCATCGACGGCACCAGTTCGCATAGCTTGTCGGCCATCACCGTTTCGATCACGGTGGGCGCGCCGAAGGAGAGGCCGTTTTTGGCCGCTTCAAAGACCGCGTTCAACACATCGGGGTGGGCGTGGCCTGCAACCATCGGACCCCAGGAACCGACGTAGTCGATGTATTTGTTGTCCGATTCGGACCAGGCGTAGGCGCCCTCGGCGCGCTTGAAGAAGATCGGTTCGCCGCCGACGCCTTTGAAGGCGCGGACCGGTGAGTTGACCCCGCCGGGGATGTGTTTCTGGGCGGCTACGAAGAGTTCGTGTGAGTGAGGCATAAAAAAGTCCTTAAAAGATTGTTCACCACAGAGACACGGAGGTCACAGAGAAAAGCGCTTCAGAATAAAACACTCCGTATGCTCTGTGTCTCTGTGGTGATTATTCAAACAATTTTGTAATTTTGTCCGCAGCAGCGGCGATGTCCGGCTGGCCGAAAACACCGTGAATGACGGCGAGCATGTCGGCGCCTGCCGCGACAAGCTGTGCGCCATTGTCGGCGGTGATGCCGCCGATGGCAACTACCGGGATGGTCAGTTGCTGCCTGGCCTGGCGTAGCAGATCGACATCGGCCTTCACCGCGCCGGGCTTGGTCGGCGAGGGGAAGAAGCTGCCGAAGGCGACGTAGTCGGCACCGGCTTTTTCTGCCTCGATGGCGCGTTGCAGATCGTTGTAGCAGGAGACACCGATGATCATGCTGGCGCCGAGTTTGGCGCGGGCGGCGGCGATGTCGGCGTCGTCCTTACCGAGGTGCACACCCTTGGCCATGATGTTGCTGGCCAGTTCCACGTCGTCGTTGATGATCAACGGCACGCCAAGCGGACGGCAGAGGTTGCTGAGGTCGGCGGCTTCATATTGACGGCGCATTTCGTCGTCGCCCTTGTCGCGGTACTGGATCATCACCGCACCGCCGTGGATGGCGTAGGCCACCGCTTCGATCAGATTTTCCGCAGGCAGCAGGCCGGTGTCGGCGATGGCGTAAAGGCCGCGTGGCAGGGGTTTCTTCATCGTTTATTCCTCATCCTCATCATTTTCATCTCGTGCCCAGAACAGGCGATTGGGATGGTGCTGTCCCATCCCCAGGCGAACCGCGTGGTTGAGGCTTTCCCAGGTAAACTCCTGCGCCTCGTGGATCGCGGTGAACGGTTCCAGCCCCTGCGCCAGTAGACCGGCGATGGCCGAGGCAAGGGTGCAGCCGGAGCCGTGGTAGGTGTGTGGCAGGCGATCCCAGGAGAAGGTCTCCAGCAGGCGACGATTGCCGTAGAGGCGGTTGTCCACGCTATCGCTGTTTTCGTGGCCGCCGGTGATCAGCACCAGCTCGCAGCCGCCATCGAGCAGTTCCTGGGCGCAGGCATCGAGGGTGTCCGCTTCGGGGGCCAGGGCGCGTGCCTCTTCGCTGTTGGGAGTGAGTACCGTGGTATAGGGGAAGAGCAGTTCGCGCATCGCGTCCTGCATTTCGTCGTTACCCAGACGTTTGCCGCCACCGGCGCGCAGGATCGGATCGAGTATCACCGGGATATCCGGGTAGTCGTGGAGGATGGAGTGGATCGCTTCGATATTCTCCACGCTGCCGATGAGGCCGATCTTGATCACCGCCACCGGCATATCCTCCAGTACCGCGCGGGCCTGTTCGATTACCACGGTGGCGTCGGTGGGGATCACCCGCGAGACGTTCTGGGTGTCCTGTACCGTCAGCGCGGTGATCACCGGTGCCGCCTGGGCGCCCATGCTGGCGACGGTTTCGATGTCGGCGACGATACCGGCACCGCCGGTGGGATCGTTACCGGCGAAGATCAGCACTACGGGGATCGACGGGGTACTCATTACTTTGTCAGGGTTCCTGCCTGTTGGGCGATGAAGGCGGTTTTGGCGGAGAGCTCCAGCGAGCAGCTCCATTTGTAGGCGAGGTTGATGCTCTTGCCCCAGGCGTAGACGCCGTGGCCGCGAACGATGGCGATGCGATTCTCCGCCAGCGCCGTAGAGACCTGTTCCGGGGCCAGTTCCACATAACGATCGTAAGGGACGGTGATCACCGGTACACGGGGGAAGTAGTAGAAGCCTTCGAAGTCGGGCGGGATGAAGTCGTTGCCGTCGAGGGTCAGCGCCACACTGTGCGGGCCGTGGCTGTGAAGCACGGAGACCGCCTCGGGGTTTTTTTGATAGACCAGCCGGTGCAGCGGTGCATCCAGCGAAGCGCCATCGCCGCAGTGACCATTCACTTCGCAGCGGATCAACTGGTCTGCTGTAAGGGTGTCGGCGCAGGCACCGGTGGGGGTGACCCAGAAATCGTCGCCGACCCGTACCGAGGCGTTGCCGCTGTGGGAGTCGTTGTTGCCGTACTGTCTGAGCCAGCGGTAGTGGCGGACTAAGTCTTCGCGTGGGTCCATGAATACTCTTTATTAAGGTATGGTTAAATGTAACGCTGTACTAATAACAGCGACTGCAGATGGTAACTCATTGAGCGCCGGACACAGAAGCCGGACCCCAGACTAAAAATAGTTATTGCAAATGAGAATGATTATCATCTATATTAAGCGCACCCCAGTTAAAACTTGAGTAACGAGACATGGCTAAGCGAATTCTAATCTTTACCCTTCTCATGCTGCCGGGCCTGCTGCGCGCAGAGGGCAACCCGGAAGGGATGTTGCAAATGCTCGACTACATGGCAGTCGACTACGGTGTTGCGGTCCAGGACGGCAAGGTGAAAAACCGCGAAGAGTATCTGGAGATGCGCGATTTCGCCGCGGGAATTGCCACGCAAGCTTCGAATCTTCCCCAGAGCCCTGCCAGGGAGCAGTTGTTGGCGCAGGCCCGAGAGCTGGCAACCATGGTGGAAGATAAGGCGGACATCGTGGTGTTGGCCGAACTGGCCTCACGCATGCGAGAACTGGTGTTAACGGAATTCGATGTATTGCCGACCCCCCGGCGCCCCCCCGATTTCGCTCTGGGTGAAAAGCTTTACGCCAGTAATTGTGCCTCCTGTCACGGCGCAAACGGCGACGGTAATGGGCCCGAGGCGGCAAAGCTGAATCCTCCGCCTATCGCCTTTATCGATAGTGAGCGCGCCAAGATGCGTTCCATCTACGGTCTCTACAACACCATCACCCTTGGGGTGGAAGGGACGGCAATGTCTGCTTTCACCAAACTCAGTGACGATGCCCGCTGGAGTCTGGCGTTTTATGTGGCCTCGCTGGGTATGCCCGCGGATGTGGCGCCCAGCTCGAACAAGCCGGAACTGAGTCTCGCCCAGGTCACCACCATGTCACCCGAGGAGGTATCGGTGAAACTCGGGCCGCAGGGGAAGGAGCAACTGGTCTGGCTGCGTAATCACCCGGAACAATTCTGGTTTGCCAACCCGCTCGATCTTGCCTCGGTAAAGATCGACGAAAGCCTGGCCGCCTATCGTAAAGGGATGCGGGAAGAGGCCTACCAGCTTGCGGTAAGTGCTTACCTGGATGGCTTTGAGCTGGCGGAAACTGCCCTGCGAAACGTCGAGCCCGATCTGCTGGTACAGATTGAGAAGGAGATGACCACTTTCCGTAAAGGTCTGCGTGAAGGTATCTCGATTGGTGAAGCTGAGCGAAGCATGGTGAAGATCGATCAGCTCTTCGCTGAGGCAAGACGTGCGATGGACGGTGTATCACTGAGCGGCTCCACCGCCTTTGGTAGCGCCTTCGTTATTCTTTTGCGCGAAGGACTGGAGGCGATCCTGGTGATTGCTGCATTGGCCGCCTTCCTGATCAAAACCGGTCGTACCGATGCGATGCGCTATCTCCACTACGGTTGGATCGGTGCGCTCGCCTTAGGCTTTTTCACCTGGTGGGCCGCCAGTCATCTCTGGACCTTTAGCGGCGAGGCACGGGAGATGACCGAGGCAGTAGCGGCGTTGGTGGCTGCCGGGGTGCTGCTCTATGTCGGGATCTGGATGCACAGCAAGACCAATGCGGTGAAGTGGCAGCAGTTTATTCAGCAGAGTGTGGACCGGGCGCTGAATAGTACGACGCTGTGGTCGCTGGCGGGTCTTTCGTTTATCACCGTCTACCGTGAAGTGTTCGAGACGATTCTGTTCTACCAGACCCTCTGGTTACAGAGCAGCAGCAGCGGCACGCGCATGGTGGTGATCGGTTTTGTCGCCGCTGCCGGGGTGCTGGCACTGCTCGGTTGGTTGATCCTGCGCTACAGCCCGCGTCTGCCGCTGCGCCAGTTCTTCAAGGCGACGGGTGCGCTGGTGTTTGTGCTGGCACTGGTCTTCACCGGCAAGGGGATCGCGGCGCTGCAGGAGGCGGGCAAGCTTGATGCTACGCTGATCAATATTCCCAAGATTGAACTGTTGGGGATCTATCCCAACGCCGAAGGTGTCGGTATGCAGGCACTCATCCTTGCGATGCTACTTGGTGTGCTCTGGTGGCAGCGCCATCAGGCACTCAGCCACGCTGCCGCCACCAGTGCGGACCGAGGAAAAAGAGCAGCGCAGCCGTAACCACAATCGCCGGTCCGGCGGGCAGGTCCCAGCGGAAGGAACCGAACAGCCCGCCGCCTACCGACAGCATGCCGATGAGCGCGGCGAACAGCGCCATCTGCTCCGGGGTGCGGGCGTAGTGGCGGGCGGTGGCCGCCGGGATGATTAGCAGTGAGGTGATCAGCAGGATGCCGAGCACCTTCATTGCGGTGGCGATCACCAGCGCGATCAGCAGCATGAACAGCAGGCGGGTGCGGGCGGTGTTGATCCCTTCCACCTGCGCCAGCTCTTCATGCACGGTCATCGCCAGCAGCGGTCGCCACAGCCACAGCAACAACCCCAGGGCGAGCAGCCCGCCGAGTCCAATCCACCAGAGATCGTTCTGCGCCACCGCGAGGATGTCGCCGAAGAGGTAGCCCATCAGATCGATGCGCACACTTTCGGTAAAGCTGATCGCCACCAGGCCGAGGGCCAGGGCGCTGTGGGAGAGGATGCCCAGCAGGGTGTCTGAGGCGAGCTTGCGCCGGTTTTGCAGGAACACCAGCGCCAGTGCCAGCACCAGGCAGACCAGTACGATGGCCAGATTCAGATTGACCTCCAGCAGGATGCCGAGGCTCACCCCGAGCAGCGCCGAGTGGGCCAGGGTGTCGCCGAAATAGGCCATACGCCGCCACACCACAAAGGTGCCGAGGGCGCCGGTGACCAGCGCTACCATCAGCCCGGCGAGCAGGGCGCGCAGCAGAAAATCATCCATGACGTATAACCTCCCGATGGCAACTGCCACACCAGCCCTTGTGTTCCGGGCTGTGGTGGTGGTGATGGGTGTAAGGGGCGAGACCGGGTAGCGGCCCACTGATGATCTGCTCACCCTGTGGTCGCAGGTCCGGGTGGCCGGTGCAGCAGACCTGTTGATCGAGGCAGAAGACCCGATCGGTACGCGCCATCACCAGATGCAGATCGTGGGAGACCATCAGGATGCCGCAGTGGCGTTCGTCGCGCAGGCGGGCGATGAGGTTGTAGAGCTCTTCCTGTCCGCTGACATCGACCCCCTGCAACGGCTCGTCCAGCAACAGCAGTTGCGGATCGCGCAGCAGGGCGCGGGCCAGCAGCACCCGTTGGGTCTCGCCGCCGGAGAGGATCGACATCTGTGAATCGAGCAGGTGGGCCGCACCGACCTCTTCAAGGCATTTACGCAATGCCACTTCGTCTTGTTTGGCGGTGAGGGTGAGGAAACGGCGCACAGTGAGTGGCAGCACCGGGTCGATGTGTAGCCGCTGCGGTACATAACCAACACGGACATGGGGCTGTAGCGAAATGCCGCCGTGGTTTGGTTTTTGCAGACCGAGCATCACCTTGAGCAGGGTCGATTTGCCTGCGCCGTTGGGACCGATGAGGGTGACGATCTCCTTTTCGTGGATCGCCAGATCGACGTGGTCGAGGATCATGCGTGGGCCGTAGTGGACGGTGACGCCGCGTGCCTCAAGCAGGGGCGGATGCGATTTACTCATCGTGCTGCTCCTGGCAGAGGGGGCAGAGGCCGCTGATTTCGACAGTTTGGTGTTCGATGGCGAAACCGAGGCGGCGGGCGCTGGCATCAAGCTGGCCGCTGATTGCCGCTTCATCCAGCTCTGCGACGTGGTGGCACTGGCTACAGACCAGAAACTGGCCGTGGTGCGGGGTGCCCGGCGCGGTGCAGCCGGTGTAGGCGTTGAGGCTCTCAATGCGATGGATCAGGCCGTGCTCCAGCAGGAATTCCAGGGCGCGATAGACTGTGGGCGGCGCCGCCTTGATCCCCGCATCGCGCAGTCGATCCAGCAGTTCGTAAGCACCGACCGGTTTGTGTTCGCGCCAGATCAGTTCGAGGATCTGTTGCCGTTGCGGCGTCAGGCGTAGACCCTGCTCGGCGCAGAGGGCTTTGGCCTGAGTTAGCGCCTCTTCGACGCAGGCGCGGTGATCGTGCGCTGCCGGGGGAAAGGGGGCGTTCATCGGTTTGCCGGACTCCAAAAATGGGACGAATGTGTTACATTATAACATTACGTTACCGAGGTGCTCCATGTTGCGACCACTCTTTTTCCTCTTACTACTCTCCTGCTCCCTGCCGCTGGCGGCGGCGCCCCGGGTGGTTGTCTCCATTGCGCCGGTTCACTCGCTGGTGGTCGGGGTGATGGACGGAGTGGCCGAGCCGCAACTGCTGATCCCGCCCGGTGCCTCGCCCCACGCCTATTCGCTCAAACCCTCCGATGCCCGCGCCCTTGCCGAGGCGCAACTGGTGGTTTGGGTTGGTGAGGGGTTGGAGCCGATGCTGGAAAAGCCGCTGGCTAGCCTGGCCGGATCGGCGCAGGTCATCGAACTGGCCGGGGTGGAGGGGATGTCTCTGCTGGATACCCGGGAGGGCGGTATCTGGGGCGAAGAACATCACGACGAAGAAGATGAGGGGCACGGCCATGGTGAGGTGGATATGCACCTGTGGCTGTCACCGGCCAATGCACGGTTGATCGTCACTGCCGCCGCCTCAGCGTTGAGCAAACTGGATGGGGCCAATGCACAGCGCTATCGTGACAATGCGGCACAGATGGTGAGTCGCATCGACACACTGGAAAGTAGTCTCAGGACAAAATTGCAACCGTTAGGCAAAACACCCTACATCGTCTTTCACGACGCCTACCACTACTTCGAAGAGGCGTTTGGATTGCATCCCGCCGGTGCGATCTCCGTCAGTCCCGATCTTCCGCCCGGTGCGAAACGGATCAGCGAAATTCGCCAGACCATTACTCAACGCAAGGCCGCCTGTGTTTTCAGTGAGCCGCAGTTTCAGCCGCGGATTGTTAAGGTGGTGCTGGAAGGGGGCGGTGCCCGTCACGGTGTGCTCGATCCGTTGGGCGCGGAACTGCCAGTCGGAAAAGATCAGTGGTTCGATTTGATGCAGGGACTGGCCGACAATCTGAGTGGCTGTCTGGCGTCACGTTGATTTTGCGTGCAGGTGTCGCTGTTGCCTGCGTCGCCACCAGATGACCAGACCGCTGATGGCGTTGAACAGGAGTATCAGCGCGACGGCGTCCATCAGGTAGTTACCCCAGCGACCGAATATTCGCCCGCTGTGCAGGTCGAGGATGACTCGCTCCGGCGCTAGCGTTGTCCCCGCGCCCTGTTCCAGCAGTTCTTCTCGTAGTGCCATCGGCGGGGTGACAGGCGTGGGCCAGATGGGGGTAGTGAAGACGCTCTGCCAGAGATTGTCATCGACTGAACCGGCGAGCACCACGTTACCGCTTTTCAACAGCAGGCGATCGTGATTGTCGCTGGTGATCGCCTCGATATTTTCTGGAATTCCATCGAGCTTTCCCAATTGTTCGATCAATTCACCTTCGCTGGTGAAGAGCAGCAGATGATTGCGACTTGCTGCGATGATCATCGACGGCAGAGCGACCGCTCCCACTAACGGTTCTTCGATCTGGATCGGCAGAGGTTTGCTATCCAGATAGAGCCGCTCATCCCACTGACTGAGCCAGTATGGATCGGCGTGAAAGAATGTCCCACTTACCGGTTCGATGCCGTACCACTGCAGCAACCAGCGCTGTCCGAGTTTCTGTTTTGACAGATCGAGAGTATCCGTGTGACTCAGCATCAGCCCGGTGACCGCGAGCAGCAGGGCGAACAGGGCCACGGCGACACCGAGATAACGATGCCACAGGTAGATGGAATTAAGCCTTGGCCGATGCGGTTTATGGCGTGTCATCTTTGCCGTTTACCCAGGTGTGTAGCACCAGCGCCATGCGGGCCATATTGCGCATGGCCCTGACCGAAAGGGTCGCACCGGTAATACTGTCGATGTTGCCATCCAGCTGTTTTTCCTCATGCAATCCGATACCGTGAAACTGATCGGTAAAAAAGGGATAGCGGATCTCCCAGCCGCGGCTCTCGCGAAAGACCAGCACCCGCGCCTGTTGCAGGCGCCCTTGCTCGACGACGAAACCGGCGGTGATCGGGTGTTCCTTGCCCACGGCTTCCAGTATCCACACAGTGCGTTCGTTCTGTTGCCAGTAGCGCAGACGTAACTGGCGCGGCGCTTCATCCATGACTTCACGATAGATTTCCTTGCGCTCGCCGCTGAGCCAGAGTTTCTTTGCTTCCGGTGGATGGTCGGGGAACTGTTCGGCAATGAAGTCCTGCGGGGTCTGGTAGACCTCGGCGAACACGCTCGACCAGCCTAGCAGCAGGAGTAGTAATGGGGACGCGTAGCGCGTCCCCCTCTGTATGGCAGACATACGCATGTCCCTAGAACTGGTAGCCGATGCCAAGGTTGATACCGTCGTATTCGTTCTGTCCCGTGGGCACGCTCTGATCCTGATAGTCGAGCTTGATCACCACATCGGGATGGGGCCAGAAGTTAACGCCGATGTCCGTCTGCTGATATTCCGAATCGGTGCTGTCGCCTGACTGGTTGTCCCAGACGTTATGCCGGGCAAAAACACCCCAGCGGTTATTGATCCGGTAGGCGGGTTCGACGTACCAACCGTATTGCTCATCGGCTCCTGCAGCGGTGCCGTCGTCATCCAGTTGCCATTGCGCATAGAGGGCGCGCAGGCCGAACGGGCCGCTGCTGTAGATCGCGTGGGTTTCAAGCAGGTTGGCGCTGACTTTCCTGGTGCCCGTGTCCTGGCGGATGTCGTCCTGGTGGTTGAGGCTGGCGGCCAGTTCCAGACCCGGTACGCCGGTCCACTTGATTCGACCGGTGTAGGCCAGGGTATCGCCTTTGGCTTCGCTGACCTTTTGCCGACCGCTACGGAGGTTGTAGCCGCTGTGGTACAGACCGGAGTGGAGCGCCAGATCGTAGGAGAGACCATTGGCGAAGCGCTGACCGATAGCCGCACCACCTTCCCACCAGGTTGTGGGAATAATGTTCTTCTCTACCGGGTTGCGCTCGACACCGTAAAAGGTCGGCGGTTCGTGGGTCTCGTTGGCGATCCCGATGGGCAACAGGAACAGACCGCCTTTTGCCGTTGTCTGCGGCGACAGATCGAACTCGACATAGGCCTGTTCCAGCTCTACTGCCCCGGCTTCGCCATCGGCGGCTACCGAGTGCTCAACCTCCAGCTCACTGAAAAAGCGGGTATCGGGGGCGAATTCGTGGCCGATGAACAGCACGAAACGGTGGAAGTCGATGCTCTTTTTGTCGGAACCACCGGCCAACTGGTTATTGAGCAGGTTGTAGTGCATCTCGCCATAGCCGCCGATGGTCGTGGACTGACTGGGCGGAGTGCCTCTCAATTGTTCAATCTGTTCGGCCAGCGCATCTATCTGCTGTTGGAGTTGGGTGTTACCAGGCACCTCCTCTGCCTGGACGGTGAGTGGTGCGAGGATGGCCGCAGCGAGCAGGCCAGATAGGGACTTTTTCATCGTTTTCTCCAGCAATAAGGGGTAGGGGGAGCGCTTCCCGGGTGGCGCAGGGATAATCTAACGAGAATTCATCTTATTTGCAAATGATAATTATTCTCATTTGGGGGGCGTAAGGATATTAGGGGCAAGCACCTGCCTGCCGGTTAGCGGGTGCAGAATCGTGAGGTCTTAATGGTTGTGTGCCATCTTCGGGCTGTGCATACCTTCCTTGATACCCATTTTGATCAGCAGCACGTTGACCGGATTGGCGGCGAGCAGGCCGATGCTGAGGGAGAAGACCAGCGAACTCCAGAACAGGGGATCTTCCATGGTGGTGCTGGCGGCTAACCGCAGATCGACACCGATGGCCGTGATTTCCATCACTGTGATACTGGCGGTGTCGCTGTAAAAGGCGTCGAGTAACGCGCGATGTATCTCCACACCATCCTGGATCAGCGGGCCTGCGGTCATGGCAAAGCCCGCCACATAGGCCAGTGCAAAGGTGACGAGGGCAACGCCCCAATTACCCAGACTGAGCAAACCGGCGGCAATGACTACGCCGGCAACTTCGCCTGTACCGCAGCCAGAATAGCAGTGACAGACCGAGCGGAAGGCACGTCACCAGAGTGAATCACGTGTGATTTGGGCACGTCCGGAATAGAAGTAGACAGCGAGTCCCAGCGGGCCTGAGTAGAGCACGGTAAACAGCCAGACCCATTTCATCAGCGAGTGCAATTGCCGGTTGTTACGTTGGAGATCGACAATCAGGATAACCAGCGACAGCAGGGCCAGGATCAGCCAGGCGGTGATGAGATAGGGATTGGTCAGCAGCGTTCGCAGCATTTCTCCCCCTCCTGTTGCTCAGAACACTATTAAGGCCTTGGGCTGAGAGGTCTCAGACTCAAGGCCTTCGCCTTGATCGCTACGAAAAGGCGGTGCTGTGACTTATTAGGAACTGCTGAAGAAGTGTGCTAGCGGGATGAGATGCAAGGCGCACGGCGCGCAGCGACCGAGACATATCAAATAGATAGGCGAGAGAGCGAGTACCGTGCAACACGGCAGATCGCCCGCACAGCCACTTATTCATTAGAAGGGTTTGACCGTTACCAGGATGGTTACCGCGGTGAGGATCAACACCGGCGCTTCATTAAAGAAGCGGTAGAACTTGTCGCTGCGGGTGTTGCGGTCTTCGGCGAACATTTTCACCAGTTTGCCGCAGTAAAGGTGGTAACCGATGAGCCCGGCAACCAGTACCAGCTTGGCGTGCAGCCAGCCGCCCTTGAAGCCGTAGCCGAGCCACAGCCAGGTACCGAAGACCAGCGCCAGTACCGCCAGCGGTGTCATGAAGCGATAGAGCTTTCGCTCCATCAGTTTCAGCCGTTCGATCTCCGATTTTTCTGTCGCCATGGCGTGGTTGACGAACAGTCGCGGCAGATAGAACAGCCCGGCGAACCAGGAGACGACAAAGATGATGTGGAAGGATTTTACCCAAAGCATCGCTAGCCCTTCTTGGAAAGCATGCCGACGATGCGGTTATGCAGGGCGTTCATGTCCATCTCCCCCAGCTTCTGCTGCACGATCAGACCGTCCGGTGAAATGAGGAAGGTGGTGGGGGTCAGTTTGACATCACCGAAGGCGAGTGCCGCGCTGCCGTCACGATCCAGCGCCACTTTGTAGGGCGGCTGCTTGAGCTTAATCATTTCTCGCACCTGATCTTCCGGATCGTAAGCCATCGCCAGGGCGATCATCTCCAGTCCACGCGGCGACAGCTCTTTATAAAGTTCTGCCAGGTGCGGCATCTCTTTCACACAACCGGGGCAGGTGGTGGCCCAGAAGGTGACCAGTACCGGACGGCCCTTTAGCGATTGCAGATCGATCTGTTTGCCTTCCAGGGTGGTAACCGTGATCGCCGGTGCAGGTTTCAGACCGTCTGGGGTAAACCAGATGAAGGTCAGTAGCCCGATCAGGGCGAGGGCAAAAACAGCGGTGACGATCTCTTTAATCTTCATGCTTGGCTCAATACCTGAATAGAGTTGAAGTGTAACGGGATTCGTCTAACGCGGCGAATCGCTTTTTTCTTCTTCCGTTTTGTCCGGTTCCGGCGGCGTTGGTTCCGCTTCACGCAGTCGATCCAGGAATCCCTGCGCCAGCGATCGATAGATTGGCTCATGGCAGATGAGCTTCGAGGCACCATAGGCGATGAAGGCGGTCGCCATCAACGGCAGCACCATGGCGTGGTTATCAGTCATCTCCATCACGATGACGAAGGCGGTGATCGGTGTCTGTACCACACCGGCGAAGTAGGCGACCATGGTGAGGATCACGATGGCCTGCACTTCCGGGCCGGAGAAAAATTGCGCCATCACCGCGCCGAGTCCTGCACCGGTCGCCAGCGATGGGGCGAAGATACCGCCGGGAATGCCGCTCAGGTAGGAGGCGACGGTGGCGATGATCTTGAGAAAGGGGAACGCGTTATCCACTTCGCCACTACCGGTGATCGCCATCTGTGCTTCCGGGTAGCCGGTGCCGTAGGCGGTGCCACCGGAAAGGATCCCGGCAATGGCGACCACCAGACCGCAGGCGGCGGGCACCAGTATCGGCCACTTGCCCAGGTACGGTGCTATCCAGCGCGAGCCGCTGACCAGCATCCTGGCGAAGACGCCGCCGAGCAGGCCGCCGCAGACGCCAACAATTGGTACCACGACCCAGCTGCTATCCAGTGCCAGTGAGGCGTCGCTGGTGCCGAAGTAGGTGTAGTTGCCGAGCACCGCTAGCGCGGTGACACCGGCGATAATCACCGCGGTGAGCATGGTGCCGCTGGTGCGTTCCTCGAAACTGCGCGCCATCTCCTCGATGGCGAAGACGATACCCGCCAGAGGCGTGTTGAAGGCGGCGGCGATTCCCGCCGCACCGCCTGCAACGATCAGGCTTTTGTCCAGATAGTGGCGAGGGAAATGCGCTAGCTGACCGATGGAGTACATAATCGAGGCGCCGATGTGCACGGTCGGACCTTCACGGCCGATGGAGGCGCCGCAAAGCAGGCCCAGCAGGGTCAGCAGGATCTTGCCGATAGCAATGCGTAGCGACAGTACTGCGCGACGCAGGTGTTGCATCTGCGGTGGGATGTCGAGTGCGGCAATCGCCTGGGGAATACCGCTGCCCTGAGCGCCTGGGAAGAAACGACGGGTGGCCCAGGCGATGGCTGCCAGACCCAGCGGAGTGAGTAGCAACGGCAGGTAGCGGTACTCGCCTTCCGCTTCCCTGAACAGGCGGCTGGCCTCTTCACTGCCTAAGGCGAACAATGCGGAGGAGAGACCCACCAGCAGGGCGCCGCCCCAGAAAACGAAACGTGCCAGCCAGTCATTGGGGGCAAACAGAGATCGCAGTGAGAGTTTCAGTTTGTCCAGTGTGGCGCGCATGGTTATCGGTTGTGGGTCTGCGTGAAAAGCGGCCATTATGCCAGAGCAGGGAAGGGCTGTCGTCGCCACCGCGGCATGCGGGGCTTTCGCTTTACCCTGCCACGCTTTATCATCGATTTCTTTCGGCTTTCAGCGCAGGTTGTAGAGACAAGATGATTAGGGTTGGCATCGTAGGTGGAACCGGTTACACCGGGGTCGAGTTGTTACGTCTGCTGGCGTCTCATCCAGAGGTTGAATTACAGATGATCACCTCCCGCTCGGAAGAGGGGATGGCGGTCGCTGATATGTATCCCAACCTGCGAGGTCATGTCGACCTGAAATTTACCGTGCCTGATACCGAGCAGCTCAAGCAGTGCGATGTGGTTTTCTTTGCCACACCCAACGGCGTTGCCATGACCCAGGTGCGGGAATTGCTCGATGCCGGGGTGAAGGTGATCGATCTGGCCGCCGATTTCCGTATCAAGGATATCGATGTCTGGCAGCAGTGGTACGGTATGGAACACGCCTGCCCCGATCTGGTGGCTGAGGCGGTGTACGGCCTGCCGGAAATTAATCGTGATGCGATACGGGTCGCAAAACTGGTGGCCAACCCCGGTTGCTATCCCACAGCCGTGACGTTAGGCTTCCTGCCTTTGCTGGAGGCGGGCCTGGTGCAACTCGACGGTTTGGTCGCCGATTGTAAATCCGGTGCCAGCGGCGCAGGTCGCGGTGCCAACGTGGGGATGCTGCTCTGTGAAGTGGACAGCAGCTTCAAGGCCTATGCCGTTCCTGGTCACCGGCACCTGCCGGAGATCAGCGAGAAGCTGGGGATAGTGGCCAGCCAATCTGTTGGTCTGACTTTCGTACCTCATCTGCTGCCGATGATTCGTGGTATTCACGCCACGCTCTATTCCAGGTTGAACGATAAAACCATGGATGTGCAGGCACTGTTCGAGCAGCGCTATGCGGACGAGCCTTTCGTCGACGTGTTGCCCGCCGGCTCACACCCGGAGACACGTAGTGTGCGTGGCGGCAATATGTGTCGTATCGCACTGCACCGGCCGCAGGATGGCGATACGCTGGTAGTGTTGTCGGTGATCGACAATCTGGTCAAGGGCGCGGCGGGACAGGCTGTGCAGAATATGAACATTATGTTTGGAATGGATGAGACAAGCGGTTTGGATATGATTTCGGTGTTGCCATGAGTCATCGCGTCGTCAGGGCACGCCCTCGCTGGCAATTGCTATCGATTCAGCTCGGTTCCGCGCTGGCGGTGATTCTGACCGCCTGGGGTATGTACGAATATGGCCGTCATGACGGCGGCTTTGACGTGGTCGCCGCCTATGATGCGCGCCAGCAGTTGCAACAGAAGTTGGATGACAGCTATCAGGACAACGCCAAACTGCGCGAGCAGATGGCGGTGCTGGAGCGCAGTAGCCAGATTGAACAGGAAGCCTACAAACAGCTCGAAGGCACGGTAAACGGTTTGCAGGACGAGATCCTTGAGTTGAAGGAAGAGCTGGCCTTCTACCGCGGCATCGTCTCGCCGGGTGACGCTCAGGCGGGTTTGAATCTGCAAACCTTCGAGCTGACACCTACACTCATTGAACGCAAATACCATTACAAGCTGGTACTGACCCAGGTGCTGAGCACCGGGGTGGTGGCCTACGGCAATATCTCCTTCTCCGTGGAAGGAAGCCAGGAGGGGCAGCCGATGGAATACACTCTGGCCCAGCTTAGTGAACTCGACAAAGAACTGCGTTTCCGCTTCAAGTATTTTCAGGCGTTTGAAGGGGATATCGTCTTGCCAGAGGGGTTCATCCCCAGTAAGGTCAATCTGGTGGTGAAGCCCCGCAGCCGGAAGCACAAGCAGTTGACCGAATCTATCAACTGGATGATCCAGGAGAACCGATAATCATGTTTGGAAGCAAAAGTAAGCCGGCACCCAAGAGCCGAAGCACCAAAATCGATACCCTGATCGGGCAGAATTCCGAGCTGCACGGTGACGTGATCTTCAGCGGTGGCCTACACGTTGACGGCGTTATCAAAGGCAATGTCTACGCCGAGAGCGACAGCGGCTCGATTCTCAGCGTCAGCGAACGCGGCCTCATTGAAGGTGAGGTTCGGGTGCCCAATATCATCCTTAACGGCAGCGTCAATGGCGACGTCCACGCGGCGGACCATATTGAGCTGGCGGAAAACGCCAAGGTTACCGGCAACGTCTACTACAAGCTGATTGAGATGGTGCGTGGTGCCGAGGTCAACGGCAATCTGGTTCATCGTGCTGACAAGGCGCAGGATTTCCTGCCCGGACCGAACCACACCAAGTCAGACGATAAGGCGGATGACGAGGCGAATTCTTGACTAATTATCTTGGGATATGCTACTTAGCTTCCCAATACACATGAAGATTCTGGAGATGTGCCATGAGTGATGCGGAAAGCCCATTGATTTTCACCGATAGCGCGGCCGACAAGGTCAAGGCGCTGATCGCCGAAGAGGGCAATGATAACCTGAAGCTGCGTGTCTACGTGACTGGCGGCGGCTGTTCCGGCTTCCAGTACGGTTTTACCTTTGATGAGAGTATCAATGAAGGCGACACCGCGGTGGAGAAGAACGGTGTAACCCTACTGATCGACCCGATGAGCTTCCAGTACATGGTCGGCGCCGAGATCGACTACAAGGAAGACCTGCAGGGGGCACAGTTCGTGATTCGTAACCCGAACGCCACCACCACCTGCGGTTGCGGTTCCTCCTTCTCGGCCTGATAGCCGACTGGAGCGCGAGACTTGAGGCCCCGGCGCATCGCGTCGGGGCCTTTTGTTTTTGCGGGGAGGGGTTTGTAGTAGCGCCAGTTCGCCCATATCCCTACAATAGCTAGCCCAACGAACTTCCATAACCTGCGAGGTTTCCCCATGAGCGATTACCTGCCCGGACTCGAAGGGGTACCGGCCACCCGCTCCAATATCTCCTGCATCGATGGCGAGAAGGGCATTCTTGCCTATCGCGGTTACCCTATCGAGCAACTGGCCGAGCACAGCACCTTTGAAGAGACTTCGTTGTTGCTACTCGACGGTCGCCTGCCGACAGCCAGCGAACTGGCCGAGTTCGATCAGCAGCTAAGACGCAACCGACGGGTGAAGTACAATATCCGCGAGATCATGAAAAATCTCCCGGCCACCGGTCATCCGATGGAGATGTTGCAGACGGCTATCGCCAGTCTGGGGATGTTCTATCCAGGTAACGAATGTCTCACCGGTTCTGAGTTGTGCGAGGACCTGAACTATATCCATCGTATGACGGTAAAACTGCTGGCCCGTGTGCCGGTGATCGTTGCCATGTGGCAGCATATTCGCAAGGGTTACGATCCCATCTTGCCGCGTGAAGATATGACTACGGCAGAGAATTTCCTCTACATGCTCAATGGCCATGAGCCAGAGCCGCTTTATGCGGAGATCATGGATACCAGTCTGGTGCTGCATGCGGAGCACACGATTAACGCTTCCACCTTTGCCGCGCTGGTGGCCGGTTCAACCCTGGCCAGTCCCTACGGGGTGATTGCCGCTGCGGTCGGTACCCTTTCCGGACCGTTACACGGTGGTGCTAATGAGAAGGTGGTGGATATGCTGGAAGAGATCGGTTCACCGCAAAACGCGGCTGATTGGCTCGATCAGCAGATGGATAAAAAGGCCAAGATATGGGGCTTTGGTCACCGCGAGTATTCGGTGAAAGACCCGCGCGCGACCATCCTGCAGAAATTGATGGAGAAGCTGGCCAAGTCTCACGGTACCCGCCATACCCGTATGGTAGAGACAGCACTGGCCCTGGAAGAGGCGGCAGAAACACGTCTCGGCCCCAAAGGGGTTTATGCCAACGTCGATTATTACTCGGGCATTCTCTATGCCGAGATGGGTATTCCAGTGGATCAGTACACACCAATATTTGCCATCTCACGTATGGCAGGCTGGCTGGCCCACTGGCGTGAGCAGTTAGCGGATAACCGTATCTTCCGCCCTACCCAGGTCTACACTGGGTTGCCGATACGCGATTATGTGCCGATAGATAAACGTTGAGTGTTTTCTCAAGTGTAAAAAAGCCGGGCCAAGCCCGGCTTTTTTATTGATTGCTCGGATAGATGGCGCCGAGGATCACCGCTTCACGTGCGCCGGTGACCGAGGGCAGATTGCCCGGCAGATGCTTCAAGGTACGTTGTGCCAGCCAGGCAAAGGCCATCGCCTCAATCCAGCGTGGTTCGATACCGTAGTTTTCGCTGCTGACAATTTCGACGCCCGGCAGATTGGCGCGCAGTCGCTGTAGTAGGTGGGGGTTGTATGCTCCACCGCCGCAGACGATGACTTCCTTGGTTGCCGAGGCATGTTCTTTGATTGCGGAGGCGACGGTACGTGCACTCAGTTCGCACAGGGTCGCCAACACATCCTCATCACTCAATCCTTCGGCGGGCAGATTGGGCAGGAACCAGTCCAGATGAAAGTGCTCGCGTCCGGTACTCTTTGGTGGGGGCAGACGGAAGTAGGGATCGTTTTCCAGCTCTGCCAGTAACGTCATGTTTATCTGCCCACTTGCCGCGCCCCGACCGTCAGCATCGAAGGTACCGGTGCCACGATACTGGCACCAGGCATCCATCAACCCATTGGCGGGGCCGGTGTCGAAACCGATAACTGGCTGTGCCGGATCGGAGGGCAGCACGGTGATGTTGGCGATGCCGCCCAGGTTGAGCGCAACCCGGTGGTGTTTACCGTCACGATAGATGGCGTTGTGGAAGGCGGGTACTAACGGTGCGGCCTGACCACCCACCACCATATCACGACGGCGGATGTCGGCTACCGTAGTGATCCCGGTTAACTGGGCGATGGTATTAGGGTCACCGATTTGTACCGTATAGGGTGGGTTGGCATTGGGAGCATGGCGAATGGTCTGGCCGTGACTGCCGATAGCGCGGATGGCGCTGTTGCCGATGCCGCTGTTTTGCAGCAGTTGCCTGACGCACTCGGCGGAGAATTCTCCCAACAGGCGATCGGCGCGTGCGCTACGATCGATTTCGTTAGCGCCAGGTTGTGCCAGTGCCAGCAGTTGCTGGCGTAGATCGTCCGGAAAGGATTGGCTGAGCGTGCCGAGCAGGGCGGGTTGCTGGCCGCTGAAGTCGACCACTACCGCATCGAGGGCATCCATGCTGGTGCCCGACATCAGACCAACATAGTTCTCGGCCATGGAACGTATCAGGGTTGGGAATCGGTAGCGCGGGCTACCTGAATGGTGTTGAACAGTTCAAGCTGCGCCAGCAGTTTCCGCGACTGGATCTGAAATATCTCTTTGTATTCTGCAGCGATCGGCTTGGCGTCCGGCAGTTTCACGGTCAAAGGATTGCGATGCGAACCATTGACCCGGAATTCGTAGTGCAGGTGCGGGCCGGTAGCCATGCCGCTCTTGCCGACGTAGCCAATTACCTGTCCTTGCTGGACCCGACTGCCGGTGGTGATGCCACGGCGATAGCCTGACATGTGAGCGTAGAGGGTGGTGATGTTGCCACCGTGTTGCACAATTACGGTTCTGCCGTAACCGCCTTTGGTGCCGCGGAAAATGACCTTGCCATCGCCGGCGGCCTTGATCGGAGTGCCGATTTTCGCTGCATAGTCGACGCCACGGTGGGGGCGTTTCTTGCCCAGTACCGGGTGATAACGCTCACGCTGGAATTTGGAAGAGATGCGGCGGAAGTCCACCGGGCTACGCAGGAATGCCTTGCGCATGCTGCTGCCGTCTGGGGCATAGTAGAGTCCGCGTCCCTTTGGATCGGTGAATAGTACTGCCTGATAGGTTTTACCCTGACTGGTGAATTCCGCAGCGAGGACGCGACCATCGCGTAGTTTCTCACCATCCAGATACTGTTGTTCGTAGAGCAGGGAGAAGCGGTCACCCTTGCGGATGTCGAGGGCGAAGTCGATGTCCCAACCGAAGATGCTCGCCAGTTCCATGATGATGTTGTTGGAAAGGCCCGCGTCCTGGCCGCCCTGGTAAAGAGAGGTTTCGATTACCCCTGTGGCATGGGTCACGCGGGTATCGATCGGTGCCTCTTTCAGCAGGCTGATGAAACCGTTTTCGCTCTGCTTGATGTAATAACTTTTTTCTGGCGACAGGTTGTAACGGATCGCGTGTAGTTGCCCATCATCAAGCTGGAACTGCAACTGTTGTCCCGGTTGCAGGGTTCGGAAGTATTTGTGCTCGCGGTCAGCGCTGACGGCCTCATGGAGTTGTTGCGGGCTGAGATGCAGGCGGTCGAAGATCAACGACATGTTGTCGCCGGGGCGGACGGTGATGGTGCGCCAAGGGAGTCCCGGTTTTTCGTACTTTGCCTCGGCCGAGGTGGCTTCCAGGGTTTGCGGCAGTGCCAGCGGCAGGTTGAGCTGATCGACATCGTTTCCACTGACAGGCGTCGCGAGGGGCTGTTGGCTGATTTCGCGGGTCGCCTCGGCTTCGTGGCTGGGGCTGAAAAGGGCCACCAGTCCTACCGTCGCGGCGAAAATTGCCAGTGCATGCAGGTGTTTAGGTTGAACGCGGGACACCCGCTCGCTGTTGCTTGCGGTCTTCGATTTATAGTCCCGGTTTAAGTAGTTGCCGTAATGCACGGAATTTTCTCGAAAAATTTTCCCAACCATACCGCTGCGCGAAAGGCGGGTCAATAATGCAGTTCTCATTCTGTAGCGATTTTCCGCGCTATGGTACTCTAGCGCCATTTTTCAGCTCGGGAGACAGGCATGGCAACGATGGAGGAAGCGCTCGCTCTTATCAGACGGGGGGCGCATGAAATCCTGGTCGAAGAGGAGTTGGTGGCAAAGCTCAAAGAGGGGCGGCCGCTACGGATCAAGGCGGGTTTCGATCCGACCGCGCCGGATCTGCATCTGGGCCATACCGTGCTGATCAACAAACTGCGCCAGTTTCAGGATCTGGGTCATGAGGTGATGTTCCTCATAGGTGATTTCACTGCCATGATCGGTGACCCTACTGGCAAGAGCGCCACCCGCCCGCCACTGACCCGGGATGAGGTGATCGAAAACGCCAAGACCTACGAGCACCAGATCTTCAAGATCCTTGATCCAGAGAAGACCACCGTACTGTTCAACTCCTCCTGGATGGGAGAAATGTCGGCGGCGGATCTGATCCAGCTTGCATCCCGTCATACCGTGGCGCGGATGCTGGAGCGCGACGATTTCGACAAGCGCTATAAAGGTGGCCAGTCTATCGCGGTGCACGAATTCCTCTATCCCCTGGTGCAGGGTTACGACTCGGTGGCGATGAAAGCGGATGTGGAACTGGGCGGTACCGACCAGAAATTCAATCTGCTGGTGGGGCGGCAACTACAGGAGGGGTATGGCCAGAAACCCCAGTGCATCCTCACCATGCCGATCCTTGAAGGATTGGACGGGGTGCAGAAGATGTCCAAGTCACTGAATAACTACATCGGTATTAACGATGCGCCAGACGATATGTTCGGTAAGGTCATGTCGATCTCCGATGAATTGATGTGGCGCTACTTCGAGCTGCTTAGTTTTAGGCCGATGGACGAGATCGAGGGTTTTCAACAGCAGATCGCCGAAGGCGCCAATCCGCGGGACATCAAGTTCCTGCTGGCGGAGGAGCTAATTACCCGCTTCCATAATGCGGATGCTGCGCACAAGGCGCAGGAGAGCTTTATCGCCCGCTTCCAGAAGGGGGCGATGCCCGATGAAATGCCCGAGCTGGAGGTAGCTGCCGCCGATGGTGCTATTCCGCTGGCTAATCTATTGCGCGAAGCGGGGCTGGTAGCCAGTACCTCAGAGGCGATGCGTATGATCGGCCAGGGTGCGGTGCGCATTGATGGCGAGAAGGTGGAGGACAAAAAACTGGAAATCCCCTCAGGAAGTTGCCAGGTCTATCAGGTAGGCAAACGTAAATTCGCCCGTATCAGTGTGAAGTAGCATGTAGAGCGTTATGGCTCAGGTCTTAACACACTGAAAAATCAGCCGTTATAAAAAATATTAGCGATTGGTGAAGTTTTTAGTTGACCGCCCAATCGCGCTGCGTATAATGCGCACCTTCCTTGAGGCGACGCAGTCTGGTTGCCCGGGAAATTCAGGAGGTCAGGGTGGACTCCGAAGCCTGAAAATACCGGGATTTTTCGGTGGTTAAGGCAACTAGCTAAAGCGAGTTGACAAACCTTTGGGCGACGGTAGAATACGCGACTCTTTCGCCGGGTAAGTCTCGGTGAACTGAATAAAGTTCTGCTAAATTGTTGTTGACAATTTTGCAGGCGCCGGTAGAATACCGGCCTCTTTGCTGGAGATGTCCAGCACGCTCTTTAACAACTTGGCTAAGTAATTTGTGTGGGTGCTCCGTCGTAGCTTGCTTGAGCAAGCATATTGACGAAGTAACCTGACCTGTAAATTCATATAGGTCTGGATCTACGCTTCGTTTAAAAGGTTTGGTTATACCTAATAACCGCAACATTTAAACTGAAGAGTTTGATCCTGGCTCAGATTGAACGCTGGCTGCATGCCTAATACATGCAAGTCGAACGGCAGCACGAGGAGCTTGCTCCTTGGTGGCGAGTGGCGGACGGGTGAGTAATGCATAGGAATCTGCCTAGTAGTGGGGGATAGCCCGGAGAAATCCGGATTAATACCGCATACGACCTACGGGTGAAAGTGGGGGCTCTTCGGACCTCACGCTATTAGATGAGCCTATGTCAGATTAGCTTGTTGGTGGGGTAATGGCCTACCAAGGCGACGATCTGTAGCTGGTCTGAGAGGATGATCAGCCACACTGGGACTGAGACACGGCCCAGACTCCTACGGGAGGCAGCAGTGGGGAATATTGGACAATGGGGGCAACCCTGATCCAGCAATGCCGCGTGTGTGAAGAAGGCCTGCGGGTTGTAAAGCACTTTCAATTGGGA
>JBNKVM010000005.1:0-70932 GCA_050299175.1 Thiohalomonadaceae bacterium
AGATGTCGTCGTCCTGCTGGCCAAGACCGCAGCAGGGGGCAATGGAGTGTTGCCAGATCACCCGCATCAGAATCGGGGCGGTGATCATATCGACGGCAGAGCCGATATCGACGCGGCGGACTTCACCGCTATCCATGCCGCGTTGTAACACCGACGCCAGTAATTGATCGATGCGCTGAACGACATGGTCGTTAAAAAATTGTGCGGTCTCGGGGAAGTTACCCGCCTCGGCAATGATCAATTTGGGAATGGCGGACAGGTTGGTTTTGCCCACCAGTTCCCACCAGCGGTAGACCAGGCCGCGTAGCAGGGCAGCGGCATCTCCGCTGTGCTGCTGCATCATCGTTTCCCCCTCGTCCACCACCGGCAGGATGCCCTCCTGGATCACCGCCTTGAACAACTCCTCCTTGCTGGAGAAGTAGAGATAGAGGGTGCCTTTTGATACACCGGCCCGTGCCGCCACATCTTCCAGCTTGGTCGCGGCAAAGCCCCGTTCCACGAACAGATCCATGGCGGCGGCAAGGAGTTCGCCCGGCCGCGCCTCCTTGCGGCGCCGTACCGGGGTTTTGGGGGGATTAGGCATAAGCTCACCATGTAATTGATGACTGACCGGTCAGTAATTTAGTCGCCGGAAGCGGAACTGTCAATCGTCGGCAACGCGGGTGCTATGATTCGCTACACAGCGCTCCATCTAGTGGATTGCCAGTGTAACTATTTGAAAAATGAGCAATATAGAAATCCAAACCTATAGCGCAAAGTACGCAGAAGCCGTGGCGGATCTGTTTCACGCGGCGGTACACGCCATCGATCCGGCCATCTACGACGCAGCGCAAAAGGCGGTCTGGGCGCCGACGCCACCCGATTACGAATTCTGGGCCCGGCGATTGGAGCACAAGCGGCCCTGGCTTGCTTTCATTGATGGTCGTGTTGCCGGATTCATCGAACTGGATGCCGACGGTCATATCGACTGCACCTATGTCCATCCCGACTTCCAGCGCCGCGGTGTCGCCACCGCCCTTTACCGCCATCTTGAAGCGGAGGCGTTGAAGCGGGGGATAAAACGCCTCTATGTGGAGGCATCGTGTGTTGCCGAATCTTTTTTTATACAGCAGGGTTTTCAGCGCATAGCAGAAAACTGTGTTGAGAGAGGCGGGGTGAGGTTAGTTAACTATACGATGGATAAATGGATTGACACAGATAGGAAACGTTAGCGTACGATTTCTTGCTGCATGCATCGATTATCGAATGGCGTTTGATTGTGTGGCCACACGCACCGGCATATAGTGGTGTCATTGCCATATCAGGGAAAGGCAGCGGATGAACAAGCACCACCACTGGCTCGCGCGGCAACTGCCGCAGTGGGTTGAGAAATCGATTATCACCGATACGCAGGCCGCCGCATTGCGTGAGCTTTATCCGACAGGAGACAGTGTTAGCCTGGGGCGTCTTTTAATCACCGGTATCGGCGCGATCATGATTGGTCTAGGTGTGATCCTGCTGTTTGCTTACAACTGGGACGACATGGGCAAGTTCAGTAAGCTGGTGGTGATCTTCGGCGCACTCATCGGTGCACACCTTGCGGCCCTCTATTCCCAGCAGCGCTCCCATGTAGCCAGCGAAAGTCTGTTTGCCCTGGGCACGATGTTGATGGGTTCAGGGATATTCCTTACCGGACAGATTTATCACCTCGACAGTCACTATCCCAATGCGATCTTTGTCTGGTCACTCGGCGCCCTGGCCCTGGCCTGGACGCTACCCTCACTGACCCAGGCATTTATGGCGGTGGCGCTGATCATCATTTGGCACATTGCCGAAGTGACCGATTTCCATTTTGCCAACCACACAGCACTGTTGCTGATTCTGTTCGGTTTGCTGCCATTGGTATGGCGACTTCACTCACCTGTTCTGGCGCGTTTTGTCTCTGCAGCCATCTTTGTCAGTATCGGTTTGAGTGTTGGTATCTATGACGAAGAGATGATTGTGACCACGATGTTGCTGATGGCTGCTGCATTTATTGGTGCGGAAAAAATCCTTCCGCAGAAGAGTGAGTTGCACACTGAGCTTGCCAGCGAACTGGTCAAGCCTGCGCTGTGGGTGCTGTTTGTGTTGATGTACCTGATGACCTTCAGCGACATCACCCCGGATCTAATGCGACTCAGGTGGAGTGACTTCGGTAACGGATATTTTATTGTGGCGCTGTTGGTCAGCCAGGCCAGCTTCTTCTGGTTACTGGTACAGCGACGTGTTTCGGCCCTGTTGTGGCTGACCGAGATCGCTGTAGTTCTCGCTCTGCTGCCATCGATCGCTTCACTATTTACGGATGTTGGTGGACGACACTCCTCCGTGCACGGGTTGGTCTGGATAGGGTTTAATCTGTTGTTACTGGCGGTGAGTATCTGGTTGATGATCGATGGTGCAAAGCACGCCAATCGGCAACATATGGTACGCGGTTCGATCCTCTTCGCCCTGTTGGCGATGGCCCGTTATACCGATCTGTTCGATAGCCTGCTGGCGCGGGCGGTGGTCTTCCTGCTGGTCGGTGTGGCCCTGTTTGTGGTGAATCATTTTTATCAGCGCAACAAGAGGGCGGCGGCATGAGCAGGAAAAAACTCCTCGTTGTCCTTGCCGTGATCTTCCAGATCGGCGTAGTGATCACCATGGTGGCATCACGGGAATGGTTGCTGGCTACCGGTAAACCTTTCGTCTTTCAGACAGCCCCTATTGACCCGCGCGACATTTTTCGCGGCGATTATGTGCGGCTCGATTACCTTTTCAATACCATTCCCCTGCGTCAGCTCGACGAAACGATCCGTGAGCAGGGAATACGCAAGGGGCAGAAGGTCTATCTGGAACTGCAGACCGATAGCAGCGGCGTAACCCACGGCGGTATGTTGCATACGGTGCCGCCGCAGGGGCCGTTTCTGCGTGGCTATACCAGCAGCCATTGGCCGTATCGTAATTTCTATGAACAGGATGCAGAGAAACGGCGCGAGGCGATCAGGGATGCCTGGCCGTTGTCGGTGCGCTATGGCATTGAGCAGTATTACGTTGAGCAGGGTAGTGGTCGAGAGATGGAAGAATTACGCGGTCGTCGTAATGACTTCCAGGTGCCGTTGCTGATCCATGTGGCGGTCTCGGCGAGTGGCGAGGCAGCGATTCGTCGCTACGAGTGGTCGAACATTGCGATCAAAACCGCAATCGCCCAATCGCCGGAGCGCGGCGCCAACGATGCGCATGCCAGTGCGGTGATGGAGCTAACTTTGAAGAATCGTGGTGACAAATCACTGAGCCTGCCGTTGTTGGCGGATAACTGCTCTTTTGAACTGGTGCTGGCGCCGAATGCGCCACAGGATGCGCTTAACTTTGCCTCGCCGCGTGACTGTGAGGGTAAAGCGCTGCAAACGGTCACGCTGAAACCGGATGAGAGTTATACCGCCAGTTTCGATCTCAATCAGCCGCATTGGTGGGTGAACTACAACGACAAAGTGACGCCGATGGGGAGACTGCCGTGGCAATATCGTTACCGTATTCGGTATCGCGGTGAACGGGTTGAAGGGCTAAACGGCGACATCGTTTCCAGTGCCTTCCACGGTCGGGGTAATGTCGACTAAATACGGATAAACCAGGGGAGCGCCACCAGTACGGCACCGCAGAGTACCAACAGGTAGACGTTGGAAAAGAAGTAGGGAAGAAATAGCAGGGCGATGCCGCTGACCAGTGGCACTACTGCCCGTTGTCGACGGCCATAGGTGAGAAAGCCGATGCCGACAGAACCAAACAGTAATCCCCAGAGCAATAGTGTTGTGCCTTGCATAGAACAAATCTCCGGACCAGTGACATCTGAGCTTTACCATAGCCGATGGCCGGGCAAGACAACAGCATTGCGCCGCGCACCTCGGCGCGGTAGCCTCTCACCCCATACTATTCCTATAAAAGCTGAATCCGGGAGTTTCCCATGAGCCGACTCGAAACCAGCCGCGGTGCCTTTCCCTGGGTGCGCAAGCGCCGCATGCGCCGCGACGACTTTTCCCGCCGCCTGATGCGCGAGAATGTGCTGACCGCCGATGACCTGATCTACCCGATGTTCGTCCTGGAAGGAAAGAACCAGTGCGAGCAGGTGGCATCGATGCCCGGCATCGAACGTTACTCCATTGACTTGCTGCTCAAAGAGGCCGAGGAACTGGTCAGGCTCGGCGTGCCGATGGTGGCGCTGTTCCCTGTGACCCCGCAGGAGAAGAAGAGTCTCGACGCGGCGGAGGCCTATAACCCGGAAGGGCTGGCACAGCGTGCGGTACGTGCCCTGCGCGAGCATTTCCCGGAGCTGGGAGTAATGACCGACGTCGCGCTGGATCCATTCACTACCCACGGTCAGGACGGAATCATCGACGAGAACGGTTATGTGCTGAACGACGTCACGGTTGAAGCGCTGGTGCGTCAGGCGCTCTCCCATGCTGAGGCGGGCGCTCAGGTGGTGGCCCCATCCGACATGATGGATGGACGTATCGGCGAGATCCGCGAGGCGTTGGAGGGTGAAGGGCACAGCAACACTCGCATCATGTCCTATGCGGCCAAGTATGCTTCCAGTTTCTATGGTCCGTTCCGCGATGCGGTCGGTTCCGCGGCCAATCTGGGTGGTGGCGACAAGCGCACCTATCAGATGGACCCGGGCAACTCCAACGAGGCTCTGTGGGAGGTGGCGCTGGATCTGGAAGAGGGCGCTGACATGGTAATGGTCAAGCCAGGCATGCCCTATCTGGATATTGTGCGACGGGTGAAAGAGGAGTTCGGCGCACCGACCTATGCTTATCAGGTCAGCGGTGAATACGCCATGTTGATGGCCGCCGCACAGAACGGCTGGCTGGATGAACGCGCGGTGGTGTTGGAGGCTCTGCTTTCCTTCAAGCGGGCCGGGGCGGACGGGATACTGACCTATTTTGCCAAGCGCGTGGCCGGTTGGCTCCAGGAATAAGGTAGAAAAAAGGGGGTGTGCGGCGCCGCCACCAGCCACTATACTGCGCGCAAATTGAGGGGGAGAAGACACCATGTCACCCAAAAGTTACATCTTCAGTATGTTTGGCACCTCGCCGGTACGGCCGATGCAGCAGCATATGGCCAAGGTGCAGGATTGCATCAATGAACTGATCCCGTTCTTCGAGGCGGCCCTGGTCGGTGACTGGGAAAAGGCTGCCGAGGAACAGAAGAAAATTTCCGATCTGGAAAGCGCCGCAGATGAACTGAAGCGCGAGTTGCGCCTGCATCTGCCTAAAGGGTTGATGATGGCGATGTCGCGTCGTGACCTGCTGGAAACTCTGACCATGCAGGATCGCATCGCCAACAAGGCCAAAGATATAGCTGGCCTGATGTTAGGGCGCAAGATGACCTTCCCCGAAGATGTTTCGCCACTGGTGATCAGTTTTGTCCGACGCTGTATCGATGCCGCTGCCCAGGCGCAAACGGTGATTAACGAGCTGGATGAGCTGGTCGAGACCGGTTTCCGTGGACGTGAGGTGGAACTGGTAGAGTCGATGATTAACCGGCTCGATGAAATTGAGAGCGACACCGACCGCATTCAGGTGGAAGTGCGCTCAAAACTGTTTGCACAGGAAAAGGATCTACCGCCAGTAGATGTGATGTTCATCTACCGGGTTGTTGAATGGATTGGGGATCTGGCGGATCTGGCCCAACGCGTGGGTAGTCGTCTGGAAGTCATGCTCGCACGCTGAGGTGTTGTTGATGGAATTGGAATACGCATCGATTTTTATTGCTCTGGCCTGTATTTTCGGCTTCTTTATGGCCTGGGGCGTGGGCGCCAACGACGTGGCCAATGCCATGGGTACCTCAGTGGGTTCCAAGGCAGTAACGATCAAGCAGGCATTTATCATTGCCGCGATCTTTGAATTTGCCGGGGCCTACATGGCCGGTGGCGCGGTAACCAAGACGATCCGCAAAGGGATGATCGACGCCGACGTCCTTAGCGGTAGTCCCGAGCTGGTGGTTTACGGCATGCTCGCCGCCCTGCTAGCGGCGGGGATCTGGTTGCTGGTAGCTTCGCGCGCAGGCTGGCCGGTTTCTACGACGCACTCCATTGTTGGTGCCATCGTCGGCTTCTCCGCGGTAGGTATCGGTTTTGACGCGGTGCAGTGGGGCAAGGTCGGTACCATTGTCATGAGCTGGGTGATCTCCCCGGCGCTCTCGGGAATCATCGCCTATTGGCTTTTCGTCAGTGTGCAGCGATTTATTCTCGATACCCCTAACCCCCTGCAAAACGCCAAACGTTACGTTCCCATCTACATCTTCCTCGTCGGTTTCATCATTGCCTTGGTTACCCTGTTCAAGGGACTCAAGCATGTCGGTCTGCATCTTACATTGCAGCAGGGCTATGCGGTTGCCGTCGGTATGGGTCTGCTGGTGATGGTGATCGGTATCTTCTTCATCCGTCGTCTCCGTTTCGATCCGGCCGCCGATGCGGATTTCCACTTCGCTAACGTGGAAAAGGTTTTCGGTGTCCTGATGATCTTCACCGCCAGCGCCATGGCCTTCGCCCACGGTTCCAATGATGTGGCGAATGCGGTCGGTCCGCTGGCAGCGGTCGTCGGTATTGCGCAGAGCGGTGCGGTTGCGGCAAAGAGTGCAATGCCATCGTGGATCCTGCTGCTTGGTGGCGCCGGGATCGTTATCGGTCTGGTGACCTATGGCCACAAGGTGATTGCCACCGTTGGCACCGGCATCACCGAACTGACACCCAGCCGCGGTTTCGCCGCGACTCTGGGTGCCGCCACCACGGTGGTTGTGGCCTCGGGTACGGGTCTGCCCATTTCGACCACCCACACCCTGGTGGGCGCGGTGCTCGGCGTCGGCCTGGCACGCGGTATCGCGGCACTGAATATGAACGTGGTGCGAATGATTTTCCTCTCCTGGATCGTGACTCTGCCCGCAGGGGCGATCCTGGCGATCGTGTTTTTCTACATTCTCAAGGGCATCTTTTCCTGACGGAGGATAAGCGACGTGTCCATGCCAGATCAGTATGCGGTGATGGGCAATCCCATCGGCCATAGCAAATCACCGTTGATTCATTCACTGTTTGCCGAGCAGACAGGACAAAAAATGGAGTATCGCGCCATTCTGGTTGAGCTGAAGCAGTTCAACGAGGCAGTAGGCGCATTTCAGGAAGAGGGCGGTATGGGGCTTAATGTGACCGTGCCATTCAAGCGCGATGCCTGGCGCTTGGTGGATGAGCGCAGCGAGTGCGCCGAACTGGCGGGAGCGGTGAACACCATCGTGGTCCGTGAGGATGGCACGCTCTACGGCGACAACACCGACGGTGTCGGCATGGTACGCGATATCCGTGATAACCTCGGCATCAGCATTGAGGGCAAGAAGGTACTGCTGCTGGGTGCGGGTGGTGCGGTGCGTGGGGTGCTTGGTCCGTTGCTGCAGGAGAATCCTGCAGAGGTGGTGATCGCCAATCGCTCTCCTGAACGTGCCCAGGAACTGGCCGATGATTTCGAGGCGTTCGGTCGGGTCGAGGGTAGCAGCTACGATGATCTGGATGGTTCTCGTTATGACATCGTCATCAACGGCACTTCCGCCAGCCTCAAGGGCGAGATGCCGCCACTGCCCGAGGGCATTCTGGCCAAGGGTGCCTTCTGTTACGACATGATGTATGCGGGCGAGCCAACCGTTTTCCTGCGCTGGGCCGACGATGAAGGCTGTGAAAAACTGAGTGACGGTTTGGGTATGCTGGTGGAACAGGCCGCCGAATCGTTCAACATCTGGCGGGGGGTGCGGCCGCAGACCGCAGCGGTGATCAAGGCGGTGCGTGCGCAGCTCTGAAAAAAGAAAACCATCCCGAAGGATGACTTTTCTTGGCTTACAGTTTACGCGCCATATTGCTGTAGGCGCTGATCCGGACTTTATCCGGGTCCTGCTGTTCCTCTACCTGTATCCCGAGATCGTTCGGGTTCTGCCCGGGTGTGACCACTTTTTTGCGCCGTTCATGGTTGCGCCTCTCCAGTCCGCTCCATGGCCGGTCGCGCCAGTTCAGGGCACGGCGTTCATTGGAGTAGCTACGGTGGAAGTACTCACGTAGTTTCACCTTCTCTCCTCGCAGAACACCTCCATCGAGTTTCTTGATCGCCTTCAGTGCCAGGCGATCCGAATCGAAATCGGCAATGGCGTAGTAGGCGCGCTGATCGCCTTCCAGCGCCTGATCCACCATGCGGATGCGGGCATCGCGGGCGAAACCCTTGAGAAAGGTGACCACGTCGTTACGGGTGGTCTGGGGAGTGAGGCAACCGACATAAACTTCCATATCGCAGGCTCCTGCCGTTTGTGAACTACTTCACACTATAGCCCTATCTACAATCCATGCAAAGAATATGGTTATTCCTGGCGGTAGTCCTCGCGTAGGCGTGAGTAGTGCTGTGCCGAATAGCGAAACCACTCACGTTCTTCCTGGGTAAGGGGGCGTCCCTTCTTCACCGGGTTGCCCAGCCAGAGGTAGCCGCCCTCAAGGGTCTTGCCAGGTGGTACCAGGCTACCGGCTGCCAGCAACACCTCATCTTCCAGCACTGCGCCGTCGAGGACCACGGAACCCATGCCGATAAGGCAGCGGTTACCGATCTTGCAGCCGTGCAGGGTGACGTTGTGCCCGACGGTCACATCATTGCCAATGAGCAGGGGGAAGCCACCAGGTGCACCATTGTGGTCGTGTGTGACGTGTAGCGCCGATCCGTCCTGGATGTTGCTGCGGTCGCCGATACGGATGCAGTTGACGTCACCACGCGCCACTGCCATCGGCCAGACCGAACACTCTTCGCCGATGACCACGTCGCCGATCACTGCGGCGGCCTCGTCAATATAGGCGCTCTTGGCGATCTGCGGTTTGATGCCCTTGTAACTGCGAATTGCCATGATGCTTTACTGCTCCGGGGTAGAAATTTGCGGCATTTTACATGAAATACCGCGGTTTACCGCATAGTGACCAGTTCTTCTGAACTGGTGGGGTGAATGGCGACGGTGTCGTCGAACTGTTTCTTGGTTGCGCCCATCTTTAACGCAACGGCGAATCCCTGCAGCATCTCGTCGACGCCATGGCCGATCATGTGGATGCCGACCACTTTCTCCTGCGCACCGACGCAGACCAGTTTCATCGCCGTCTTGGTCTTGTGTGCAGTGAGGGCGTGGTACATGGGGGTGAAGCGGGTCTGGTAGACCTTCACCGCCTCGCCGTGAATCTCTCGCGCCTCGCCTTCGGTCAATCCGACAGTGCCGATAGGGGGATGGCTGAACATGACGGTGGGGATGTTTTCATATTCCAGGTGACGATCGGTCTGGTTGTTGAACAGGCGATCGCCAAGGCGTCGTGCTGCGGCAATGGCAACAGGGGTCAATTGTGCACGGCCTGTTACATCGCCAACTGCATAGACACCAGACACATTAGTGTTCTGGAGCTCGTCGGTAGGGATGTAGCCCCGTTCATTAACGTCCACCCCTGCGGCGGCGAGGTTGAGGTCGGCAGTCAGCGGTTCACGGCCAATGGCCCAGATCAGGGTGTCGAAGCCCTTCATGATGTGGCCGCTCTGACAGGTGAGGGTCAGGGTACCATCCTTCTCCTTTTCTACCTTTTCCAGATTGATGTTAGGCAGGATATTGATCCCGTCATTGACCATTTCTTCCATCAGGGTCTCGCGCAGCATGGCGTCGAAGCTGGCGAGGAAGTGCTGTCGGCGCAGCAGCAGGTCCACATCGGAGCCGAGGGCGTTGAGCAGGCCCGCCAGTTCAACGGCAATGTAGCCAGCACCGACGACAGCTACCCGTTTCGGTTGCTCGGTGAGTGCGAAGAAGCCGTCGGAGGTGATGCCCAGATCGGCGCCCGGGATCTCTGGCACCATCGGCCTACCACCGGGTGAGATCACGATATGGTCGGCGCTGTATTGCTCACCATTGACCTCAAGGGTGTGGGCATCAATGAACTTCGCCTGGCCCTTGAGCCAGTCGATGTTGGAGTCGGCGAGGTAGTTGCCGTACCAGTCGTTGATACCCTGAATGTAGTCTTCACGGCCCTTGACCAACGTGGCCCAGTCGAAATCGTTAACCATCACATCGAAGCCGTAACCCTGGGCATCGCGTAGGGCATGGGCGATGGACGCCGCGTTCCACATTACTTTCTTCGGTACGCAACCGACGTTGACGCAGGTGCCGCCCATTTTGGCCATTTCGATGACCGCGCTCTTTTTGCCATACATGGCTGCCCGTTCCGCGGCGGAGAGGCCGCCGCTGCCACCGCCGATGGCGAGGAGATCGTAGTGTTTGCTCATATCCATTCCTGTCGATTGCTGGGGAGAGGGCCGCTGGCCGAACCGGGATTATCTCGTGTCAGGCTTCTCTTTGTAAGGGTTTGTCCGCTGCAATTAAAGCCTGATACTATCTTCTCGGATCAACGCCCTATGCTGCGAGGTTGTCTAAGAAAGATGGCTCACATCTCATACGAATACCGTTTTCTCTTTGAAGATGGACGCGAAGAGGTTTTCGATATCCGCCTGGATTCGGTAACCCTGGAACCGGCAAACCTGATTCCCAAACATCCGCGTGACTGGACTCTGCTTGAGTCGCACAAGTGTAGTCACTGTCCGCTGGATTCCCTTGAGCATCCTCACTGCCCGTTGGCGCTACGGTTGCAGCCGTTGACTGATCGCATGGGTGGCGTGACCTCCATCGACAATGTCGAGGTGACGGTGACGGTCTACGAGCGCAATATCACCCGCAGTGCCACCGCCCAGGAGGCGATCAGCTCGTTGATGGGGATTATTACCGCCACCAGCGGTTGTCCGCACACGGTGTTCTTCAAGCCGATGGCCCGTTTCCACCTGCCTTTTGCCAACACCCGCGAGACCTTCTATCGCGCCGCTTCCATGTATATGCTCGGCCAGTACTACCGCTGGCAGGCGGGCAAGAATGTCGATATGGAGTTGGATGGGCTGCTCGATTTCTATAGCCAGGTGGCCAAGGTCAACAAAGGCATCGCCGAGCGGCTGCGCGCCGAGCGACGTGAGGACGGTACGGTGAATGCCATTGTACTGCTCGATATGTTCGTCAAGAGTATGCCCGTGCTGATCAAGGAGACGCTGGAGGAGTTCAAGCCACTGTTCCAGCCCTATGTGGACATGGAGTTTAAGCAGTAGATAAATACCTGAATATTTTTATCAAAATTTTTCTTGACTGTATTCCTTGGGATTGGCTAGAGTAACTGCGTACCAGTTATTGGTTACATCCCCAAGTTGAAAGGAAGGCGGAAACGCCTTCCTTTTTTTATATTTTTTTAACAACTTCATATAAAACAATTAGTTGCGGCAAAGCCTTTGCGCATTACCCGGAAATGATGCGATAATAAGCAACTTCTTATTGAGCCTCCGCTGTACTCCCTGAATCAAGAGACGCCAGTTCTCCGGGCGGCACGAGGCCACCTTTAGAATTTATTTTGCCCGCACGTTTGCCGGAGTCACTTGATGCCCAATTTGTTTTGTAACCTCAGCCTGATCCGCTGGTTGCCGTTTCTGCGTTGGTTCCAACTGGTCAACCGCGACAGTGTGCGCGCCGATATCCTCGCCGGTCTGACTGGCGCGGTAATCGTGCTGCCACAGGGTGTCGCCTTTGCCATGATCGCCGGTCTGCCGCCGGAATACGGTCTCTATACCGCCATCGTACCGCCGATCATCGCTGCCCTGTTCGGCTCATCCTTCCACCTGATTTCAGGCACGACCACGGCGATCTCCATTGTGGTCTTCAGCACCATCAGCCCGCTGGCCGAGCCCGGCAGCGCCCAGTACATCACGCTGGTGCTGACCCTGACCCTGATCGCAGGGGTGTTCCAGTTGGCTCTCGGTCTGGCGCGTATGGGTACCCTGGTTAACTTTGTCTCTCACACCGTGGTGGTTGGTTTCACCGCCGGTGCCGCGATCCTGATCGGGACCAGCCAGCTGAAACACTTTTTCGGTGTCGATATCCCGCGTGGCGAATCCTTCGCCCACACTTGGGTGGTGTTGTTTCAGAAGATGCCTGAGGCGAATCCCTATGTGATCGCCGTTGCCCTGGTTACCCTGATCAGCGCTATCATCTTCAAGAAGCTCCTGCCGCGCTGGCCGAACATGCTGTTTGCGATGATTGTCGGCGCGATCCTGGCGTGGTTCTTCGGGGCTGAGGAGCACAGCATTCGTCTGGTGGGTAGTCTGCCGGGGCAATTGCCGCCCCTTTCCCTGCCCGATTTTTCTATCGGCACTATCCGGGAGCTGGCTTCTGGTGGCCTGGCGGTTGCACTGCTGGGTCTGGTGGAGGCGGTTTCCATCGCCCGCTCGGTGGCCTCCAAATCGCATCAGCGGATCGATGGCAACCAGGAGTTCATTGGTCAGGGTCTGGCCAACATCATGGGTTCCTTCGTCTCTTCCTATGCCTCATCCGGTTCTTTCACTCGTACCGGGGTGAACTACACCGCGGGAGCACGGACTCCGATGGCGGCGATCACGGCAGCGCTCTCGCTGGCGTTGATCCTGTTGCTCATCGCACCGCTGACCGCCTATCTGCCGATCCCGGCAATGGCCGGCATCCTGTTGCTGGTGGCCTACAATCTGATCGACTGGCACCACATCCACAATATCGTGCACACCAGCCGTGCCGAGGCGAGTGTGCTGGCGACTACCTTCTTCGCCACCCTGTTCCTGGAGTTGGAATTTGCCATCTATGCCGGGGTGATGCTGTCGTTGGTGATGTATCTCAATCGCACCTCGCGGCCGACCATTACCACCATGGCGCCAGACCCGAGCGAGATAAACCGTCCGATGGTTAACATCGCCCGTCAGCCGCAGCCACAATGTCCGCAGCTGCGCATCGTGCGTCTCGACGGTTCGTTGTTTTTCGGCGCGGTAAACCATGCTGCCAATCTGTTCCGCAACTTCACCGACGAATCGCCGGAGCAGAAGCACATTCTGGTACTGGCTCACTCGATGAACTTTATCGATGTGGCTGGGGCCGAGTGGTTGATGCAGGAGGCCGCCCGACTGAAGCAACTGGGTGGTGGGTTATATCTGTGTAACCCCAAGGAGACGGTTTGTGAGTTTATGCGCAAGAGCGGTCTGATCGATGCCATCGGTGAGGAGAACGTGTTCGATTCCAAGAGCGAGGCAATTCAGACCATCTTCCTCAGGCTGAAGCGCGACAAGTGTCGCCAATGTGAACGCCGTGTTTTCCAGGAGTGTCATAGCGTTCCGGTGGTTAAAGCAGCCTGATCTTTAACCCCGCGGCTCAACCCAGTTTCAACGGCGGCTTATCGAGCCGCCGTTGTTGTTCTCGCAGGGTTAAAATCTGCTCTTCCCAGTACTTCACCGTATTGAACCAGGGAAATGCCATAGGGAAGGCCGGATCCTGCCAGCGTCGTGCCAGCCAGGCGGCGTAGTGCAGCAGGCGCAAGGTGCGCAGCGATTCGATGAGTGCCAACTGGCGACGGTCGAAATCGGAAAATTCCTCGTAGCCTTCCAGTATCTCGCTTAACTGCTTCACCATATCCGGGTGCTCCCCGCTTAGCAGCATCCACAGATCCTGCACCGCAGGCCCCATACGGCAGTCATCCAGATCGACCAAGTGTGCGCCGCTATCGGTCCACAGAATATTGCCCGGGTGAAAGTCTCCATGTAGCCGGATCGGCGTGTATGTAACGGAAGCGAAGCGTGCCTTGACCGAAGTGAGCAGTTCCTCAGCCAGATCGCGATACTGGCGTTCGTGTTCGGGAGGTAAAAAACTGTTTTCAAGCAGAAAGGCGAGACTTTCATCACCAAAGGTTTCTGCGGTTAATTCAGGCCGATGGGTAAAAGGTTTTGCCGCACCAAGGGCGTGGATACGACCGAGAAACTGCCCCAGGCGATATTGGGTATCAGGGTCGAATAGTTCCGGGCTGCGCCCTCCACGGCGCGGAAAAAGGGCAAAGCGAAAGCCTCCGAAGTGATGCAGGGTATCGCCGTCGGCGTTTATTAACGGTGCGACGACAGGGATATCCAGTTCGGCCAGTGCCAGGGCAAACTGATGCTCTTCCAGTATCTGTTCGTCACTCCAGCGCTCAGGGCGGTAGAACTTGCCGACCAAGAAACCTTCCTGCTCCTCACCAATCTGGTAAACCCGATTTTCGTAACTGTTCAGCGCCAGCAGGGAACCGGTCGGCGAATAACCTTCGCTTTCCAGTGCATCGAGCACGGTATCCGGGGTCAGGTTCTCGTAGGGATGGTGATTCCCGATAGCTTCTGGCAAGGTAGTCTTTCCTGTCACTGTTGCTAGTGGTTTTACGATGAAGATCGCCTCGTGGAATGTCAATTCACTTAATGTCCGTTTGCCCCATGTCCTGCAGTGGCTAGAGTCGGCCAAGCCCGATGTGCTGGCGTTGCAGGAGACCAAGCTGGTCGACGAAAAATTTCCCGTGACCGAGATCGGGGCTGCGGGTTATCGGGTGGCCTATTCCGGGCAGAAAACTTACAACGGTGTGGCACTACTAAGTAAGCACCCTATAGATGATGTGATTACCGATCTACCGGGATTGGATGATCCGCAGCGGCGAATTCTGGCGGCGACGATTAACGGTGTACGGGTGCTGGATCTCTATGTGGTCAACGGTCAAGAGGTCGGTTCGGACAAGTATGCGCACAAATTACACTGGCTGGAAAAGGTGCGTGAGTATATTGCCCGGGATATGAAGTCCCATGAGACTTATGTGGTGTTGGGGGATTTTAATATCGCCCCTGCGGATGCGGACGTTCATGATCCCAAGGCTTGGCACGAGCGGATTCTCTGCAGTACGCCAGAGCGAGCGGCATTGCAGTCTATCCTTGACCTTGGCCTGACAGACACGTTTCGTCTGTTTGAACAGGAAGAAAAGTCATTCAGCTGGTGGGATTACCGTATGAATGGATTTAAACGTAACCTGGGATTGCGTATCGATCTGATTCTTGCCAGTGAAATGCTGGCAAAGAAGTGCCAGGCATCGATGATCGACAAGTTGCCACGCGGCTGGGAGCGCCCCTCGGATCATGCACCCGTGGTAGCTGAATTTTTATAGGGTGGACGATGGCGACGTTCATTAAACAGATGATTGAGAGTATCAGCGCGTGGTTACCATCGTTGCTGACGGGCGTGCTGATAATGGTGCTGTTCTGGCTATTGGCTGGCGTGGTGCGTGGTGTGGTACGACGCATTGCTCGTCATCGTGATCCTGAGCGACAGAATGTACTGCGCCTGATTCAACAATTAGTCTATATTGGCCTGTTATTGATTGGTCTGGTCACTGCTTTAGGTACCTCGGGCGTGAATGTGACCGCACTAGTGACCAGCCTGGGCCTGGTCGGTTTTGCCGTCGGCTTTGCACTGAAAGATGCGTTGTCGAATCTGATTTCGGGCGTGATGTTGCTGCTCTATCGTCCCTTCCGTATTGGCGACGAAATCGCTGTGGCGGGATTTGAGGGGAAAGTTATTTCCATCGATCTGCGTTATACCACGCTGCAACTTGAACAGCGTGCCGTTTACATCCCCAACAGTAAGCTCTTTACTGAAAGCGTGGTACTGAAGGAGACACAGCAGCATGAAAATCAACTTTCAAATGAAGTGGACACAATGGTTAATGCAGCTGATGATTAGCCTTGGTCAGACCGGGAATTGAGCCCAATCTGTGTACACATTCAGATCTGCTGTTGAAACTGACTATCCCGAAATATGTAAATTGATTAAAAGTCGGGAGGAATTGCTGTGGGTTTACCCAGCTGGACGATACCCGCTTACAGTCTCCCAGTTAGAAGATCTGGCCCAAAAACGGATAGAACTTACGGTAGCTATTGTGGATGGCAAAGTTGCAGGATTTGCCGATTTTTATGATCTCCAACTAGGAAAAACGGTTTTCATTGGCAACCTGATTGTGGGCAAAAAATATCGTGGTTACGGATTAGGTAAGTCCTTAGTTGTTCACATGACAGAGAAGGCTTTCGAAAAGTATGAAGTACCTGAAGTCAGGCTCTCAGTATACAGCGAGAACAGTCGTGCGTTATTACTTTATTCCCGCCTTGGTTTTGTGCCGTACGCGATCGACGAAAGAGTCAAGTCTGATGGACAAAGACTGGCGCTAATTCACATGCGCATGATGCAGTGAATGGTCGAGAAAAATTCAGCATCTAATTTCCTATAGCCAGTTGGTCAACATTACACCCACACCGATACGGTTGTTGTAGTGATCGTAGTCGATGAGTGACTCGCCGTAGCCATTAAATATCTGTAGATAACCGCGTAGGCGATTGCCAATGGGGAAGGTGTAGTCCAGTTGTATTGCGCCACGATTCTCGCTGCGTAGATTGTTGCGCAGCATGATACCCAGGGTGTGCCCCTCATATTTCTGCAGCATATTCAGTTCAAAATTTCCCAAATACTTCTCAATATCGGGATTGTCGTCACTCTGTTTTGATTCAGGGATGCGCCACCATGGTTTGAGGCTGGCGTAAAAATTACCGCGCTCTGCAACCAATTCCAGCATGACACGGTTCCAGCTGCGTGAAAGCGGTTCACTGCGACCATTGGACTGATGGTTGAGCGATAATCCTGCCAGACGCCACTTCAGCCCCAGCGCCTGTTCCTCAATAGGAAAAGAGAAGATCAGCTCAGGTTCATAATTGTTTTCACGAAACGGCGAGGAAGAGCGGCCGTTATAGGCCTGCCAGTACGATTGTTGGGTATAGCCGAAGGAGAAATAGCCTTTGCCGAAGAAGATACCTTCAGCGATGGGAACGCGAAAACTGAACTGGAATTTGATCTCATTTTCTTCGGGTAGTAGGTCGCTCCCAGCAGCCTGATAGGGTTCCTCATTGGGACTGGCGTTATATGCCAGCGGCAGAATGTATGTGGGACGGTAGGGGATAATGGAAAAAGGGTTGTCGCGGATATCCCACTCCAATGCCATCCTCCGATCAATCGCCGAGCCCTGTTCAGGTTCATCGGCGGTAGTGGTTTGCGGTGTAACCAGGGTGACAAACAACAGCAGGAACAGGGAATTTTTCATCATAGCCATTTTAAGTAGTGGATAACATGATTGTAGAGGAACCCTTGCGGTGGGGGATACTTTTCGGGTTTGCCTCTGCATCATTGCCCACGCATAATGCTCCAAATCCAAATAGTGCTGCGATGATGAAATACCACGATCTGCGCGACTTTATCCAACAGCTGGAACAACGGGGCGAGCTGAAACGGATCAGCACCGAGGTCGATCCCTGCCTGGAGATCACCGAGATATCCGATCGCGTTCTGCGTGCGGGTGGCCCTGCACTGCTGTTCGAGAATCCCAAAGGGTCTGATGTTCCTCTGCTGGCTAACCTCTTCGGTACCCCGGAACGGGTTGTTTTGGGCATGGGTGAGGAGTCGGTGGAAGCGCTGCGTGGTGTGGGTGAACTGCTGGCCTATCTCAAGGAACCGGAACCGCCCAAGGGGCTGAAGGACGCCATGGAGAAGCTTCCGGTGTTCAAGAAGGTACTGCACATGTCGCCCAGGGTGGTGAAGAAGGCGCCCTGCCAGGAGGTGGTGCTGGAGGGGGACGAGGTCGATCTGGGCAAATTGCCGATCCAGACCTGCTGGCCCGGCGATGTGGCACCGCTGATCACCTGGGGGTTGGTGGTCACCAAAGGCACACGCAAGCCGCGACAGAATCTGGGCATCTATCGTCAGCAGGTAATCGGGAAGAACCGGGTCATCATGCGCTGGCTCTCTCATCGCGGCGGCGCGCTCGATTTCCGTGACTGGCAGGAACGGCACCCGGGCGAACCTTTCCCCATTGCCGTGGCGCTGGGCGCCGATCCGGCGACTATTCTCGGCGCGGTCACGCCGGTGCCGGACAATCTTTCCGAATACGCCTTTGCCGGGTTGCTGCGTGGCGGCAAGAGCGAGGTGGTGAAGTGTCTTGGTAATGACCTTCAGGTACCTGCTTCCGCCGAGTTTGTGCTGGAGGGTTTTATCTACCCCGATGACATGGCCGACGAGGGGCCCTATGGCGATCACACCGGGTATTACAACGAGGTGGATCGTTTCCCGGTATTCACCATCGAGCGCATTACCCACCGAAAAGACCCCATCTACCACTCCACCTACACCGGTCGTCCGCCCGACGAACCGGCGGTACTCGGGGTGGCGTTGAATGAGGTTTTCGTGCCGATCCTGCAGAAGCAGTTCCCGGAGATCACCGATTTTTACCTGCCGCCGGAAGGGTGTTCTTACCGTCTGGCGGTGGTGTCGATGAAGAAACAGTACCCCGGCCACGCCAAGCGGGTGATGCTGGGGATTTGGTCGTTCCTGCGCCAGTTCATGTATACCAAGTTTGTCATTGTGGTCGATGGAGACATCGATATCCGCAATTGGCAGGATGTGATCTGGGCCATCACCACCAGGATGGATCCGGCGCGGGACACCACCCTGCTGGAGAACACACCCATCGACTACCTTGATTTTGCTTCCCCGATCTCCGGGCTGGGCTCGAAGATGGGGATGGATGCTACCAACAAGTGGCCCGGCGAGACCGAGCGCGAGTGGGGACAGCCTATCGTCAAGGACGAGGCGGTCACACGACGTATTGATGAAATCTGGAATGAACTGGGGATCTGATACCCATGGCTGATGACAAGAAAACCACGGCTGCCATCATCGAAGAACTGTTTGCCAATAATCGTAAATGGGCGGAGTCGATCGTTGCCGAGGATCCGGATTTCTTCCAGCGTCTGGCCCATCAGCAGAATCCCCAATATCTCTGGATTGGCTGCTCCGACAGCCGTGTCCCCGCCAACGAGATCCTCGGTATGTTGCCGGGGGACGTCTTCGTTCACCGCAATGTGGGTAACGTGGTGGTGCATACCGACCTGAACTGTCTCTCGGTAATGCAGTTTGCCGTCGACGTGCTCAAGGTTCGGCACATCATTGTTACCGGTCATTATGGCTGTGGTGGAGTCAAGGCGGCCGTGGCCAAGCGCAAGCTGGGGCTGATCGATAACTGGCTGCGTCATATCCAGGACGTGCAGCAAAAACACCAGTCACAGCTGCTAACCTTTACTGATCAAGGTGCGCAGCTGGATCTCATGTGCGAACTGAATGTCATCGAGCAGGTACAGAATGTCTGCCAGACGACGGTGGTGCAGGACGCATGGCAACGTGATCAACCTCTCTCCGTGCACGGTTTCATCTACAGCGTTAACGATGGTCTGTTGCGTGACCTGCATATCACCGTTAATGGCTGCGATGAACTGGCGGGCCGCTATCAATCCGCTCTGGATGCCTTGACCACTCCTCAGAACCGATAAACGGTCCACAAAAAAACCTTACATTTCAGCTGGAAACATCCTTTTCCTCGACTATGCTCTCATAACCACATGGAAACTGTGGTGACTCTTTGTCGCCCGGGAGCAGCGGATATGGATATCACCGTCCTCAGGACAGGGGGGAATTTTTCCCCTTCAGGAATGACATCTCGAATGGAATCAATATTTGCCGCGATATCCGACGTTTTTTTGCGCGGATAGATGCGGCAGGACGGTACGGCCATGTCGGTTAGCGAGCGATTGGTTAATTTTGAGGTGCTGGCTCAGTACGTCGGTACCAATCCCGTGTTGCAGCGCCGGGTCAGCCGCAAGTTTATCGAGTCTGCACGCCAGACCCTGGCTGAAATGGAGCGTGCTGCCGCGACCCGGGACTATGAATCGCTGGGTCGTCTGGCACATCGCATCAGGCCATCCGTGATGGCGATGGGGGCAGCGCCCCTGACCCATGTGGTTACCCAGATGGAACAGGCCGCATTGAGCAAGAGTGTCGAGGCGGTCCATCAACATCTGGAGTATTTGGCGCCGATGTTGGCACAGATCGAGCGGGAGATAGCCGCGATGGCCTGATGGCTGGTGGTGATTGCCTGCAAATAACAAAAGGAAGCAGGACATGAACAAAGTACTACTGATTGATGATGACCCGATGATGGGTGAACTGATGTCGCCAGTGCTGAGTGAGTTGGGCCTGGACGATGTAACCATCGCTAATGATGGGAGCAAGGCCCTGGAGTGGGTCGACAGTAGCAATGAGATCCCTTCCCTGATCCTGTGTGATCTGCGGATGCCTGGTATGGATGGTATTCGCTTCCTCCGTCATCTGAGCGAGCGCCATTATGATGGTGAAATTGTCATTATGAGCGGCAGCAAGAGCCGTTTACTGGAAACTGTTTATGATCTGGGTATTGCCCGGCACTTGCATATTCGCGGCGCGCTGGAGAAACCGATCACCAGTAATGCGCTGGCCAAGGTGCTGAAAGGTCGGGCCAGGAGCGAGCCATCGAAAAAAACCGAGCCACAATTTTCCCTGAATAGCGAAGATCTGGCCCGCGCATTGCGTGCAGGTGAGATCATTGCCCAATTCCAGCCTAAGGTAGATATCAATACTCGCAAGATCGATGGTGTCGAGACGCTGGTGCGCTGGTATCACAAGGATTTGGGATTGATCGGTCCAGACCGTTTTATTCCTATGGCCGAACGCAGTCGCTTAATCGATGATTTGACCGAAACGGTTTTTTACCAGGCGTTACGGACGGCGGCTGGATGGAAGAAGCTGGGCCATGATATCCCCGTAGCGGTTAACGTCTCGGTACATAATTTGCAGCGACTCGATCTGCCTGACTGGTTACTGGCGACTGCTTCATCGCTCGGAGTGGAGCCGAACCGCATCACGATTGAGGTGACCGAGTCTCGTTTGATGGAAAACCTGGCCGATGCGCTGGAGATTCTGACCCGCCTTTCATTACAGGGGGTTAACCTTTCCATTGATGACTTCGGTACGGGCTATGCTTCGATGGATCAACTGCGTCGTATTCCCTTCAATGAATTGAAAATTGATCGCAGCTTCGTCAGTCGTGCCGATCACGATACCGCGGCGATGGCGATCCTGGAGTCGAGTGTCGAGCTGGGTAAGAAGCTGGGTATGAGCCTGGTGGCAGAAGGAGTCGAGACTCGTTCCCAGTGGCAGTTGGTAGAGAAGCTGGGTTGCCACAAAGTGCAAGGGTTTTACGTCAGCAAGGCGATGAATGGTAGCGATATGCCTGGTTGGGTGGAGGTGTGGGAACAAACCCGCAAATTCTGGCATTAGTAGCGTTCACCAAATTACTTCATAAAAAAACGCCACCGATATCGGTGGCGTTTTCTTTCTCACGTTTACTTGATAACGGGTATGCCACTCAGATATCCAACAGCGGCCTTGCGCTTGTTGTTCCATTGCGCCTTGATCAGTGGGTCGACCTGACTCTGTAAGGTAGCGTCCATGGTACCGATATAGTCACCTGGATGCTGGAAGTTGCTCATCACATAGGCAAAGCCGTTCATATCCTCAACCGCCTGAAGGCCGGTGGATTCGGCGCCAGCCGGCAACGACAACAGGCGTGACAGCTTCTTGGTGTCGACGTTGTAGGCCCACATGAAGTTATTCACGTGCATACCGCTATCTTCACCGATGAACAGGGTGCGTGTCTTTTCCGCAAACTTTAGGTTATCTGGGTTGGCCATTGCGTCCACATCGGCGGTGTTGCCCGCGGCATCGGCTGCGACGAGATCGGTTCCCCATACAGTACCGGTCATGCTGGTACCGACCCATTCACTGCTGATTGCAATGGTGGTGCCATCTTCGGTTTGCGAACCTGCCAGTGCCAGCTCATATACGGCACCTGACTTGAGTTCCGTCAGGTGGATATCATCGGCCGGATCGGTTGCATTGGTGAGCATACCTTTCTGCAGATAGGAAATCGCAATATAGACTTTCTTGTCTGCTTCGTTGACCGTGACACCTTCCATTTTGTTGAACTCAGTGGTGGCGCCCAGATAAGCCGCATAGCGACGGGTCTCAAGGAAGGCGGCGGCCTGTTCCATTCCTGGATTTAACTTAAGCCACTCTATACCATTATTAGTACGCACTTTGGTGTAGGTGACATCAAGCGGATCAGTGCTGGAGGCGAGGAATATGTCGCTGAACGCAATCGGTGTGCCACCTGCACCACCACTGGTGATCAGAGTGGTAATCTCAGTGTCGGTAGCGTGACCTAGTTTGAGCCAGCTGATGTCGGCAGTGCCTACATCGGTGGCGTTGGTCTGGGTCCATTTGGCGGCGTAGAGGGTTCCTGCGCTCAGATCGGCAGCAGTGTCGGCGACAAACATGAACAAGCCAGTGTAGGCACCGTCATCCCCCATGTAAGCGGTCTTCTGGTCGGGCATCACCTCAATCAGTTCACGGGCGATGCGGCCAAGCGCGTAGTGTTTGACGACAGAGGTTGCCCCCGTTGCATCGACAGTGACCTCAGGGACTGAGCCATAGTCGTATGGCAGTGCGGTTTGAGTGTTGCCGTAATACTGGACAGTGAAAGGTGTGTAGGGGCCAGTGGTTGAGTCGGCTTCATAGGCGCGAGCATCGGGTTCATATTCTTCACTACCCAGATGAGTATTCCAGGGAGAGAGTGATGCGGCACAGGGTATCCACAGACCATTAATCGCTGACATGTCGATGTTGCTGTAATCAACCGCACTCAGTTCACCTGTGCTGATGTTCTGATCGATGGTAGTAAGTCCCATCGCCATCGGTAGCAGGCCATAGGCGCTGGTGCCGCTGTTGTCGGCGGTGACATATTCGAAGTGGGTGACCAGGAACAGCGGGTTGCCGCTGACACCGAGGGCTGTAGCGTCGGCACCAGCGATCTGCATCAGGCTCTGGCCATCCGGATCATCGGAAACAAACTGGGTTGGTACGGCAGGAACACTGTTATCCATCAGCGGTGCGCCAGTTGCATCGAACAAACCGCCAGTCGTGACACCGCCAAGATAGTCGGTCGTGCCGTAGAGCATTTTGTAACTGAGGTCGACGGTCTGGGTGGAATTGTCCGAATAAGTAACGATTGCCTGGGCCGCAGTGTAGGCATTGGCGCGTTCCTCTGCGGTGCTTGGTGCGGCCATACCGACGAATTCGATCGCGGCAGGTGTCGCACCTGTTGAATTGGAGGTGGTATCACACCCCATCAGGCCGAGGCCTGAAAGCAGCGTGACGGCTGCAAGTTTCTGTTTCATCTTGTGCTCCCTGAGTCAAGTCGATGGTGGTGGTTGTCTTTTGACGAACACCGGGTACTGTAGGGGCGGAGTGTTGCCGTCTCTTGAAGCGGGGGTGACAGGCGGGTGAAGTTGCTATGAAGGCGTGGTGAATAAATTATTTCAGGAGTGCATTTCACTACTGCTGGCGCAACGACGCAGCATTATCAGCAGACTATGGGTACGGTGGCGTGGTGCGATCATCCACAGTTTGAGTGGTTTTCTCAGTGGGAAGTCCTGCAGTGTTGTGCATAGCAGTTCAATAAAACGTTGTGTCGATAGATTGCCAAAACGGGTGCCTAGTAGCGGCATGGCGAGATCGTTCAGGCGCAGTCTTTCAATTTCGCGGAACAGGGTTTCCAGAGCCGTCTGAATCCACTCCTCACGCCAGGTCGGTTCCTGTTCCAGATCGTGGACGATGGCATAGAATCGTCTTGGCTTGCCCCTTTGTATCACTACGCTACCGAGTTCAGGTTCGCGAAAACGCTCTACCTCGTCTCGAAGTTGCCGTAAAGATTCAACGGGGGTCTGGAGAATAGATTCATCATCCAGAACCATCGCCGTATCCTGTTCGACGACGATGGCACTGACCGGGAAGGGCGGGCGCTGTTGTGGGCCGACCTGAATGGAAACACGTCCTATATGCACCACCTGCGAAAGATCGCCGGTGATCAGGTGCAGAAAGCTGGGTTGACGATTCAGCATGGTTTATCACGTGTAAGGCCTACCCAGAGAAGTTTAGAATGCTGTGACGTTATATTCTCCCGTCTGTGCCACAGTTGACACTTGTTACAAACGGTAACGAAAACAGTCAACGGTGTGATCGTTCACTAACCCTGCCGCCTGCATAAAGGCATAGCAGATAGTGCTGCCTACAAATTTAAAACCACGTTTTTTCAGTGCCTTTGACATGGCATCTGATTCAGCAGTCGACGCGGGAACTTCCTTGATGCTTTGCCAGCGATTGTGGATAGGTTTTCCACCGACAAAACTCCAGATGAAACCGCTAAAACCGCCCGCTTCCTTTTGTAACTCGAGAAACGCTTTGGCGTTTGTTACTGTTGCTTCAACCTTGAGTCGATTACGCACGATACCCGGATCCTGTAACAGCTTTTCGATCTTCTTAGGTGTATAGCGGGCGATTTTCGCCGCATCGAAGTTGTCGAACAGGCGACGGTAATTGTCACGTTTTTTCAGGATGGTGATCCAGGAGAGCCCTGCCTGTGCACCTTCGAGTATCAACAATTCGAACAGCGCGCGGTCATCGTGGCAGGGCACACCCCACTCCTCGTCATGGTAGACCAGATAAAGTGGTTCATTACCTACCCATTCGCAGCGTGTTTTTGTTTGGCGACTCAATTATCTATCTCCCATGGTTTACATTTACTCGTGGACTGGGTAGCCTTCAAAGCCTGCCGAACAGGCATCCCGTCCGCGGAAAGGGCTGCGCCCACAAGCACTAACTTTACATTAATGGTTCATACGACACCCAGGCCTGCACGGTGCGGACACAGGCTGCTGACGAGGGCTTCGTATGTCTGCAAAAAAATCCAACTCACCCGTTAGCGATGGCCGCTTCAATCTGGAGCAACAGCGTAAACGCGCAAAGGAACTCCTTAAAGCCGCCAGGGCTAATGACACATCGGCACTGGAGCGCATCGCCGCCAGTCTGCATACTCTTCCCGATGCCCTGAAACTGGCCGATGCCCAGCGGGTCATTGCACTGGAAAGCGGTTTCCCAAGCTGGTCACGTTTCAAACACCATATCGAGGCGCTGAACTATGCTCGTGATCACGCCGATGAGATCGGCGATCGGGAGATGCCCACACTGCACATTCGCTGCGGCTCCGACATTCAGCAGGGACTGAAAACGGCCGGTTTCAGCGGTGACTTTCTCGAGTTTGCCGATCCATTTTGTCTCGGGCCGCTATCTGCGCTGCCGCTCGAAGAGCACATCCGTAGTCGTGCACGCTTTATCGCCAGTTGCGGCTTCGGTATCACCGAGGCTGATGCCCTTGCGCGTCAGCGTAGGGAGTATGCCGCGCTGGAATCACTGGAAGCGTACCGGCGTATCGTTCTCTGGTTCGAGCACGATACCTATGACCAACTTATCCTCGCCTATCTGTTGATGCGTCTCGGCGAATTACAGCCGGACGCAAGCATCGAACTCATCACCGTCGATCATGTGCCGGGTGTAGAACGCTTCATTGGCATCGGCCAACTGGCCCCCGAGTTGCTCGCCTGGTTGTGGCGACAGCGTGAACCGACAGGTGCCGCCCACTTCGCATTGGGTGCCCGTGTCTGGGAAGCGCTCACCGCCGCGACACCGGAACCGCTGTTTGCCATCGCCACGGCAGGGACGCCCGAAGTGCCGATGATGGTAGGTGCCCTGTTGCGCCACCTGCAGGAATTGCCGGAGTTGCAAACCGGCCTTAGCCTGACCGAGCGTCTGACCATGGAGATTCTGCGTGACCGCGGCCCCCTCACACTCGGACGCTGCTATGGCGAACTGATGCGTGAGCGCGAACCGCTGCCGTGGCTGGGTGATGCCATGTTCGGCTGGATTGCCCGCAGCATGGCGCAGGGTAGTGCGCCACTGATCACCATCACGCCCGCCAACGGTGAATTCTGGTTCCAGGATATGGCTGCACTGACCCCCATCGGCGAACGGATCCTGGCGGGTGAAGCGAATCGTCTCGACCTCAGTCCAACAGAACGCTGGGTGGGCGGTATCGTCACACCCGGAGACGGCGGCAGTTGGTGCTGGGGCCGGCAGCAACGTTCTCCTGTCTGGCGCGCTTATTCGGGCTTGTGACAGACGGCTTCGACATTATGGCCATCAGGACCGTAAACAAACGCGCCGTAGTAGTTCGGATGATAGATCGCACGAATGCCCGGTGCGCCGTTGTCTTTTGCGCCTGCCAGAATGGCGGCCGCGTAGAACTGATCGACCTGCGCCCGGTTTTCGGCAACAAAGGCGAAATGCATCGGCGCGTGTACGGTGTCGCCCGGGCCAAACCAGAACTCGGGTTTGCCGTCACGGCCGAGGCCAGCCCAACCCTCTACCTCCATAACGAGTTCGATGCCTAGTGGTGCAAGGCATTGCAGATAGAACTGTTTGCTTTTTTCGTAATCGGATACGGTGACTCCGAAGTGATCAATAATCATTTGGTTTTTCCTCATACTTGTTGTTGAACATTGTTTCGGCGATAAGGCGAAAATCCGCCTCGGGGATTTGCAGGTGGCCGAAGCGAAAAACATAGCCCCAACGGTTTTTGTCCTTGATGAATGAGAGCCGATCAAGCAGCGGGCGGATTGGCACTTCGTTGTTTGGCAGGAAACGGATGTCGCGGCGATATGGAACGAAGCCAGGCATCATTTCCACCTGATAAACTTTGTCGTCGATCACCTCGCCGATGGCGGTGAAATACTGGCAGGGTTGTTTTTCGCCCAGTACTTCCTGCGGCGAGTAGTAGATGATCCAGTCTCCTTTCGCCATGCGTTTCAGCGGCAGTGCCTTACCGTGGCAGAGCTGGGCGAAGCCGCCGTCAACACCGATCAGCACATGCTGGCGCGAAGCGACGCCGATCCAGTAACGTACGGGCCTCATCGTAACGGCTGTCTTATCACGGTCTTCCACTTTTCCGGTGCGGCACGGCGGATATCACTGAGATAGATCTCGTGGTGCTTGCCGTGCGGTTTATGACCATGCTCTTCGATAAAGTGGTGAACCCGTTCGATATTCGGCCCTTCTTCACTGAACGGGCCGACGTGCAGAATCTGGGCGCACCGGCCTTCGGCAAAGTGTTCCAGACGCAAATCGGAGAGAGCGGGAAGTCCCTTTTTTGCCCGTACCGTATCTATTGCCTCGTCGATCAATTCCGGTGCCATAAAATCGGGTTGCATGATCATCATGGTCCATTGCCACTCGTCATAGCGGTTTTCCCTGAACGCGTTCATGTCATCGGCCCACCACAATCCCTCCAGCGGCATCACCGCGTAGTCGATACCCTGAGGGCCTTTCTTGATCATGAACTTGGCCGTGTAGGAGACAGCGAACAACGCCTCGACGGCGTTGGCATACGCCGCTGAGGTGTTGGGATTACCTTTGCCGTCGATCATCAGGAAGCGAAATTCCGGCACTTCGACCTCTGTTACTGCTTTGGCAGAGGGTAGGTAGAGATGGCGGTATTCTTTCTTCAGATCGATCTTTTCCATGTTGCGATTCCTTATGTCGGGATGGTTATGCAGCTTTTTGTGCCACAGTAACGACATAGCCGTTGTTGTCGAGGATCCACACCTCACGCATGCCGTAAAAAGTGGTGCGTTCTGGAACAATGATCTTCACATTGTCGCCCAATCCTGCCAGCAGTTTGTCGAGGTCTGCCACCTCAAGGTAGAAGCAGATGCTGGCGGCCACCGGCATGTCGGCAAAAGGAGGATAATCGCCGCCTATTGAGGTGCGTTCCTGAAGCATCAGCATCGCCCCGTCGTGGTTCAACATGGCCCACTGCAACTTTGTTTCAGAGGAGTATTCGTCAGTGGCTTGTTCGCAGTCGGCGAGCATGCCGTTCAGAAAAGTAAAGCCGAGGTGGTTGCAATAGAATTCGATGCTTTCGTTGACGTTCTCAGTCATCAAGTTTGGAATCATGGTGCTACTCATGGTTTGCTCCTTTCGGTTGGTTTGACGCAATCCTAAGCGCCACCTCCTGACACCCTGCTGTCAGTAGCATTGGGTTAGTCTCTGGTTACGTGTAATCTGTGGTGAATCGGTGAGGAGATATCGCAATGGCTATTAGTGATGACTATCTGGAATACCTGAAAGAACTGCTGGAGTGGCTGCCGCAGTTGCGTGCCAAGCGTATGTTCGGCGGTGCCGGTCTCTACAGTGATGAGATTTTCTTCGCCATTGCCGATGACGCCGGCCTCTATCTCAAGGCCGATGCGCAAAGCGTTGAGTTTTACAGGAAGGGCGGTGGCGAGCAGTTCACCTACGAATCGAAGGGCAAGGTAGGGAAGATGAACTTCTGGTCAGTGCCTGCTGACGTGCTGGAAGATAGTGATGAACTGCGCGTCTGGGTTCGCATTGCCCTGGACGCGGCACTGAGGGCGAGAAAATAGATCATGCGCCGCGCCGACCGCCTCTTTCGTATCACCCAGGAGCTGCGTAGCGATCGCTGGCTGACCGCGCAGAAGCTGGCGGAACTGCTGGAGGTTTCCGAGCGTACCATCTACCGCGACATCCAGGATCTCTCCCTTTCCGGTATTCCGATCATCGCCGAGGCGGGCATGGGGTATCGCCTGATGGAAGGCTTCCGTCTGCCGCCGCTAATGTTCGACGAGGAGGAACTGGAGGCGCTGCTGCTGGGGGTGCGCATGGTCGGTGTATGGACCGACCCGTTATTGGCCAACGCGGCGGAACGGGCAGTAGCGCGTATCGAGGCGGTGTTGCCGGAGCGGCTGCTGCCGGAGTTATCTCGCAACACGATTCTGGTGCCGCCCTTCGGCCCGGAAGCGGAGGTCAGCGACGCATTGCACCTACTGCGTCAGGCGGTGCGTAACTACAGCAAGGTGAAGTTTAATTACCAGCGTGCCGATGGTGAAAAATCAGTACGCACCGTCTGGCCCCTTGGACTTGCCTACTGGGGGCGCACCTGGACCATGGTCGCCTGGTGTGAATTGCGCGACGAGTTTCGTCACTTTCGTCTCGACCGTATGAACAACTTGATTGAAAGCGGTGAATCATTTACTTCGCAGCCAGGTAAAACGTTGGAAGACTTCCTAGCCCAATATGAAAGCGGTAATGATTAAGAGTGCCTCTAAAAAATTCAATCAAGTCGATGGTCGCTCCCGGCATCCTGCCTTTCGCGACACTAGTACTTTCCTGTACGTCGAGTGCAAGGCGGGAAGCAACGAAAAAGCGGAGTTTACATGGAGTAAGTGAGCATTTTGAGGCGCTTTCCAACGCAGCAATCGCGGCTTGAGTGGATTTTTAGAGGTACACTTAACTCAATGCGCCGATAACCGCCTGCCCAAATGAAATGCCGCCATCGTTGGCGGGAACCTGACCCGGTGAAATTACCTGTAGACCATTCTCGCGTAGTAGACGACTGCACGCCTCCAGTAATAACTGATTTTGCCAAACCCCGCCGTTAAGTGCCACGATTTCGATGCTATGTGCGCCAGCGAGTGATGTTGCAGTCTCGCTGACTGCGCGAGCAATCCCGTGGTGGAAGCGGGTAGCAATGATGCCCTTCTCCACGCCTTGCTTTAGATCGGCAAACAATTTACCCCATAGTGGCTCCCAACTGAGCGTATTGTCGTGCCATTCATAATTGTAGGCGTTGTTTCGTTCTTTGTCGTAGAAAGGTGTCGCCATCGATTCCAGTTCGATCGCCGCGTGACCTTCAAACCCTGCCCGTTCTCGACAGATACCGACTGCCGCGGCGACAGCATCGAAGAGTCTCCCCGCCGAGGAGGCGGTTGGGCTGTTCAGTCCCCTGTCAATCATCTTGCGCAGCGTATCGAGCGGTTGTTGTTGCAGAAAACGGATGACCTCGAGATCACCATAGCGCTCGATGAACTGCGCGCTATCGGAAAGTTGCAGCAGATGTGCCAGGGTATTGCGCCACGGTTCGTACATCGCCTGTGCACCGCCGGGCATGGCGACGGGTTGAAAGCCGCCGAGTTTTTCGCAGCTGTTGTATCCGCACAGCAGGAACTCACCACCCCAAAGTTCGCTGTTCTCGCCCATACCGAGACCGTCGAGTGCCACACCGATGACACGTTGTCCGGGTAATACTCCATGCTCGGCCATGCAGGCGGCAATGTGTGCATGGTGATGCTGTACTTCCAGTAGCGGGATACCTTCCTCGGCGGCGAGACGTTTACCGAGTTGGGTGGAGAGGTAGTTGGGATGTTTGTCGACCACAATCAGTTCTGGCTGGAAGTCGAACAGCTGTCGGTAAAGTTTGAGGTTGTGCTGGTAGTCGCGAAAAGTGGAGGCATCTTCCAGATCACCCATGTGTTGTGAAAGGATTGCACGCCTATCGCGTAACAGGCAGAAACTGTTTTTCAATTCGGCACCAAGGGCCAGCACTGCGCGTGCGCTAGTGAATTCTGGACAAAGCAGAAGCGGTTGCGGTGCATAACCTCGTGCACGACGTATCACCCGTGGCGCATCGTCAGCGACACGGACCACCGAATCGTCGAGTCGGTTGACGATGTCGCGATCGTGCATCAGCCACGCCTCGGCGATGTCAGTCAGTCGTTCACGTGCTTCGACGTTATCGGTGCACTGTGGTTCGTCGCTGCGATTGCCGGAGGTGAGAACGATAGGACGATCCAGTGCCTGCATTAATAGATGATGCAACGGTGTATAGGGCAGCATGAAACCGAGAGTGTTTTGTCCCGGCGCAATGCCATCGGCCAACAATTCTCCCGTCGCTTGCAGCAGCACAATCGGCGCGGCACGATCATTGAGTAACGCTGCTTCGTCTGTATGGACCTCGGCATAGCGGCACACCATATCGATATCCCGTGCCATCAGAGCGAAGGCCTTGTGGTAACGCTGCTTGTTCTGTCGCAAGCGAGTGACCGACTCTTCATTGCCAGCATCGCAGGCGAGATGAAACCCGCCGATACCTTTTATCGCTACGATCTCTCCTGCTCGTAACAGGCGTGCGGTCGTGGTGATGACATCATCATCTCCCTGCGGCTGGATGATCGCACCAGCGGCATCCTCCAACCAGACCTGTGGTCCGCACACGGGGCAGGCGTTGGGTTGTGCGTGGAAGCGACGGTCAGCCGGATCGTCATATTCGACCTGACACGCGGGACACATGGGAAAGCTGGCCATGCTGGTGTTATCACGGTCGTAAGGGATACTACGAATGATCGACAGACGCGGACCGCAGTGGGTGCAATTGGTGAAGGGATAACGGTAACGACGATTGTCCGGGTCCATGATCTCGGCGAGACACTCCGGGCAGGTTGCCGCATCGGCGGCGACGTTGGTGCGTGCCTCGCCGTCATGGCTGTGCTGGATACGAAAATCTTCGGGTGGGGTGGCGTTATTGAACGGTGTACGTTCGATCTCTTCGATGCGCGCCAGTGGCGGCGCATCACTTTGCAGTAACGAAACGAAATGATCGAGGGCGTCGTCCTCACCCCATACCTGAAGCAAAACCCCCTCGGCGTCGTTACAGACTTCTCCGCGCAACTGACACGCCTGTGCCAGACGCCAGATAGTCGGTCGCATACCGACGCCCTGGACAATACCGCGAAGACGTATGCGCTCTGCCTTCATCAATGAACGGTGCAGACCATGCAGGGATCGAAGGAGCGAACGATGTGCTGTACGGCTACCGGGTTGCGCTCGCCGTCACGCACCGGTGCATTCCGTAGTGCCAACTCCAGTGCGCCAGGTTGCTGCTGCTGATCGCGGGGAGAGAAGTTCCAGGTCGTGGGGGCGATGATCTGGTAGTTGAGGATGCGGCCGTTCTTGACCTTGAGCCAGTGGCCGAGACTACCGCGTGCCGCTTCGATCAGACCAAAGCCCTGTGCCTCATCGGGGACAACACCTGCTTGATAGAAAGGTTCGCCGAGTTTGAGGGCGTGGGCCCACTGTTCCATCGCCACGGTGATACGCGCGATCTCCAGCAGTCGCGCAATAACGCGATTGCGTACGTTGCCACCACTCTGTGCCACCAGATCACGAATCAGCGGATGGCCGTCGATCATCTGCCGCGCCAGTGCACCCACCTCTACAACCTCACCACCGAGTCGTGGCGCCTTGCACCAGCTATAGCCGTTCTCCAATTCTGTACTGGGCAGCGTGACACCCTCAAACGGATGGCGCGGTTCAGCCTGCATCTGCATCCAGCTATGGGAGACATCTTCACTGATCGCGGATTGCTCCAGTGCGGAGACCTGACCGTCATACCAGACACCCGAAGCGAATAGCGATCCGTAGGCGCCGTAACTCATAAAGCGATCCGCCGCGCGTCCCAGTGTCTGCAGTTGCAACGCATCGGCGAGATGCAGGAAACGGCGTAGGTCGCTACTTTCTTCGGGCGCGGCGTGTTGCCACTTTTCCAGTGCTGCGGCGGAGTCGAGGGCGATCACGTTTTCCAGCGTATCGCCGAACAGCGTGCGTTGCAGAAAACCACGAAAGGCGAATAGCAGGGCAATGAGTCGGCTGCGTTCGTCGGCGGCAATGGCGCGGGTTGAACCCCCGGGTTGAATCGCCAGTGAGTGCGGCCACTTGCCTGCCAGTAATCCCTGTAGGTGCATGAATTCGGCCCGCGGTCCCATCACTTCTTGTGCTGCGCTGCCGCGAGTCGCCTTGAAACGTTTTTCCGCCATCTCAAACCACGGTTCGTTGCGATACACTTCGCGGGCGAAGTCGGGCATAAAGAAGAGATAGAAATGGGTCAGGTGATCGGCAACGTTCTCCCCGGCCAGGATCAGGTTGGTCGCCAGTTCACCGTTTGGCGGTGGTGTGTTGCCCTGCACGGCGGCCAGTGCCTGTGCCGAAGCAACCGATTGCGCCACCGAGCAGATACCGCAGATGCGCGGTACGTAGACCAGCGCATCGAGCGGGTCCTTACCCTGCAGGATCTGTTCGTAACCGCGATAGAGTGGCGAGACCACCCAGGCGTCGGCAACCCGGTCGCCCTGAATATCGAGCTGGACTTCGAGATCGCCTTCAACACGATTAAATGGACCGACGATACGACGACTCATTTGTCATCCGCCTTTTTACCCGGCACAACACGAATGTGATCGAAGACTGCGTTCTCCTTGAGACGCGGCGGTGTCGCCGCCTTGGCCAAAGCGGCCAGGGCGACGAACCACGCTTTGGGCATGTCGGTGGGCAGGCCGATGGGAATCCCGGCGATTTTCGGTGTGTTCTGGAAACTGTGCGCCGGTTCTTCGAACTGTGGCGCGGTGCAGTTGATGCAGGCGTACCCACCGCGCAGGCAGGAGCCTTCTCCGTTCCACAAACGAGTGTTGCAGTCGGCACGTGCCTGGGTGCCGAGACAGCCGAGATGCTCCATCATGCAACCGAGATCGGAATGCTTCTCCGCGCTGGCCTTGAACTCATAGTATTCGTTGCGCGGGCAGCCGTGATGCACCAGGTGATCGGTGTAGTTACGCGGACGGTTCAGTTCGTCAAGGGAAGCGTGGCTCATCTCACCCATCGCTAGCTGCATCAGGGTTTGTAGTACCCAGTTAGGGTGGGTTGGGCAACCGGCGATATTAATTACCGGAAGTTGGCCAGGTGAACGGAACGTTTTACCCAGTAGTCCACCGCGTGTGTTGCCGTCATATTGCAGACCGCATGCTTCAGTCGGGTTATCACCTGCGGCGGTCATGCCGCCGAAAGCGGCGCAACTACCGATGGCGATAACCTGCTGTGCCTTTTCCGCCAGTTCGCGGATGTGATCGCGCATCGGTCGATCACTACCTGCCTGGCGATGGAACATGCCGCTACCATTGGGTCCCTGAATCACTGAACCTTCGAGGCAAAAGAGATCGAGCTGTAACTCTCCGCTGAGGATGCGCTCGATAATCTGATGTAACTCTTCATCGCTCTCTTCACTGAGACTGGGGTGCCACAACAGATCGATGCCCGCACTCTCCAGTGCGGTGAACAGGTTGGGTGATTCGGCATTGAACAACGATAGTGAACAGCCGCCACAACCGCCGGATTGTAACCACAGCAGTGTATATCGCTTGCTCACCCTGCTTTTCCGCTGCTGCCGTCGAGCGGCAAACTAAGAATGAATTCGGCACCGCCTTCCGGGTGGTTATGTGCGCTCAGGGCGCCGTTCATCTCCTGTGCCAGACCGTAGCTGATATAGAGACCGAGGCCGGTACCCTGCCCAACCGGCTTACTGGTATAAAAAGGATCAAAAATATGCGGTAGTTGGTCATCGGGGATGCCGGGGCCATAGTCGCGAATGCGGATCGCAATCATACCGTTGAGTTCTTCACAGCTGATGTCGAGCCGTTGTTGTTCCGCTTTTTCCATTGCATCGGCGGCGTTCTGTACCAGATTGATTAAAATCTGGTGCAGTTGTCCTTTGCGCCCGATCATCTTCAGCTTTGTTGGTAGTTGATAGTGAACTTCCGGCTTGATCCGCTCTGCCTTGAGTACCCACTGTACGGCTTTACGAATGGCTGCCGGGAGTTCGAACTGGCTCAGTTCTTCACGTTGTCCGCCGGAGTAGCGACGCAGATCCTGCACGATATCGCTGACCCGTTCTGCTCCTTCCAGGGTACCGTCGATCAGCGGTTCGATATCGCCAAGAATACGATCGATACGCAGCTCGTCATGCAGCTGGCGCAGGGCCGGAGAATCGATCTCCTGTGAAACACGTTCAAGGTATTGAGTAATGCGTGTGCCGTAACGCTTGAGCGCATGCATGTTGCCAAAGACAAAACTGATCGGGTTGTTCAGTTCATGGGCGACACCGGCGACCAGTCGACCGAGCGAAGCCATCTTCTCTGACTGCACCAGATGTTGTTGCGTCTGTTGCAGTTCGCGGTGTGCCTGATTGAGGTCGTCATAGGCGCGACGCAGTTCACCGATGGGGCGACCGAGTAGCACCATACCCACCAATCCGCCGGCGCTGTTATAACGAGAGGAACAGTTCATCGCCAGCGGTGCACTGCTGCTGTCGGCGCAGCGCAAGCTCACCTCGCAATCGATCAACGAAACATTACCCAGGCGTTCGGGGAAGTGTTGCACGGCATCCTGAGAGTCATCACCGAAGATCTCATTCAACTGTCGACCAACGAAATCGGCAGCCGCGATCCCAGTCAGTTTCTCCAGTGCCGCATTGACCTGCTGGATGCGTCCTGCGGTATCGCAGGCGATCAGCACGTCGGTCATGGAGGATAGGACGCTGTCAATGAATTGTTGCGCCAGTTCCAGCGCGGCGTTCTTCTGCTCAAGCTCGACCTGATAGTGCACCAGATCTGCATAGATGGTGTCCATCTTGCGAATGACTTCGATCCAGGCATTCTCGGAATTGACATCCAGCTCGGGTGTGCCACCGAGGCCCGCCTGCATCAGCAGGCTGGCAGTTTGTTTCTGCGGATTATTCACAGTTATTCGCCACCACTGACAGAACGTTTTCCGTTTTCGTCGTTACTGTTACCGACCTGCTCCAGGTTATAGCGATCCAGTTTATTGCGCAGGCCAACCCGTGACAGCCCCAGTTCGCGTGCAGCGCGACTTTTATTCCAGCGGTGACGGATCAGCGTTTCACGCAGGATGCGCTCTTCCAGTGCCTCAACCCGATCCTTGAGGGTGCCCTGCAGGCCGGTCAGGTGTTCGACTACCGTGGCCTCGTGACGAGGCGCGGTGTTGAGGATACGGCTGTTGAGTAGTTCAGCACCGAGTTGTTCACTATCGGACATCACCAGCATGTGACGAACTTCGTTCTGTAACTCGCGCACATTGCCCGGCCAGTTATAGGCCTGCAGGCAGGCCAGTGCCTCTTCGGTAAAGCCATTGACGCTCTTGCCCAGACTCTGCATCGCCGACTTGAGCAGGGTGTTGGCCAGCAGCGGCACGTCCTCCTTGCGTTTGCGTAGCGGAGGCAGATCGATAACTACAGCGGCCAGACGATAGTAGAGGTCTTCGCGGAAACGTCCTTCGTGAACCTCGCGCTCCAGATCCTTGTTACTGGCGGCGATAATGCGCACGTCGACATTGCGGGTGCGGCCACTGCCGAGGGGACGGATCTCACCCTCCTGCAGTACGCGCAGTAGTTTTACCTGAAAGGCGGGAGAGACCTCGCCGATTTCGTCGAGGAATACGGTGCCGCCGTTGGCGCGCTCGAACAGACCGATACGATCTTCCACCGCACCAGTGAAGGCTCCGCGTTTGTAGCCGAACAGTTCGCTCTCCAGCAGCTCATCGGGGAGCGCGCCGCAGTTTTCCACTACAAAGGGCTTGTCCCAACGCAGGCTGTTGTAGTGCAGGGCGCGGGCCGCCAGTTCCTTGCCGGTACCCGATTCGCCAGAGAGCAAAACAGAAACGTCATAGGGGGCGATACGGCGTATGCGGTCGCAGACTTCGTTCATGCAGCTTTCATCGCTACGGATGATGCCATCATCACAACTGTAACTGCTACGCAGGACGGTGCGTTTGCTCTGCAACGATTCGTCGAGATGCTCCGGCATCATCTTTAATTCAATGGAGAGCGCTTCGTTCTGTCGTTGTAACTCATACAGGCGGATCGCATTTTTTAACAGCAACAACAGGCTTTCCGGGTGCCAGGGCTTGGTGACGTACTGGTAGATGCCCGCTTCGTTGATTGCGCTGATAATATCTTCCGAATCGGTATAGCCGGAGATGATCATGCGGATCACGTCTGGCCAGCGATCACGCACCTGTTTGAGGAATTCGACGCCGCTCATCTCCGGCATCCGCTGGTCGCAGAGGATGATCTGTACCCACTCCTTCTCCAGGATCGCCGTGGCTTCGTCGACATTCGATGCCAGCATCACATCGAAGTCATCCTCAAGGATGCGTCGCAGGGTTTCCAGGCTGCGAACCTCATCATCCACAACCAGTATGGTGGGTAGTGTGTTCATATCACTCTCCCGTTTATCGAATTTTGTGTGTGCGAATATTTCATCAGCAGATTCGTGGAAGTTGCTCACCTGCCAACCAATCGACAATGCGACTACCGCCGAAACGGGTGCGCATTTCGACAAAGCCGTTACTGTCTTCAGTGACCGCACCGATAAGCGCGGCGTCCTTACCCAGCGGGTGGGCGTGCATGGTGCGCAACAACGGCTCAGCGTCCGCCATCGGACAGATGCAGATCAATTTTCCCTCGTTGGCCACGTAAAGCGGATCGAGTCCCAACAGTTCGCAGGCGGCGGCGACCTGTGATTTAACCGGGATCGCCGATTCATCCAGACGCATGCCAACTTTCGATTGCTGCGCAAGTTCGTTAAGGGTGGTGGCAAGACCGCCACGGGTCGGATCGCGCAGGCAGTGGATCGACGGTGCTGTTTTTACCATTTCTGCGATCAGCGTATGCAGTGCGGCAGAGTCGGACTCCACCGTGGTTTCGAACTCCAGATTTTCGCGACTCGCCATGATCGCTACGCCGTGATCGCCGATGCTGCCGCTGAGCAGGATTGCATCGCCCGGTTTGGCCAGGTCGCCGGAGATGTGAATACCTTCAGGTACTACGCCGATGCCGGTGGTGGTGATGAAGACACCATCGCCCTTGCCTTTCTCCACCACCTTGGTGTCGCCGGTGACCACGGGAACGCCAGCCTCCGATGCGGCTCTCGCCATGCTGATCACGATGCGCTCGAGATCGGCCAGCGGAAAACCCTCTTCGAGAATAAAACCGGCAGAGAGGTAGAGCGGCTTTGCGCCGGACATAGAGACATCGTTAATCGTGCCATGTACCGCCAGCGAGCCGATGTCGCCGCCGGGGAAAAACAGCGGCGAGATCACGTGGCCGTCGACACTCATCACCATGCGGCCCGCCTCGACAGGGAATAACGCCTGGTCATTACCCTGGCGCAGCAGTTCGTTGTCCAGATGTTTGGCGAACAGTTCGCTGATTAACTGCGCCATGGCGCGACCACCGCTGCCGTGGCTCATGTCCACGGTGCCGTCCCGAGTATTTAAACGCTGGCCAAAACGTTGTGGTGCATTCATCTCAGCTCACCTTCTGTTGACGGAAGCGGCCATAACTCCAGTAGGCGGCGCAGGCGCCTTCGGAGGAGACCATGCAGGAACCCATCGGATTTTCCGGGGTGCAGACGGTACCGAATAGTTTGCAGTCCATCGGATTTTTCTGGCCGCGCAGAATGCTTGGGCATTCGCAACCTTTGACATCGGAGGCGCTGATCGCCGGAACGGTAAAGCGTTTCTCCGCATCGAACTCGGCAAACTCCTCGCGAATCTTCAGCGCACTGTCAGGTACCAGACCCAGACCGCGCCACTCGAAAGTTTCGCGCAGTTCCAGTACTTCGTTCACCAGTGCCTGTGCCTTGAGGTTGCCCTCACGGGTCACGGCGCGAATGTATTCGTTTTCCACTTCGTGTTTGTTGGTATTGAGCTGGCGCAGCAACATCAACGCCGACTGCATGATGTCGAGTGGTTCAAAACCGGCAATGACCACCGGTTTTTTGTAGTGCTCGGCGAAATACTCGTAGGGTTTGCTGCCAATCAATGTGCTGACGTGGGAAGGGCCAAAGAATCCGTCGATGTTGATATCATCGGATTCCAGAATCGCCTTCAATGCCGCGGGAGTGAGCACGTGGTTGCAGAAAACGCTGAAGTTTTTCAGCCCTTCTGCCTGTGCCTGTTTTAGCACCACCGCAGTCGGTGGGGTAGTGGTTTCGAAACCGATGGCGAAGAATACCACCTGGCGCTCGGGGTTTTCCCGTGCGATGCGCAGTGCATCCTGAGTGGAGTAGACCATGCGCACATCGCCGCCCGCCGCCTTCAGTTTGAGCAGGCTCATGCGTTTGCTGGCGGGCACCCGCAGCAGGTCGCCGTAACTGCACAGGATCACGTCGTGGTCCTGCACCAGTTGAATCGCGTTATCGATGCGACCGATGGGCAGGACACAGACCGGACAACCGGGGCCATGCACGAACTGCACATTCTTCGGCATCAGATCCTGTACACCGTAACGGAAGATGGCGTGAGTGTGGCCACCGCAGAACTCCATCAGTCGGTATGTGCGATCAGTGTTCGCCTCGCTGGCAATAGCGGTTGCCAATTTTTTTGCCAGCGCCTGATCGCGGTATTCGTCGACGTATTTCATGCCGAACCCTCCTGCAACATCCCCGCCTCGGCGAAGATTTTGAGTGTGCGTTCCGCCTCTTCGGGACTGAGGCGGTTGAGTGCGTAGCCGACGTGCACCAGCACGTAGTCGCCCTCCTGTACCCCTTCGACCAGCGCCAGCGAAATCTCCTTCTTCACGCCGTCGAGACTGATGGTGGCCATATCGCCGTCCGCGCTAATGGCTGTGACCTTTGCCGGGATCGCCAGACACATAATCAGGCTCCTATGCTTGCCAGTTGCCGAGTCGCGGCCAACCACTGGTACCAGCTATCCATGCCTTCACCACTGGTGGCGGAAACCTGCAACGCCTTGATGGAAGGATTGACCCGTCGTGCATAGTCGATGCACTTGTCGACATCGAATTGCAGATGCGGCAACAGATCGATTTTGTTCAGCAGCAGCAGATCCGCAGCGGCGAACATGTCGGGATATTTGATCGGTTTATCTTCGCCCTCGGTGATCGAGAGGATCGCCACCTTGTGTGCCTCGCCGAGATCGAAGGCCGCGGGGCAGACCAGATTGCCGACGTTCTCAATAAACAGCACGCCGCTGTTTTCCGGCTTCAACGTTTCCAGCGCGTGGCCGACCATGTGCGCGTCGAGGTGACAACCCTTGCCGGTGTTGATCTGCAACGCGGGGACGCCGGTTTCGCGAATGCGATCGGCATCGTTGGCGGTCTGTTGATCGCCTTCGATCACCGCCAGCGGATACTGTCCTTTCAGATCGGTCAGGGTGCGGGTGAGCAGAGTAGTCTTGCCAGAACCGGGACTGGAGACCAGATTGAGGGCGAGGATGCCGCGCTCGCCAAACCAGCGACGATTGGCATTAGCGTATTCATTATTCTTGCCGAGGATGTCCTGTTCGATCTGCACCATACGCGCCTGACTCATGCCGGGGGCGTGGGCATGGGCTGCCCCCTGACCGTAGTCGTGGGTGTCACCATCATGGTGATGGTGGTGATGATCGTGATGGTGGTGTCCATGGTGATGGCTATGATCGTGACCATGTTCGTGGCTGTGCTCATGCCCCTCAATGGTGGTTTCGCCTTCACCGCAACCGCATACCGTACACATTATTCCACCTCCATTTCTTTAATTCGTAATTCATCCCCGCCGGTGACCTGTAGCTGATAACCGCCACAGTCGGGACAGGGATCGAAGCGTTGACTTATTGCCACCTCGTGGCTGCAGGTCATGCACCAGGCACGTCCAGGCAGGTTAATAATCTCCAGTGTTGCGCCGTCGGCAACCGAACCTTTAATCACCACATCGAAACCGAAACGCATCGCTTCGACTTCGACGCCGGCCAGATCGCCGATCTCCAGCCAAACGGTTTTCACCCGATTGAAGCCGACGCTTTTGGCCTGATCTTCCATTACCTGCAACACCCCTTCGCACAGTGACATCTCATGCATCGTGGTGTACCTGAATCTGATAACCGACACAGGGATCGATGGCGTTGAGCCAGAGTGCTGCCTGTTGTTGCAATACTTTCTCGTCGTTACTGTTCAATGTCTGTAAACCTTTTACCGCGACACCCTGTGGATGAAAGTTCCACTCGGTGGGAGCGAGGATCTGATAACGCCGAATCACATCATCTTCGATCTCGACCCGATGGATCAGACGACCGCGTGCCGCCTCTACCTGTGCCAGACCGACACCGCTCGGCGCACGCTGTTTGCTCTCACTTTGATCCGCCGCGCTGAGTGCCGCCAGTCCCGCCTGTAGCAGGTCCGGGATTGCAGCCAGTTCAACCAGTCTAGCCGTCAATCGTGTTAACAGCGCATTACCTTCACGTTGCAGCAACTCCTGCACCAGTGGCTGCTGCTGTTGCCGCTGCAGCGGAGTGGTCTCACAGGCGTTGCCCTGCCATAGCGGTTGACTGATAAAAGATTCCGCATCATCGGCAGCAAGTTGCTTATGTAATTCAGCATCGGCCAGCGTCGGCAGAAAAAACGTTTTGCTCCGACCCAGTCGATCCCAACCCTTGTCGCGCAGTTGACCGAACAGACGCGCGGGCATGGTATTGCCGTCTTTTATCCATTGCGCCATGCCGAAACCGGTGTCCGGCAGTGCTCCATCTAGCAGGGCATCGATCATACTGCGTAGTTCGGCGATAACCGATTTGGCCTTTGCTTTGTCGAGCCTGAGTTCCGCATTTAAATGAAACGGCGCGTTCTCGCCGTAGAGAGCACTGGTCAGCGATGGCAACAGTTGCATAACCTTCGGTAACCCTTCCTGTACCACCGCTTCACCGGCAAAGCCGGGCCAGTCGAGCAGGATGCGCAACAGATGTTCCCGTGCGCTCTCCATCCACACCAGCATGCCACGTGCCTGACGCTGGGCTTTCGATGGTGTGATCGACAGCGCCTCTTCGCAGGCGGCCAATGCCGCAGCCGATTGCGCGGTGCCGCAGAGGCTGAAGATCATCGGTAGCCGATGCAGCGCCTTGTCTGGTGTCAGTCCCTCCAGAATACGGCTCGCCTGCAGCGGACGTCCCGAACGCAATGTCGCCGCGCTGACGCCGTTAGCGTCACAGGTCAGTTGGATATCGAGTTGTCCCTCGACGTTCACCTTTTACTCCTGGCTGGCGGAAAAGAGGCCGCGCAATAGCGCGCGACGTCCCGGTTCAGGTGGTGTTTCCTGCTGTGCCGGTTCTGCTGCGGTCATCATTCGCTGCATGATCGACTCGGCGGTTTTGACTGCCTGCTGCTGATCACTGAAATTACCCATCGGCGAAAACAACGGACGACTGAGATAGCGCCCAATCAACGCCTCTTCACACAACTCCATCTCGCAGGGACCCGAGGGGAAGACAACGCTGCGTTTACTGCCCGGTTCGGCATCGGCAAAACTGTCGCCCTCGGACGGCAGCAGCATCAGATTCATAAACCACGGTGTGATCAAAATACCGGCACAGTGGCCGTCGACATGACTAAAGCCGACGGTCTGAACCTGTAGCGCCGGATTCAGGATCGGCAAGCCGACCATACGATCTTCGTGAATCGTACGAAAAGCCTTCTCCAGCCCTTCGGTCAAACAGTGTCGCTGAATCATACTTGCCTCGTTCATTCGCTACGCTGCCGGCCGCGCAACAATTCGCGGCGGCTGATCGGCCGGTTCATCTTTTCCGTCAAGGTCGGGCCGTCGTCTTCGGCCTCATCCGGCGGGGCATCGCCACCCTGCCAGGCACGGCGTATCATTTCATTGTGCATCGTCAATCCCTCGCGGTTTTCGCTATCGAACAGTCCGCGCATCACCTCAACGGCGGTGGCGACGGCGGCGGTCTGATCGACAAACTGCTGCATCGGCGAAAACAGTGAGCACATCTGGTAACGACCGAACTCCGCTTCATAGCCGACGGTAAACTCATAGGCGCCGGAATGAAACAGATGGGTGACTTTATCGCCGACCTTCAGTTCACTCCACTCTTCCTCGCCGGGCAACAGCATCAGGTTCATAAACCAAGGCGTGATCAACACGCCGACGAAATTTTTGCCCCAGGGCATGAAGCCTACGGCTTTTACCTCAAGCGCCGGGTTGAGGAACGGCAGCCCCTGCATCCGTGTCTGTTCGATGCGGCGATAGGTCTGCTCCAGCAGATCCACCTGTGTCGCGATCGCGTTCATGCGTCGTCACCGATCACCAGGAAGTCATCCTTGTTGCTGTCGCAGACCGGGCAGGTCCAGTGCGGCGGCAGGGCGGAGAAGGGCGTCCCCGGCGGAACATGCCAGTAGTCGTCGCCTTCTGCCGGGTCGTAGACGTGCCAGCAGATCTTGCACTCCAGTTTCGTCGTATCGGTGATCTTGCTGTTATCACCGCCATACGAACCGCTGAAGAACTGGTCGCTTCTCACCGGTAGATCTCCAGAATCTCATCCAGTCGCACGGCGCTGTCGGCGATATCTTCCGGTGCGGCACAGGCGACGCTGGGCACGTCGGTGATCTCCAGCGTATTGAGGATGTTGCGATCCTGCGAATTGAAATACTGCACCCACCAGACGTTGCGTGTGCCACTACTGCTGATGCGACAGTTACCGTAACCGCGGGAGAGGATGCTCACCTTGCCCGCTCCCAACTGTTGTTGCAGGAAACCGAGATCCTCTTCGGTCTGCGGTAGCAGGGTGAGGTTGATCACGTGGGATATCTTGCCCGGTTTCCAACTACTCACCTGATCGTTGATCTCGCTGAACAGCGGCGGCGAATTGAGCACGCCGGGCGGCAGCGGCGACACCAGTTCCACTTTCTCTTTTGCTTCGGCAAAGGCCTGTTGCACTACCTGCTGCGGGATCGGTCCGACCTCAATGCGGTCGTCGAGCAGCAGGCCGTCGCTATCGTTTTGCTGGATGCGCCAGACTCCGGCCAGTACCGACTCCTGAATGCGAATATGTTCCGCGTCTTCGATGACGATGCTTACTTCGCCTTCCCCCAGCACCTGATCCACCAGGGCGCGGTTACGTGGGTCGAGATCGTTGAGTACGACGGCGGGCTGCGACGCGCCGGTTTTATATGCCGACAACTGTTCACCCAGTTGATGCAGCAGCGCCAGCGCCGCGTCGAGACCCTGGACCTCTTCCGGCTCCGGTAGCGGTGGCGGCATATAGGTGTCCATGCCGGAAGGGAGTTGCAGGATATCCAGTTCCGCGCCGTCGAGTTCGGCAGGTTGGGTGCCGGGGCCGGTGATGGGAAATTCGTTCATGCGCTGACTCCTAGTGGTAGTGCGGTGTGTTGTCGCTGACGACCGGAATGGCAAAGCACGGTGCCGCGATCGGTTCTGACTGCAACAGGCGTTCGGTTTCACGCAGATAATCTTCCCAGTTCTGGATCTGGGTGATGACGCCGAGGTATTCGCCGCGACGCAGGAACACCAGCGCAGGCCATTGGTTGAAACCGTAACGACTTTGCAGGCTGTGTTGTGCGTTTTGATCAATCAGCGCCGCAGTGAGGCGGCCGTCGAAGGCCTTGACCAGTTCCGGCAACACCATCGCTACGTCGTTGCTCTCGGGAAACTTCACCGGGTCTTCGCTGAAGAAGAGCACCAGGTGCTCCTGTTCCGCGGCGAATGGGTCGAGGCTGTTTTCGTTCAACACGGGTAAGTGGTGGCGTTCGGTCAGGCGTTTGATCTGTGGTGATGGCATGGTTCTATTCTCCCTCTTGTCGGGGTGTCTGCTGCTGGCGCAGGAAATCGGGTAGCTGCGGTTCGCGGTCGATCAGATCCTGAAACAGGTGATCGATATTGGCCTCGCCCTGCATTGCCAGCTCTACTGCCTGCAGGGCATTACTGATCTGTGCCGCCTGTTCTTCGCTCAACGCCTCGCGGGCGGTGTCGAGAAAGGTCAGCAGCCAGGTGCCGACCGGCTGTTCGCCGAGCAGCATGGTGTCGATGCGGCGACGGTTACCATCATCGGTTTCGCACACCGCATAACCGGGAAACGATTCGATCACCTTCATCGGGATACCGATACACATCAGCGGTCGCCCTCACGGTATTTGTCGAGGTGTTGATCCAGCGCGACGGAGACGCTGTCAATCTCGGCGGGACGATAGGCGACGTTGTAGTCCTCTGAGAAGAGCACCCGGCCGTCGCCGACCCGGCAGGCCTCGCTCGGATCGGGGCGCTCTGCTTCATAACGGGTGATGTCGGCGATAGCACCGGCCATCTCGTCGGCAGTGAGCGGGACCTCGCGCTTCTCCGCGTGAACACCGAAACCGGCCAGGTAGTCGAGGGCCATGTCGATGGCGGGTTGCATCTGCACCTTCACCGCATCGCGCAAGCTGCCGCCGTAGTCTTCCAGCTCCACCGGCTGCACGCCGATCAGCAACAGATGCGCTGGGTAGTCGCCCATCATCTCGGCCATTGCCAGCACCTCCTGGAAACCGGTCTGGTGCAGGCTGACCTTCTTGGCGCCGAGAAACTTGGGTACCTCGTCGCCTTCCACCCGCTTGAGAGTGCCGCCGGGCAGGCCGTAATCGACCGCATCAAAGACCACCAGGATGTCGGTCTCGCGGATGTTTTGTACCAGGTAGATCCCCTGGGTGCCGCCATCGAGCAGGGTGACGTTGTCGGGAAACTGGTAGTGCTGTTTGAGGTGTTCCAGGGCACGCACGCCGAAGCCTTCATCGGCCCAGAGGATATTGCCGATACCGAGGACAAGGACACGCTCCGCCCGCCGCGTGTCATTGGGGCGCTGTGATGGCTGCATGTGTGTGGTGCTCCGAATCACTTTTAATCGTTATGGCAATGGTTGAGCAATGCCTGTGCCAGCCACTGCGGAATTGTTAACCGATTGTTACTAAAGGCGATTTTGTGGCTGAACGACATGAGCGGATACAGTGTGTGAAAACAACATGTTCAGTTTAGTCGATAAATGGAAACTTACATTACAGCAGCGCGCTGCAGCCAAGGCCGAGTGGTGGTTAGATGTTGCACAAGGTGTAAGGTTAATGGTCAGTCGCGCCCCAGGGGGGGCGAAAAAAAAGGAGGCCGGTCGGCCTCCTTTCACTTTGCGTAACCACTGGTAAAAAGGTTAACGGTCGTCCTTGAACATCCGCCAGCCGCTGATCATGGTGCTGATCAGGCTCTGCCGCGACATGATGTCCTCACGCACCGCGGCGTAGATATGAATCATCACGAAGACCACGATGATCCACATGCCCCAGTGGTGCCACAACCGCACATCCTGACTCTGCCCTACCAGCGGAATGAGCCAGCCGAACAGGCTGTCCTGCCAACTGCCCAGGCCTGTCTGTTCGGCATAGAGGGCGAAGCCGGTGAGCAACATGAAGAAACCGCCGACGGTGATGATGGCGACCATCACAATATGCGCCAGCGGGTTATGGCCGATGTACTTCTTCGGTTCCTTCTCCAGGAAGGCGTACCAGCGGATTTCGTAGAGCACCTCCTGCCAGTATTTCTTCGAGGTCAGCGGCAGGCGGAACAACTGTTTCGCATGATCGTTGCCGACGAAGGCCCAGTAGATCCGACCGATGAACCCCACGCTGAAAACGTAGGCGGCGGAAAAGTGGACGAAGCGGATATAGCCCATCAGGAAGTGCTCACTAGCCTCGCCGGGCAGGGTGGGAAACGGGTTGGCGATCAGGTAGCCGGTGATGGCCAGCAAGGTGATCGACAGCGCGTTAATCCAGTGCCACAGACGGACCGGCGCTTCGTACACATAGACCGATGATTGTCTGAGTTCGCTTTGCATGATCTCTCTCCTCAAGCATCGCCGCGCTGCCGCGTGTGGCGACAGCGCAGCGCTGGATTACGCCCCGGCCCCGAGCAGCAGCGAGGTACCGACCACGCCGCTGATGAAACCCAGTGCCCGCAGTGCCCGATCGTGCGCCAGCAACTTCCGCCCCAACGCCATCCCCGCCAGGTGCAGCGAGACGGTGGCGGCGATGAAGCCGGAGAAGTAGAGCGCCAGATGACCCGGCTGCATCTCCAGACCGTGGGCGTTGCCGTGGAACAGGGCGAAGGCGCCGACCAGTAGCGAGGCGACACCCAGCGGCAATTGCATCCGGGTGAGCAGCATCGCGCCGAGGAACAGCACCGAGAAGGCGATGCCGAGCTCCATCAGCGGCACGCCGATGCCGGCGGCGCCGAAGGCGGCACCGACGCCCATGCAGGCGACGAAGGCCAGCGGCACCAGCAGCGCGTTGCGCCCGCTGCTGAGCCCCGCGGCCCACACGCCCACCAGTAACATGGCGAGCAAGTGGTCGACGCCGCTGAAGGGGTGCATCACCCCGGCGAGCAGGCCGCCGTCGTGATGTCCCGTGTGTGCCGCGACCGGTGCGGAGATCAGCATCAGCGCCAGGGCGGTCAGTGTGGTGTTTCTTTTCGTCATCATCATTCTCCTCTTAGCGCACCGTGACCTTGGTCAGCTCCTCACCCTCTTCGCTCATCACGTGGGTGGAGCAGGCGAGGCAGGGGTCGAAGCTGTGCAGGGTTCGCAGGATCTCCACCGGTTCCTCCTTACGCATCACCTTGGTGTTCATCAGTGATGCCTCGAAGGCGCCGATGTTGCCCTGGCTGTCACGCGGCGAGCCGTTCCAGGTGGTGGGCACCACGCACTGGTAGTTGTCGATTTTGGTGTCCTTGATGCGGATCCAGTGTGCCAGGGCACCGCGCGGTGCCTCGGTGAAACCGACCCCTTTGGCCTCCTTCGGCCAGGTGGACGGGTCCCAGTTGTCGACGTTAGCGGTGGTGGAGTCGCCGGCCTTGATGTTGGCCATCAGCTTGTCCATGAAGTAGCGCATCTGATCGGCGGACCAGTCGGCCTCCAGCGCCCGTGCCGCGGTGCGGCCGAGGGTGGAGAACAGCGCGGTCACCGGCACATTGAGGGTCTTGAGCACAAAGTTGATCTGCTCGGTGATCGCCTCGTGACCCTTGGCGTAGCCGATGATGTAGCGGGCCAGCGGGCCCACCTCCATCGCATGCCCACGCCAGCGCGGCGCCTTGATCCAGGAGTACTTGGCGTTTTCGTCGATCTCCTTGATGTGGGTGCGGCTGCCCTTGGTGTTGGGGCCGAGTTCGAAGTTCGGCTGGGTGACACCGTCCCAGGGGTGCAGGCCCTTGGCGCCGTCCGGGTAGTCGTACCAGGAGTGAGGAACGAACTCCTGGATCTCGTCCGGGTTGCGCAGGTCGACCGGATGCACCTCTTTCAGGTTGCCGTTGATGATCGCGCCGTGCGGCATCATCAGGTTGTCGGCCGAGTAGTCGTTGGCCCTGTCCGGGATGTCGCCGTAGGCGAGCACGTTCATGCCCGACAGACCGCCGCCGTAGAGCCAGCCCTTGTAGAACTTGCCCACCGCGAGGATATCGGGGATGTAGACGTTTTTGATGAACTCGCGGGTCTGGTCGATGATCGACGAGATCAGGTTGAGGTTCACCATGTTCAGCGGTGCCCCGGCGGAGAGATCGCCGTCCATGTTGATCGCGCAGGGCACGCCACCGACCATCCAGTTCGGGTGCGGGTCCTTGCCGCCGAAGATGGTGCGAATGCGCATGATGTCCTTCTGGAAATCGAGCGCTTCAAGATAGTGGGTCACCGCCATCAGGTCCGCCTCCGGCGGCAGCAGGTAGGCCGGGTTGGTCCAGTAGCCGTTTTTGAACGGACCGAGCTGGCCGCTCTCGACGAACTTCTTCAGCCGGTTCTGCACATCGCGGAAGTAGCCCGGCGAGGAGTGCGGATGGTGCGGTGAAACCGATTGCTGCAACGCCGAGGTTGCCTTCGGATCGGCTTTCAGCGCATTTACCGGATTGACCCAGTCGAGCGCGTGCAGGTGATAGAAGTGCACCAGGTGATCGTGTGCCTGCAGGGTCAGCTGCATGATGTTGCGGATCGAGTTGGCGTTCTCCGGGATCTTGATCCCCAGCGCATCCTCCACGGTACGAACCGAGGTCAGTGCGTGGGTGCCGGTGCAGACGCCGCAGATGCGCTGGGTGAAGGCCCAGGCATCGCGCGGGTCGCGACCTTTCAGGATCACTTCCAGTCCGCGCCACATGGTGCCGGTGGAGACCGCGTTGCGGATGATGTTGTCGTTGTCGATGTTGACCTCGCAACGCATGTGGCCCTCGATCCGGGTAACCGGATCGACCACCACGCGCTGGCCGCTGTCATCAAGCTTGAAGCCGTTTGGAGTCGTTATGATGCCCATTATTCGTCACCTCCCTTTTTCTGTGCATTCTTCAGGGCGCTGACGGCGGCGTGCGCGGCGATGGCTGCGCCCACCGCACCGGCGGCGGCAAGGCCGACCTTATCGGCGTTGGCCTCGACCCCAAACTGGTGAATGTCGGTTGTGTGCTGATAGAAAGAACCCTTGTCCCAGAAGCCGTCCTCGGAACAGCCGATGCAGGGATGGCCCGCCTGGATCGGGAACGACAGGCCGCCGTTCCAGCGAATGGTGGAACAGGCGTTGTAGGTGGTCGGTCCCTTGCAGCCCATTTTGTAGAGGCAGTAACCCTTGCGTGCGCCGTCGTCGTCCCACGACTCCACATACTGCCCCGCATCGAAGTGCGGACGGCGGTAACACTTGTCGTGAATGCGCTGGCTGTAGAACATCTTCGGTCGGCCCTGGCGATCCAGTTCCGGGAAACGTTCGAAGGTGAGGATGTAGGTGATCACCGCGGTCATCACCTCGGCGATGGGCGGACAGCCCGGCACCTTGATGATCGGCTTGTCGGCCAGTCCCGGCACTTTATGTACGGGAGTGGCGCGGGTCGGGTTGGGACGTGCAGCCTGCACACAACCCCATGAAGCGCATGAACCCCAGGAAATGATCGCCTTGCAGTGTTCGGCGGCCTTTTTCAGTTGTTCGGTAAACGGTTTACCGCCGATGATGCAGAACATGCCGTCTTCATTGAGCGGCGGGTTGCCCTCTACCGCGAGGATGAAGTTGCCGTCGTACTTGGCGATGGTCTCTTCGATGATCGCCTCGGCCTGATGACCGGCAGCGGCCATGATGGTGTCGTCGTAGTCGAGAGAGATCATCGACAGCACCACATCTTTGGCCAGCGGGTGGGCGGAACGGATAAACGATTCCGAACAGCAGGTGCACTCCAGTCCGTGCAGCCAGAGCACCGGAATACGCGGTTTGGTTTCCATCGCCTCTGCAATCTTTGGCGCAAACGCAGGGCCAAGGCCGAGCGCCGACGCTGTCAGGCTGCAGAACTTCAGGAAACTGCGGCGCGTGATCCCCTGTCGCCGCATTACGTCATAGAAAGTTTCGATCATTGCTTGCTCCTCCAGTCACACGGATCTTGGTGGTGGTGTCCGTATTGCTTTTATTGACGAAGGAGATAGAGCAACCAGCGTGCCATGATGAGAATGACCTAGTAAATCAATATGTTATTAGAGATGTGAGACAAACCGTGTGGACATGGGGTAATGGTGGTAAGCGGAAAGTGGAAAAGATATTTACGTTTCTGCTGTAAAAAAAAGGGTTTTTATTTTGATGTTGTTAAACGTAATCCATATAATCGCCACCGTTATGAACATCTAATCGACATCGCGGACTTGCACAACTTTCTTCTTTCCCGGCGGGAGAGAAAAGATGCGCTGCAACTCGTCCGCACAATTCCCAAACAATACTTTCACTATGGAAGCCATCAGGCTTCAAGGGATTCATATATGTACGATTTGATGCATGACATTGCCGTCCGTCCTGCGCCGTTCTCCCAATACACGGCCAGGAAGCTATGGACAAAACCTCACCTCGCTCGGCAGATGCTGACCTACCATCTCAATCAGGAGACGGATCTGGCATCACGCCGAATTGAGATCATCGACAAGGCCGTTAGCTGGTTCGATGAAAAACTGAAGCTGTCCGGTAAAAGCCTGTGCGATCTGGGCTGCGGGCCGGGGCTCTATGCCCAGCGTTTCGCCGCGAAGGGTGCAAAGGTGACCGGCGTCGATTTCTCGAAACAGGCCATCGACTACGCCAAAGCAAACACGGACAAGTCGATTCGTTACCTGCATGCCGACTACCTCAACGATGAACTGCCTACCGGCTTCGACATAATCACACTGATCTATATGGATCTGTGTGTGCTGTCACCGGAACAACGGGCAAAGCTATTGGGCAGGATGCGTGAGATGCTCAACCCAGGCGGCCACATCGTGCTGGATGTGCCGGGGATTGGAATGTTGAAAGGCCGCGAAGAAATCACTCAGATCGAAGATCGATTGATGGGCGGTTTCTGGGCCGAAGGCGATTACGTGGGTATCCAGAAAACGTTTATCTACGAAGAAGAGCAACTTGTTCTGGATCGCTACGTCATCGTTGAGCCGGAAGAAACCTGGCAAATCTACAACTGGGCTCAGCACTACACGCCGGAAATGATAAAGGCTGAATTGCAGGACGCCGGTTTCGCTGTTTCTGAAATGGCGGGTGACCTGACTGGTGCACCATTGGTGTCAGAAGGTGATGCGATAGCGGTGATTGCAAGTATCAGGTAGTTAAATATGGAGGCATCGGCTATACAGATGCCTCCATTATTAAGGGCTTACCATTCACGATGGGAAGACAAACCGTTCCTCCTGAAACAGGGCGACACAATGGTCCACCACCTTCGGGTCATAAAGTCTGCCGCGATGTTCAATGATTTCGTTTAGCGCCGCATCAGTGCCCAGGCTGGGGCGGTATGGACGGTGGGAAGACATCGCTTCGACCACGTCGGCGACGGCCAGTACCCGGGCGCCCTGAATAATCTTCTTATCCTTCAATCCCTGCGGATAACCAGAGCCATCCAGTCGCTCATGGTGCTGTAGCACCATTTGTGCAATCGGTTGTGGAAACTGGATGTCTTTGACGATATCGAAGCCGCCCTGGGGATGAACCTTGATAAGTTCATACTCGAGAGGAGAAAGCTTGGAGGGCTTGTTGAGGATCTCGGCCGGGACGAGCAGTTTGCCAAGGTCGTGAATGCTGGCAGCCAGGGTGATGCCCTGAACAACCTCTTCCGATAATCCCATATCCTGTGCGATAGCACTGGCAAGTTGGGCGACGCGTTGCTCGTGTCCTGCCGTGTAAGGGTCTCGTGCCTCAACGGTGGCTGCAATAGCGCCGATGGTCTGTAGCAAAAACTGTTGTTGCTGTTCTGCAACTATCTGACGTTCCAGCTGGACTTCCTTGCGTTCAGTGATGTCTCTCATCACGCCAGTCAGGCCAACGACCTGTCCCTCTTTTCTCAACGGGCGACTTGAAGAGCTCATGTAGCGAAACGCGCCATCTTTGGTGATGACGCGATACTCTAGTGGTTGTAGTTTTCCTTGCAGAACGAGTGCAAAACTTGCCGCGACATTGGCGATATCATCGGGATGAATGAATTCCTTAAAAGACTTACCGACGATTTCATCGGGAGTGAATCCGATCATATTCAAGGTAACTGGACTGATATAGGTGATCACGCCTTCCGGATTCAAACTGAAAATCACATCATTGATATTCTCAACAAGGGAGCGGTATTGCGCCTGGCTGGCGGCCAACTCCTTGCGCACCTCTTCCATGTCTTCCAGCTGTTGCTTGAGTTGTGGGTAGTAACTTTTACGGATCGAGCGCTCACCAAGTCCGATGATTTTGTCGCGCAGCGCCGATCCTGCGTCCATCGCTTTAGAGCGCTTTTTCATAGAGCGCCTCTATCTCTTGGATGCTGGCCTTGCGAGGGTTGGTGACCAAACAGGGATCATGAAAGGCATTGGCCGCAAGTTGGTGGATATCCGCTGTGGTGATGCCCTGTGCACCAAGGGTTTTGGTGATGCCTGCATCGGTGCGCAGTTTGACCAGTGCTGAAATCAACAACCGTTTTCTTTCCTCTACGGCAAGACCAGCAAGCTCAAGTCCCATGGCCTGCGCAATGCGGTCATAACGTTCAGCCGCGGAGGAATAGTTAAAATCGATTACGTGCTCCAATAATGTGGCATTGCACATACCGTGAGCCAGACCGGAAAGACCTCCCAGACTATGCGCCATAGCGTGCACCAGCCCCAGGCTCGCATTGGAGAAAGCCAAACCGGCAAGCAGGCTGCCTTCCATCATGTTATTCCGGTATCGCATATCCAGAGGATGTTGAATGGCTGGTACAAGGTTATTGAACAGCAGGGGAATGGCAGCCAGGGCGTTAATATCGGTTATTGGCGAACTGGCGTTGGATACATAGGCCTCAATGGCGTGTACCAATGCATCCATGCCAGTAGCCGCGGTCAGTTCCGCTGACAAGGTAGTGGTTGTCTCCGGATCGATCAGCGCAACATCGGGGACCACCATCTTACTGATGATCGCAATCTTAACCTTACGTGTGGTGTCATTGATGATGGCAAACTGGGATACATCGGCAGAGGTGCCCGCGGTAGTAGGGATGCAGATCAGAGGCGGCCCCGGCATTTCCACCTCATCCACGCCCTCGAAGGTGAGAACATCTTTCTCGTTGGCGAAGGCGATACCAATACCCTTTGCACAATCCATCGGACTCCCACCGCCCACCGCAATGATGATGTCGCAGTCGTTATCGCGGAAGAACTGGACGCCAGCGGATACCTCATAATTTTTTGGGTTAGGCGTAACATCCTTGAATACCACCCAGGATATCTCTGCATCCTTGAGGGAATCGAGAACATGGCCCAACCACTCCGTCTCGGCCACGCCATGGTCGGTGACGACCAGTGCTTTTCTGGCGCCAAAATTCCGGGCATAGCGACCAACCAGGGTTAGGGCACCATCACCATAAACAAATTCTGGCACGACGAATTTTCGCAGTTCCGGTGTGTCTGGAGGCATGCTGACATCCTTACTTGAATAGTGGAAATATCCCTGTGAGGGTGTTGCTATCCTCACACTGCCAAGAGGTAGTCTTCACATTGTAGACAAGTCATGCTTTTGTGCGATAAAGCCTGTCAGAAGGGACCCCGGCAGGCTTTTTGATTACAGCAATGGTGGGTGAGGCGGTGGAGTGCGGGCTGTGATAGATGACTAAAGGGATTCCCAATGGTCATGCCGCTGCTTGCGTTCATGACGATAATTGGTGATTTCCAGTTCTATTCCATCCGGGTCAGTAAAAAAAGTTGCAAAATAATCCGGCGCATATTCCGGGTAATACATGGGTTCGCTAGCCGGAATGTTTTGTTCATTGAGCCTGAGCGCCACTTCCTTTACCTCATCCTCTCCCTCGACTCTCAGACATAAGTGGTGAAGTCCCGGCGCATAGCTATTGTGCAACTGGTTAGAGCGGGCAGGCCTTAGCACATAGCCGAAATGCCGATTGTAATACTGAACATGCCGCTCGTTACTCAGTTCAAACTGATTCTTCCTGAAGCCAAGCACTCCCATGACGATGTCATAGAACTTCTCCGATCTCTCCAGGTTAGAGACTGTAATATAGATGTGATCAATTCCGATAACTTCAGGCATGTGATTTTGACGTTATGTAAGAGTGAAGCGATGAGCATACCAAATATAGGCCTACCGGAAGAGGCCCCGGCAGGCTTTGTGTTACAGCGTCAGTGGCGGTTCGCTATCGCCAGGCTGGCGGTGTGAGGCGTTGTATATCCTCCCACTTATTCAAGGGTGGGGGAATGGTTTTGCAAAGGTGAATGCGTTTTCCGTAGGTCCATGTTCATGGATAAGGTCCAACTTTTCTTTTCCCTCTTGAACGCTGGGTATGTGCCCGGCGGGAATCCACCAAAGCGCCTGGTGTGCCCTTGTGATTTTATTAAACCATGCATCCCTGTCCCGGATTAACTCCACATGATTGGATTTGTAGACATAGTTCTTCAAGGATTCAATATCCTCCCAAACACTCATGTTTACGATAAGCATAGGGTCGTCAAAAACCCGAATGGATGTTGCATCGCCTTCCTCAGCCTGTAATCGCCAGACAAATCCGGGAGAACGATCCGCCAGGGCATTGATTTCATCGAGACGTTCAACAAACCCTCTCATCGTTTCTGACTCCATCGAGTCACGTGCTTGAGCAATATTGATTTGAGCTAAATGATAGTTGTGCATGTGTTACCTGATTATTCTATTGAAGCCAGCAGAGAATATTTGAAACGCTACACGAGTAGAGCGTAGCGACAATATCCATGTTGATTAAAGTAATTACTTTGCGTCCCATTCGTAAACGGTGACAATCGAAGACTTCGACGTGTGCACCGGATCGCTGAATGCTATGGCCTCAGCCGCCTCCATATTTTCAGCCCTGATCAGATAAGCACCGCCTGACTTGTCCGTGAAAGGACCGGCCAGTTCAAGTTGCCCACGTTGTCTGAGTTCATCCAGAAAGGCTAGGTGCGCCTCAATGACGCCGGGATCGAACTGAGGTGTTCGAAAAGCTGTGACTAAGTATCTAATCATTCATGTTCCTTTTATGATGCGAAATGGCCCGCAAATGCAGATTCAGGTCTCATTATGCTGACCTTGCCACCCTGAAGCCCAGGTCGTCAACCGTATAAGTTGGATGACTTCTCCTGCGATTGGATGCCAAACAACCCCGTGATTCATCTGACCATCCCCCGCCACGAAAGACACGATATGAGCCGTATACTTCAGGGTCATACAGATCCCAACACCACTCCCAGACATTGCCTAGCATATCGAACAAACCAAAATCGTTGGGCAGTTTCAAACCGACATCATGTGTAGTGCCGTTGGAATTCCCTTCATACCAGGCAATATCCTCAATGCTCCCATATTGGACGGTCCCCGATTTTGCCCTACATGAATATTCCCACTCCGCATCGGTCGGTAATCTGTAGCCATCGGCACTACTCACCAGAGCTACCGATTCGTTATCAGTGTCGATCAGATAGCATCTCTCCAGGCCGGATAGTTCACTGAGAGCATTACAAAATCGGACCGCATCAAACCAGGAAACACTCTCCACTGGTTTATTCTGCCCACGGAAGGTAGAAGGGGTGCATGACATGACGTCAGAGTATATTTCCTGAGTTATCAGGTGTTTGCTCAGCAAGAACGGTTCTATTTTAGAACTCCAGCTAGTCTTCTTTCGATCATCCCGCAAGCGAATTGCGCCTTGCGGAATAGAAACCATCCAGTCTTCAATCATAATTCTTCCACACTACATATTCGGCAGCTATAAAACGGGGCGCGGTACAAGCGTCTGGCGACCGAATCAAATGACACTGCTATGTCTGAACTTCAAAGTTTTACACGCCTTCTTTTGCCCGAGCAATGGCAGCTTCGATGGCTACTTTCGCCTGGGGGCTGTTCTTCCAGCAAGTTGTTCGGAGCATTGATGCAACCATTTTGGCTATATCATCCACCTGATGGGCCGCTAACTCAGCAAATGAGTCGATACCTATCTCTTCAAAACGCTTCAGGACGGTTGGGCCAACGCCCTTCACAGCCAAAAGAGCTTCCCTTTCAGAATCTGAAAATGCCACTTTCACTCTCCATAGGGAACACAACAATGATTACACGTCGTTGTGACGTTTTGTGGTACGTCAATTGGTCAGATCAGCATCGTGGCGATCGCGCCGATATAAAGAAATAGCGCGACTGTTATGCCCCGGAACGGAATACTGAACCAATATCGCCTGGCGAGTAGTGTATACCCCACGAGCAGGGTCAGGCCGACCACCAGTAGGTACGTTGACTCAAATAGGAAAACAGAATGGGCAAGTGCCAGGTAGCCGTATACCAGGCCGAACAGGATTGCGCCGAAGCTATGGCTTGCATTGAATCCGATCCAGGCGTTCCACATGGAAGTCTCGTGACTAATTACCGGGGAGACAGTACGCATCCGCTCTTGAAGGTCACTGTCTCGTGGCCGTAGCTTCGTGCCGTAGAATGTATAGATGAGATGTGCGGTGCCGAGCAGCAATATGACTGCCGCGCTACCAGCCATAAGAAATATTGCAATGTGTTCCAATGTGTTTTCTCCGTTAGCCCGCCGGAGTACACCCGGCAGGCTTTTTTATTGCATCAGTGGCGGGTTGCGTTATCGCCAAGCTTGCGGGTGAGGCGGCGTACCTCTTCCCTCAGTTTCTCGTTAGCCTGCTGGGCCTCCTAGATCAGATCCTGAAGCAGCATCGCGCTGACGCGGGTGGGGTGTAATTCAATGGATAAAGCCGTTCTCGGTCAGTGAAGCCATACTAGCTGTTGATAAGGGCGGGCCTGGGTCATATAATCGCCACCGTTATGAACATCTAATCGACATCGCGGATTTGCATCGGTTTCTTCTTTCCCGGCGGGAGAGAAAAGATGCGCTACAACTCGTCCGCACAATTCCCAAACAATACTTTCACTATGGAAGCCAAAAGGCTTCAAGGGATTCTATTATGTACGATTTGATGCATGACATTGCTGTCCGTCCTGCGCCGTTCGCCAAATACACGGCCAGGGATCTATGGACAAAACCTCACCTCGCTCGGCAGATGCTGAAGTACCATCTCAATCAGGAGACGGATCTGGCATCGCGCCGAATTGAGATCATCGATAAAGCCGTTAGCTGGTTCGACAAGCAGCTCGGACTATCCGGCAAAAGCCTGTGCGATCTGGGCTGCGGACCGGGTCTCTATGCCCAGCGTTTTGCCGCAAAGGGTGCAACGGTGACTGGCGTCGATTTTTCGAAACAGGCCATCGACTACGCCAAAGCAAACACGGACAAGTCGATTCGCTATCTGGTTGCCGACTACCTCAACGATGAACTGTCTACCGGCTTCGACATCATCACACTGATCTATATGGACCTGTGTGTCCTGTCACCGGAACAACGGTCAAAGCTATTGGGCAGAATGCGCAAGATGCTTAACCCCGGCGGCTACATCGTGCTGGACGTTCCCGGCATGGGGATGCTGAAGGTTCGGGAAGAGAGCACCCAGATCGAAGATCGACTGATGGGTGGCTTCTGGGCCGAAGGCGATTACGTCGGTATCCAGAAAACGCTTATCTACGAAGCCGAGCGTCTGGTGCTGGATCGTTACGCCATCGTCGAGCCTGGGCAAACCTGGCAGATCTACAACTGGGCCCAGCACTACACGCCAGAAGCAATCACGGCGGAACTGCACGATGCGGGTTTTGTTGTCACTGAAATGGCAGGTGACCTGACTGGCGCAGCGTTGGCAACAGAAAGCGATGCGATAGCAGTTATTGCCAGAAGGAGCTAGTGTTTAGATAAGATGGAGGTACCAGAGGGCAAGCATTAAATATCCTGAGCGAACGCTCTCTGGTACCTGTTTACGGTTCACACCCGCAGCGGTTTGAACTGATGCAGTCGTGCAAGTGAATCGTTGGTGAGCGATTGGCCAACTTCAGGAATGAAATGCCGATCGTATTACCCGAACGGATTTGCTTCACTCTTTCTGATGGGGGACAGCATGTTTGAGATCATTCCTAACTGGCATCCTGTTTTTGTGCACTTTACTGTAGCGCTCTTATCGCTCTCGGTTGGACTAACAGTAATATCGCCTGTAATACGATCTCCGCTAAAAGAGGAGTGGCGTATCGTAGCAAGATGGTCACTCTGGTTCGGCACCGGATTTTCAATAGTTACAGGACTGAGTGGGCTCTATGCCTATAACACGGTTGCACACGATACCGTTTCCCACCTGGCGATGAACGACCACCGTAACTGGGCCATCGCCACCATTTCCCTCTTTCTTGCCCTGACTATCTGGTCGATTTTCCGCGTACGACGTAAACAGGTGCTCGGACCGGTATTTGCCGCTGTCATGGTGGGTGCCGGAGGGGTGTTGGCCTCGACCGCCTGGCACGGCGGTGAACTTGTCTATCGCTACGGGCTGGGCGTTATGTCACTTCCCCAGGCAGAGGAAGAAGAAGGGCATGCGCACGAAGACGCCAAAGCTGATCCGCACCCGCATCCGGATGATGCTCATCATCATGGCAATACCGTTAATTAACGGGAAGATTAAAGGTCTGGCCCGTTAATTGAGTTAGATAGCAGAGAAAATTACAAAACCTGGCTACACATTTTATTTCCAGTTCCACCATTTGAGAAGCTCAGGAACGTGAGTTTCATTTGATGCGAAGTACACTGCGCATCGACAATGGTACAAAACACAACGATCAAGCACCGCGCCTCTTGATTCGCATATCTCTTCGTAAAGCCTTTCTGGGTCACGCCCCATGAGATCGAATATGTCGGAAATCCCTATCTCCGCCAGCATCATTCCCACTTTAGGGCCAATGCCAGGGATATAGGCCAATTCTTCTATTGCTGCATTCAAGTTGGTTTTATGGCTCATAACGCAGGTCACTTTCCCTTTTACGGCTGGAGAGATGACAATAAACCCGCTCTCCTGACACCGTGATGTCAGTAAAAGCATTAATAGGGGATCGATTCTGGTTGACGTGCGCGGAGCCAATCTTGCCGAGCAGCGTAAACCTGCCGGGGGCACAGACAGGCCCTGTATCAGCACTTCAATGGCGGATGAGCCAGTATCTGAGGTTGATATACATTCCATATTGATTATATTCCAGTAATGGAATGGGAAGTCGAGTACAGGACGAGTTCGGCAAGTGGTGGGAAAGCCTCTCAGAAGCAGAGCAGGAGGATGTCGCTGCGACGGTTGAATTGCTGGAGGAGAAGGGCCCTCAGCTTCCCCACCCCTATAGTTCAGGAATCAATGGCTCCAGGCATCCGCATATGCGAGAGCTTCGAATCCAGCATGCAGGAAGGCCCTACAGGGTGCTTTATGCCTTCGACCCACGCCGAATGGCTATCCTGCTGATTGGTGGAGACAAGACCGGTAATAACCGTTGGTACGACGAGCATGTCCCGTTGGCGGATCGGCTCTACGATGAACACCTGGCAGTATTAGAGAGAGAAGCTAACTCTCGGAAAAAATAGCGATAGCGGAGACGAGGCATGGCTAAAAAATTCAGAGATCTGCGTAAAGCGATGAGCCCCGGGGCCCAGGCGCGCTCACGTGCGAAGGCCAAGGCAATGAAGGCGACCTTGCCCCTCGCCGAGCTTCGTCAAGCCCGCCTTTTCTCTCAGGAACAGCTTGCCGCAGAGCTTGAGGTCAAACAGCCCGCCGTGGCCAAAATAGAGAAAAAGACGGATATGTATATTTCCACACTGCGCCGCTTTATCGAGGCAATGGGTGGGCAGTTAGAGATTCGTGCTCATTTTCCCGATGGCGATGTCACCATCAACCAGTTCGAAGAGCTGGAGAACGATAAACAAAAGAACGTTAGTTAGCAGATCGCCAACAGTTGGCGATAGAGAAAATGACAAAGCCTGCCGGGAATACTCCCGGCAGGCTTTTTTATTACATCAGTGGCGAGTTGCGTTGTCGCCGAGCTTGCGGGTGAGGCGGTGTACCTCTTCCCATAGTTTCTCGTTGGCCTGCTGTGCTTCCTGAATCAGATCCTGAAGCAGCATGGCGGTGATCCGGGTGGCGTGTTCCGGTGGGTTCTCCGCGGTTTGCATCAGGTAGCTCAGGGCATCGGCGCGGACGAGGCGGTCGGTGATGCGGTCGTGCAGTTCGAGGAGTTTGCGGCTTAGTTTGCCGTAGTCGTCGCCGTCTTCGCGGACTTGCCAGGCGGCAGTACGGTCGGTGGATTGGGGAAAGGTAACATTGGTATTGGCCTGTGACATGGTTTTCGCTCCTTTAGAAGCGACTCAAAATTGCTGCGCTTTGGCGATACGGTGTTAAAAATGGACTCAAAATGCTCATTTACTGGCGTGTAAACTCCGCTTTATCGTCCATTTTTGCCGTGTCTCACCTGCGCTCGCTAATCTTGAGTTCGCTTCTAGTTCAAGTCGGTGGAGTCAGGCCGTTTCGGCCTGACATTCTGTTAGCGGAAGGGAGGCAGGTTAACTGCCCAGTTTTTTCTCGCGCTGCATGTAGTCCCACACTCTTCTACTGGTGGTTTGGGCCTGCTCGATGTGTTCTTCAAGGATGGCAACCGTATGCTGGATGATGTCGTCTGGCAGCGTGTCAGCGGTTTTCAGCAGGTGGGTCAGCGCCTTGGCCCGGTCGAGCCGGTCGAGGACGCGGTTATGCAGGTCGGACAGGGAAACGCTCTGGACGTTGTTGTTGCCCTTATTGGTGCCGTAGTCGTCGCCGTCTTCACGGACCTGCCAGGCGGCAGTACGGTCGGTGGATTGGGGATAGATGATATTGGTGTTTGCATGTGACATTGCTTTTAGCTCCTTGTCGTTCCGGTAGTTACCGGGTTGATGGAAGCTCAACGCAAAGCGGCCCCGATGTCGTGAAGACAGAAGGGCCGCTTGTCACACAACGGGCGATAATGATCATCGCCGGGTATGTTGTATACTCCGATGCAGCCCTAAGGTCTGCGTGTACAGTCTTAGGGTTAGCCGGGCGGATGATGTTAGCGCATCGCCGTCCGGCGCTTTGTTTTGAGCGGTGTTGCACTGTCCAAATTATGGAGAAAGGGAGGGGGAGTCAAGGGAAAAATGCGGGGTAAATGAAAACAAATATTAAATAAAAATCTACTTTACTAGAACAGATAAAATGATCAGAAGCGCTCCAAATACAGCAATCATTGCCAAGAATATAATCGCAAACAGATTCCGCCTTTTTCTTAGTGTTTGGCAATAACTGTCAGCTTTAATTGCTATGGCTGCACGCCTAGTCCAAAGGATATTCTCAGGTACTGGATGCTGAGTACATGACACTACATTTATTCTTCTTATCAGTTTGATTTGCCAATATGCGAAAAGCAGCCAAATAATGCCTGTCACTGTTGCAAGAACAAATATTATGGCTTCTAGCATAGTAAGTTCATTCAGTAATCAGCACACGATGTGATTACATAATTAAAAGGGCTCTGACCCCTTTAATTGTGCTGACCACCTTTAATTGTGGGGCTCTCTCTTTAATCACGATCACTAAGACATTTCTTTATTTCGTTAGTCAGGATTTCAGATTTTTTTGTTTTACATTCCCATATTACACATACATGCCATCCTAGTTTTGCAAGCTCTTGTACTACACGAACATCACGCCTGTGGTTGGTCTCCAATTTCTTTACCCAAAAAGAACGCCGAGTTTTAGGTAATGTAGCGCGCATGCAACCGGGGTGCTGATGCCAAAAGCATCCATGGACGAAGATACATGTCCGATATTTCGGGAGGACTATATCGGGCTTTCCCGGTAGGTCTTTTCTGTGCAGACGGAAGCGATAACCTGCGGCATGAAGTGCCTTTCTCACTCTTATCTCTGGAGAGGTGTTTTTACCTTTGACTGCCGACATTACCTCTGAACGTTTTTCCGGGCTTAGTTTATCCATCACTCATCAGGTGGAGGAGAGTAGGATGCAAAATCGAGACCTACTCTTGTTTGTGTCGCACCGAGACGTTGTAGGAGGTTGAGTGCATATTCGTAGCGAAGTTGGGCGATCACAGTTGCTTGGTTAGTACGCATTGCTAAGTCCTTACCATCTGCTGCAATACGTGTCAAGGAGAGTTCCGGATTGCTCCGTTCGAATCTTCCACTGTTTGCTGCAAAAAATTGCTCTATTTTCGGGTTGGGTATTGATTCATTTGAACCGGGATCGGGAATAAAACTAAATATAAATGGCTCGCCTTCGATGTCAAAAAACAGGTATGAACCGTCGGTTGCTTTCTCCAGAGCCTTGTCTCGCTTCGGTTTATACAATTCAACTGCAGTGAATGGCATATGATTCTGCAGTCTTCCGTGCCATCCGCTGGTATGTTGCCCCGGCATCAAATCACATGCCGGAGTCAGGCACAACCAGTAGTCGTTGTCGGCAATCTTCAGAATATGTCCCGTCGTGAGGTGTGTGCCGTCTACGGGCTTACTGCAGGCATAGCTATTAAGTGCGATAACTACCTCATCACGTCGTTGGTTATGGTTTTCCTTAAATGGGGAAAATCTTTGCAACATTGTATCCTCGTGCATTGAGGATAGATGATCTGCCAATCTTGCTGAAAAGTCCTCCATATGTGGTCGTATAGTGTCGCCGAGGCGCTCCCAATGTCTATTAAGCGTTCTGCCGACCTTCCACAAACGCTCCTCTTTTTCACCGGCAACAAGGTCTTCCAACCACCCAGCTTGTAGGCAACTATTCCGCAGAACCTCATCCTCGGCAGAAACACCACTCTCATCCAAGGCAGACCTCATTTTTGACATTAATAGGCGATGAGGCTGCGGTTCCCACGCTTTGATTGCATCCAGTAATTTGTCGGGAATTTCGGAGGGGTCATTCGATTTGCTGACAACCGTAATGAACAGACGTGAGGTACGTACCCAGTTGATCTCATTATTATTTGGATGGTAGCTGAGTTGCCCGTAGTTCTGTTCGGCAAGCTTTTCCCTCAAAGATTCTTGCCGTTTATGAAGCGCCCATTTCAGAATAATTTTCCATCGATCTATTTTTGGGCCATTATCAATCAGAGCTTTAATTACAGCGAACTCTTGCCACTGGTAGATTTCGTTCCAGTTCAATTCTTCAGGGATATTTCTCACCCGGAGATATGCCCTTGTATCAACGGCCCGTTCTAGCTTATCCGATATGGTATCATCTATATCTTCCCACTCTTCGATAAGCTTCTGGGCAACGTCAAGCGCATGTCTATGCATAACAAAACGCTGTTCGTATGCGCTCAAGCCTACGGCAATCTCATTGACGACCCTATCTATATCCCCACCCGCAGAATCGATACCACGTGTGTATACTACGACTAAATTAAAGTGGTCGTTACTTGCAAGCCGTCTAAGTAGATTGATTGCACGCGTCCCATCCGTTTGGTCATCTGGATTTAGGTGATAATCAAGAATCATAAGATCTGAGTGGTGAAGATGAGTTGCAACCGCCTCATCTTCACTTTCATCACCTTGGCCGTCATGGATATCAACCAACCACGGCCTCTTTCGACAAAACTTCACAATGTCACGGGTTATTTTGAGCGCATCAGAATTCCAGGACTGTTTGGTACTATCGCATTCTTTAGCAAGCATGGCATCAACTGTTGGGAAGTCATCATCCACGACGACAACAGTGCGTATAGGATCGATAAAGGTTTCTTTAATGAGATCTCCGTATTCCAATGCCACCCAGGCTTCTCCCTCAAATGTATTGAGCACCAGTAAATTCGATTACGAAGTTGGCACCCGGCAACAAGCGATACTTGTCTTCTGTCGCGTACTCTATCTTGTGGCCACCAGCCGCGAGATTTGCTCTGCAAAGGTAAAGGCCAACACCCCGTCCGCCGCGCACTTTTCGGGTAAAGAATAGGGTGAAAAGGTGTTTCTGATCGTCCTCGTCCACACCGGAACCTGAGTCGGCTACTACCACTTTGTCGTTGACGACATCAAGAAGAATCCGTTTCTCGCCATCATTAGTTCTAGTTACCCAGTAGGCAGCATTGTTAATAAGATTGATGAATACCGGGTAAATACGAGACGGGCGTTCTAGTAAAGAGAACTGATTAAAGCGTTCTGAAGAGTTTAGGATGATACCGCGCTTCAACAATGAATCGCCAAAGAAGCGCGAAATATAATCAAGAATCAGTTTTCCTGTTAGTTGCGTTTTACTACTGTCACCTGAGAGCTTGAGTGGCGACAGGAAACGTAGTCTTTCTGTTAGGGCTTCATGAGCTGCTTTTGCGGATGTGTAGGCATCTGTCTGTTTAACGGTATCAGGGAGTTCCGCAAGCCCTTCACTGACCGTTAACTCAAGGCTCTGTATCTCATGACCGATAATCTCGACGGTAATACCCAGCTGCGCGAGGGCATGGAGGCGATCGATCTCCTCCCGCATTTCATCGACCGTGTCCATACCGTAATCAGCCAGCGTGGCAAGGTCGATGTTTTCCTGTAAGCTTCTTAAGGCCGCTATATAAGGTTCGAACGTTTCACTGTTGTCAAAGTCTACCCTTTCCCGTTCATCGTCCAAACGGTGCAGAACCTCTCCCAACGGAATGCGTTCGTTCTCTACATCGTCCAATAGCGGTAGGGTACGCTGGTGGTAGAGTTTGTTTCGCGCTTCAATAAGTTCGCTAATTCTCTGCTGTTCATCGCTCAGCAGAGACTTTGCTTCACTGTTCCATTTTCGCAGCCGTGAATGCAGATAAGCGGCATGTCGCGACAACTCCGATAAGGCAACTTCGCGGGGCTCTTTGGGAGCGACACGCTCATAGGCAGCATTTAGCGATTCCTCAAGTATCTTCAACAACTCATCGACACGACGACGGTCTCCGCGATAAGCGAGATACTCCTCCTCAAGCGTACCGAGATTACGGGGCGTTTCACCCAGTGAAAAGTCCTTTGAACGGTCCTTTAGCTCAGATAGACGTTCACGATATCCAGCAATTATCACTTCATCATCGAGTGTCGATTCGGTTATCTCTTGTGCAAATGACTCCAGTTCTTCACGAAGCTCCGCCAACTGTGGTGCTAAGCGTTTTAGACTCGTGCGAAAGCGTTTACGTAGGGATGCCCTGCGCTTATTTCGTTCAGCCTCCGCTTTCTCTCTTTTGCGTGTTTCTTTTATTTCTGGTAGCTTTTCTTTCTGCAGATCAGAATCCGTTCCGAAATAGTTATAAGCGGTGTAGATCAGTATATTCTCAACCAGATCACGGAATACCTTCGCCGCTTTGTTATCGATGATTCCTTCTCGTCCGGCCTTGTCTCTCAGATTTTCGTTTCCCTCCCGTGTAATCGATACGCGGCCGAACGTTCTGCGATTTGACCAGAAATGTCGCCCAGCATGAAGGGTCCTACGGCGCTCGATCTCAAAGAAGTCATTATCCTCTCGACCATACGGCATAACGCGTAGTCCATTACGGTAGACCATCACCCCACCATATTTATCTGTTTTCTCCATGTAGGCGGCGTGAATCTCAGGAGGATGGGTCGAGGATGTCGCCACTTGTTGGAATGTTCCCAAACGAATATGAAATGGCCCGACTCTGCTGTTGGCTCTGGTTGGTACTTGGCTTTCCGGCTGTATAACGATTTCATCTGTCAGCCATTCACCGAAAGCTTTTACTCTACCTCGGAATATACCATTGGCATCGACGGCACCTTCAACAACATGCTCGAGTTCTTCGAGGTCCTTTAGATCGAATTCATGCAGGTCGGTAATTATCGATTTACGGAGATTTCCTTGCCATGCCGTTACTGAGTAGTCAAAGATATCTACCGCATATCCTGCACTAACTTCATTTTTATCGGCAAAAGGGTCGGTAAAGTTCGACAACGTTTGAAATAACCGTTTTCTAGCCTGTTTGGCCGAACCTTCATCCTCCGGTGTTACTCGTCCGTCCAGTTGTGCCTCCAAGTCGAAAACGATATCCGCTATCAAGAGTGCCGTACCCTGATCTTTATCGCTACGCCATACTGACCACTGCTCTAGATGTCTCGCTTCGAACGCAGTATCAATTACGACTTTCTCGATGGCTTCGCGGGTAGATGGCTTATCTTCCTCTTTTTCCAACTCGTCGAACGCTTTCCATGCAGCTTTTACTCTCTCGTCTCGTTCCTTGTCCTGTTTCTTACCGCTTCCCCAAATATTTCCCATTAGGGTATCGAACATATCGGGTAGATGGTTGAAGAGTTGCTCCTTTAAATCGAACTCGACGACAGGGATCTCAATGTCATGCAGATAGAGGAAGGGATTCTCGAACAGACGCCAGTCGATGAAAGCTGCGACATAGGGTGTATCACGACGCTTGGAAACAACCAGCAACAGCGGGCCAAGGAAGGCGGAGGAGAGACGGCCTATACCCTTCTGCCCCTGTTTTGGTCTCGGTGCGAGACCGTTACGGTCTTCCTCTGTAGTTTCATTTCCGGAGGCTTTCGACTCGGTACCTACCACCAACCATTTTTCAACGAACTCGTCGCGACTCATGCCGTGACCATCGTCCATTATAGCTGCAATCGGTACCTCGCCGTCGTAGATATGCAAGGCTACCTTTTTGGCGTAAGCGTCGTATGCGTTTTTCCAAAGTTCGGAAATGGCAGTCGGGCAGTCAGCGATCTGTTCCCGACCGAGGTGATCTATAGTTCTGGCACGTGTACGAAACGAAACGGAATCGGCCATCTACGACACTCCTTGTCTAATTCGCGGTCTCAACTCCCAATCCCCTCAGTACCGCTCTCAACAGTGCCTCACCTAATTTGACCGGTACGGCATTACCAATTTGTGCGCCACCAGCTATCAGGCCACCCTCGAAAACAAAATCATCGGGAAAGGTCTGAAAGCGTGCTGCTTGTCGCAGGGTGATACCGTGGTGTTGAGCCGGATGCACGAAACGCCCCTTAGATGGGTTGATGCAAGCTGTCGTCATGGTCGGACCTGGTTCTTTTGGATTGATCCGCCCATAGACATCTTTATGACCGTCATGCTCTTCGTGACACGGTAGCACCCGACCTGATTGGTGACGGCTACCACCATTCGCGGGAGTTTCCATAAACGTTTTGATCAACTCGGGTGAGTGGTTCATATGGTGGTTGTTCGGATCGCCTTTTGGTGCTTTTTTGAAGACGCCATATTCCTTTGCGCTTGTCCACGGCAACAACTCAGGGTTGGCTATACGGGCCTTGTCGTTCCCATGAGTCTGTTTGGGGGGCCAGTGCGCCATATCGAATTCGGTACCTTTTCTTATACCCAGAATAAATACGCGTTTTCTCCGTTGTGGTATACCGAAATCCCTTGCATCAAGGACAATTGGCTCAAGCACTGTATAGCCCGCTTTTTTGCCCTGTTTGTAGAACTCTTCCAGAAAATCGTTATGACGAGCCCACAGAAGTCCCGGTACGTTCTCCATAAGAAACACTTTAGGGGACAGATGCTTTACAAATTCGAAGTAGCGCAAGATTAATGCATTACGTGGATCGTTGACGCCTGCGTCTTTAATTCTGTGTGTCGAGAAACCTTGGCATGGCGGTCCACCCAAAACGATGTCGCAATTTGTCCGGGCAGGAAAATTCTCACGCTTCAGCGTTTCGGGTTTGAGCTCCAGGATATTTTCAGAATAGAGCTTTGTAGTCGAGCTTTCGTTGATTAGGTTGCGTGAATACGTTTTACACGCATGTTTGTCGAGTTCAACCGCCGCTACCACATTTATCGAGACGTTTTTAGCGGCTACCGAGAAACCACCGGCACCTGCAAAGAGATCCACACAGGTTGGTTTGGTCGGCTCTATGTAATCGACCGAGGACTCTCTATAACCTCTTTCGGAGACCCCGACACCTATCTGCGTGGTTGTCGAATCCATGTCGAATGTATTTAGGACCATTATTTTTCATTAAAATTTAAGTAGATAGAGAGGTGTGTTCGTTTTGGCCGCTCATCTAGGAAACTAAAATCATTAGATTATAGGATTCATATCTCCTTGTATATCTCAGTACTAGAACGAAGCGGTTTTGGGTCCCGTAGACGCAGCCGAGCATCGCAGTCATTTCAGGGGAAAGTGAGGGCCTGTTTGAGCGAGGCTTGCCGAGCGAGTTGCGCGAACGGCCTGAAATGGCGAGAAGCGCAGGGCACCGCGTAGCGGCAAGTCTTCGGGCGGCCTTCTCTTTGGTTACTTTCTCTTGGTCGCGCAAGAGAAAGTGACCTGCATGCGGGGCAGCCCCCGCTTTCAAATGCCCTTATTTGTCGCGGTAGCGACTCATTGGGATTCCGGCGGATGCCGGAATGACGGGCTTTTGTCGGATTACGCTGCGCTAATCCGACCTACATGGAATGACGGGGTGGTGAGTTTTGCGGGAACGACGGGAGGTTACGACTTACTCTCCAACCCCGGAAAGTACCGATCAAAATCAATATCCTCCTCCCCTGACATGACGGCAGAAAGCGCATCCAACGCCATACTGGCATTCCGCGCATCCTCCTCGCTCATCACTTCCCTGGCGGAGCCGAGGAAGTTGACCAGCCAGGTGCCCGGCGGCTGCGGTCCGCCGACCAGCATCAGGTTGACCGTGACCTCTTCACCATTCCGCCCGCGGCAGCGGGCGGTGAATTCGTCGGATTCGATAACCTGAACCGGTATGCCTATGCACACAGGGGTTCGCCCTCGCGGGTCTTGCTGTCCCAGAAGCAGGGCAGCGGTTGGTCGCGTGGGGTGAGGGTGACCCCGGCGGTGGCCAGTTCGTCGATGACCATTTGCAGCATCTCTTCGATTTTGGCCAGGGTGGCCTCGGAGAGGCCGAGGGTGTTGTTCAACTCGTAGGGGACCATGCCGATGATGGTGACGTGTTTGGGCTGGTCGCCGCTCATTTGCAGCAGCCCCAGCAGGTCGGAGAGGCCGAGCTGGTGGTTGGAGATTTTGGTGGTGAAGAAGGCGGGGACTTCATCGTCGGCCAGCCGCACCAGGGTTCCGGCGGGGGCGCCGGTGTTGACGCAGTCGGTGACGATGAGCCGCTCACGGCCGCGCATCGGCTGGTAGAGTTCGGTGCCGGTGGTGCCGCCGTCGATCACTTCCACCTCTTCGGGAATGTGATAGCGGCTCTCCAGCAGTTCGGCGACGCGGACGCCGACGCCCTCGTCCTGCATCAGGATGTTGCCCAGTCCGATAACCAGTATGGGTGCCATGGTGGTGCCTCTTCTGAATGTTCTGTAAAGCCCTGTCTCGCGCTAAGACGCAAAAGGCGCCAGGGATAAGTTTGCTTTGCGTCCCTGGCGCCTTTGCGCGAGAAATAATCAGGAGAAGGTCATGAACAGTCCGGCGCCTGCGGTGCCAAGGCCGAGCAGGCGACGACCGAAGCCACGGAACAGGCTGTAGCCGATGGCGATACCGCCGAGGTGCAGCAGGGCGGTGACCATGGCGAAGCCGATGGCGTAGGTGAAGGTGGCGGTGCCTGCTGCCATCTCCAGCGCGTGGGCCTGACCGTGGAACAGGCCGAACAGGGCGACCAGCGCCATCCCCGGAACCAGCGGCATGCGGATGTTGAACGCCACCAGCAGGCCGAGGATCACCACGGAGGCGAGGATCAGCGGCTCCATCATCGGCAGGGCGATCCCGGCGAAGCCGAGTCCGGCTCCAGCCAGCATCATGCCGACAAAAGAAGCGGGCAGCAGCCACAGCGCTTTACCGCCCGCGTAAGCGGCCCAAAGGCCTACCGCAATCATCGCCAGCATGTGGTCCAGTCCGCTCAGCGGGTGGACCATGCCGTGCCACAATCCGCCGTCGGTGTAGTGGCCGGTGTGTGCCAGGGCCAGGCCCGGGCTAAGCAGCAGTGCCAGTACGGCGGCGGTTTTTTTGAATTGGTTCATCATCTCTCTACTCCTCCTCATTACAGCGCCTGGACCTTGACGATTTCCTGCTCTTCAGTGTCGACCATATGTATGGCACATGCAATGCAGGGGTCAAAGGAATGAACAGTGCGTAGCACTTCCAGCGGCTTTTCCGGATCGGCAACAGGGTTATCCATCAGCGACGCTTCGTAGGGTCCGATTTCGTCGTTCTGGTCACGCGGGCCGGAGTTCCAGGTGCTGGGAACGACTGCCTGGTAGTTTTTGATCTTGCCGTCTTCAATAACCACCCAGTGCGACAGGGTGCCGCGCGGCGCTTCGTGGAAACCGAAACCGCGGATCTCGCCCTTGGGGAAGACCGGTGGGTTGAAGGTGTCGGTGTCGCCGGTGCCGATGTTGTCGACCAGCTTCTGCCACTGCTGCTTGAGGGTATCGAGCATGACACCGCAACGGACCGCACGGGCGGCGTGACGGCCGATGGTGGAGTGCAGTGCGGTGATCGGGATGTCCGGCTTGCCGGAGACGCCGCGCAGTACGCCCATCGCATCGTTGAGGTACTTGGTAGCCCCTTCGTGGCCGGAGGCGACCATGACGAAGACGTTGGCCAGCGGACCGACCTGGGCGCGTTTGCCGTAGAAGGTCGGCGCCTTGACCCAGGAGTATTTGCCCTCGTCCTGGAAGTCGGTGTAGTGCGGCTCGGTTTCTCCGTCGTAGGGGTGCAGCGCCGCTTCGCCTTCGTACCAGGAGTGCTTGGAGCTCTCCGCCACGCCGTCGCGGAAGTAGGCGTCGCCGTGGGTGTTGATCGGTTTGAAGGTGCTGAGGTCGCCGTTCTCGATGTAACCGCCGGGCAGGTCGAAGATGGTGCCTTTGCTGTCCTGCGGGCAGTCGGGTACGGAGAGGTAGTTGGTGATGCCCTTGCCGTAACCGGCCCAGTCGAGATAGAAGGCGCCGACCGCCGGGACGTCGGTCATGTAGACCGATTTGACGAAGTGGTCCAGCTTGTCGATCCAGCCCTTGATCATCATCAGCCGCTCCATGTTGAGCACCGACTGGGCGTTCATGTTGATCGAGTTACTGATACCGCCCACCGCCAGGTTCTGGATGTGCGGCGATTTGCCGCCGAGGATGGCGACGATCTTGTTGGCGTAGTTCTGCACTTCCAGCGCCTGCAGGTAGTGCGCGACCGCCAGCAGGTTGACCTCCGGCGGCAGCTTCATTGCCGGATGGCCCCAGTAGCCGCTGGCGAAGGGGCCGAGCTGGCCGCTGCCGAC
>JBNKVM010000006.1:0-49984 GCA_050299175.1 Thiohalomonadaceae bacterium
GACAAGCACACCCACACCGAAATTGAAAACAGCAAAGACGAAAAAAAGTTTGAACGGCAGTTGGTAATTTTCGTTAATGATTTCCCAGGTGGGTTTGGGTGGTGTCAATTCGCCATCAGCCGTGTGTTGCAGTACCACAGCAGAGTATTTGATTGCGACGATATAAAGAATGAAATTAAACAGCGGCCCGCCGAAGAAAAATGCGGCAAGCATTAACCCTGCGGCCAGCAGTAAGGGATAGGGGTAGAGACCATAGAGGAAGAATTTCGGGATGCGGTTCCAGAAAGGGGTGATGGCAGTGCCCTGGGTCATACACGGATATCCTTTCTGTGTTCTGGAACGGAAGGTTCAGGCTAATTTATGTCATTAGAGAAATCAATTTAAGGGGGAGTTCTGTTTTTCCTTCAGGAAAAAGAAAGGGCAGCTTACGCTGCCCTTTTTATTCGTTTACCTGCTCGCTCAGGCGTAGGTGTCGACGCCACCGCTTTGTTGCTGGCTGTTATTGTCAGTGCGCGGTTGCGGCTGTTCGTTGCTACCCTCTTTCGCGTCTTCGACCGGGTTCTCTGTCTCGGCAGCGTTACGTGACTCGCTCTTCAGCTGTTGCTGGGTCTGAGGGTAGAGCGGCGAAAGGCCGGACTGTGCGATAGATTGATTGTTTACGTCCATATCATTTCTCCCAATTCGGAGACTGCTAGCTATTAAATTCTAGCAGAAAAGTGCGTTTTCAATGCAATCGCGCTGCAGGTATTGGTGGGGTGAGTGTTTTCAATGGGTATACCGTAAGTGAGTACACACCTATTTCTGGCAATGGGGGCAGTAGTAGCTGGCTCGTTGCCCCAGGACGACCTGTTTTACCGCGCTGCCGCAGCCTGGGCAGGCTTCGCCCTCGCGGCCGTAAACCTTGAGTTGCTGGGCAAAATAACCGGGCTTGCCATCGCCGCCAACAAAGTCGCGCAGGGTGGTACCACCTTGTTTGATCGCCTCGGTCAGCACCTGTTTGATCGCTGCGACCAGGCGTTCCAGTCGCTCACGACTGACTTTACCAGCGGCGGTTTTCGGATTGATGCACGCCAGATAGAGCGACTCGCTGGCGTAGATGTTGCCGACACCGACGACGATTTTGCCATCCATGATGAACTGTTTGATGCTGGCCTTGCGACCGCGCGAGCGCTGGTAGAGGTAATCAGCGCTGAAGTCATCGTCCAACGGTTCCGGACCGAGAGTGCGCAACAGTTCGTGTGTGTCAGGATCTCCGGGTGTCCAGAGTACTGCACCGAAGCGGCGTGGGTCGGTCAAGCGCAGTGCCTTGCCATTATCGAAAATCAGATCGAAGTGATCGTGTTTACCCGCTGCGCTATCGGCTTTAATGATGCGCAGGCTACCGGACATGCCCAGATGGAGGATCAGGGTGCCGTGGTTAAAGGTGAGCAGCAGGTATTTGGCGCGTCGCGCCACCTTTTCGATTTTGTGGCCACTGAGTTTCTGTTTCAGTCCACGCGGTATCGGCCAGCGCAGTTTGCTCTGGCGTACGATGACATCGGTAACCACACGGTTTTTGGTATGCGGTTCGATACCGCGACGGGTGGTTTCAACTTCAGGTAATTCAGGCACGTAACGTTACCGGTATGTGGAGGCTATCGTTATTCGGTTTTTTCATTGGCAGGTTTGTCTGCAGTGTCGTGATTCGGCAGGGTCAACAGTTTGTCTGACAGCTCTGCCGGGAAGTGGTATTCGATTCCCAATTCAGGACGAGCCAGTACCAGATCCGGTGTGAGTGCAGTGAGCAAAAATTGCAGCGGTTTATCGGTGTCTTTGAACTGGAGAGTAATCTTGTCACCCTTGCTGCCGTCGTAGGCTTTGACCGAGGTGGCGGCAGCAAACTTCCAGGCATCGAGCAGTGTGGTGATTTCATCGGCGCTATCGAGTTCCTGCTTCGGCTCAACCTGCCAGCGATTTTCCTGCCATGCTAGTTTCAGTTTTGGTAATTCGAGTGCGGCAATGTTACTTCCCGCTGGCAACGGTTTCATGCTGACGAAGGTGGGCCAGGCGCTGATCATAAAGTAGTAAAGATTATCGGTGATCAGGTGAACCTGATTATCAAGTAACACATAGCGGCGTTGATCCAGTGGTGTGGCACTGCCGAAAGCGATCTTTATATTGTTGTTGAGAGTGAGTTCCGCCTGCGGTTTGTCGAGTTTGTAGTTAGCAAGTCTGGCCGGATCGGCGGCGAAACGATTAAGACTTTTGCTCTCGGTAATACGCAGTAGGGAATCGATGCGAAATTCACTGGCGGCGATCTGAATCGGCTGCAGTAGTTGCCACTGATCGTCATCGCCTTTGGCCAGTTCCACCGTCTCCTGATCGGGACGTTGGATCAGGATATGGTTTACCTCATCACGCTTGAGTGAAAGCAGCAGCGGTGCTTCGGCAGGTTTCTGGATGCCCGGTTCGTAAACCGTGAGCAGCACCAGAATGCCGATGAGCAGCAATAACGAAAGATTGATCAGGGTGCCTTTTTTCATGATCAACCTTTACGACGTTTCCACCAGATAGCAAAGCCACTACCCAACAGCAGGCCGGGAATGATCAGCAGGAAGCCTGCACCGATCATCAGTGACAGCATCGGCGTGATCTCCAGCTTGGTATCCGGCGCAGCACGTGGCGGGATATTGATCATGCTGTCATCGTTGCTCAACCAGTTGAGCAGACGCGAACCGAGATCCTGATTGGCCCCATTGCCGAGGAAACTGTTGGCGAGGAAGTCGCCATCGCCGATCACCGCAACACGTTGCTGGTGTTTGTTGTCGCCTTCGCCCTGATCGCGGTTCAGCAACATGCCGATAGTCAGCGGTCCAGGGATATCCTTGTCCTGATCGAAAGAGACGCTACCCTGCATCGCTCCGGTCTCGGACCAGCTACGTCCAAGGCTACGCAGTAGCGGGGTGCTCTGCCATTTATCACTAACTATGTTGATGGCGTGTGCTTCCGGGAACAGGGTCAGGGTGGTGAGTTCCTCAGTCACCGGATGGCGTGGATACTCGGCGACGACAATGAAGGCAGCGTTCTTGATCCCCAACATCTGTCCAGTGGGATCGACCAGGGTGCCGGGGACAAAACCGATCCCCAGTTGTGTGGTCAGCGCTTGCAGGCCGTCTTCTTCGCCTGGGTCATTGAGCCAGAGCAGATTGCCGCCCTTTTCTACATAGTCCTGGATCAGTTTGACCTCACCCTCCAGCAGTTTGGCCTGTGGGCTGGCGATCACCAGTACCGCGGTGTCATCCGGGATTTTGGGATCGGCGGTCAGGTTAAGGGCTTCCATCTTGAAGCCCTTGGCGACCATCTGTTTGCCCCACTCGCCCAGGTCATGATTGGCCTGACCATCGAAACGGCGCTCGCCATGACCGTTGAGGAAGACGATCTTTCTTTCGCCGCTGCGCATCAGTCGCTGCATGGCATTGGTTAACGACTGTTCACCGATGCGTTGCAGGTTCTCGCCACGACCGCTGTACTCGACCCGCAGTTCACCGTCGATAGTGATACCCAGTTCCCGCACCTTGTCCGGGTGCTGATCCGGATCGATGTAGTTCAACACGATATCCGGTTTGACCCGTTGATAGCGGCTGATCAGTTCACGGGTACGTTTGCGCAGGCCGGTGACATCGTCATCGCGGGTGAAGGAGGTGAGGGTCACCGGTCCATCGAGTTTTTCCAGCACTGCCACCGAGGCTTCAGAAAGAGTGTGACGTCCACTGGCGGTCAGGTCGGCCTGGAGATGGTAACGGGTGCTGAGCCAGGCAATAAGGCCGATTACGGTGAGGAACAGTACCACGAAGGTCCAGCTTTCGAGGCGCAGTTTGCGGTGGATATGTTTGCTGATCTGCATCGTCGTCTCCTTACAACCGTTCCGCGTCGAGGCGGCGAATACTGAGTGTGAGGAAAGCACCGATGAACAGCAGGTAGTAGATGACGTCGCTGCTATCGAACAGGCCCTTGAGCAGCGCCGTGTAGTGGCTCTGCAACGAGAGGTAGGTGAGCACCGAACCTTCGCCCATGCTCTGGCCGGTCCAGTTGATGATCCAGAGCAGTAGCAACAGGCCAAAGGTACTGATCGCCGCCACCGTCGGTTGCGCGGTGAGGGTCGACATAAACAGCCCGGCGGCGGCGAAGGCGGCCAGCATCAGGCCGATACCGAGCAGGTTGGAGGCGAGCAGGCCAAAGTCGAGGGTGCCGAGGCTGAGCAGTGACAGCGGCATCAGGGTGAGTAGTCCCAGCATGATGCCGAGGAAACCGAGCAGGCCGAGATACTTGCCGAGCACGATCTCGGTCATCGACAACGGCGCAGAGAAGAGTAGCGGCAGGGTGCGAGCGCGGCGCTCTTCGCTGACGCTGCGCATGGTCAGCAGCGGGATCACCAGCAGCAGGATAATAGTGGCGTTGGAGAACATCGGTGCGACGATCACCTCGGTGGCACCGGGTGGACTCTCCATCATCGCGATCTGCGACTGGTAGGAGACATAGACATCGAGTTGGCCGAGAAACATAAAAGCGAGGATGATCTGCACCACGGCGAGGATCGACCAGGCCAACGGCGAGAGGAACAGGCTGCGTAGTTCGCGTGCGGCGATGGTGGCGATCATGCGGCGTCCTCCTCGGTTTCATTCTCCTCGGTGGTGATGTTGACGAAGACGTCCTCCAGTGAGAGCCGTTCGGGTGTCAATTCATAGAGCCCCCAACCCTCATTCACTGCCTTCTCTGCCAGCACCTCAGCGGGACTGGTGTCGGGGGGGTGGCTGATCCGCACTCTGCCATCTTCCAGTGCGGTGACGGCCACCACGCCGTTTATCTGCTGTAGCACGGCAGCATCCGGAGCATGGCGCAGTCCCAGCAGCAGACTGGAGCTCTGCATTCGTTGGCTCAGGCCGTCGATGGTGTCGTTCAACACCAGCTGTCCTTTATTGATGATCTGCACCCGGTCGCAGGTAGCCTGCACCTCGGGGAGGATATGGGTAGAGAGAATGACGCTGTGCTCGCCGCCCAGTTCGCGGATCAGCTTGCGGATTTCGCGGATCTGGATCGGGTCGAGACCGACGGTCGGCTCATCGAGGATCACCACCTCTGGCGAATGGATGATCGCCTGGGCGATGCCGACCCGCTGCTGGTAACCCTTGGAAAGATTGTTGATCAGACGCTTGCCCACTTCAGTGAGGCCGCAGCGCTGTTTGGCGTAATCGACCGCAGCGGGTTGTTTGTCTCGCGGGATGCGGTTGAGCCGGGCGCAGAATTGCAGGAATTCGTCGACGCTCAGTTCACGGTAGAGCGGTGGCTGTTCCGGCAGGAAACCGAGGGCCTGTTTCGCCTCTTTCGGATTTTCCAGAATATCGATGCCGTTGATGCGAATGCTGCCGGTGGTTGGTGCGAGATTGCCGGTAAGCATCTGCATGGTGGTCGATTTGCCAGCGCCGTTGGGGCCGAGGAAGCCGAGTACTTCGCCACGGCGGACCTCGAAGCTGACATCGTTGACCGCCAGATTGTCGCCGTAGCGACGCGATAAGTGTTCAACCTGAATAAGACTGTTGTTTTCCATGTCACCCTCAGAAGCCATCTCAAAATTGCTGCGCTTGCCGATACGGTGTTAAAAATGGACTCAAAATGCTCATTGACTACGTGTCAACTCCGCTTTTTCGTCCATTTTTGCCTTGTCTCGCCTGCACTCGCGTGTTTGAGATAGCTTCTGCTTACATGAGAGCAGGCACCAAAGCATGTCGCCGTTAAGTTCGGTATCATACCGCGCTCAACATGGGCATGAAATGTCGTGTTTGAAGGGTTGTTGTGATGAAAGTTCCATCAAACGGAATTTTCGTATCTCATGGGGAAACTGATGCTGTTAGGGGTAGACACCGGAGGCACCTTTACCGATTTCGTCCTTTATGACGGCGAGCGGTTGCGCGTGCATAAGGTGCTCTCTACTCCCGATGCGCCGGAGCGGGCGATCCTGCAGGGTGTGCAGGAGCTGGGAATCGCCGGTTCACTGCTGCAACAGTTACGGATGGTGCACGGCTCTACCGTGGCGACCAATGCGGCGCTGGAAGGCAAGGGCGTGCGCACCGTCTTCATTACCAACCATGGCCTCGGCGATATGCTTACCATCGGTCGGCAGGCGCGGGCCGAGCTCTATAACCTGCAACCGCAGGCTATCGAACCTCCTGTCGCCGCTGAATTGTGTCTTGAAACCGGCGGTCGTCTCGGTGCTGACGGCGGTGTGGTCGAGCCGCTGAGCGATGACGATCTCGCTGAACTGCGTCAACGGATCATTGAACTCAAGCCACGGGCAGTGGCGATTAACCTGCTCTTCTCCTTTCTCGACGATCGTTTTGAAAAGGCCATTGAGGCGATCGTCCCCGAAGGGATCTTCGTCTCCCGATCATCCGAGGTGTTGCCCGAATATCGCGAATACGAACGGGGCATCGCCACCTGGCTTAACGCCTGGGTCGGGCCACTGGTGGAGGGTTACCTGGCGCGGCTGGAGACTGGCCTGCCCGGCGCATCGATTTCGGTGATGCAGAGTTCCGGCAACACCATTGCCGCCAGTTTGGCAGGAAAACAGGCGGTGCAGATGCTGCTCTCCGGTCCGGCAGGCGGGCTCGCTGCGGCGCGTCGGGTCGGGCAACTGGCCGGACGCGAACAACTGCTGACCTTCGATATGGGCGGCACCTCGACCGACGTGGCGCTGATCGACGGCGAACTGCAACTGACCAGCGAAGGCGTAATCGGTCGTTACCCGGTCTCCGTGCCGATGGTCGATATGCACACCATCGGCGCGGGCGGCGGTTCCATCGCCCGGGTCGATGCAGGTGGTTTGTTGCAGGTGGGACCGGAATCCGCCGGCGCAGCACCGGGGCCAGCCTGTTACGGCAAAGGCGGTCATGAGGCGACGGTGACCGACGCCAATTTGGTACTGGGCCGCCTGCGCCCGGACGCCTTTCTCGGCGGCGGCATGCGCCTGGATGTCAAAGCCGCAGAACAAGCCGTAGGCGCTATCGCAGACAGGCTCGATATCGGCCTGCATGAAGCGGCGGCGGGGATCATCCGCATCGCCAATGAACATATGGCCCGTGCCCTGCGGGTGATCTCGGTGCAGCGCGGTACCGATCCGCGGCCGATGACCCTGGTCTCCTTCGGCGGTGCGGGAGGATTGCACGTCTGCGCCCTGGCCGAGGCGCTAGGGATGCAGCAGGCGATGGTGCCAATACACGGCGGCGTACTTTCGGCACTGGGGATGCTGACCGCGCCGCGGGGAAGACAGTTGTCGCGTACCCATCGGCAGTTATTGGCGAAGACCGAAGCGGATGAGATTGAATCGCTGTTTGCTGAACTGCGACATGAGGGCGAGCAGTCGCTGAGACAGGAGTTGCCCGAAGGCGAGATCGCGGTACGTGCCTCACTCGATCTGCGTTACCAGGGACAGTCCTATACCCTCAATGTGCCGTGGCAATCGGATCGCGATGCAAGTGCCGAGGCATTCCATCAACTACATCAGGAGCGCTACGGCCACCGTCTCGATCTGCCGGTCGAGTTGGTTAATCTGCGCCTGCAATTACAGGGGCCGACACCGCAACTACCGATTAGCGCCGATGCTGATTCAACGCTCGAAGCCTATGCGGGCCTGGCGGAAATTTACGGGGTTGAAGCTGAAGCAGAGGTGTGGAATCGGGCGGGATTACGTCAGGGTGACGAGATCAAAGGTCCTGCGTTGATCACCGAAACGGTGGCGACCACCTGGCTCGCACCGGGCTGGATCTGCCGAGTCGATGCGCATGGAAATCTCCTGCTGGAAAAAATCTAGTCAGCTTCTCTAGAAGCCTCTCAAAATTTGGATTCGCGTACTGAGACAAGGTGCCCCGAAGGTAATGCCCTTGGGTGCGCAGGGTCTTCGAGGAGCGCAGTTTACCGGGTAGTAAATGAGCACCGGAGAAGGCACTGCAACACAGGATCAGGGCGCGAAGACTATTTTGAGTGGCTTCTACTCTTTGACCAGGCCCTTCACTACCATCATCGTGCCAATGTGTTTCGCCTGCGCCGCCCAGCTTGCGGCGATGTCGCTATCCAGTTCCTGGTATAGCGTCTGTTCGAACAGTTCCAGCCAACGTTGCAGCTCTGTCTGACCGAGTTCCAGATCACGATGGCCCGTTTCCATGGCGTTGGGTCGCGGACTTTCCACCTGCCCGCCCAGCATTCCCCACCAGAAGTTGGCGATGTGTCGTTCGTGCTCCGGCCAGTCGCAGATGTTCTGGAAGTGCGGTAGCAGAAACTCGTCGGCAAGTACCGCCTCGTAGAAGTGATGGACGATCTGTTCGACCTGCTGATAGGTGATGCGCTGGCTGAGTGGTTGATATTCCATTTGCCCAGTTTACCCCTGCAAGACAGTGTGAACCATAGTGGTTTAAGATGCCGGTCATGGATCTTTGGCAGACAATTTCACGGGCGATCAGTGACGCTACCGGTGAACCTTTCCACGCGGGACAGCATCAGAGTGTCGGCGGTGGCTGCATTAACAGCGCGGTGACGGTCAGTGACGGTTCCCGCAGCTACTTCGTTAAACTCAATAGTGCCTCGTCGCTGGCGATGTTCGAGGCGGAGGCGGATGGCCTGCGTGAACTGCGTGCGCCTGGCGCGATTGCTGTGCCTGAGCCACTGGCAACCGGCACGGCCGAGGGCCAGGCATTTATCGTGATGGAAAATCTGCTTCTGGGCAGTAGCGGTAGTAGTGAACAATTGGGTCGAGAACTGGCGCAGCTACACCGAACCACCCAGGAACGTTTCGGCTGGTTTCGTGATAACACCATCGGCTCGACACCGCAGTACAACGATGAGCATCATGACTGGATCGTTTTCTGGCGCGAGCAACGTCTGGGCAAACAGTTGGAGATGGCAGCACGCAAAGGGGCTGATGGTTCGCTGCAGCGCAAGGGTGCTGAGCTGATGGATAACATTGCCGCTTTTTTCAGCGACTACGTGCCTGTGCCTTCGTTATTGCATGGCGATCTCTGGTCGGGCAATTATGCCTTTACTTGTGACGGCGCGCCGGTGATTTTCGATCCGGCGGTCTATTACGGTGATCGTGAAGCGGATATCGCCATGACCGAACTATTCGGTGGTTTCGGTAGTGATTTTTACGCGGCCTATAATGAAACCTGGCCGCTCGATTCAGGATACAAAGTGCGTAAAACCTTTTATAACCTCTACCACATTCTTAACCACTTCAATCTCTTCGGCGGCGGTTATGTGTCGCAGGCGGAAGGGATGATCGATCGTCTGCTGGCCGAGTTACGTTAATGGAAAAAAATAGCGAGTCGACATACCCGGGACCTTTTCAGTGGCAGTGGTTGGGACCACGCTTCTGGTTGGTGTGGCTGGGACTGGGACTGTTTCGTCTCTTTTCATTAATGCCCGGAAGCGTGCGCCGTGCTGTCGGTGCCTGGATAGGTGACCTGGCCTACCAGCGTCAGCCAAAGCGCCGTGAAATTATTTATACCAATCTCAGTTGGTGTTTTCCCGAAGCGAGCGAGACACAGAAAGAGCAGATGGCGCGGGAGTACTTCCGTACCCTTAGCCAGACCTTTCTCGATTACGGTTTGCTCTGGTGGGGTTCACGCCGTTCTCTCGATTGTATCCTGACCCTCGAAGGTGGTGAGCATCTACAGCAGGCGCTAGACAAGGGCGGCAAAGTTATTCTGCTTACCAGTCACAATGTGGCGCTCGATTTCGGCGCCGCAGTGTTAACCCGTTTCTATCCTTCGGTCGGTCTGATTAAGATTGCCCGTAACCCACTTATCGACTGGTTCATGGCTCGGGGTCGTACCCGTTTTAACGGCGTTCTTTTTCTACGCGACAAAGGTATGCGTCCCATCGTCAAGTCGATCAAAAGTGGTCGGGCATTTTACTATCTGCCCGATGAGGACTTGGGACCGGAGCATTCGGTTTTTGTGCCTTTCTTCGGTTTGAAGACCGCGACATTGACCGCGTTGTCGAAACTGAGCCGTATGACCGGTGCTACGGTGCTGCCGTTTGCCACGGTCTACAATGCGCAAAACGGCCACTACCGGGCAACGATTCTACCGCCACTTGAGAATTTTCCGACCGACGACGAAGTCGCCGATGCGGCACGCATGAATCGTGAACTGGAAAAATTAATTGCCCTGGCACCAAGCCAGTATATGTGGTCGATGCGCATCTTCCAGAGTCGGCCGGACGGATCGCCGCCGCCCTACAAGATGAAGGGCAAGCCCGGTTCAGGGCATCGCGACCGACCGCAGGAGTAAAGCGAGGAGTTACTTCTTTTTCTTGAAACGTTTATCCCACTTCTTGAAACGTTTCCTGCAGTAAGTCAGCAGGCTGTCGTAGTCGGGGAAGAAAAGATCGAAGCCGCTCTCTGCGGTGGTGTCATACTCGCAGTAGTCGTTGGTGTGATCGCGACAGATCTGCGGACGGGTTTCGTAGATACCGCAACCGCCACCTTCCAGCAGATGGGTGCAGCGATTGTTAACCAGCAGAAACCAGCCATCTTCATCCTTGTATGCCTGTACGTCCCGGTGCGCCAGTTGCCACAGCAGTACATCGAACTCATCGATGGAACGCGGCGTATCGATCTGCTGAGTGAAGTAGGTACAGCACTTGGAGTCGTGGCAGAGGCTGCATTTCTCCTCTGCGGAGATCTTGATCTTCTTTTTCTTGGCCATCTTTTCTATTGCGCTTACGTGAAATTAATTTTGACTGCCGCTGCGATGGCGCGAACGGCCACCACCACTACGACGTTTTCCACCGTTGCCGCCACCGCGATTATTGCCGTGAGGCCGGGGTTTGCGCTCCATGCGTACCGGGGGTTGCGGTTCGATCAGTAATTCGCTGCTAATCGACTCCATCGGGATCTTCTGTTCAATGTACTCTTCCACCTCGGAGAGGGAGAAGGCGTATTCTTCACAGGCGAAGCTGATCGCCTTGCCGCTGGCACCGGCGCGTGCGGTACGACCTATGCGGTGGACATAGTCTTCGGCATCCTGAGGCAGATCATAATTGAATACATGGCTGACATCGGGAATATGCAGGCCGCGAGCGGCGACGTCGGTGGCAACCAGTACCGGGTATTCGCCCTTTTCGAATTCCAGCAGCAGGCGTTGGCGCTTCTTCTGCGGTACGTCGCCGGAGAGAACACCGCACTTGATACCGTTGCCTTCCAGATAACCCCATACTTTCTCACCGGCGCGCTTGGTATTGACGAAAACGATAGCCCGTTGCGGTTGTTCCTGTTTTAGCAGGCCGAGCAGCAGCGGGATCTTCTCATCCATCGCCGGGTAGTAGACACTCTGATTCACCCGATCCGCAGTGACCTGTTCTGCCTCAACCTCTACCGCGACCGGGTTGTTCATGTGCTCATAGGCCAACTCGCTCACCCGGTGCGACAGGGTGGCAGAGAAGAGCATGCTCAGGCGCTGTTCCGGTTTCGGCATGCGGCGTAACAGAAAACGGATGTCCTTGATGAAACCGAGGTCGAACATGCGATCCGCCTCATCCAGCACCATTACCTGCAACAGGCGCATGTCGAAGACATGTTGTTTGAAGTAATCGATGATCCGCCCGGGTGTGCCGATCAGGATATCGACACCCTCGGTGAGGGTATTGCGTTGTTGTTCGTAGCCGGTGCCGCCGTAAGCCAGTCCGAGCTTCAGTCCGGTGTGACGTCCGAGCACCTCGGCGTCCTTGTGGATCTGGATCGCCAGCTCGCGGGTGGGGGCGAGGATCAGGGCGCGGATCTGGTTGGGCTTGCGTTGCGGGTCTGTGGGGCGGGTCAGTAGATTATTGAAGGTCGCAACCAGGAATGCGGCAGTCTTACCGGTCCCTGTCTGCGCCTGACCGGCGACATCTTTCCCCTCCAGGGCGATGGGCAGGCTCTCTGCCTGTATCGGGGTGCAGTAGGAAAAGCCTGTTTCTTCAATGCCTTGCAATAATTCGGCAGGCAGTTTGAAGTCCTGGAAGCGGGTAGTAGATAAATGTTTTTCACTCATGGTCGGCTAGAATACCAAAATGTGCGGAGTTTTGGGCTTGAAATAGCAGGCGTATTGGGCTCAAATGTTTGCCATGAGATTCACAGGCCCATGGAGCAGTATCACCATGGAATCGATCGATTATCTGGAGGCACAACCTTGAGCGACAAAATCGTATACGTAACCGACGACACCTTTGAGGCAGAAGTCATCAAAGCCGAAGGTACCGTTCTGGTAGATTACTGGGCGGACTGGTGCGGTCCCTGCAAAATGATCGCCCCGATCCTGGACGAGATCGCTGAGGATTATGCTGATAAGCTGAAAGTGGTCAAACTGAACATCGACGATAACCCGAATACCCCGCCAAAGTACGGTATCCGTGGTATCCCGACCCTGATGCTGTTCAAGAGTGGCAATGTCGAAGCGACCAAGGTTGGTGCTGTTTCCAAGTCGCAGCTGACCGCATTTATCGACAGCAACCTGTAAGTTTTTATCGTGGGCGTCTGCCCCTCTCTATGGGGGGTGGACGGTCCCGGCGACTGGTGTTAGACTTTCGCCTGCTTATAAACATACAAGATTAACCAACCACTTCGTTTTTCCCCTTTTTTCCGCCTGAGGATTTCTACAATCCTTCCGGGCAAAAACCAATCCAAACCTGAAAATCATTCCATCCAAAACACATTCCGTAGACGGCAACCGCAATATGAATTTAACTGAACTCAAAAGAAAACCTGCGTCTGAAGTATTAAAAATGGCCGAAGAGATGGGCATCGAAAATGTTGCCCGTTCACGCAAAGAGGCCGTCATTTTTTCCGTGCTCAAGGCCCACGCCAAGAATGGCGAGGATATCTATGGCGATGGTGTACTGGAGATTTTGCAGGACGGATTCGGTTTCCTCCGTTCCGCTGACAGCTCCTATCTCGCCGGACCCGACGATATCTATGTCTCGCCCAGCCAGATTCGACGCTTTAACCTGCATACCGGCGATACCGTATCCGGCAAGATTCGTCCGCCGAAAGAGGGCGAGCGTTACTTTGCCCTGCTCAAGGTCGACCAGATCAACTATGAGCCGCCGGAGAATGCCAAGAACAAGGTCCTGTTCGAAAACCTGACTCCGCTGCATGCCAACGAGCGTATGACGCTGGAGATGGGTAACGGCAGCACCGAGGATGTGACTGCACGGATCATCGACCTCACCGCACCTATCGGTAAAGGCCAGCGTGGTTTGATCGTCGCGCCGCCGAAAACCGGTAAAACTATGATGCTGCAGAACATCGCCCAGTCGATCACCAGCAAGCATCCTGAGTGTTACCTGATTGTGCTGCTTATCGACGAACGTCCGGAAGAGGTGACCGAGATGGCCCGCTCCGTACGCGGTGAAGTGGTCTCCTCCACCTTCGACGAACCGGCCAGCCGTCACGTACAGGTCGCCGAGATGGTTATCGAAAAGGCCAAGCGCCTGGTGGAACATAAACACGACGTGGTGATCCTGCTCGACTCCATCACCCGTCTGGCGCGTGCCTACAACACCGTGATTCCTTCATCAGGTAAGGTCCTGACCGGTGGTGTCGACGCCAACGCTCTGCACCGCCCCAAACGTTTCTTCGGTGCAGCACGTAATATCGAGGAAGGTGGTTCACTGACCATCCTCGCTACTGCGCTGATCGATACCGGCTCGCGTATGGATGATGTGATCTACGAAGAGTTCAAAGGCACCGGTAACATGGAGATCCACCTGGAACGCCGGATTGCCGAGAAGCGCATTTATCCTTCGATCAACATCAACCGTTCCGGCACCCGCCGTGAAGAGTTGCTGACCAATGCCGAAGAGCTGCAGAAGATCTGGATCCTGCGCAAGCTGGTTCACGAGATGGACGAAGTGGCAGCGATGGAGTTCCTGCAGGACAAGATCAAGGCGACCAAGACCAACGCCGAGTTCTTTGATTCGATGAAGCGTTGAGTGCTATTACTGTGTAATCAAGAAAGGGCGCCAAAGGCGCCCTTTTTTCTTTGTTAGGCGATCACTATTGATGATTGTGATTATGGTTCACTGGTTTGACGTTCCATATCTTCTCGGCATATTCGCGGATCGTGCGGTCGGAGGAGAAATGACCAACCTGGGCGAAGTTGAGAATCGCCTTGCGATCCCACTCCTCGGGATTCTGGTAGAGCAGGTCGACCTTGTCCTGAGTGGCGATATAGTCGGCGTAGTCAGCCAGTAACAGATAGGGGTCGTGTTGCAGCAGACTCTCCACCAGCACTTTATAACGACCCTTGTCTTCCGGTGAGAAAAAGCCGGAGTCGATCATGTCGATGGCACGCTTCAGTTCTCCGTTGCTTTCATAGTAGTCCCGCGGCCGATAACCGTTGCGACGCAGCTCGGTAACCTGGTCAACTGTGTTGCCGAAGATGAAGATATTTTCGGCACCTACCTCATTGTGGATCTCTACATTAGCACCATCCATGGTGCCGATAGTCAATGCGCCGTTGAGTGACAGCTTCATGTTGCCGGTGCCCGATGCCTCGGTGCCGGCGGTAGATATTTGCTGCGACAGATCGGCGGCGGGAATGATATCGGTGGCCGTGGTGACATCGTAGTTGGGGATGAATACCACCTTGAGGCGGTTATTGATATGCGGATCGTAGTTAACGATCCCGGCGACATCGACGATCAGGTGAATGATCTGTTTTGCCATCCAGTATCCGGGTGCCGCCTTGCCACCGAAGATCACCGTGCGATCCACCATCGGGATATCACTGTCGTCACGTAGGCGGTTATAGCGGGTGATGATATGCAGCACGTTGAGCAGTTGCCGCTTGTATTCGTGAATGCGTTTGATCTGCACGTCGAACAGGCTTTGCGGATCGACTTTGAGACCAAGACGCTCTTCGATCTTGCCTGCCAGTATCTGCTTGTTGGTCTGTTTGACCTGACGGAATTCATGGCGGAAGACGGCGTCATCTGCCAGGGGAACCAGTTCGCGCAGTCGATCCAGGTGAGTCAGCCAGCCGCGCCCGATCTGTTTGCTGATCAGTTCGGTAAGAGTGGGATTAGACTGGTTGAGCCATAGTCGCGGCGTGATGCCATTGGTGATGTTAATGAATTTGTCCGGATAGAATTCGCTGAAGTCACGGAACATCTGATTTTTCAGTAATTCTGTATGCAGCGCCGCGACACCATTGACTCTGTGGCTGCCGACGATGGCCAGATGCGCCATGCGTATGTAACGCTCGCCATGTTCGTCGATCAGCGACATGCGCGCCATCCGTTCGGTATCACCCGGGTGGCGGTGGATCACCTCCTTGAGCAGGAAGTGGTTGATGTCGTAGATGATCTGCAGATGGCGTGGCAGCATGCGCTCAAACAGCGGCACTGGCCACACCTCCAGTGCCTCCGGCAGCAGGGTGTGGTTAGTGTAGGCGAAGGTGCGGGTGGTGATATCCCAAGCCTTGTTCCATTCGATATGGTGGATATCCACCAGCAGACGCATCAGCTCGGCGACAGCGATCGCTGGGTGGGTATCGTTGAGTTGGATCGCTACTTTCTCCGGCAGCAGGGTGTAGTCGTCGTATTGTTTGTCGAAGCGATAGAGGATGTCCTGCAGTGAAGCGCTGACGAAGAAGAACTGCTGCTTTAGCCGCAACTCCTTGCCCATCTCGGTGACGTCGTTGGGGTAGAGCACCTTGGAGAGGTTTTCCGAGGTGTTCTTGTCTTCCACCGCCTTGGTGTAGTTGCCCTCATTGAAATACTTCAGGTCGAAGTCGCGGGTCGCCTTGGCCGCCCACAGGCGGGTGTTGTTGACCGTGTCGACACCATAACCGGGAATGGGGATGTCGTAGGCCATGGCCATCACATCTTCGGTATCGACCCAATGGTGGCGCAGGTTACCGTCGTCATCGCGGTAGTCCACCACCTCGCCGCCAAACTTTACCGAAAACAGTACCTCAGGGCGGGCAAATTCCCAGGGGTTGCCGTAGCGCAGCCAGTTATCCGGATGCTCCACCTGGGCGCCATGCTCAATGGCCTGACGGAACATACCGTATTCGTAGCGAATGCCGTAGCCGTAACCGGGCATGCGCAGGGTAGCGAGGGAGTCGAGGAAGCAGGCGGCAAGGCGACCCAGACCTCCGTTACCGAGGGCAGCGTCGAATTCCAGGTCGGAAATCTCTTCGATATCCAGTTCCAGATCCTGTAGTACCGCCTTCACTTCTTCGAAGAAACCGAGATTGAGCACGCTGTTGATCAGAGAGCGGCCGAGCAGGAATTCCATCGACAGGTAGTAGACCCGTTTGGTATCGCTCTGGTAGTAGCTGCGCATGGTCTCCATCCAGCGCTCGGTGAGACGGTCGCGCACCATATAGGCGACCGCGTGGAACCAGTCGCGATCGGTGGCGGTGAGGCTGTCCTTGCCCACCGTATAGGTCATACGATTGGCAAGGGAGTGCTTGATTGACGCCTCGTCTAGCCCCTCGTAATCGTATTTGAGGCGAGGCGGATGTTGTTTGGAATCCATGATGTTGTCCAGCCAGAGTCGTTACTAGATCATAGTAGAAGCCAATCGGTCTGGTGACTCAAGCACCTATAAGGTGTTACTACTTGCCAAGTACCCTCCAGATCCGTAAGATCGCCTGCTCTTTAAAAGGCTGACGCGGTGCCTGTCGTGGAGACAGGGAGCGGCGTATCACCACTCGACGAGGTTTGACATGAAAGCGGATATCCATCCCGAATACAACGAGATTACCGTTAACTGCAGTTGCGGTAACTCTTTCAAGACCCGCTCTACCGCGGGCCACGACCTGAGCCTGGAAGTCTGCTCTGCCTGCCACCCGTTCTATACCGGTAAGCAGAAGATGGTGGATACTGGTGGTCGCGTCGACAAATTCCGCCAGAAGTACGGCCGTAAGTAAGTCCGTGGCCGGATGGCGGCAGTGCAGAAGGGCGTCCCGATGGGGCGCCCTTTTTGCGTTGGGGTTGGCGGTTTCGCCGCTTGGCGCTTGCCCGCTGGATCGGGCCGACGAGACGGTCGGGGTCGCCTACGTCTACGATGGTGATACGGTTCGCCTGGAGGATGGGCGTAAGGTACGCTTCGCCGGGATCAACACCCCCGAGATCGATCATAAGTATGGTCGTTCCGAACCCTACGCCGAGGCAGCCAGAGAGCGGGTTCGGGAACTGATCGGTGACGGCCAGTTGCAGTTACGCTTCGCCGCAGAGCGCAAGGATCGCTACGGACGTTTGCTGGCTCATCCCTATCTGGCCGATGGACGTAGCCTGGGCGCCCTGCTGCTGGAGGAAGGGCTGGCCGCCGCGATCTCCATACCGCCGAGCCTGTGGCAGAACCCCTGCTACTACTCTCATGAGAGAATGGCGCGGGATACCGGGCGCGGAATTTGGTCGGATCGCAGCCTGTTCAAGCAGAGTCGGGAGTTGCGAAAGGGAGACGAGGGCTTTGCCCTGTTGTCGGCGAGGGTTGAAAAAGTAGCCGAGAGCCGGAACAGTCTCTGGCTGGAGCTGGACGGTGATGCGGCATTGCAGATCCCGCGACGTGATCTGCACTACTTCAGCGATATCGATCTACGCGCGTTGGTCGGAGAGGAGATAGAGGCCCGTGGCTGGTTGACCTACCATAAGGGCAAGTGGCGTATGCGGGTGGCCCATCCAGCCGCATTGGTAGTTAAGGATTAGAGGGATAACAGGTTAAAGCGATGAGCGACAAATCCACACTGGGCCCGCACGAGCAGGCCTCACTCGAATACCACGCCAACCCGGTTCCCGGGAAAATCGCCACGGCCATTACCAAGGTTTGCGAGACTCAGCAGCAACTGGCGATGGCCTATACCCCTGGTGTTGCTGTACCGGTGCAGGCGATCCATGAGGATCCTGCCGACGCCTATCTCTATACCGGCAAGGGCAATCTGGTCGGAGTCATTAGCGATGGTACTGCGGTGTTGGGTCTGGGCAATGTCGGCGCCCTGGCGGGCAAGCCGGTAATGGAGGGCAAGGCGGTGTTGTTCAAACGCTTTGCCGATATCAACGTCTTCGACATTGAGGTGCAGGCGGAGAGTCCCGAGGCCTTTATCGAGGCAGTGGCGGCAATTGCCCCCACCTTCGGCGGCATCAATCTGGAGGATATTGCCGCGCCCCACTGTTTCGAGGTGGAGCGGCAATTACAGCAGCGACTCGATATCCCGGTTTTCCACGATGACCAGCACGGTACCGCGATCATCATCGCCGCTGGTCTACTCAATGCGCTGGAGCTGCAGGGTAAGGATTTGGCGCAGGCTCGCATCGTCTGTCTCGGCGCCGGTGCGGCGGGACTGGCGGCGATGCATCTGCTGCTTTCGCTTGGCGCAAAACAGGAAAACATGCTGTTGGTGGATCGTCACGGCGTGGTCTACAGCGGGCGTGAAGGTGTGAATCAGTACAAGGCGCCCTTCGCCGTGGAGACAGAGCGGCGCACCCTTATTGATGCGATGGATGGTGCCGATGTTTTTATCGGTGTCTCCGGCGCGAATCTGGTGAGTGAAGAGATGTTGGCTTCGATGGCGCCCAAACCGGTGTTGTTTGCCCTGGCCAATCCTAATCCTGAGATCCGTCCCGAGGTGGCTCACACCGTACGTGATGACCTGATTATGGCTACCGGGCGTACCGATTACCCAAACCAGGTGAACAACGTATTGGGCTTCCCCTTTATCTTTCGCGGCGCCCTCGACGTGCGTGCCAGTTGCATCAACGAGGCGATGAAGATCGCGATGGTGGAAGCGCTTCGCGATCTAACCCGAGAGCCGGTACCAGCGGTAGTGCTACAGGCATACGGTGTTGAGTCGCTGGAGTTCGGACCGGATTACATTATTCCCAAGCCTTTCGATCCGCGTCTGATTGAGCGGTTGCCGCCGTTGGTGGCGAAGGCCGCCATCGATAGTGGCGTAGCCAGGGTGCCCTGGCCGGAGCACTACCCGGCTATTTGATGAGATTCTACTCAGACGGTACGTGAGGGCGTTAAACTCGGTCTTAAAATGCTCATTTACTCGATTGTAAACTGCGCATTTGCGTCCGATTTTGCACCCAAGGGCATTACCTGCGGGGCACCTTTTCCCGCACTCGTCTGAGCGAATCTCAATAACCTGCTATCAATAGTTTTTCCAGTTGTGCGCGTTCTGCGCGCTGCATCGGCTTACCGTCCACTGGACTGAGCGGTGCACGTTTACGCTCCTGTGGCGAGAAAACCGTTAGCTGGATCTCGTGCTCCCCGGCGATGAAGCTGAACTTGGGCCGTAGCTCGATCTTGCTGTTACCGTAACGGACCCGTCGTTCTCCCTGCTCGAACGGTATCTCCTTATCCATTAAAAAGATCAGCACCTCCTCCGCGGTATCGGCGAAGAGATGGAGATAGACAGGGGTGTGTTCGTCGGCCGTGCCGTTGAGGATCGGGCCGACCAGGCAGGGACGAAAATCGGTCAGCAGGTCCATCGCCTGCAGGGCGGTTTGTCGTAAGCTGAGGAGGTGGCGAGGTTGGCTGTTGCCGCGAAACAGGCGCTGCTGTTCCTGTAGAGCCTGTTCGATTTCCGTGTGGTCCGGCAGTTGGCGTTGGTCGCTAACGCCATGTTGCGCGGCGGCCTTGCGCAGTGCGGTGACGAAGTCCCGTTGTCCGTCCTCAAGCAGAAGTCGGGCGGCACTCTGCGCCAGCAGGTGGCGCAGACGTGGGTCCGGTGACGCCGGGCGGCGTTTACCCATATGACCTAGAACAGCTGCTCGGTGATCGCCGAACCGCCACTACCGTTACCGCCGTTTTCACCGTTCTCGCCATCAGGGAGGACTGGCTGTGCCGTACCGGGTTGCGGCGCGTTTTCGACCCGGAACAGTTCGAAGATCGCATCCGGGTTGTCAGCCGAGGTGTACTGGCCTGTTTGGGCGTCGATGCGTACCGAGACCATGCCCTCTGGTTGCGGCATGGTGTGTTCCGGGCGGTCGCGCAGTGCTTCGCGCATATAATCGATCCACATTGGCAGGGCAGCGCCTGCGCCGGTCTCACGGTTACCGAGGGGGCGAGGATTGTCGAAGCCGACCCAGACGGTGGTGACCACGTCGTTGTTGTAGCCGGAGAACCAAGCATCACGCTGGTCATTGGTAGTGCCGGTCTTACCGGCCAGATCGTGGCGACGTAGCTGCAAGGCACGACGGCCGGTACCGCGCTTGATCACGTCCTGCATGATGGAGCGGATCAGGTAAATGTTACGCGGGTCGACGGTGCGCGGCGCAAACAGCTCGCCGTTTTCTTCGACCGGTAGCAGCGAGCCATCCTGTTGTTCCGCTTCCACCATCTCCTTGACCGGGCCGTCGACAGTGGCGTCGGTTGGCGATTCTTCGGTCACCGTGGTGGTTATTTGCTCTGGCTGTTCGGTGGGTGTTTCAGTTTCAGGATTGATCGGTCCCAGAGCTGCGGCCATTTGTGCTGCCAGTTCCCGCTCTCGCTCCAGTTTCTTATGGCACTCATCGTCGCAGGCGAGTGGCGGTTTTGCCTCGAACAGAATGTTGCCGTCGCTGTCTTCGATGCGCTGAATGAAGAAGGGATCGATGAGGAAGCCGCCGTTGGCGAAGGTAGCGTAGCCGCGCACGATTTCGTATGGCGTGAGTGCGGCGCTACCCAGGGCGAGGGAAAGATCGCGGGGTAGGCGTTCCGGGCTGAAACCGAATTTGCTCACATAGCGGATGGCGGTGCTGATGCCGATGCTGTTGAGCAGGCGAATGGAAACCAGGTTGCGTGAGTTTACCAGGGCCTCACGCAGGCGGGTCGGGCCATAAAATTTACCGCTATAGTTTTCCGGGCGCCATTCGCTCTCCAGGGCGCTATCTTCGAAAACCACCGGGGCATCATTGATAATGCTGGCAGCAGTGAAGCCGTTATCCAGTGCGGCGGAGTAGACGAATGGCTTAAAGTTGGAGCCGGGCTGACGTTCCGCCTGGGTGACCCGGTTGAACTTGCTGGCGAAGAAGTCGAAACCACCGGTCAGTGCCTGTACCGCACCGTTGTTGGGGTCGAGAGAGACCAGCGCACCGGCAACTTCGGGCACCTGCACCAGTTGCCACTCACCCTCGGCATTTTGTTCAACCCGGATCACATCACCCTTGGTGAGGATATCTGCGGCGGTGGTCGGTTCATCTCCCATGGTGTTGTCGTCGATGTAGCGGCGCGCCCACTGCATGCCAGTCCAGGGCAAGACGTGCAGGCTGGCATTGGATAAGGCGATGACAGCCTCGGTCTCTGACAGGGCAACCACCACGGCCGGTTGCAGGCCACCGATAGTAGAGCTATCTTCCAGTGCCTGGAGCCACTCGGTGGAACCGGCATCTTCGCTCAGTTCCACATGTTTCTCTGGACCGCGAAAACCGTGGCGGTGTTCGTATTCGATCAGGTTGTTGTGGATCGCCCTGTTCGCCGCTCGCTGCAGATTGCTACCGATGGTGGTAAAGACGTTATAACCGTAGCTGTACGCCTCCTTGCCGTAGCGCTCCACCATTTCCGCTCGCACCATTTCCGCTAGATAGGGGGCATCCAGTTCGGTGCCGAAGGAGTGCTCTTCTGCGGTAACCTCTGCGGTGAGTGCATCCTGATACTGGGTATCGGTAATGTAATCCAGCTCTTTCATCCGTCGCAGGACATAGTTGCGGCGCAGCACGGCACGTTCGGGGTTGACGATGGGGTTATAGGTGGAAGGGGCCTTGGGCAGGCCGGCGACCATGGCCAGTTGAGGCAGGGTCAGTTCGGCCAATTCCTTGCCATAGTAAATTTGGGCGGCGGCGGCGAATCCGTAGGCGCGCTTGCCCAGGTAGATCTTGTTCAGATAGAGCTCAAGGATCTCCTCTTTGCTTAATTCGTTCTCGATCTTGAGCGAGAGGAGAATTTCGTTGAGTTTGCGCGAGTAGGTCTTTTCCCGGCTGAGGAAGAAATTGCGTGCCACCTGCATGGTGATGGTGCTGCCACCCTGACCACGCTCGCCGGTTTGCACCAGGTGGATAAAGGCGCGTATAAGTCCTTGATAATCAACACCAGGATGCTCGAAAAAGCGGTTGTCCTCAGCGGCTAGAACAGCGTGGATCAGTTGTGGAGGAAATTGGTCGTAGCGCAGGGGCACGCGCTTCATTTCGCCATATTCGGCGATCAGCAGGCCATCGCGGCTGAATATTCGCAGGGGGACCTGTAGGCGAACATCCTTAAGTGCCTCAATATCGGGCAGCTTGGGGGCCAAGTAGAGGTAGATGGCGGTGAGGCCGATGAAACCGGCCAGGGAAATCACCAGGGTGGCACGGAGCACCTGGCGCCTGTCAGGGAGGCGGAGTTTCATTGTGTATAGCTGTTTAGCGTCGCTCAAAGATGAATTAAGCGCCCGAGTATAAAGCTTTTTTGTGGCGTTCTCTAACGCCGAGTCGACAAATAATAGGTTGACCCACACTTGACTCTGGTATTTAATGTTGTTAAACAGGTAAGTCATGTAACCTTGGATATATAAAGGAAAAACGCCTAGATGTTCACGCTCCTCGGAAGGAACAAACCGGCCATTCTGGGGCTCGACATCAGCACAACCGCGGTCAAGCTGCTGGAGCTGAGCAAAAGCGGCAACCGCTACCGTGTTGAGAGCTACGCGGTTGAGCCGCTGCCGCCGAACTCGGTCATCGAGAAAAACATCTCCGACGAGAACGCAGTTGGTGAGGCGATCAAACGTGCGGTAAAGCGCTCTGGTACCAAACTCAAGGATGCCGCCGCCGCTGTGGCCGGTTCCGCGGTTATCACCAAGGTTATCTCCATGCCCGCCTCCCTGTCCGACGACGACATGGAAGGGCAGATCCAGCTTGAAGCCGATCAATACATCCCCTATCCCTTGGAAGAGGTAAACCTCGATTTCGAGGTGATTGGTCCCACCGAACATGATCCCGAGCGTGTCGATGTATTATTGGCCGCGTCACGTAGCGAAAACGTGGACACGAGGGTCTACGCTATCGAACTGGCAGGGTTGCACGCCAAGGTCATTGACGTTGAGGCCTATGCCATGGAAAACGCTTTCACTCTGTTAAAGGAACAGATGCCTGACCACGGCCTGGACAAAACTATTGCCGTGGTTGATATCGGCGCCACCATGACCACCCTGAACGTACTGCACGATCTGAAAACCATCTATACCCGTGAGCAGGTTTTCGGCGGTAAGCAGCTTACCGAAGAGATTCAGCGTCGCTACGGTCTTTCTTATGAAGAGGCCGGTATGGCCAAGCGCCAGGGTGGTCTGCCCGATAACTATGGTCCTGAGGTCTTAGACCCGTTCAAAGAGGCGATGGCGCAACAGGTGAGCCGTTCACTGCAGTTTTTCTTTTCCTCCAGTCAGTACAACAGTGTCGACCATATCGTGCTAGCAGGCGGTAGTTCTTCCATTGTCGGTATTGATGAACTGATTGAGCAAAATCAGGGAGTCCCGACAACGGTAGCAAACCCATTTTCCAATATGATTATTTCGCCAAAGATTAAGGCGCAGGTACTGAGTAACGATGCTCCTGCGCTGATGATCGCCTGTGGCCTTGCGCTGAGGAGTTTCGACTAATGGCGCATATCAATTTACTTCCCTGGCGCGAAGAGCTACGGCAACAGCGTAAGAAAGAATTTTTTACTGTAGTTGGTGGTATGGCGGTTGTTGCAGCTGGCTTAGTACTCGTTGCTCACGTTTACGTTGGGCTCCTCATTGATGGACAGGAAACACGCAACGATATCTTGAAGCAGGAAATTAAGCGTGTAGAGGACAAAATTAAGGAAATTAGCGAGCTGGAGAAGAAAAAAGAGCAGCTTGTTGCAAGAATGCGTGTTATCGAGGAATTGCAAAGTAATCGTCCAGAAGTTGTTCATCTGTTTGATGAGATTGCACGAGCTGTTCCCGAAGGACTCTATCTTGTTTCATTACAGCAGAAGGGGCGTACTGTAACCATCAAAGGGATGGCTCAATCGAATGCGCGGGTCTCAGCGTTTATGCGTAGTCTTGAAGCATCGTCTTGGTTCGGTGAACCGAAACTTGATGTGATTTCCGCCAAAAATAATGCTAGGGAACAAGCTGAGGGTTCACGCGAATTTACGTTACAAGTGGATCAGTCCGGTGGTAAAGAGGCGGCAAAATGAATGTAACTGAATTTGCTGAACAGCTGCAAAATCTTGATCCGAATAATATCGGCAATTGGCCTGTTCCGATTCGTGTGGTCCTTGTACTCATAGTCTTTGGTGCGGTATTGGTTGCAGGATACTATTTGGATACGCAACAGCAGCGTGAAAATCTTGAGCGAGTACAACGTGCGGAAGATGGTTTAAGAAAGGATTTTGAAAAAAAACAGGCCAAGGCAGTTAATCTTGAAGCATATAAAGCGCAGATGGTTGAAATGGAAGAATCATTTGGAACGATGTTGCGCCAATTGCCAAGTAAGACGGAAGTTGCGGATATGTTGGTCGATATTACACAAACTGGTCTGGCGAGTGGCCTCGAATTTGAGCTTTTTAAGCCACAGGGTGAAAAACGTAAAGAGTTTTACGCAGAACTACCGATTTCGATAAAGGTGAAGGGTAACTACCATAATCTCGGTAAATTTGTAAGTGGCATGGCGGCATTACCTAGAATTGTTACGCTGCATGATATTGATATCAAAACTGATAAATCCGGCCAGCTTGCCATGAGTGCAACAGGTAAGACTTACAGATATCTTGATGAGGAAGAGATCGCAGCAGGCAAGGCAAAAAGTGGTAGAAAATCCCGGCGTCGTAGATAAGCGGCACTAGTTGTGTAATTGGAAAACCTGGGCTTCTTGATATGTTACTGCACAGAAACAATGTGAAGGGTGTTCAAATGAGTGTTCGCATGATGGATGTTTTCCGCATTGTATGCATAGCGGCGCTCATTGTTACTGTGCTTCCCGGTTGTAGCAGCAGTGAAAATGATGACTTGATTTCATATATCAGTAAGGTGAAGGCGAAGCCCGCAGGCAAAATATCTCCGGTTCCAGAGTTTAAGCCATATGAAACATTTGCCTATGCGGAAACAAATTTGCGAGATCCATTTAATGTGATCACAGACAAGGAAACAACCGAACAAGGGGCCGGGTTTGCACTTAGGCCAAACATGAATCGTAACAAGGAAGCTCTTGAAGAGTATCCGCTAGATACTTTGCATTTTGTGGGGCATTTGGAAAAAGATGGTGAAAAATGGGCCATTATAACTTCGCCAGACCATTTGGTTTATCGAGTCAAAGTTGGGAATCATTTAGGTACAAATTACGGTGAAATCGTTGCGATAAATGAAACCCAAATCGACATTAAAGAAATTATCCAAGATGGTCTTGGTGGTTGGATTGAGCGTGAAGCCGCACTGAGTTTGACCGAGTAACAGCCTCGGCTGTGGGAGTATTGAAATGACAGAATTTAAATTTGGATGCGCGCTGGATATGATGTTTAAGAGATTTTCCAGGTATGCACTATATGTGAAGCGGCTTGTGGCATCGTGCGTAATGCTAACTGTGAGTTACAATGCGATAGCAGGGACTACAGTAGACGGAATAGATTACTCTATTCAATCGGCAAAAAGTGCACAAATACTAGTGACGCTTTCTTCTCCTCTCGCCAATACTCCATACAGCTTTACGATAGATAATCCCGCACGTCTCGCAATTGATATTCCGAATTCCAGTCTGAATCTGGAAAGTAAGAATATCCCTATTGACTCTGGTTTGGTGAAAAGCATAAGGGCAGTTGAGGCAGGTGGGCGGACACGTCTGGTTATTAGCTTGCTGGAGCTTGTCCCATATGAAGTGCGTACTGAAAACAATCAAGTATTTATCTCTTTAGCTGGAGCGGAGCAAAAGGCTGTCGTAACAACTGAAAGCAAGACGAGTGAAGCCGTCAATAGCACTCAAGCTCCTATAGCAGGTGATGAGGTTAAGAACGTTGACTTTAAACGGCGCGTTGATGGTAGTGCCGTAATAACAGTCGATCTCAGCAATGAGAATGCAGCAATCAGCCTTAACGAAAAAGGTGACAAGATTGTTGCTGATTTTTATGGCTTCAAGTTGCCAGAAAAACTAAGCCGCCGCCTTGATGTGACAGATTTCGCCACTCCTGCACAATATGTGGATTTTTATTCTACTAGTTCAGGTGCAAGACTGGCCATAACAGCAAGTGGGCGTTATGAACATCTGGCTTACCAAGCGGGGAGTGAATATACGATCGAGCTGAAACCTCTGAGTAAAGAAGAGGCAGAAGCCGCCATGCGTGATGAGTTGGGGTATTCCGGGGAAAAATTGTCCTTGAATTTCCAGAACATCGAAGTGCGGGCAGTATTACAGTTGATTGCAGATTTTACGGGGCTAAACATTGTTGCCAGTGATGCTGTTAAGGGAAACATCACATTACGACTTAAAAATGTCCCATGGGACCAGGCACTAGACATAATTTTGAAGACGCAAGGGCTTGGTATGCGCAAGTCTGGAAATGTTGTTCTGGTCGCACCAAATACTGAGCTTGCTGCGCGCGAAAGAGAAGAGATGGAAGCGCATAAACAGAAAGTTGATTTGTCTCCATTACATACCGAGTTTTATACCATTAGTTATGCGAAGGCGAGTGATATTGCCACTATCCTTAAAGCGAAAGAGAACTCTATTCTTACCAGTCGTGGTAATGTGACGGTGGATGCTCGTACTAATACGCTGATGGTGCTGGAATCAAGCGAGAAGCACGAAGAAGTTGCCAAATTAATAGTAAAACTTGATGTGCCAATCAAACAGGTAATGATTGAAAGCAGAATTGTTATTGCGAATGATGATTTTAGTCGAGATCTTGGCGTCAGAACCGGTGTTTCAGCATATGACATCTCTGGTAGTGATGTTTCTACCATGACAGGCTCAGCAACTGGAGCGAACAATACACTTTCAAGTATTGTTGATGTTTTAAATGGCAATTCTACCGAATGGACATACGCCAACCAATCTGACAGATATAATTTTAACCTGCCTGCAGGTGGCAGTGCAGGACGAATTGGTTTCGCAATTCTCGGTTCAGATTATTTGGTTGATTTGGAACTATCCGCTCTGCAAACAGAAGGTCGTGGTGAAGTTGTTTCTAATCCGCGTGTTGTGACATCAAATCAAATGGAAGCCAAGATAGAACAAGGTGTTGATATTCCATATCAGGAAGCCAGTTCTAGTGGTGCGACAAGCGTATCGTTCAAAAAAGCAGTACTGAGTTTGTCAGTTACGCCACAAATTACACCTGACGATAGAGTGGTGATGGATCTGAAGGTTAATAAGGACAGTGTCGGTGGTATTTACAGTGGTGTGCCGTCGGTAAATACTCGTTCTGTACAAACCCAGGTCCTTGTAAATAATGGTGATACGGTTGTCTTGGGGGGTATTTATGAGACTACTAGCGCAGAAGGTGAAACCAAAGTCCCGCTATTAGGGGATATTCCCATTCTGGGCTATTTGTTCAGGTCTACATCAAAATCCAATACAAAATCTGAGTTGCTGATTTTCGTCACACCAAAAATACTAAGTGAATCACTGGCTTCCAGTATGTAGGTCTCTAAGGACAGTGGCTCATAATATTTTCCTTGTCGGCCCCATGGGGGCCGGCAAGAGTACCATAGGCCGTCAACTCTCGACGGTACTCAAGCAGGAATTCAAGGATAGTGATCACGAGATTGTCGCGCGCACGGGGGCGAGTATTCCGCTCATCTTTGAAATAGAAGGCGAAGAAGGGTTTCGCCAACGCGAAGCGGCAATGATCGATGAGTTAACCCAACGAGACGGAATTATCGTGGCCACAGGTGGCGGAGCGGTACTGCGTGAAGAGAATCGCCAAAGGTTGAGAGAGCGAGGAGTGGTTATCTACCTTTACGCCTCGCTGGATCAGCTCTTTGAACGGACCCGTCGGGATAAGAATCGCCCGCTCCTGCAAACAGATAATCCTCGGCAAAAGCTGGAAGAGATGATGGCGGTGCGTGATCCGCTTTACCGTGAGGTGGCGGACATGGTGGTGCATACCGACGACCGTTCCATCAAAAGCGTGATTAAAGAAATTCGAGAGCGTCTCCAGCGCGAGAGAAAATACGGTCAGGAATGACTGACGCCACAGGTGGGTTTCGGGTATATTTGATATTCCTGACGACACCAGACATATAGATATCCTCTTCCATGCAGACACTCCAGGTAGACCTCGGCGAACGCAGTTATCCCATCCTGATCGGGAGCGATCTGATTGGTCATGCCGAACTGGTGGCCCCCTATGTTCGCGGCAGCCAGGTAATGCTTGTCAGCAATGAGACCGTCGCACCTATCTACCTTGAGAAAGCGCAGCAGGCCTTTGCCGATTATCGTACCGAGGCGGTGATTCTGCCGGATGGCGAGCAGTACAAGACTCTGGATGTCTGTAACCAAATCTATTCTGCCTTGCTGAAAAAGCGCTTTGACCGCCGCTGTACCCTGGTGGCGCTGGGGGGCGGCGTAGTCGGCGATATGACCGGTTTTGCCGCGGCGACCTACCAACGTGGGGTCGATTTCATACAGATCCCGACCACGCTGCTAGCCCAGGTTGACTCCTCAGTGGGAGGAAAGACCGGGGTCAATCACCCGCTGGGCAAGAACATGATCGGCGCTTTCCACCAGCCGCAACTGGTATTGGCCGATACTGATACCCTGGATACGCTGGATGATCGTCAGCTCAGTGCGGGGCTGGCCGAGATCATCAAATACGGTTTGATTAGCGACCTGAGCTTCTTCGAATGGTTGGAAGCCAATATGGATGCCCTGTTGGCACGTGACAAAATTGCGCTTGCCTATGCCATTGAACGTTCGTGCCAGGACAAAGCCTGTGTCGTTGCTGCCGATGAAAAAGAGGGAGGGCGACGGGCGCTGTTAAATCTGGGACATACTTTCGGCCATGCTATCGAGACGGGCATGGGCTATGGAGAATGGTTGCATGGTGAGGCGATTGCCACAGGAATGCTACTGGCTGCTGAATTGTCGCAGGAGCTCGGCTGGATAAACGAAAGCGAGGTGGCACGGGTGCTTAAGTTGTTACAACGTGCACGCCTGCCGATTCAGGCACCGAAACAGATGAATAGTGCGCAATTCATGGATTTGATGGCAGTGGATAAAAAAGTTCAGGACGGTGAATTGCGACTGGTGTTGATGCAGGGGTTGGGTAACTCCGTTATTACCAGTGAAGCGCGCCACGAGCAGATTACTGCCATGTTGGACAGGCACCTGAGCAGGTCGTGAAATGCGCAGTTCTCTCGCTCCCTATGCTGCTAACGAGACTCAATCCAGAGGGCGTCGTATTGTAGAAGGGGCGCCTGTTTATCGTAGCGAATTCCAACGTGATCGCGATCGTATCGTTCACTCTTCCGCTTTCCGCCGTCTCGAGTACAAAACCCAGGTCTTCGTTAATCACGAAGGCGACATGTTCCGCACCCGTCTTACCCACTCGATTGAAGTCGCACAAATCGGTCGCGCGGCTGCCCGCGCACTGAAATTGAACGAAGATCTGACCGAAGCGATTAGCCTGGCCCATGATCTGGGGCATACACCCTTTGGCCATGCCGGGCAGGATGCGCTCAACCGCTGTATGCAGGAATACGGTGGTTTTGAACACAATCTGCAGTCGTTGCGGGTGGTTGATGAACTGGAAGAACGGTACGCCGGGTTCAACGGCCTCAATCTAACTTTCGAAGCCCGCGAAGGGATTCTCAAGCATTGCTCCCGTGCCAACGCAGAAAAATTGGGGGATGTGGGCGAGCGATTTCTCAACGGTGGCCAGCCTGGGCTGGAGGCGCAGATCGCCAATATCGCCGATGCCATTGCCTACAATAATCACGATGTCGATGATGGTTTGCGGGCAGGCCTGATCGATATTGAACAACTGCGCGAAGTGGCACTGTTCGAAGAGCAGTTTCTGGCGGTGCAGGAGCTTCATTCGGATCTGGATGGGCGGCGCCAAATTCATGAAATCATCCGTCGCATGATCAACAAACAGGTGGTGGATTTGCTACGTACCAGCGAAGCTCATCTTGCGAAAGCCAAACCGCAAAGCATTGACGAGGTACGGGCACAAGGCCAGCCATTGATTGGCTTCAGTGAAGCGATGCAGGAGCAGCACCAGGCATTGAAACGTTTCCTACGCGAAAGACTCTATCGTCATTATCGAGTGCACCGGATGAGCGCCAAGGCGCAGCGTATGTTGCAGGAACTGTTCGAGGCACATTTCGCCGATCCGGCACTGTTACCACCCGGACATCAGCACAAGGTCAAACAGATGGAAAAGAGCCATGGCGAAAGTGGCAGAGCTCGTGCGGTTGCCGATTACATTGCCGGTATGACCGATCGCTTCGCCATTCTTGAGCATCAAAAGTTGTTTCGTGCCAACGAACTCACCTGATAAGCCAGCAACTTGGCGCAGAGCCTTCACTGGCATAGTATTGTTGTGAGCAGTATTCCGGGTACCAGCTTCATCCTGTGATAAACATTGGGCGGACGATTGAATAATACGGTCATCACATGCGCATCTATCTGCAAACGCCATTCAGCGAGGATCACCCGCCACGCTATTACCAGCTCATGCTGCAGGAAGATCTGCTGGGAGGCTGGACGTTGGTGAAGCAGTGGGGTTTTCAGGGGGCATCAGGTACCATGCAGCGTGAACACTTTGCAACCTATGAAGAAGCGCTGGCAGCGATGATGCGTACTCGCGACGCACAGATCAAACGTGGCCATAAAGTGATGTTCTTCCAGGGAGAGGGAGCGCCACAATGAGCGCCAATATGACTGCCAGCTACCTCACACAACTGGGTCTGCACACCCCACCTTTTGCAGACAGCAATGACGAAGCCTTTTTCTACGCTGATCCTGAGCGAAGCAAATACCTGGATATGTTGCAGCACTTGCTGCAGTACAGTGAAGAAATCCTGTTGCTGACAGGTGAGGCGGGTATTGGTAAAACCACCCTGCTGGATAGACTTGCTGCGCGCGCCGACGAGCAATGGTTGATCTGTCATCTCGACTGCAGCGAAACAACCGGTGCCGACACCCTGTTTGCGCAAATCGCCGCCTGTTTTAACCTGCAGGCAGGTGGTGGTGCAGAAAAGATGCTGGAGGCATTCCATGCCCAACTGGATGAACTGCACCAGCAACGTTTTCCCGTACTCTTAATCGACGATGCACAAAATCTCAGTGAAGACGCACTGGAGATGGTGCTGCATCTGGCCGTGCTGGATGGTAGCAACGGCAAATTACTGCACCTGGTGATGGCGGGTGACGGACAACTCATCGAGCGGCTTAAAGCACAACGTTTTTCTTCATTGCCTCCACCCCATCGTCTTGAGCTGGATGGTCTGGGTGAAGCACATGGCGCTGCCTACCTGATGCGTCGCCTGCAGGCAGCGGGACATGAAGGTGACTCGCCTTTCAGCGTGACTGAGCTGAAACAGTTACACAAAGAGAGTGAGGGTATCCCGGGCAAACTTAACACCCTCGCCAACCAATTACTGAACAAAAAGTACGGCAAGCGCCTCTCCAGTAGCAATTTGCGTCGTGTTATACAGGGAGGCATTGCCGCGACCGCGCTATTGGGTACGGTACTGGGACTGCATGATCGTATCGGTGCACTGTGGAGTGGTGAAGAAAAGAACATGGCGCCGGCGGTGCAGCAGGTCAAGAATGAACCTGTCGGAAAGGCGGTAGCAGCGGTGGATGCACCTGTGGCGGTTCCGCCCAAGGCAGCTGAAGCACCGGTAGTAAAAGTGCCGGAAAAGCCTGCCGAACCTCAGCTGGTAGTAAAAAAAGAGCCGGTAAAACCGGCACAAACGCCGCTGGTGGTGAAGCAGGAAGTACCGAAAGCTGAGCCAATTCTTCTGGCGGAAAATAGTGTTACGAACGACAGTACCGGAGCGGCCAGCGCGGAGTTGAAACTGTTGGGAACCGATCCGGATAAGGTTATCGGCAGTAGCGAGCCGCAACGTCTGCTCATACGTGGCAGTGGATTTCGACCGGGCACCAAAGTTGCCCTGAGCCGCGACGGCAAGGTACAGGTACTGCAACAGGATCTGGTGGAGTTTATTAATCCGACCCGACTGGCGATTAATGTCACTCCTGGGCTGAAGCAGAGCGACTGGGCAGTACAGGTCAGCACCCCGGACAATCGTCGTTCCAATGTGCTTCATTTCCAGGTGATGCCTCCGGCACCTGAGGAAAAAGAGCAGGTTGTGCAGCAGGCAAAAACAGAACCTGCGGTCACCACCACCGCAGCAATTGAAAACAAACCGCAAGAGGTAAAAGCCCTTCCCCCGGCCAAGCCCAGGGCAACCGCAGCGCCGAAAAGAGAACGTGCGACTCATGCCATGGGTACGGCCTGGTATAGTTCCCAGCCGAAAGGGAACTACACGCTACAACTGTTGGCAAGTCAGAGCCGCACCAATATCGATGCCTACATTCGCCAACATGCCCTGCCCGAACCGTTGGCTCATTTCCGTATGCAAAGCAACGGCCGTACCCTGTATGTGCTGACCCATGGCAGTTTCCCGGACAAACCTTCCGCGCTGAAAGCGGCGGGCAAGCTGCCCAGAGAGGTCAAATCCTGGGCGCGCCCTATCGCCAACGTGCAGCAGGTAATGTTACCGGAGGAAAAAAAGAGCGCGACGGCGCCAGCGGTCGATGCCGGGCCTGACACGGCCTGGATCTGGAGTCAGGATCCGGCCCGCTATACCATCCAGCTCGCCGCCGGTAGCAGTGAGGCGGCGGTACTTCGGGTAAAACAGCAGGTCACCCTGCCGGACGAGCTGGCAGTGGCCAAGGCGTTACGCAACGGCAAATCCTGGTTCGTGCTGGTCTACGGCAGCTTCTCCACTAAGGAGTCTGCCCGCGATACCATTGGCCGTTTGCCAGCCTCACTGAGGCAGTCAGGACCCTGGGTCCGCAGTTTCTCCAGCCTGCAGGACGAGCTGAGCCGCTCCACCCCATCGCAGTAATTCCGGCCCGGTCTGACTACTTCCCGACCGTTCCTTGCCTGTTCCAAACCGTTATCCTCCAATGGGCGCAGCAATTGAACATGCGCCCGCGCAGCAGTATACTGCTTGGCCGTTTTGCCCCGACAAATGGGGCCGTGCCGCGGTTTAACGCGGTTTCCGAACATCAACGCAACCAATCGGTTATCGGCTGTGAGCGAAACAAAAGTATATAAAGGTATGTATCGTCCCGACTTCGAGCGGGATAACTGCGGCTTCGGCCTTATCGCCCATATGGATGGCGGCGCCAGTCATTGGCTGGTCAGCACTGCCATTGAGGCGCTGAACCGCATGACCCACCGCGGTGCTATTGCCGCCGACGGCAAGACCGGCGACGGCTGCGGTCTGCTACTGCAGAAGCCCGACAGCTTCCTCCGTGCTGTGGCCGCTGAAGCGGGTATCAGCCTGGAAGATGGCTATGCCGTAGGCAGTGTTTTCCTCGCCCGTGATGAAGCGACCGCTGCCAAGGCCCGTGAAACCCTGAATAATGAACTGAGCGCCGAAGGGCTGCCAGTAGCCGGTTGGCGTGTGGTCCCCACCGATGCCTCTGCCTGTGGTGAATCAGCCAAGGCGACCCAGCCGCAGATTGAGCAGGTCTTTGTCAATCGCCCGCAGGGCATGGACGAGGGCGACTTCGATCGCCACCTGTTCATCGCCCGCCGTCGTGCAGAGAAAGCTCGTAGTGCCGCTGGCGACACCATGTTTTACATCCCCACCCTTTCCGCCCAGGTGATCTCCTACAAGGGGATGGTGATGCCCGAGTTTCTGCCGGTGTTCTACCCTGACCTCGGCGACGAACGCATGGAGTCCGGTATCGCCGTGTTCCACCAGCGTTTCGCCACCAACACCCTGCCCGAGTGGCGCCTGGCCCAGCCGTTCCGCTACCTGGCGCACAACGGTGAGATCAACACCATTCGCGGCAACCGTAACTGGGCCCGCGCGCGTTCCTACACCTTTGCCACCGACAAGATCACTAACATGGACGACGTCCGTCCATGGGTATCGATGGAGGGTTCCGACTCCTCCAGCCTCGACAATATGCTTGAGGCGATGCTCGCCGGTGGTATCGACATCTTCCGCGCCATGCGTCTGCTGATTCCGCCCGCGTGGCAGAACGTCAGTGAGATGGACGCGGATCTGCGCGCCTTCTACGAATACAACTCGATGCACATGGAGCCGTGGGACGGCCCTGCCGGGATCGTTCTCACCGACGGCCGCTACGCCGCCTGTACCCTGGATCGCAACGGCCTGCGTCCGGCGCGTTACGTCATCACCAAGCCCGGTGGTGGCGACTATAAAGACGGCGATTACAGCGGTTGCGTGATCACCCTGGCCTCTGAGATCGGTGTTTACGATTACGACAATGCACATGTGATCAAGAAAGGCCGCCTCAAGCCGGGCCAGATGATCGCCGCAGACACCCAGACCGGTGAGCTGATTCTGCCGCAGGAGATCGACCAGCGACTGAAGCAGGCGCAGCCGTACAAAGAGTGGATGAAGAACGCCGTTCACCTCGAATCGGTATTGGCGGGCGATCCGCTTTGCGAAACGCCGATGGAGAAGTGCGAGCTGGATGTTTACCAGAAACTGTTCCAGGTCAGCTTCGAAGAGCGTGATCAGGTGCTGCGCATACTGGCCGAGGCAGGTCAGGAAGCGATCGGCTCCATGGGCGACGATGCGCCGTTCCCGGTGATGTCACGCCGCGTGCGTTCCGTGTTCGACAACTTCCGTCAGCAGTTCGCCCAGGTGACCAACCCGCCCATCGACCCGATCCGTGAGCAGATCGTTATGTCGCTGGAGACCCTGCTGGGCAGCGAAAAGAATTTGTTTGAAGAGACCGCCGATCACGCCAAGCGTCTGATCGCCGATTCGCCGGTACTCTCCGAGGGCAAGTTCCGCCAGTTGCTGGCGCACGACGAGGGCGATTTCGCCCACGTGGTGATAGACCTCAACTATGCTACCGACTTCGGCCTGCAGAAGGCCATCGCCGACATCGCCGACAAGGCGATCGCCGCGGTGAAGTCGGGCAAAGTGATCCTGATTCTTTCCGATCGCAACATTGGCGAAGGCAAGATGCCGGTGCATGCGGCGCTGGCCACTGGTGCGGTGCACCATCGCCTGATCGCCGAGGGCCTGCGCTGCAACGCCAACATCGTGGTGCAGACTGCCACTGCACGTGACCCGCACCACTTTGCCGTGCTGCTAGGTTATGGTGCCACCGCGATCTACCCTTACCTCGCCTACGAAACTATCAACGACATGGTGCGTAGCGGCGAGCTGGAATCGAAAGACCTGAACAAGCTCGGCGAAAAATACCGTGGCGGGATCAACAAGGGTCTCTACAAGGTCATGTCCAAGATGGGTATCTCCTCGGTCGCCTCCTATCGCGGTGCGCAACTGTTCGAGATCGTCGGCCTGCACGACGAAGTGGTGGAACTCTGTTTCCGTGCCACCACCTCCCGCGTTCAGGGTGCCGACTTCTCCGATCTGGAAGCCGATGTCAAACAACTGGTCAACACTGCCTGGAACAACCGCAAGCCAGTGGATCAGGGCGGTCTGCTCAAGTTCGTCCACGGCGGTGAGCAACACGCCTACAATCCGGATGTGATCAAGACCATCCACCAGGCGGTCAACAGCGGCGAGTGGAGCGACTACCAGGAATTCGCCAAACTGGTGAACGAGCGTCCGCCGATGGTACTGCGCGACCTGCTCAAGCTGCGTTCCGATCTGAAGCCGATCGCCATCGACGAAGTCGAGCCGGAGACCGAGCTGTTCAAGCGTTTCGACACCGCGGCGATGTCTCTCGGTGCGCTGTCGCCGGAAGCCCACGAGGCGTTGGCCATCGCCATGAACCGTCTCGGTGGTCGTTCCAACTCCGGTGAAGGTGGCGAAGATCCGAAGCGCTACGTCGACAGGAGCAAGTTCTCCAAGATCAAACAGATCGCCTCGGGCCGTTTCGGTGTCACCCCCGGCTATCTGGTCAACGCAGAGGTGTTGCAGATCAAGGTAGCCCAGGGCGCCAAGCCCGGCGAGGGCGGCCAGCTGCCCGGTCACAAGGTCAACGACACCATTGCGAAGCTGCGTTTCACCCGTCCCGGCGTGCCGTTGATCTCGCCGCCGCCGCACCACGATATCTACTCTATCGAGGACCTGGCGCAGCTGATCTTCGACCTCAAGCAGATCAATCCCGAAGCGCTGGTTTCGGTGAAACTGGTGGCGGAGCCGGGTGTCGGCACCATTGCCGCCGGTGTGGCCAAGGCCTACGCGGATCTGATCACCATCTCCGGTTACGACGGCGGTACCGCCGCGTCGCCTATCGCCTCGGTGAAATACGCCGGTTCCCCGTGGGAGCTGGGCCTTTCCGAGACCCATCAGGTGCTGCGCATGAACGACCTGCGCGGCAAAGTTCGGGTGCAGGCGGACGGTGGTTTGAAGACCGGTCTTGATGTGATCAAGGCGGCGATCCTCGGTGCTGAGTCGTTTGGCTTCGGCACCATGCCGATGGTGGTACTGGGCTGCAAATACCTGCGTATCTGCCACCTCAACAACTGCGCCACTGGTGTGGCGACACAGCACGACGTGCTGCGTGCCAAGCACTACAAGGGCAAGCCGGAGCTGGTAGAAAACTACTTCCGCTTCGTCGCCCGCGAAGTGCGTGAGCTGATGGCCTCCCTCGGCATACGCAAGCTGGAAGAGCTTATCGGTCGTACCGATCTGCTGGAACTGTTGCCGGGCGAAACCGCCAAGCAACAGAAACTGGATCTCAAGCCGATCATCGACGGTTCCCTGGCCCCAGCCGATGCGCCGCAGTGCTGTATTGAGCCGCGCAACGTGCCGTTCGACGAGGCCAAGCTGGCGGAGCAGATGGTGGCCGATACCAACGCCGCTATCGAGAAGAAGGCCGGTGGTGAGTTCCACTACGAGCTGAAGAACATCAACCGCTCGGTCGGTGCCCGTGTCTCCGGCGAGATCGCCAAGCGCTGGGATACCCTGGGCATGGAAGAGGCACCGATCACCCTGCGCCTCAGCGGTACCGCGGGTCAGTCCTTCGGCGTTTGGAATGCCGGCGGCCTGCACATGATCCTCGACGGCGATGCCAACGACTACGTGGGCAAGGGCATGGCCGGCGGCAAGCTGGTAATTCGTCCACCCCAGGGCAGCCGTTACGCCAGCAACGAAAACGCCATTATCGGTAACACCTGCCTCTACGGTGCCACCGGCGGCAAGCTGTTCGCCGCGGGTCTGGCGGGCGAGCGTTTCGGCGTGCGTAACTCCGGTGCCCATGCGGTGATCGAAGGCGCTGGCGACCACTGCTGCGAATACATGACCGGTGGTGTGATCACTGTACTCGGTACAACCGGCGTCAACTTCGGCGCGGGTATGACCGGCGGTTTCGCCTTCGTTCTCGACGAAGAGAATCGTTTCAGCGATCGCTACAACGGCGACGTCGACATCCACCGTATCAATACCGAGGTGACCGAAGCGCACCGTAACTTCCTGCGTGACACCCTGGAAGAGTATGTAGCGGAAACCGGCTCGGTCTACGGTAAGCGGATCCTCGACAACTTCGACGATCTCATCGGCCACTTCTGGCTGGTGACTCCGAAGGCGGCGGAGCTGGAGACCCTGCTCGAAGTGATGCTTGAGCGGGCGGCCTGATCAAAGATTTCAAATGGTGGTGAATAACCGTGAGTAAGACCAACGCACTACAATTTCTCGATGTACCGCGCCAGGACCCGGTAAAGAAAGAGGTCAAGGCACGCATCTGCGAATACGCGGAGATCTACGGCGCCTTCGACGTCGAGACCGCGTCCTACCAGGCGGGCCGTTGCCTGCATTGCGGTAACCCTTACTGCGAGTGGAAGTGCCCGGTGCACAATTACATCCCCAACTGGTTGCAGCTGATTAATGAAGGTAACTGGCAGGAAGCGGTGGAGCTTTCTCACCGCACCAACGCCCTGCCCGAGATGACTGGCCGGGTCTGCCCGCAGGATCGTCTCTGCGAAGGTGCCTGCACCCTCAACGACGGCCTCGGCGCTGTGACTATTGGCACTGTCGAGCGTTATATCTCCGATACCGCCTTCGATAACGGCTGGACCCCTGATTTGTCTGCTGTCGCCGACAGTGGCAAGAAGGTTGCCGTGGTCGGTGCCGGTCCGGCGGGGCTTTCCGCTGCCGATCTGCTGGTCCGTAACGGGGTCAAGGTGACTGTCTACGATCGTCATCCTGAGATTGGCGGCCTGCTGATGTTTGGCATCCCAGAATTCAAGCTGGAGAAGAGCGTGGTGAAACGTCGCCGTGCGATCTTCGAAGGCATGGGCATTCAATTTGAATTGGGTGTAGAGATCGGCAAAGACAAACCGTTCCAGGAACTGCTCGATCAGTATGACGCCGTGTTCCTCGGTATGGGGACTTACAACTACATGAGCGGCGGCAATCCCGGTGAAGACCTGCCCGGTGTACACGCGGCGCTCGATTTCCTGATCTCCAACATCAACCACTGCCACGATTATGAAAAGGCGGTGGAAGATTACATCAGCATGGAAGGTCTGGAAGTGGTGGTCCTCGGTGGTGGTGACGCCGCGATGGACTGCACCCGCACTTCCATTCGTCAGGGCGCTGCCAAAGTGACCTGTGCCTATCGTCGTGACGAGGCCAACATGCCCGGCTCGAAGAAAGAGGTGCAGAACGCCAAGGAGGAGGGGGTTAACTTCCTCTTTAACCGCCTGCCGGTGGAGATCGTCGGCGAGAAGCGAGTCGAGGGCGTCAAGGTGGTAACCACCGCCCTGGGCGAACCCGATGAGCGCGGTCGCCGCCGTCCTGAACCGATCCCTGGTTCCGAAGAGGTGATCCCGGCTGACGCGGTGATCATCGCCTACGGCTTCCGTCCCAACCCGCAGCCGTGGTTTGCCGAGTTCGGTATCGAGCTGGACGAGCGCGATCGGGTTAAGGCACCTGCCGAGGGTGAGTTTAAATACCAGACCAGCAACGAAAAGGTCTTCGCCGGTGGCGACATGGTGCGCGGTTCCGATCTGGTGGTCACTGCCATCTGGGAAGGTCGTGAGGCGGCGGAAGGTATTCTCGATTACCTGAAGGTGTAACAGCCATAGCCGCAAAGTGCGCAATGCACTTTGCGGTCAATTTCTATAAGAACAAACATAGCGGTGTAAGCATGTCCGAATTGAAGAATGATCGTTTCCTGAGAGCTCTGCTGAAAGAGCCAGTTGATGTAACTCCTGTATGGATGATGCGCCAGGCGGGTCGTTACCTGCCGGAGTACAAGGCGACCCGGGCCAAGGCCGGTAGTTTCATGAATCTCTGCATGAACCCGGAACTGGCCTGTGAAGTAACCATCCAGCCATTGGACCGTTACCCGCTCGATGCGGCGATCCTCTTCTCCGACATCCTTACCGTGCCCGATGCGATGGGTTTGCAACTGCGCTTCGCCGAAGGCGAAGGCCCGATCTTCGACAAGCCGGTGCGCACCGAAGCGGACGTCAACGCGTTGTTTGTCCCCGATCCGGAAGGCGAACTGAAATACGTAATGGATGCGGTTCGCACCATTCGTAAGGAGCTGGATGGCCGAGTGCCGCTGATCGGTTTCTCCGGCAGTCCCTGGACCCTGGCCACCTACATGGTCGAGGGCGGCTCCTCCAAGGAGTACGCCAAGGTTAAAGGGATGTTGTTCGACCGTCCTGACCTGATGCACAAGCTGCTCGATACCACTGCTCAGGCGGTCACCGCTTACCTTAATGCGCAGATCGATGCGGGCGCCCAGGCGCTACAGATCTTCGATACATGGGGCGGCATGCTCACCCCGCGTGACTACAAAGAATTCTCCCTGCGCTACATGCAACAGATCATCGATGGTCTGAAGCGTGAATCTGAAGGTCGCAAGGTGCCGGTGATTCTCTTCACCAAAGGCGGAGGTCAATGGCTGGAGGCGATGGCGGAAACTGGCGCCGATGCGCTGGGCCTCGACTGGACCACCGATCTTTCCGATGCCCGTCGCCGGGTCGGTGACAAGGTAGCGCTGCAGGGCAACATGGACCCAACCGTACTTTACGCCTCACCGGAGCGCATCCGCGCAGAGGTGCAGACCGTGCTGGAGAGCTATGGCAAGGGTTCCGGCCACGTCTTCAATCTGGGTCACGGCATCCATCAGCATATTGATCCGGAACACGCAGGCGCCTTTATTGAAGCAGTGCATGAACTAAGTGTGCCATTCCACGTCTAACGTAGCGTGTTGTGAAAAAAGAAAGACCGCGGCAGGTTTCTCCTGCCGCGGTCTTTTTTATTTCGGCGGGAGGTTATGCGGCGATGGAGACGATATCGCGGCCGGCACTTTTAGCTCGATAAAGTCCTTCGTCGACCCGGGAAAGCAGTAACTCTGCAGATTCATTGGGATGTCGCTCGGCAACACCGATACTGGTGGTGAAGTGGATCGGCTCTGCCTCGCCATTCACCCGTATCTGTGCCTGGGCACATTCCTGGCGGATCGCTTCGGCGATCTCGCGTGCTTCTTCCAGGGAGGCATCGGGCAGAATGGCAAGAAACTCCTCACCACCGAAACGTCCTACCAGATCATCGCTGCGACAGTGGCGCCGTAGAATATCGGCAAACACCTGTAGCACTTTGTCGCCCGCGGTGTGTCCCCAGGTATCGTTAATGCGCTTGAACAGGTCCAGATCGAACAACAGTAACGACAGGGGGGCAGTCGCATGCTGGCCGATATGCTGGCGCAGGTTGGCGGTCAGGACACGACGGTTGACCAGCCCGGTGAGCGCATCGCGGGTCGCTTCACGATAGAGCCGCAACAGCATGTGCAATTGACTCATCTCTACCCACATGGCGATGGCAGCTAATAACACTAGCAGCCATAGATCACCCATGCTGTTAAGGGTTAGCAGGGTGTTGTTGAGCAGTTCGGTACCGAGAAAATACGTGACCAACAGGCCGCAAAAGCTTGCGCCTTCCAGCAGCGTTAAGGGCACCACCCCAAGCAGTGCCATGATCAGGAAGGGCAGGAAATCGTAACCGGCAAGGATGCCGCCTTCCCGCGCACCGATATCGAGCAGCAGGTGTGTGGCGAGAAAGAAAAGCCCGGGAATGGTGATGAACAGCAGAATACGCAGCCGCGCCATTTGCAGATCATGGGCATGGCCGCCCCAGCGACTCAGCAGTAAAAAACCGGCGGCAAAGCCCAGGCGTAGCCAGACCATCTGGATGAAGGTCTCATGCTCCATAACGAAGTAGTCGATGGGTATCCACAGCGGTGCCAGCAGGGCGAAGACAAAGGCCAGCAGGCGAATACGCAGGGTAATGTACTCGGCGCGGGAGGCATTGAAATCGCGGGAGTGGAGTCGAGTGGAAAAGATGTCCTGCAAATGGACGTAGTACATCATATCGTGCAATCCGCTGAACAGGCTTGCGAAGCTGTTCATTTTTCGGGGGGAATGGCGGTCGGGTCTGTGCATGTTCGCTCGTTAACCGTACCAGGTTATGTATAGAGTACACTAAATGTGTCAACTGTGACGAACTAGCCGTGCGGGAGTTTCCCAGGGAATCAGTTAGATTGTTGCTGGCTGTATTTTCCCGTGAGGTTCTGATAATTTTTCGCTTAATGGGGCAGGAGCGCCCCGGGAAACATTAAAGCAATAACAAAGGCCCTACACTATCTAATGAGAAAGAAACGTGAAGAACTGGCTATCGTCATTGTCGACGATATGAAGTTCAGCTGCGAGTTCCTGCGACGGGCCCTGGACAAGGAAGGTTATGGCGATATTCGTGTGGCAGGTAGCGCAGCAGATGCCCTGAAACAGCTAACTGAGCGTCATGCGGACGTTCTGTTGGCCGACTGGGTCATGCCCGAGATGGATGGTCTGCAATTGACCGATCGGGTGCGCCAACTTGACGAAGAGACCAACCACTACACCTGCGTTATCATCCTCACCGCACGGGATACCATCGAGTCGGTGATCGAAGCTTTCGATCGTGGTGTAGACGACTATGTGAGCAAACCGCCGGACAAGCAGGAACTGGCTGCCCGGGTCCATGCGGCAGGGCGTATTGCCACACTGCAGAACGGCCTGCTCGATACCATCGAAAAACTGCGCCGGGATGCGGGCAAACGTTCCACCATCGATTCCTTAACCGGTCTGGGCAATCGTCTTGACGCGGAGCGTCGTTTCAACGAACTACTGAAACTGGTGGTGACGCGTGGCGGCGCAGTCAGTTGCGGTTTTATCAGCCTGACCCGTCACAGCGAGTTGTTGGATGAGCATGGCCGTCAGGTTTACGAGGAGTTGCTGGTAGGGGTTGCGCGGCGCCTGCATCGACTGGTGCGACCGGGTGACCTGATTGCGCGTGTTTCGGATTTCGAGTTTGTGGTCGGTATGCATTACCTGGACAGTCACCAGGCAAAACCCAAAAACTATAAACGCATCATGCAGGGCATCAATCTGCGTCCGATCAAAACCTCATCCGGGTACATTACCGTCAATGTTGCCGTTGCCATGTGTAGTAATACCGAGGGACAGACCATCATCCCGGCCGAGGCACTGATGGAGTGCGCGGCGAAGAAAATCCCGATTTCGATAAAGACCGGCTGTACCGAAGTAGCCATATAACCGTGCGATTTGTGCGGTTTTTGTCGGGCCGGAATCCGTTTACTATGAACCGTCATTATCATTACTACTCACGGATGATTATGCGCTTGAGGGCCTTGTCCGCACTGCTGTTTGCCGGAATTCTTGTCGCCGGTTGTACCCAGGCAGTCAAACCCCCGGTACCGTCAAAGGCTGTGCCGAAGCGCGTCGTTGTGCAAAAACCCCGTGTGGTTATTCTGGTCAGTCACGATATTCCCGCCTATACCGAAGTTGCGCGACGCCTGAAACAGCGTCTGGGGGAGCGTGCCAGCGTCTATAATTTGCAGGAAGTGAGAGAGGGGGAGTACCACGCCGGGGACGATCCGTTGCAGCTGGTCAGTATCGGCCTGGATGCAGCACGTATCACCGAGCATCTGGAGCATCAGCAGGTATTCTGCCAGGTCTTTAACTACAGCAAGCGCTTAACCGGTCCACACAGCAAGGGTGTCTCAATGATTCCTGGGATCAACAAGACATTTGCCTCCTGGAAGGCGATCTCACCTGCGCTGCGGGATGTCGCCGTGATCAGCGGGCCGGGACAGGATGCATTACTCCAGCCTGCAGTCCAGGCAGCCGAAGAATACGGTATTACCTTGCACAGAGTTACGGTCAGGAACGACAAGGAGTATCAGTACAGTTACAAACGAATGGCGAACAATGTTCAGGGTTACTGGTTGATTCCTGACAATCGCGTGCTGAGTGTTGAGACTCTGCGCGATGTGATGAACTTCAGCGTACGGAACGGCAAACAGGTTGTGGTGTTCAATGATGAGCTACTCAGTCTGGGTGGTCTGCTGAGTGTCAGCAGCGATTACGATGACATCGTCGACAAAGTCATATTGCGCCTTGAACAGGCTGTAGGTCACGATGAAATACCTGGCCTGGAACTACTGCCACTGGATGAAGCTGTATTGAACATTAACGCAATGATGGCAAAGCGACTCAATCTTACTATCCCACCAGAGTACAGGGAGTATGCCAATGTCAAGGCAAGCCCCTGACAGCGGAGAGCAGAGCGTCGCGAAAGAAAAATTCAAGCAGTATTGCGACGTCTGCAGCAAGTGGTTTACTCGACAAAAAGAGTTTTTTGCTGCTCTGAGCGGTCGCGGTTCGCTGAGTCTTGCCAACCGTATCCTGCTGTTACAGTTTGGCTGGACTCTGGTGGTTTTCGGCATTCTGATCGTTTCTCTCTGGTACGCCAGTAGTGTGGTAATAGAAAACAGCCTGCGCAGTCAGGGCGAAAGCTGGCTGGCCAAGCTGGATGAAATCGGTACCCCTTTCTACGCTTCCGATAAACCCGGTGACACAGAACGCCTGGACAAGGATCTGGAGAAATTTCCCGAAATCGCACAAGTCGTTTATTACAGTGCGGACGGAGGCAAGGAACTGGCCCGGTATAAGAAAAAAAATCTACCGCTTTCTGCGCTTCCCCCACTTTCAACAGAACAGCTCACGGCACTCAGCAATAATCTCAGTGGAGAGATACCGATACTGTTCGAGAAAGGCCGCAATCGACTGTTCCGCTTTACTTCACCGATCACGATAAAATCGATCCCCACCGACGGCATGCTTGAATTCAGCCTCGATGAAAATTCCAAGGAAAGAGTCAAGGTGATCGGCTTTGTCAGTGTATTGCTCGATTACAGTCCTTTCTACTCGGATCTAAACCATACCTTGCGCAATGTCAGTATCGTCATTGCCATCCTGCTGGTTCTTGTCGGGATTATCGGGCGATTTCTGGTACGTTGGTCGTTACGATTGCTAACCCAGTTTGAAGAACCATTGAATCGTCTGGCGCGGGGTGAAACAGACGTGCAGGTGGAAAGCCGTGGTGATCAGGAAATAGCTAAAATCGGTAAGGCATTGAATACCACGATTACGGCATTACGTGAGCGGGACGAAACCCTGCGTCGTATGGCTAATCAAGACCCGATGACTGGCTTGATGAATCGTAATCACTTCGTTGAGGTACTGGAACAGGAAATTAAACGTTTACAGGTTGAGGATGGAACCAGTGCCCTGTTTTTCATCGATCTGGATCGCTTCAAGTTTGTTAACGATACCTATGGTCATGATGCGGGTGACCGTTTGCTGGTACAGATATCGAATATGCTTAGCAATCGTATGCGCAAGCAAGATTGTGTTGCCCGTTACGGCGGCGATGAATTTACCGCGTTGGTTGTCAATGTGAGCCAAGCGAAGGTCGGTGAAATTGCCCAGTCGTTGCTCGACCTGATGAATAATTACCGTTTCCAATATAAAGGGGAAATGCTGAAAATTCACTTCAGCATCGGTATCGCCATTATCGACAATAGTGAAACCTGCGTAGCCGATTACCTGAAACGTGCTGACAAGGCGGTGCATCAGGCTAAGCAGGATGGGCGTAATCGATACCATGTCTATGTGCAGAAAGACAAGCTGGGTGGACATGAACATGGTTCCTGGCATACCCAGTTGGCAGAGAGTATTGCTGCGGAAAAAATTGCTCTGCACTACCAGAAAGTGCAGAAACTAAAACGTGGAGATAATCGACAGTTCTACGAGGCGCTGGTCAGGTTGCAGGACAAGAACGATGAATTAGTATTTCCCAGTGCCTTTTTCAATTCAGCGGAACGTTACGATATGATGGTGGCAATCGATCGCCTGGTGATAAAAAAGGCAATCCATGAACTTACCCATGTGGGTAATGAAACTTGCTATCTATCGATCAACCTCTCCGAACAGATACTTAAAGACGAAGGATTTATTCGTTATCTTGATGAGTTGGTTGCCGATAGCGATATAGACACTCAACGCATTATTTTTGAGATCAACGAGCGGATGGCCGTCTACAATGCCGAGCAGTTTAAGCCTGTTTTCGAAGCATTGACGGATATGGGATTTGGACTTGCGATAGATGACTACGGTTCAGGTTATGCCTCATTCCAGTATCTAAAGCATAGCCAGGTTCAGTGGTTAAAACTGGATAGCTCATTGATTGAAGGTCTGTGTCATGACCCGGTTGACCAGATCACTGTCAAGGCCATTGCCCAGACTGCTGCCAAACTCGGTATGGAAACCGTGGCCAAATTTGTGCCGGATCAGGAAACGGTGGATTTACTTAAAAAGCTCGGTGTCACCTACGCGCAGGGTAACTATCTGGCTGAACCTGCGCCGCATTTTTGTGGAGTAAAGCCTCGTACCACCACTAAGCGGAAAAGAGCCTGAGAACGACTTCGGATAGATTGTCCTAGTCGGTATCCGCCTGTCTGCGCATCTCTCCTTTTAACTGGTCATAGCCTTTGTAATGCCAAAGGCGCACCTTTTGGTAATTATTGGCACGCCACAGTTCATCGTCGCGCAGGATGTTGCAGGCCTGTTGCTGAAATTTTTGATTGACTGTGTCGTCGCTGATGTAATCGCTGCCACCAAAGCAGCAGGTTTCGTAGAGCGTGGTTACGTCGGGATGAATGTAGCTATGACTGTGTCCCAGCCAGTGAACCATTTCATGAAACAGTAGGGCCGACATGTTTTTGTAACGATGGCTGCTATCCATCTGCAATGGATTACCCGTCAGGTGCTCGGTTATCTGGTTATCGTCAAGCTTGAAGAAGTGACGGTAGGTTTCAACGCTATAGCGTCGACTGAGCAAGCCGCCCATGCGATAGACATCCAGTATGACAGCCGGATGCTCCACCTTCCGCAGTATTGTTGACAGTCCGTCCGATTTGGGTAGTGGGTTTTTCTGGGTCGCCACGGCGTCGGCATACATTTCATCTTCAACGCAGAGAAATGTTTTTGTCTCAACGCTCTCGAGTAATGCCTGTAATTTGCGTCCCTGTGCTTCGTGATAGGGGTGAAGTTTGCCCATCGGACCATTTCCCGCCAGGCACTGCAGCCCCTGATTGACGGCACGGCGAAGATCGTTTTTAAAGTGGAAAAGCGCCTGTTCGGCTGTTTGTTGTTCCCCATGCGGATAGCCCCGGCAATTTTGCACTTTGAGCGTGGCATCAAGACGTGACATGTCGAGGGCATACGCCATTTCTGCAAGAGACAGCATACTCAACGCGATAATGAGGTGTGATGACCATCGGCGCACCGCTATCCCTCCCGCTCGGGTTTGTCACATAACTTTAAGGATAGAAAAAAAGGGAAGGAATTAAAGGTCTGACTGATGCCGGATGCAATGGTTTACAAATAATCTGACCAGTCTTTCTCGGTTTCACCGAATACCAGAAAGTGAGGATTGAGCAGTGACTTGCGGGTGTTGTAACGCAGTGGCTGCATATCTGTAGTGGTGATTTTTCCACCGGCCTCTTCGACAATACATTGTGCCGCGGCAGTATCCCATTCAGAAGTCGGGCCGAGACGGGCGTAGAGATCCGCCTTGCCTTCGGCGACCATGCAGGATTTAAGCGCGCTACCCAGGCGCACGACTTCGTACTCGGGGAGTTGCGCCAACAGTTTTTGCAGCGATTTACTCACATCGGTAGCGGAACCACAAACGACGGTTGCTTTACCACCATCCCAATGGCGCACATGGATGCGTTTCGGGTTTCCCGTCGCGCTACGCTTGTAGGCGCCCTGACCGCGGCAGGCGTAGTAGTAGGCGCCGAGCACCGGCGCATAGATAATACCCAGTACGGGTTCATTGTTTTCGATCAACGCAACGTTGACGGAAAATTCGCCGCTACGGCGAATAAATTCCTGAGTGCCGTCGAGCGGGTCGACCAGCCAGTAACGTTTCCACTCACTACGTTCTTTAAAAGATACCTTGGCCGATTCTTCCGTCAGCACAGGTAGGTTGGGGGTGATTTCCTGCAGTCCGTTTTCGATGATCTCGTGGGCCGCCAGATCGGCTTCGGTGAGCGGGGTGTTATCTTCCTTGTTCTCTACCTGAAAGCCGCTTTCGTAAATTTCGAGTATCGCGCGCCCGGCAGAGATGACGATCTCCAGCGCCGGGGTCAGCAGCAGGCAGGGATCGCAGTTGCGAGCATCATTACATTTATCAAACATTTCAGGACCTGTTCCCGAGATACTCGCGGGTCATATAGAGGGCGGCAATACTGCGTGCCTCGGTGCAGTCTTCTCGCTGCGTTAATTGCGGCAACTCGCTTAGTTTCCAGGGGACCACCTCGATCGGCTCGGGTTCGTCACCCTCGGCGGTACAGGGATAGAGATCGCGGGCCAGTACCACATGGGTAAAGTAGCCGACATAGCCGGGCGCCACACTGACCGAGGTGAGATGGTGCAGGTCATTGGCGGCATAGCCGACCTCTTCCATGATTTCACGGTTGGCGGCTGCCAGTAACTCCTCGCCTTTTTCGATGCGTCCCTTGGGCAGGGCCAGCTCATAGCGGTCGATTCCAGCGGCGTACTCGCGAATCAGCAATACCGTGTCATCGTCCAGCATCGGTACGATCAATACCGAACCCTGTGGCGAACCGAGTAGCCGTTCATACTGGGTCTCGACGCCGTTGGCGAAACGCAGATCCAGCTGTTCGACGTGAAATATCCGGGTTTTGACCAGAATTTCCCGTTTAAGGATGGTCGGTTTGTCTCGCATGGTTCTCACTACTTACCGGGTCAGGGGGCATCATACCCCGAAGCCGCGGCGTTGGCACAACTCCCCGGCGGGACGGTAGAATGCCCGGCAGCGATGACGAGGAATACAAGTATGGTGGATTGGCAGCAAATCGATACGGTGTTACTGGATATGGACGGCACCCTGCTCGATCTCCATTTCGACACCTATTTCTGGCTGGAGCATGTACCGCAGCGCTTTAGCGAAAAGCACGGACTGGCGTTGGACGAGGTCAAAAATGACCTGCACGCCCGTTATCGCGCCATGATGGGCACGATCGACTGGTACAGCATCGATTACTGGACCGATGAACTGGGCCTTGATATTGCCCTGCTCAAGGAGGAGGTGGACCACCTGATTGCCGTACACCCCTACGTCACCGATTTCCTCGATGCGGTCCGCGCCGCGGGCAAGCGGGTGCTGTTGGTGACCAATGCCCACTTCAAGAGCCTGGAACTGAAGATGCAGAAGACCCAGTTGGGCGGTCACTTCGATCACCTGGTGGTTTCCCATGACTTCGGCATGGCCAAGGAGGAGCACGGTTTCTGGGAAAGGTTGCAGGAAGTGGAGCAGTTCGACCCGCAACGCACGTTGCTGGTCGACGATAGCCTGCCGGTACTGCGCTCGGCGAAGGATTACGGGATTCGCTGGCTGCTCGCAGTCTACGAACCCGATACCCAGTCCCCGCGTAGGGATGTGGAAGAGTTCGATGCCATCGAAAGCTTCCGCGATATCATGCCCTGAGTGAATAGCCGAGAACCTATCTCAAAGTTAGCGAGCGCAGGCAAGACAAGGTGCCCCGTAGGAAATACCCTTGGGGTGCAAAAATGGACAAAAAATCGCAGTTCACATGGAGTAAATGAGCATTTTTGGTCCATTTTTAACACCGTGTCAGCAAGCGCAGAAATTTTGAGATAGCGTCTAGAAAGCTGGCACAAAAACCTACCTGACAAAACATAGTCAATTATTGGGGGCGGTGACGAAAGAGAATCGTTATAACTACCAGTTGACGTCGCCCCCTTGAAGCTGTCCCCTTTATTGAGAAGGGGCTGTGATGGCAATTGATGGCGGTCTCTGAACAAGACAGGTGTTGTGCTTCCTATGCTTATACCTGTGTGGAGCCGGTGCCGGGGGAAACAGTAATTTCCGCCGGTACGCTACCCTCTCTCAGCCAGTGTACAGTCAATGGCCAAATTTCAGCGGCCGCTGCGCGCGACAGTATCAGGCGCGAGTGGCTATAGTCTTCCCGAAAGCCCCTGTCCCTGCTGCAGTGCACCCAGTAACTGTCCGATGGAGAAAAGGCATTAAAGAAATCACCGCAGCCAGCCCTGGGGGCGATATAACGATCCCCTTCCGCACTCAAAAACAGGATGGGCAATGTAATATCCTTCATCGCCGATCGGTAGTCTATGCCATCTCGCCCTGTGAACGTTTCCCGGATATTCCAGTCGAACCATTGTTTCATGGTAAAAAAGCTTTCGTCATGCGGGCCGATGCCGAGCAGCTTGCCCGGCACCCGCTCCAGAAAACGACTCATCGCGCTGAATGCGCGCAGCTTGAACCGGCGCATAGGTGTTACTGCGGCGCCAAACGCCTGACAGTTGAACAAAACCAGTCGTTTCAATCGCTGTTTGTAGTGAGGAAAATGGATCAGGCATTGCACAAGG
>JBNKVM010000007.1:0-37895 GCA_050299175.1 Thiohalomonadaceae bacterium
GGCCGCAGGCCGAGTACTCCTCTTCGGGGCGCCATTTTCACACCTTCGTTTTTGTTCCACAGATATATCGGCATCGAGATCCTTAAGGGATTCGAAGCTCTGGCGTTGTGATCAGTCGGTTCGACCACGCGGCTGCGCCGCGGGGAACATCGGCGCGAAGCGACGATGGCCCGAAGGGTGAGGCCGCAGGCCGAGTACTCCTCTTCGGGGCGCCATTTTCACACCTTCGTTTTTGTTCCACAGATATATCGGCATCGAGATCCTTAAGGGATTCGAAGCTCTGGCGTTGTGATCAGTCGGTTCGACCACGCGGCTTAGCCGCGGGGAACGTCGGCGCATCGCGACGACGGCCCGAAGGGCGAGGCCGTAGGCCGAGTAATCCTCTTCGGGGCACCATTTTGCGCTCAGCGGTCTATTCCCCTGACCTCAAGTAACCCGATTCTTCAGGGATTCGGACCTCATTATTTCCTCCAGTCAGATTCTTGACGTTCCCTCCGCGGAGAGGAGCGGCAACCTCCTGTTGCCGCCCGGGGCGGCATTTTTTTGCCGCCTTCCTCATTCGGTAACGTATAACTGATTGTAAATAAAGACGATATGTGTTTGGCACACGGTTTGCTTTGCCTCAGTTGCGAGGTCCGTTTCAGGAGACGGGGTATGGCAAATCTGGACAACACACTGGGAATTCACGAAATCGCGCTCAAGTTGCGCGCGCAGCGGATGGAGTTGCTCTCCTCCAATCTGGCCAACGCGGATACCCCCAACTACAAGGCGCGGGATGTCGATTTCCGTAGCGTGCTGGCGGATGTGCAGAGCGGCAGCCCTGCACAAGGCACCAACCTGCGCACCACAAACGCGCGCCATATGGGCGGCGCTGATCAGACAGCGGCCGGTGAGGTGCAGTATCGCAATCCACTACAGCCTTCCATCGACGGCAACACCGTCGACCCTCAGGTGGAGAAGGCCAAGTTTATGGAAAACGCCCTGCAGTATCAGGCCACCCTCAGTTTCATCGATGGGCGGATCAAGACCCTGCGCAAGGCGATTAGAGGAGACTAACCATGTCCATGTTCAAGGTTTTTGATGTCGCCGGTTCCGCGTTGAGCGCCGAGTCGGTACGTCTCAACGTGACCGCCAGTAATCTGGCCAATGCCAACAGCGTCAGCAGTAGCACCGAGGAGACCTATCGTGCACGGCAGCCGGTCTTCGCCGCCATGCTCAAGGCCCAGACCGGCGCGACGGATGACTTCAGTACCGGTGTGCAACTCAAAGGCATTGTCGAGAGTCAGGCGCCGCTGCAACAGCAGTACAACCCGGACCATCCCCAGGCCAACGAAGAGGGTTACATCTTCCTGCCCAACGTCAATGTGGTGGAAGAGATGGCCAATATGATCTCCGCCTCACGCTCCTACCAGAGCAATGTGGAAGTGATTAACACCGCCAAGCAGCTGATGCTGCGCACCATCACCCTTGGACAGTAAGAGGGGAGCCTGAATCATGTCGACAATTAATACCAACAGCAGCGTCTACGACAGCCTTGGTGTGTCGCAGAGCAACCAGAGTACAAATAACACCAACGAGCTGGGGCAGGATGCCTTCATGCGCCTGATGATTGCGCAAATGCAGAATCAGGACCCGCTTAGTCCGATGGAGAACGGGCAGTTCATTGCCCAACTGGCGCAGTTCCAGAGCGTCTCCGGGATCAACGAACTAAGCAGTACCTTCAGCGAGTTCGCTGCCTCCATGCAGTCCAATCAGGCGCTACAGGCTTCCGCACTGATTGGGCGCCAAGTACTGGTCGACAGCAATACCGCGGCATTGGCTGATACAGGCTCGGTTAATGGCGCCGCGATCCTGCCTGCTTCGACCACAAACATGAATGTCTATGTCTACGATTCCAGCGGCCAACTGGTACGCACTATCACTATGGGTGAACAGTCCGCTGGTGAAGTCGAATTCAGTTGGGACGGGATGGATGACAGTGGTAACCGTCTCCCCGCAGGGCAGTATGACTTCAAGGTCGAGGCCATGGCCGATGGAGAAAACTACGAACTGGCCACCGCCATCTATTCCACTGTAGAGAGCGTCGTTCTCGGCAGCAACGGCATAACTTTGAATGTGAACGGGCAGGGTGAAGTACCCATGTCCATCGTCAGCAAGATCATGTGATCGCACAGCACCGGCTACTCAGAGGAGACAAGCAATGTCCTTTCAAACAGCACTTACCGGATTGTCGGCAGCCCAGGGTAACCTGAGCGTTACAGGTAACAATATCGCCAACTCGAGCACCACCGGCTTCAAACTGTCGCGTGCCGAGTTTGCCGATGTTTATGCCGCCAGTGTTTATGGTACTTCGTCTACTGCTGTCGGCGGCGGGGTCAAGCTGGCCAGTGTGTCGCAGCAGTTCACTCAGGGAAACATTGAGTTCACCGATAATCCGCTGGATCTGGCGATCAACGGTGACGGTTTCTTTCGCCTCGATGACAATGGCGCCGTTCAGTACTGCCGCGCCGGGATGTTTCGTGTCGATTCCAACGGTTACATCGTTAATGCCACCGGCCAGAATCTGACCGGTTTCCTCGCGACCCCCACCGGCACGATTACCGGTGCGCTGGGTAGCCTGCAGGTGGATACCTCTAACCAGGCGCCCAGTCCGACCGGCGCTTTGACCACCAACGGCGGTATTTCCGCGGTACTGAATCTGGATGCCAACGAAGCAACTGTTAATCCGGTAGCGGTACCCTTTGATCGCACTGACCCGAGCACCTACACCAGCACCACTTCACTGACTACCTACGATTCGCTGGGTAACGCGCTGTTGACCACCATGTACTTCGTGCGTCGGCCGCCTGCAGTTGCCGGTACCAGTGAATGGGATGTGCATACCTGGGTCACTGCCACCGATTCCTCGGGTGTACGTACTGAAATCGAGATCCCGCCTGCTGGTGGTGTGGCCGGCGATGCCGCCACCATGGTCTTCGACACCAGCGGTACTTTGACCTCGGTTACTCCGGCATCTGGTACCGGCCAAGCGATCGATTACAACGCTGCCGGCGGTAACTACATCGTCTATGACCCGACCACCGGTCTGCCCACCGCACAGACGCTGGCAGATATTACCGGTGGTGATTTCGCCGATTTCGATCTGGATATGGCGGGTACCACTCAGTATGGCAGCAGCTTCGCGGTGAACGCCCTGACTCAGGACGGTTTTTCCACCGGTCGTCTCTCCGGTCTGGACGTGAGTGAGAGCGGAGTGTTGTTTGCTCGTTACACCAACGGCCAGTCTCGTGCGTTGGGGCAGGTAGCATTGGCCAACTTTGCCAACTCCCAGGGTCTACAGCCCAACGGCGACACGCTTTGGTCCGAGACTTTTGACTCTGGTCCTGCACTGGTGAGTGCACCGGGTTCTTCTACCGTGGGCGTGCTGCAGTCGGGTGCGCTGGAAGCGTCAAACGTCGATATCTCCAAGCAATTGGTCAACATGATCGTCGCCCAGCGCGACTTCCAGGCCAACGCCAAGATGATCTCGACCGAAGACCAGATCACCCAGAGCGTTATTAATATCCGCTAATCGCGGTAACGAGTGAGGAAACGTCATGGACCGTATGCTCTATCTGGCCATGTCCACCGCCAAGCAGACTATGGAGGCGCAGGCGGTCACGACCAACAATCTGGCCAACGCCTCCACCACTGGCTTTAAAGCGGACCTGGAGCAGTTTCGCAGCATGCCTGTCTACGGCGAAGGCGTGCCGAGCCGGGTATACGCGATGACTGAAAGACCCGGTATCGATCTGCGTCCCGGTGCGGTTAACGCGACCGGCCGCGATCTTGATACCGCGATCCTCGGTGAAGGCTGGATTGCGGTACAGGCGCGTGACGGCTCTGAAGCCTATACCCGTGCCGGTGATCTGCGTATCGACGGTAGCGGCATGCTCACCACTGGTGCCGGTCATCCGGTCATTGGCAGCAGCGGTGCGCCGATCACCATTCCCCCAGCGGAGACGCTGCAGATCGGTGCCGACGGCACCATCTCCATTCGTCCCGTTGGGCAGGCGGCCAGCACCCTGGCCGAGGTGGATCGGATCAAACTGGTCAACCCCGACCCGGCCACTTTGACCAAGGGCGAAGATGGATTAATTCGCCTCGGCGATGGTAATACTGCCCCGGCCGATGCGGGCGTGGTGTTGATCTCCGGATCACTGGAGGGCAGCAACGTCAGCGGGGTAGAGGCGATGGTGCGCATGATCGAACTGCAACGGCAGTACGAGATGCAGGTCAAGATGATGAACACCGCCAAAGAGAACGAGGGCGCCACCGATCAACTACTCAAGATGAGCTAAGCGCATCTGATTTAGCAGGAGGACAACATGAACCCGGCACTCTGGATAGCAAAAACCGGCCTTGAAGCGCAGCAGACCAAGATGGGTGTGGTCTCCAACAACTTGGCCAACGTTAGCACCACCGGCTTCAAACGGGATCGTGCGATCTTTGAAGACCTGATGTACCAGAGCGTACGTCAACCTGGTGCGCAGAGCAGTCAGGATACGGTGCTACCTTCGGGTCTGATGCGCGGTACCGGCGTGCACACCGTGGCTACCGAGAAGTTACATACCCAAGGCAGCATTGAACAGACCGGAAACTCACTGGATGTCGCCATTGAAGGGCGTGGTTTCTTCCAGATCCTGCGTCCCGACGGCAGTCTTGCCTATAGTCGTGATGGCTCGTTCCAGATCGATTCGCAGGGACAACTGGTTACCGCCAGTGGTTTCCTGGTGCAACCGTCGATCACCATCCCTTCCGGAGCACAAAGTGTTTCCATCGGTCAGGACGGCGTGGTTTCAGTGATGGAACCGGGCAATACCGCACCGACCCAGGTAGGCACCATTCAGCTGGCTGATTTTATCAATGCGGCAGGTTTGCAACCGTTGGGACAGAACCTGTTTCAGGAGACCGTCGCCAGTGGCGCACCGCAGTTGAGTAATCCAGGCCTTAACGGTATCGGTACGGTACTGCAGGGTGCGCTGGAAACCTCCAATGTCAACGTAGTGGAGGAGATGGTCAACATGATCGAAACCCAGCGGGCTTACGAGATCAATTCCAAGGCGATCGCGACCAACGACCAGATGTTGCAGTACATCAACAACAACATCTGAGGTTAGGTGCATCGCGAGGTAAATGGTTATGAAAGGCGCAGAGACAATCAAACGATTCGCAGTGACGGGTGCAGTGGTGCTGCTCACTGCCTGCGGTACGGTGCCGGAACACGACGCCGGTTTCGCTCCGGCGTTCCCGGTGGCCGCTGAGGCGCCAAAGCCGACCAACGGTTCGATTTACCAGGCTGGTTTTACGCGCAACATGTTCGAGGATTCGCGCGCTCGTGGTGTCGGTGATCTACTGACGATCACTCTGACGGAAAACACAAACGCGCAGAAAAAGGCCACTACTAGTACTGCCAAGGGAAGTACCGTGTCGCTTGGTACACCAACGATATTTGGTGCCCCGGTATTACATAACGGTAACGATATCCTTACTGCCTCCGGCACCAACGACAATGAATTTACCGGCGAAGGTGCCAGCGCCCAAAGCAATAGTCTGACTGGCAGTATCACTGTGTTTGTTTCCAATGTGCTGCCCAACGGCAATCTGGTTGTTCGCGGCGAAAAACGTATGACCCTAAACACGGGTGATGAATATATCCGGCTTTCCGGAATTGTTCGCCCGGAAGATATCGCACCGGATAACACCATCGATTCGACCAAGGTGGCCAATGCCGAGATCCTCTATAGCGGTAACGGCGCAGTGGCCGATGCCAACCGTCAGGGCTGGCTGGGCCGATTCTTTAACAGCCCGCTGTGGCCTTTCTAGGAGCACACGGTCATGAACATCAAAACAGTCACCGCGATTTTGCTGCTGCTATTGAGCAGTGCAGCGCAGGCGGAACGGATCAAGGATCTCGCTTCGGTTGCCGGGGTGCGTGAAAACCAGTTGCTCGGTTATGGCCTGGTGGTTGGCCTCGACGGTAGCGGCGACCAGACCAGCCAGACGCCATTCACCGTGCAGAGTCTGAAGAGCATGTTGAATCGGTTGGGTGTCACCATTCCTTCGAACATCAATCCGCAGGTAAAGAACGTGGCGGCGGTTTCGGTGAGTGCCAATCTGCCGGCGTTTTCCAAACCCGGTCAGACCATCGATGTTACGGTCTCCTCTATCGGTAATGCCAAGAGCCTGCGTGGTGGAACATTGTTAATGACGCCATTGAAGGGGGTCGATGGCAAGGTCTACGCACTGGCGCAGGGCAATCTGGTTGTGGGTGGTTTCGGTGCTTCAGGTAGTGACGGCTCGCGGATTACCGTCAATGTGCCGAGCGTCGGTCGAATTCCCAACGGCGCCACCGTTGAACTCGGCGTCGAGAGTGGTTTTGCCCAGGGCAATACCCTGACCCTCAATCTGCACACTGCCGATTTCACCACGGCCTACCGTCTGGCCGAATCGATCAATACCAGTATCGGGCCCGGTACAGCCCAGGCAATGGACGCCTCTTCGGTGAAAGTTAATGCACCGCTTGATCCAGCACAACGTGTCTCCTATGTGGCGATGCTGGAAAATCTTAGCCTGACCCCGGGCGAGGCGGCGGCAAAAATCGTCGTCAACTCACGTACCGGTACGGTGGTGATCGGCAAGAACGTCAAGGTGATGCCTGCGGCGGTGACCCACGGCAGTATGACGGTAACGATTACCGAAGATACTCAGGTGAGCCAACCGGGACCGCTGTCCGGTGGGCAGACTGCGGTGGTACCACGCTCCAACGTTAATGTGGAAGAAGAGAAAAATCACATGTTCGTTTTCAATCCGGGCGTGGATCTGGATGAGATCGTGCGTGCGGTCAATCAGGTGGGCGCTGCACCCGGCGACCTGATGGCGATCCTCGAGGCGCTGAAACAGGCTGGTGCGCTGCGCGCCGAGCTGATCGTGATCTAGGCAGAATGATGATTAACAATGGCGTCCAGGCTGGCAGTAACTACGTCGACTTCAATGAGTTGACTGCGCTGCGCCGCGAGGCGGGCAAGGACCCGTCGCAGGCGCTGGAAAAGGTTGCCCGCCAGTTTGAGGCGTTGTTCATGCAGATGATGCTGAAGAGCATGCGCGATGCAGGCGCGGAAGAGGGTGGCCTGTTCGATAACGAGCAGACCCGTCTCTATCAGGATATGTACGACAAGCAGATCAGTGTCAGTCTTAGTGAAGGCGGCAATGGGATGGGGCTGGCAAAACTGCTGGTGCAGCAGTTACAAAAAACCATGTCGCAACAGGTAGAAGGGAAATCGCAGGGGGAACTGACGCTGGATCGGAGTGTACCGCAGCGCAGTGCTTACACCTTTGCTCGTTTAGCACCTGCTTCACCGGTAGAGGCCGCTAATGGCGAAGTGAATTTCGATAGTCCCGAGTCCTTTGTCACGGCACTGCTGCCACACGCGCAGAAGGCCGGCGAAGAGTTGGGGATCGACCCGCGTGCCATCCTGGCTCAGGCTGCACTGGAAACCGGCTGGGGCAAATCGGTGATCCGTCACACCAATGGCCGAAGCAGTTACAATCTGTTCAACATTAAGGCCGATTCACGTTGGTCGGGTGAGCAGGTCGGCAAACGGACGCTGGAGTATCGCAACGGCGTCACCGTTCGCGAGCAGGCCAGCTTTCGATCATATAGTTCGCTGGAAGAGTGTTTTGCCGACTACACCGCGTTTCTGAAAAACAGTAGCCGCTATCGGGATGCGCTGGCGACAGATAGTGGTGGTGAGTTTGCCGAGCAGTTGCAGAAGGCAGGTTACGCCACCGACCCGGCCTATGCGGGTAAGATAAAACGTATTTTGAACAGCGACTTATTGGTTCAGGCGGGGGAAGGGCTAAACCTTCCTGCTGACGGGACGCTAACCTCCTGAGGAGGGGCGTTCGCATGAGAGATAGCGAGGCTTGAGATATGGCTGACATTTTTGGAATCGGAACATCGGGATTGCTATCGTTCCAGCGGGCGATGACCACCATCGGCCATAATATCGCCAACGCTAATACCCAGGGTTACAGCCGCCAGCGCACCCAGCTTGATACCCTCAATCCACAAGGTTTCGGTTACGGCTTTGTTGGTGCGGGGGTGAAGGTTTCGACTATCGAACGGATCTACGATCAATTCATCGTCGATCAGGTGCGGGTACAGACCAGTATCAGTTCCTCCCTTAATAGTTATTATGATCTCGCCAGCCGTGTCGACAACCTGCTGGCCGATAGCGAAGCGGGTATTTCCCCGACGCTGCAGGAATTTTTTAATGCCGTACAGGCCGTTGCCGATGCCCCCGGTTCAACGCCAGCGCGTCAGGTGCTGCTGACCTCCGCTGAATCGTTGACCGAGCGTATGCAGTATATGCACGACAGTCTTAACGATCTGAATCGGGCAATGATCACCGATGTCACCAATTCCATTGACGAAGTCAATGGCCTGGCCAGTTCCATCGCATCAATCAACCAGCAGATCGTGCTGGAAACGCAGAGCTTTGGTCAGCCACCCAATGATCTACTGGACCAGCGGGATGAAATGCTCCGTCAATTGGCGGAGCGGGTTAGCGTCAATACCACTATCCAGGAAGATGGTGCGATGAACGTTTTCGTCGGTAAGGGACAGGCGTTGGTGATCGCTGGTACAGCCAATAAATTCCTTGTAGCCAACGACACCTTTGACCTGCAGGAGATCGCTATCCAGCTTACCTCGGGTAACAGCACAACTGGTGCCGATGTTACCAAGCTGATCACCGGTGGCACACTGGGGGGATTGTTCCAGCTTAAGAACGAAATTCTCGACCCCGCACTCAATCAGTTGGGACGCGTTGCAGTGGGGCTGGCGGCCACATTCAATGCGCAGCATGTTCAGGGGTTGACTCTGAATGATGTACTAGGCGGTAACTTCTTTACCGATTTTACGGCTACCAACAACGTGACCGTGCTTTACAATACGGGTAACTCCGTCGGTGGTTCATCGACTACTGCCGTGACCTCGACGATTACTAACGTTGGTCAGTTGACCGCCAAAGATTACGAACTGCGCTATCTGGGCGGTAACAATTTCGACCTTTACAGTCTACCGGACAATACTCTGGTTGACAGTTTTAACGCACCGCTCGGTACGACCTACACCACTGCCGATGGTTTCTCCGTTACTATTAATAATGCGCTAACTGCTGGCGATACCTTCGAGATTCGACCGACCCGCAGTGCATCCAGTGACATCGGTGTATTGATTAATGACGTTTCCGATATCGCTGCCGCGGGTGCGGTGCGTGCTTTCGACAGCGCCTCCAATCGGGGTGATGCGATCATTACCCAGGGCGAGCGGATCACCAATATTGCTGATCCAAATTACGTTACTGACGCCGTATTCAATACCGTCGGTTCCTACACCGTCGTCTTTTCTGCCAGCGTGCCGGCCAATGAACCTAATGTGGATCAATACACCATCTATTCAGGCGCCGTACCGGTATCAGGTCCGACTGCTTATGCCCCCGGTGTCGACACCACCATCGGTTATAGCGGTATGCAGTTCACCATTAGCCGTACACCGCTCAGTGGCGATACCTTTACACTGGAACGCAATACCGGTGCGGTCAGCGATAACCGTAACGCACTGGAACTTGCGGCACTGCAGACCAAGCGCACCCTGGTCGACAATGGCGCAGGTGCAACGGTTGATTACCAAAGTGCCTATGGCCAACTGGTTTCCATGGTTGGCACCCGTACCCACCAGGCCGATGTGGCAGGTACCGCGCAAAATAGTGTGCTGGAACAGGCGACGGCACGTCGCGAAAGCGTTTCTGGTGTGAATCTTGATGAAGAGGCAGCCGATTTGATGCGTTATCAGCAGGCCTATCAGGCGACTGCGCAGGTGCTTTCTACCGCACGTTCGTTGTTTAACTCATTACTTGATGCGTTGGGGTAAGGTTATGCGTATTTCTACCAACCAGATGCAACTGAATGCGGTCAATTCTATTCTTGATCAGCAGTCCAAACTCAGCCATACGCAGATGCAGGTGGCGACGGGCAAGCGTATCGTCAATCCTTCTGATGACCCGGTAGCCAGTGCGGCAATCCTCAGTCTGCAACAGTCACGTAGTCAGACCGAGCGTTATCTGGTCAATGCCGATGCGGCAAAAGCACGCCTGAGTATCGAAGAGGGCACATTGAGCGGAGTGACAGACCAGTTGCAGCGGGTACGCGAGCTGGCGGTCTACGGTAACAACAGCCACATCAGCAATAATGATCGTGAATCCCTGGCCAAGGAGCTACGCCAGATCCTCGATGAAGTGATGGGCCTGGCCAATAGCACCGACAATAACGGACAGTATCTGTTTTCCGGTAATCAGGGCCAGACCATGCCCTTTAGTCAGACCGCGACCAGCTTTCAGTACGACGGTGACGGCGGGCAGCGTTTCCTGCAGATTGGCTCCAGTCGTCGTGTGGCCGATGCGGACCCGGGCAATGAAGTCTTTATGAATGTGCTTAATGGTAACGGCATTTTTCGTACCAGTGAGGGCGTGCATACAGGGACCGGGGTGATTGATGCTGGCTCGGTGGTGGATAAAACTCTCTATACCGGACACGACTACACGATCAGCTTCGCCGATAACAACGGCGATGTCGTCGCGGATGAATATACCGTAACGGATAACATCAGCGGTGCGGTGGTGATCGGTCCGACCGCATACAGCGATGGTGCAGCGATCACGTTTGACGGGATTCAGGTGTCGGTCAGTGGTGCGCCCAATGATGCCGACACTTTTACCGTGGCACCTAGTGCCGAGCAGGACATCTTTAGCACTATCAATGACTTGATCACGGCCTTCGAGACACCGGTGACCGACGAGAGTACCCAGGCGAAGTTGGGCAATGCCGTTAACCGTAATTTAGTCGATCTGGATCAGGCGTTGGCCAATGTGTTGAACATACGTGCCGATATCGGTGCACGTCTTAATGCCGTCGACGATCAGAACAATAACAGTGAGAATTTTCTGCTACAGGTGGACGAAAGTATTTCCACACTAAACGACCTTGATTATGCTGAGGCAATCAGTCGTCTTAACTTGCAGCTTGTCGGTCTGGAAGCATCACAAAAGGCCTTCACCAGGGTGCAGAATCTGTCCTTGTTTAATTATATTTGAGGGATCTCTGTATAAGGTTACATCTAATAATTCACTCAAGCTGCAATTAAGGCATTGAAAAACGCCTCAAAATGTTCATTGTTTTTCGTCCTGACTGATTTTTAGAAGCACCCTGCCTATAGACGGCTGTTTGTGTGAGCGTTTGTGATTCTTATGTGCGAGCTTCCTGAACCGTAGCACTGCGTGACGCAATCCATTCATCCAGGTAGGCAAAATTATTCCCTGCCAGTGTGTAGAGTTCTGTGAGTTTTTCAGCGTCAATCATCAGATTTTGCGGCGTCTCAAGTGCGACAACCGTTCTCTCCAGAATTTGCTTGAGCATCTCTTCGCTGCCAACGTCGTAGGGGATAGGTGCAGAGGTGTGCAATATCTCGTTGATGCCGCTTATTTTTGGGGTGTTGCTCTCAAAAGCGATGTACGGAGTACCGAGTACTGCTGCCGCGATTGAGTGGTGGAAACGACCTGATACGAGAATGGTTGCGTTAGCGATAGTGTCCAACCACTCGCCCGCGGACTTCGCGTTTACGACTTCCGCCTCGAATGGCAGTATCTTTGTCAGCGCATCAAGGAACTCGAAATCATCGGCTGCAGGATGGGCCATGGCACCGACAAGAAGTTTTATCGCGTAATTATTCTGATTCATCACCGAGGCGTATTGCGCCAGGATTTCCAGTTCCCCTGAATTCAGGCTTATACCACCTGCAATGACAATGTAGCGTGGCCCAGTTGGCGGTTGAGCGACATAGTTATCCCTTACATACAGTGGCAGACAGTCAAAGCTTTGCTGAGTGTCTATATCAAGGCTGCGTAGCAATTGGGTGCTAAGTGGTTCCCGTGTTGCCGAGTAGTCAATTGCGGAATACACTTTTTGGTAAATCTCTGGTGAGCATTCATCCAGCGATTTGGAGATGTCACAGGGATAGCTTGAGTGATTGATGATAGCGACGCGTTTGGATAGGAATGTCTTTGAGATATAGGCGATATATAGCAACGTTAATGCTGCATGGCTATATCCGTGTATCGTTCCTTCGCCGTTTATAATGACCAGATCCGCCTCTTTGAGCTTCGTAATGAATGCTGGATTTTTTTCTGCGAATGAGTGGAAATGTGAGGGGTTGGCAAACAACTCACTGGATGTCGGCGTGTTGTTGCAGGAATAAACGTCGACTATCGGTATCGAGTCTATGTTGAGACCGTGGATGCTGAGCTGTTGTGTTACGGCTGTGCTGGTACAAGTGCAGCCCCAGTGGTACCAGGATGAGGTGTCGTTGACGAAAACGGCTCGTGGCATCTCGTTGCGCGAGATATATCTTTTCGGTGCGGGGGATTGCTGGGCATGGAGCAGCCGTTGTTCTATCTCCCTGAAAACAGGTGCCCACTGTTTTTGTTCACGTTGCCGGAACAGGGTGATGGATGGATACCAGTATGAGTTGTAACTATCTATTCCCCACCGCCACTCGGCGCTATAAGGCAGAAGTGTCCAGGTTGGAATCCCCAGCGCGCCAGACATATGTACCGTCGAGTTGTCACTGGATATGACCAGATCCAGAGCTGAAATCTGTGCGGCAAAGTCATCCATGTCCTGCAAAGGATTTGAATCGTTCCAGTGATAGATGGTGCTTCCATGCTCGTTGCTGATTGTGGCAAGTTCTTCAGTGACTTCGCCATATTGCAGGTTGATGAAATTGGCTCCACTGATTGCTAGCAGGTTTAGCCACTGCGATAATTCGGTTGAGCGTGATATTTTGGTTTGAAGATCCTTTCCGCCCCTCCATGAGATGCCAACATTCAGCGTTCCGCCAAGGTTGCTGTAGCGTTCGATCCATTTTTGCCGTGCTTTGTTGTCGGCATGCAGGTAACGGTCGTACCCCGGAAAGGCCTCGGGGGATGTTGCCAGATAGCGCAAGCTCGAACCTGCAGGGCACTGGTAGTCTACTTCGTACTGCTTTACTGCCTGGCTCAGCAATTCTTCGGAATAGCCAGAAAGTATTTCGGCATCGGGGAATGAACGTTGGAACAGGGTCGCGAGCCGGGGTTCGCAGGCAACAATGCACTTCCCGGCTGCACGGGTGATGGCGGGGATAAACTGCGCGAACATAATTTCATCGCCGATACCCTGTTCGCCATAAAGCAGGATCACCTTGCCGGATAGCTCTTCACCACACCATAGCGGAGCGGGCAAATTGAATTGTACCCGATTCCTGTTTCTGGTAAGAAAGCCTGCATCGTAGTTGCTCCATCCTGATTCGTATTCACCTTTTTGGAGTTGCAGAAGCGACAGGTTCCAGCGTATTTCCTGATGTTCGGGAGCGATGGACAAGCCCTGCATGTACGCGGACTCGGCCTCACTGTACTTGTGATTTGCAAGATACGTCAGGCCCAGATTGTTGAGAGCATCCGGATCATTTTTTTGCTGTCCAGCCAGCGCCTCGTTGACCAGCAGTTCTGCCTCTCTGGTCGCGCCCAGTGTCCACAGTAGGCTGGCCTTGTTTCTCCTTGCCAGGGAGTAGTCGGGCTCCAGATCGAGGGCGACGTTATAGCAATTGATTGCATCCTGAGGACGGTCGAGTTTCTGAAATGCCGTGCCCAGGTTGTTGTATGCCCGGGCAAACTTGGGATTGAGGCGTATTGCCTCGCCATACGATTTCACCGCCTCGGCCAGATCATTTTTCTCCAGCAAAATGTTGCCTAGATTGTTCAGTGCTTCGGCTGTTTCGGGTTGCAGAGCAAGTGAGCGACGCACCAACGACTCTGCTTCATCGAACTCGCCAAGGTTGTAGTGAACCATACCTAGCAAGTGCAAAGCCTCGTCGTTGGTGCTGTCCAGTTTTATGACCTTGGCAAGATGCCTTTGTGCATCGTTGAACTTGCCTGAACGATATGCGTCCTGAGCTTTTGTCAGTAGTGAGGGGAGCTTCTTCTTGTTCGAATTGCGCTGTGACATATTTTTGACTGTAGCTTATGGTCCTTTGCCATGAAGATTCCAGGTATAGCGGGGAATAGCCGTTATGAGGCCCCTATGTATTCACTCTCTTGCCAGTATACGCAAAATATATGCCATACATCTGGTTGAGCGAGGGCCGAACGGTAAATGAAAATCCTTGAGCGAAATCGCCATCCCCGGTGTGTTTACCTGCCCCTCTGGTGCACTCTTACCTCCATGATTTCGCTCGTAACGTATTGAAATTGAAGTGAATTGTCTGTAGCAAGGATTTGCTCGAGGTTCCTAAAGTTTTCCCTTGTGGGGTCGATACCATTAGCGGAAGCGGTAAATACTTAATAACCCAGGTATATCCGCTATGTTCGAAACCGGCTTCGGTCCATAGGCGTACCGAAGAATAGGAGAAGTATCATGGCACAGGTAATCAATACCAATATCTTGTCGCTGACCACACAGCGTAACCTTAACCGGAACCAGTCCAGCATGGCGATATCCATGCAGCGCCTCTCTTCCGGTCTGCGCATCAACAGCGCCAAGGACGACGCAGCCGGTCTGGCGATTTCCGAACGTTTTACCACCCAAATCCGCGGCCTGAACCAGGCGATTCGTAATGCCAACGACGGTGTTTCCTTCGCACAGACTGCTGAGGGTGCCCTGAGTACCGTCGGCGAGTCCCTGCAGCGTATCCGCGAGCTGGCGGTGCAGTCGATCAACGATACCAACTCATCTTCTGACCGTCAGGCGCTAAATAACGAGGTTAGTCAGTTGGTTTCTGAGATCAACCGCATATCCAGTTCGACTCAGTTCAACGGTCAGAACATCCTCGACGGTTCACTGAGCAACCTGACTTTCCAGGTCGGTGCCAACCAGAACCAGACCATCACCGTTACTGGCGTGGATTCCCGCGGTTCCCAGTTGGGTGCGGAACTGGTGGATGGTTCCGGTGTGACTTCTACCGGTCTGACCACGACCCTTGCCACCAATGACGTCACCATTAACGGTGTGGCGGTCGACCTGAGTGGTGTGATTGCCGCCACTGCCGGTCGCGTGGAAGATGTAATTTCCGCCATTAACGCGGTGTCTGCCGACAGCGGTGTTCAGGCCTTGAAGCAGAGCACAACCAACTCGGGAGATGTTGCTTACACCTCGGCAACCGTTAGCTCTGTTTCGCTGAATGGTGTATCCATCACTCTGAATACTATGACCCGTGATCAAGCTGTTACCCAGATCAACAAATTTACCGCCCAGACTGGTGTAACCGCAGCTGCCGGTAGTTCGGCTGGTGCTATTGCCTTTACCAACACTGATGCCTCAGACATCATCCTGAGCAGTGCCGTCGCTGCGTTCAGTAATGAAACCTATCAGGCTGGTATTAAGTTGGCGACCGATGTTGGCGATACGATTACCGTTGCCGGTACCGAAATCACCTCTCTCGGTTTCACTGCAGGTGCTCAGACGACAACCCAGTACTCGCTTAATGGTGTGGACGTTCTGACAGGGACTACCGCCAATAATGCCCTGTTGACCATTGACTTTGCGCTACAGCAGGTTACTGGTCTGCGTTCCGAACTGGGTTCCGTGCAGACCCGTTTCGAGTCCACCATCTCCAACCTTGAAGTTACCGCGGAAAACATGACCTCAGCCCGGTCACGTATCCGTGATACCGACTTCGCCAAGGAGACGGCCGACCTGACCCGTGTGCAGATCCTGCAACAGGCCGGTATCGCCATGTTGGCCCAGGCCAACGCCCAGCCGCAGAGCGTCCTCGCACTGCTGCAGTAACCGTGGCACTAGCCAGAGTCCCGGGGCGTTAAGCGCCCCGGGGTTTAACGGTTAGATGATTAGGTGATGACAATGGAAACGGAAATGAATAACACCGTTGTACTAGGGGCCAGGCGCTCGTCGTCTGCGGTCTCTGCTCACCAATCAGAACCTGCCACGGGTGCGGCTGTTGCCACAGCCGCTGTCGTAACAAGTAAGCCAGACAGTGGTAACGGCAAGGCTCCTGACGCAGCCAGCGGGAATGGAAGCGCAGGTGAAGCATCCGCTTCAGCAAACTTGGAGCAGGCGCTGCAAGACCTCAACGGTTATGTGCAGAACGTTCAACGTAACTTGCAATTCGATGTTGACGATACCAGCGGCCACACCGTGATACGTGTTGTCGATTCGGAGACCGAGGAGGTCATTCGCCAGATACCCTCTGAGGAAGTGCTGGCTTTGGCCAGACATCTGAAGAGTATGGGCGAAGGAGAGCAAGGGCTGTTTCTGAAAGAGAAAGCCTGATATCTGGCACCAGTCTTGCTACTTGTAAGCCGTGTAGCAAGACTGGTGTCAATATCATGACCCGCACACAGCAGGTTTTGGTTGCCATGCCGTGGAATGCGGCAGGGTATTGGCTAATCTAAAAGCAATCACAACGGTTTCGAGGTGGGATATGGCCGGCATCAGTGTTTCCGGTATCGGTTCAGGGCTGGATATTGCATCGCTTGTCGATCAATTGGTTGCGGCTGAACGTACGCCGGTCGAAACCCGTCTTAATACCAAAGAGGCTACTGTCCAGGCAAAACTCTCTGCCTACGGTATGCTCAAATCTGCACTTTCCAGTTTTCAGTCTACCGCTGCGGGCCTGAGCCAGGCCAGCGCCTTCCAGGGACTTACTGCGACCAGTTCCGATAGTAGCGTGGTTAGCGCCAGTGCTAGCAGCAGTGCGATCAGCGGTAACTACAGTATTGAAGTTTCTACACTGGCGACGACGCATTCCGTTGCCTCCAAGGCATTTACCGACACAGCTACGGTTGTTGGTACGGGGAGCCTGACTTTCCAGTTCGGCACCTACGACAGCGGTGGCAACACCTTTACGCCTAACGGCGACAAATCGATTCAGGTAGTGGCGATCACCGACGGCAGCCTGATCGGTATTCGCGATGCGGTGAATAACGCAGACATTGGTGTTAGTGCCAGCATCGTTAATGACGGCAGTGGTTACCACCTGGTATTCCAGTCCGACGATTCCGGTGCGGCAAACAGCCTGAAGGTCACGGTGAGCGACTCCACCGACGCCGATAATCTGGATGATGCCGGTCTTTCACAACTGGCCTACGACCCTACTGGCTCAGCCGGTAGCGGCAAAAATATGAGCGAAACTGTTACTGCTGTGGACGCCAGCTTCAAAGTCAATGGTCTATCGGTGACTAGCAGTTCCAACCAGGTGACCAGTGTTATCGATGGGGTCACCCTTACCCTGAAAGATACAAACATAGGCACGCCAATCAGTGTTTCCGTTGCCCGTGATACCAGCGGTATCACCAGCAAGGTGAATTCGTTTGTCAGCAGTTACAACGACATGATAGAGACGATCAACAGCCTGACCAGTTACGATGCAGCCAGTGGTTCGGCGGGTATTCTGTTGGGAGATTCCATTGCCCGTAATGTCACCAGTCAGATCCGCTCGCTGATCTCCAGTGCGGTCACCGGTTTAACCGGCAGCTATACTTCGCTCGCCAGTATCGGGATTACCACCGAGGCCGGTGGTACCTTGGCGCTGGATACAACCAAGCTGAGCAGTGCTTTGAGCAGTGATTCCTCTGTGGTCGGCAAACTCTTTGCAGCTATTGGCACTACAGACGATTCACTTGTCAGCTATGTCGATTCCACCTCGTTGTCGACAGTTGGTGAGTACACCGTCAATATTACCCAGTTGGCAACCCAGGCCAGCATCAGCGGTGTCGCTGATTCCGGTTTCCCGCTGACTGTCGATGCCAACAACGACACTTTTGTTATCAAGGTTGACGGTACAGAGTCTGGCACTATCTCGTTGACTCAGCAGAGTTACGCGAGTGGCGCTGAACTGGCGGTTGAACTGCAGAGCCGGATTAACGGCGATAGCACTCTGAAGGGGGCCGGGGTCAGTGTCACGGTGAGCTACGTTACCGATCACTTCGAAATATCATCCAGCACTTATGGCAGTGGCTCCACTATCGAGATTGTCAGTGTCGATACCAATACCGCTGCTACCCTGGGGCTTTCCGCTGGAGTTGGTACTGACGGACTCGATGTGGCCGGGACTATTGGCGATGTCGATGCTACCGGCAGTGGACAGATTCTGACAGGTAACGGTGATGCTGCCGGGATCCGCCTGAAGATAGAAGGAACGACTACCGGCAGCCGCGGTAGTGTGGTATTCAGCCGTGGCATCGCCGATATGATCGACTCACTATTGGAAGAGTACCTGGCCAGCGATAGCATAATTTCCGCTCGTACTGATGGTCTCAATAGTCGCCTTGATGATATTAGCGAGCAGCGTGACCGGTTGGATGCTCGTCTAGCGATCATCCAGCAGCGTTACACTATCCAATTCAGCGCTCTGGATACCTTGATTGGGCAACTACAATCGACTAGCACCTACCTGACGCAACAATTGGCAGCACTGCCTGGCGCAACGTATTCGTCGTCGAAGTAAAGGGTAAAGAGATAACGTTTGCGGACGATACAGTAACTATGAGTTTCACGGCGTCAGCAACAGACTGGCGGCACCACCATAACCCGGAAAGAAGGAAGGTATGCGATGAATAATCCTCTGCAGCACTACCAGAAGATGAAGGCTGACCAGGCAGTATCAGGTGCTGATCCTCATCGTCTTATCGTGATGCTGATGCAGGGAGTGATTGAGAAAGTCGCTGCAGCCAAAGGTTATCTGCAACAGGGTAACCGCGCAGAGAAGGCACAGCAGATCAGCTGGGCTATCTCTATCCTCGATGGTTTGCGCATGAGCCTGGACAAGGAACAGGGCGGCGAGATCGCCCAAAATCTCGACGATCTCTACGGCTATATGGAAGAGCAACTTCTCAAGGCCAATGTGAAGGACGATGCGAATCTGCTGGAAGAGGTCGCTTCATTGATGAAGACCATTCTCAGCGGCTGGATGGAGATTGCTCCTGCCAAACCACAGGTCGATGGAGATCGTCCGGTGACCTCTGGCTCTCTGCAGGTCGGTGCCTGAGGACAACAGCACAATGGATCCCAGCCGCACGGCAAAGTGGCAGCAACTCGTCGACTTTTCCAACAAGATGTTGGCGCAAGCCAGGGAAGGTGAGTGGGACCTGCTCGATCGCATGGCCGGCGAGCGTCAGGCTGCGCTGGAACAGTTTTTTGCCGAGCCCGTGTCAGCTGAAGAGAGCGCCGCAGTAGAGGCAGGCATCCATACCATCAACCGCATCGACAGCGAGATCACCGCATTGGCGAATAATGCCTACGGCCTCGTTTCTGAAGAGCATGAGTTGCTCAAAAAACGTCAGCAGGCCTCTCGCGCTTACACCGATCCTGGCTTTCATAGCCGCTGATTTTGCTCCCACTTTTTGTTTCCCGAATGACCACGTAAGTGGTTGTATGTTCGTTCTTGCACAAGTAAAAACCTTATAAAAAATACATATGAAATCCCATTTAAATCATGTTGTTATATTTGTAGTAACGGGTTTTTGACATTGCTTAAAGTGAAATTTCTGTGATGGAGTACCAATTTTTTGACATGTGAAAATAGCGTGCTATTTTGAGAAGGGTTGACACTTTGACGGGCAAGAAAAATGTCTGATACACCGTTTCTGGTAGTCAGCAACCGGGGGGAGGCTGCGGCTGAACTGGTTGCTATTCTGAATTTCCTGACCGGACGTAAATCGCACCACACGACTTATGGCGGCTGGAAAGAGATTGATCCTGTGATGCTCAGTGCCATCTTTCTAGATGAGCGCGACGCTGACGGAAAACTGGATAAAGAGCTCGACGCGATTCGCGACAAGTTCCCCAAGTCGACCCTGTTCCTCATCTCCGAAGAAGGACATGAGGCGGATGCGTTGCCCGACGGAATCTTCGCCCGGCTGGAAGCGCCGTTTGGCTACGTTAAATTACTTACCTGCCTTCATCGTATCGAAATCCTGCATGAGCGAGGCGGCCACAGTGCGGCCAATGACACCCTGGTGCGTCTGCTGGTCGGCCAGAGTTCACCGATGCGTCAGGTGCGGCACCTTATCGAACAGGTGGCTGATTCCGAGGCCAGCGTACTGATCCTCGGTGAATCGGGTACCGGCAAGGAGGTGGTGGCGAAGAGCCTGCATCATCTTTCCTCGCGGCGCGACGGGCCTTTCGTGCCGGTCAACTGCGGTGCGATTCCTGCTGAGTTGCTGGAGAGCGAGCTGTTCGGTCATGAGAAAGGCGCATTTACCGGTGCCCTGACCGCACGCCAGGGACGCTTCGAGATTGCCGAGGGGGGCACCCTGTTCCTCGACGAGATCGGCGATATGCCGATGCCGATGCAGGTCAAGTTGTTGCGGGTATTGCAGGAGCGCACCTTTGAGCGGGTTGGCAGCAACAAGTCCCAGCAGTGCAATGTCCGTGTGATTGCCGCGACCCATCGCGATCTGGAAGAGCAGATAGCCAAGGGTGATTTCCGCGAAGACCTCTTCTACCGCCTCAACGTATTTCCCATCGATTTGCCGCCGCTACGTGAACGTCCCGAGGATGTGCCTAGCCTGGCGCTGGAATTGATCGCCCGCCTGGAGCGGGAAGACCGGGGTTCAATACGACTGACCGCTGCGGCACTTGCATCCCTTTCCCGCCATCCGTGGCAGGGCAATGTGCGCGAGCTTTCCAACCTGATGGAGCGACTGGTGATCCTCTATCCGCGGGGTATCGTCGATATCAACGATCTGCCGCCCAAGTACCAGGTGGATGGCTCCGAAAGCGACAGCACGATTCCGCTACCCTCTACCCCGGTAGATGTGCATGCTATCGACGATCGCGACATGGGCGTGATCACCTCCAGTCTTCCGCCGGAAGGGGTCGATCTGAAGGACTACCTCTCCAATCTGGAGAGCAGCCTGATCCAGCAGGCGCTGGATGCGGCGGATGGCGTGGTGGCGCAGGCTGCCAAGCTGCTTAATCTGCGTCGTACCACTTTGGTGGAGAAGATGCGCAAGTACGAAATGCAGCGGGTCGAGTGACGTCAACATTTTGACCGCAGTGCCGGATGTGATTCTTAAAGTATTGATCTCAAAGCTTTTCTTTAACAGGCACACTGTTTGCATCGCATGGTTTCAGGACACTACCTGGAGCCGATGCGATGAACCAGCCGCTCTCCATCAATAAATCTGAGCAAAACCTACTCGATGGGTTACCGTCCAACGCGTCGGCGTTGCGCGAAGCCGCGTGGATCAACGCTGTTCTGGAAGAGACCCGCCGTCAACGCAATACCGTCGAGGAAGAGAAGCTGCAACTGGCGGAACGCCTGCATGCACTGATGAACGCCCTGCCTGCGGCGGTGGTGGTGCTGGATGGCAGCGGTCGGGTAGTGCAGTGCAATCCGGCGGCAGAGTCGTTGTTGCAGTTCCCGTTGCAGGGGCGACTCTGGCGCGAGTTGATCAGCGAACTCTTCTCCCTGCAGACCGCGGTAGACGATGTACTGCAACTGCATAACGGTCGGCTGGTGACCCTCTCCACCCGTCCCCTCGGTAGCCAACCGGGACAGGTGTTGCTGTTGCAGGATGTCACCGATACCCACCAGTTACGTACCCGTCTGGCACATAGCCGCCGCCTCGCCGACATGGGGCGCATGGCTGCCAGCCTGGCCCACCAGATCCGCACACCGCTCGCCTCCGCCATGCTCTATGTCTCACAGATGCAATCGGCCCGCCTGCCTGAGGAGAAACGACAGCACTTCGTCGCCCGTGCGATGGAAGGACTCAAGGGACTGGAAAAACTGATCAACGATATGCTGCTGTTCGCTCGTGACGGTAGTGGTGAGCGGCAGTTGCTTTCTGTTGGCGAACTGCTGCGTGAACTGGCCTCGGACGGCCAGGCCCAATGCCAGCAACAGGGGGTCAATTGTAGCGTGGCCGTCGCCAGCGACAGGCATACTATTCTCGCCAACCGCGTACTGCTTAAAAGCGCGCTGCAAAACCTGTTTAACAATGCTCTGGAGGCAGGAGCGAAACAGATTTGCCTACTGACCAACGAACACGCTGGCTGGTGTGAACTGGCAATTATCGACGATGGCGCGGGTATTCCCCAGGAGCAGCAGCAGCAGATTTTCGAGCCGTTTGTCTCGGGTCGTTCAGGCGGTTCGGGTCTCGGCCTGGCGGTGGTACGTGCTGTGGTTCAGTCCATGGGCGGTGAGGTCAGACTTGATTCAACTCCGGGTGAGGGCAGCCGTTTTAGCCTGCGCTTTCCTGAGGTGTCGAATTTCAACAGCGTCGCGTCCGTCAGGGCGGCGCAGGGATAATGGTGATGCAACAGCGGATATTAATCGTTGAGGATGATGCGGCGCTGGCCGAAGCACTGTTGGATACCCTGGAGGTCTCGGGCTTTGCTGCACAGCATGCGGCCAGTGGTGTCGCGGCACTGGAGTTGTTACAGCAGGAGAGCTTTCATCTGCTGGTCAGCGACGTACACATGCAGGGCATGGACGGGCACACCCTGCTGCGCAAGGTGCGCGAATTTTACCCTGAACTGCCGGTGTTGCTGATGACCGCTTATGCTTCGGTGGAGAGGGCGGTTCAGGCGATGCGCGACGGTGCGGTCGACTACCTGATGAAACCGTTCGAGGCCGATGTACTGGTTAACGCGGTCTCCCGTTATGCACAAAGTGAGCACGACGATAGCGCGCCGGTCGCTGAAGATCCTGCCAGCATTGAACTGCTGCGTCTGGCACAGCGGGTGGCGCAAAGCGATGCCACGGTGATGCTGAGTGGCGAAAGCGGTAGTGGCAAGGAGGTTTTTGCCCGTTACATGCATAGCCATTCCCCCCGTGCCGAGGGTCCCTTTGTTGCGATTAACTGCGCGGCGATCCCGGAGAATATGCTGGAGGCGACTCTGTTCGGTTACGAAAAGGGTGCTTTTACCGGGGCCTATAAAGCCACCCCGGGCAAGTTCGAGCAGGCCGATGGCGGTACCTTGCTGCTGGATGAGATATCTGAGATGGATCTCGGCCTGCAGGCCAAGTTGCTGCGTGTGTTGCAGGAGCGGGAACTGGAACGACTTGGCGGCGGCAGGGTGATCGACCTCGATGTGCGGGTACTTGCTACCACCAACCGCGATCTGCGTGCCATGGTGGCGGAGGGTCGGTTCCGAGAAGACCTCTTTTATCGCCTCAATGTTTTTCCCCTGAGTTTACCGTCATTGCGAGAGCGGCCCGCTGACATTGTTCCGCTAGCGCAGCGTCTGCTAGAACGTGCCTGCAGCAAGGGAACGCAAACGATTCCGCAACTCAGCGCCGAGGCCCGTGCACTGCTGCGTCAGTACGCTTGGCCGGGCAATGTGCGTGAGTTGGATAACCTGATGCAGCGGGCGTTGATCCTCGCCAATGGCGACACCATCGAGGGCATCGACCTGCTGTTCGAACAGTCGTTTAGCCGTCCCGCGCCAGCAACGCGGCAGGGCGACAGCAATGAAGGGGAGAAGCTGAACAGCGATCTGAAGCAGCGTGAATACGAATTGATTATGCAGGCCCTGCAGGGCGGCAACCGCAAACAGGCGGCGGAGCAACTGGGGATCAGCCCTCGCACCCTGCGCTACAAGCTGGCGCAGATGCGTGAGGCTGGTTATGCCGTCGACGAAAACGTTGGCCTGCAAAATGCATAGTCCTGAACAAACGTCAGAAAGCAGTCACCCGAAGCGGAGGTCATGATGAACAACATCGATACCAGCCAGTTACTGATGCAGCTGCGTGCCGCCGCGGCGCAGGCCGGACTCAAGCCGCAGGCCGCCGAGCAGACCACGCCGGTTGCCGACAACTTCTCCTCAATGTTGAGTCAATCCATCGGCAAGGTGAACGAAATGCAGAATCAGGCGGGTGATCTGACCCGCGCCTTCGAGATGGGCAGCGCTGATGTCACCCTGCCAGAAGTGATGATCGCCAAGAGCAAGGCAGGTCTCGCCTTCGAGGGTATGGTGCAGGTTCGCAACAAGGTGGTCGAGGCCTATCAGGAAATCATGCGGATGCAGGTGTAGTTTTCCCCGACTGGACCATACTTTGATAATTGAGCGGATGGTTAAACGATTATGGCTGACGCAAGTGCTTCCTCTGTAGGTTCTTTCACCGAAGGCTTCATTGCCCTGCCGGCGTTGCGCCAACTTGGCGTGTTGTTCGGTTTCGCCGCCGTGGCGGCACTTGGCGTGGCACTGGTGCTTTGGACCTGGACCCCCAACTACGACATTCTCTTCGGCAGTCTCGGTGAGAAAGAGACCGGCGAGATCGCCAGTGCGTTGAAGCAACGCAACATCGACTTCAAGATCGACCCGCGTACCGGCGCAGTGCTGGTGCCTTCCTCGCGGGTACAGGAAATACGCATGTTGCTGGCTGGTGAGGGGCTGCCTCGTAGCAGTGGTATGGGGCTGGAACTGCTGCAGCAGAAGCAGGAGTACGGCACCAGTCAGTTTATGGAAACCACCCGTTACCAGCATGCGCTGGAGACGGAACTTGCCCGTTCGGTAATGACCATTAGCAGCGTCGAACGAGCGCGAGTGCATCTGGCAATGCCAAAGCAGTCGGTATTCGTACGCAAGCGTCAGCAACCTAGCGCTTCTGTGTTGGTGAATCTCTATGCCGGACGAATGCTCGAGTCGGGTCAGGTCGCCGCGATTACTCACTTGGTCGCTGCCAGTATTCCCAACCTGGAACCGGATCGGGTTACCGTGGTTGATGAGGCCGGCCATCTACTGAGCAGCAAGAAATCCGACGCCAATATGGCGATGAATCAGGATCAGTTCGATTTCACCCGCAATCTGGAACGTAATTACATCGACCGCATCGAGGATATCCTCGCGCCCATCGTCGGTATTGGCGGGGTGCGTGCCCAGGTTTCCACAGAGATCGATTTTACTGTTACTGAGCAGACCAGTGAGGCCTACAATCCGGAACAGCCTGCGCTGCGTAGTGAGCAGGTGACCGAAGAAAAAAGCAGTTCCGGTGCGATGGCGGCAGAAGGTGTACCGGGGGCACTTTCCAATACACCGCCGGGTACCGCCACGGCACCGGAAACCCTGTTCGATGCTAGCGGCCAGCCGGTCACTCCCAGTGGTCCAGAGAATACTCGTCGCAGCTCCACTACCAACTATGAGCTGGATCGCACCATCAGTCACACCCGCATGGGCGGCGGTAATATCAAACGTCTTTCTATCGCTGTGGTCGTCGATGACCGAGTCATCACCAACGATCAGGGCGATCAGGTTCGCGAGCCGCGTAGTCCGGAAGAGATGGATCGCATCACCGCGTTGGTAAAAGAAGCAGTGGGTTACAACGCGGCACGTGGCGATACCCTTAATGTGATTAGCGCGCCGTTTACCCAACCCGAAGCCATTGAAGAACTGCCCGCCGAACCCATCTGGGAGCAGTCATGGGTGATCGACCTGGTCAAGGCGCTGGGTGCAGTGGTGCTGGGTGCGCTGCTGATCTTCATGGTATTGCGACCGATGATGCGTAATCTGGCGGCGGTCAAACCGATGATGCCGGACATGTTACCGGCCGGAGCCGGGGCTGGCGGTCTGGCCGATGATCAGCTGAGTATCAGCGGTGGCGGTAGCTCAGGGGAACGGATCAAACTGCCTTCTCCGGGTGCCTACGAAGATAACATCGGTATGGTGCAGCAGGTGGTCAAGGAGGATCCTAAACTTGTGGCGCAGGTGGTTCGTAACTGGATCGCGGAAGATAAGTAATGGCTGAAGCAACTCCTAAACTGAGCGGTGCGGAACAGGCGGCTGTCCTGTTGATGAGTCTGGGTGAGAGCGCGGCTGCCGAGATCATGAAGCACCTCGGTCCGAAAGAGGTGCAGAAAGTCGGTGAGGCGATGGCCACCATCGGAAACGTGACCAAGGGGCAGGTGACCAACGTGGTCTCCGATTTTGCTGAAACCCTCGGCACCCATACTGCCCTCGGTACAGGTAACGAAGATTATCTGCGCAACGTGCTGAATAATGCCCTGGGTAACGAAAAGGCGGGGCAGTTGATCGATCGTATTCTTATCGGTCGCTCTTCCAAAGGACTGGAAGCGCTCAAGTGGATGGAGCCGCGTGCCATCGCCGAAATTATCCGTTTCGAACACCCGCAGATTATTGCCATCGTCCTCTCCTACCTCGATAGCGATCAGGCTGCCGCGGTACTTTCTCTGTTGGCGGAAAATCTGCAGTCCGATGTCCTGATGCGCATTGCTAGTCTCGATGGCATTCAACCCAGTGCGCTGCAAGAGCTTGATGAGATCCTGGAGAAGCAGTTCGAAGGCACCGGTTCAAGCATCAAATCCTCCAGTGTCGGCGGTACCAAAACTGCTGCCAATATCCTCAACTTTATGGATACCACGCTGGAAGTGAAATTAATGGAGAAGGTCAAGGAGATGGACTCGGACATGGGGCAGGCGATCGAAGACCTGATGTTCGTTTTCGACAATCTGATCGATCTAGACGACCGCAGTGTTCAGGCATTGCTGCGCGAAGTCTCTTCCGACAGCCTGATATTGGCGCTGAAAGGTGCAGACGAAGGACTCAAGGAAAAGATTTTCAAGAATATGTCCAAACGCGCTGCAGAAATGTTGCGCGACGATCTGGAAGCACGTGGCCCGGTTCGCGTCAGCGATATGGAAAATGCGCAGAAAGAGATCCTCGCCATTGCCCGCCGCATGGCCGAGGCTGGAGATATCTCGCTAGGCGGCGCAGGAGAAGAGTTTGTCTAGAGTCATTGACGGCAAGATGAGCGCCTACGAACGCTGGGAACTGCCGGTGGTCGAGGGGCGTGATGCGTTCAATAGCCTGCGACCGATGACTGCAGATAAGCTCGATGCAATCCATAAAGAGGCGCAAAAAGAGGGCTTCGAACAGGGTTATAAGGAAGGTCTCGATGCGGCGCAAAAAGAGATCGCCGCGCAGATGCAGCGACTGAAACAGATTATGCAGGCAATGGCCGAGCCATTGGCTGCTGCCGATGAACAGGTGGAACAGGAATTGATCGCCCTGGCGATGGCGGTGGCGCGGCAGATCATTCGCCGCGAACTGCAGAGTGATCCAGAACAGGTGGTGGCGGTAGTACGCGAAGCGATGGCGGAACTTCCCTCATCGGCACGCAATATCCGGATTTTTCTTCATCCCGATGATGCTTCGTTGGTGCGCGACGCGCTGAATACCGAAGAAGACGAAACCGCGCCGTGGAAGATTGTCGAGGACGTGGTGCTTACCCGTGGCGGTTGCCGCGTCGAAAGCGATACCTCGCGGGTCGATGCCAGTGTGGAAAAACGACTCAATAGCATCGTTGCGGAACTGATGGGAGGTTCCCGTGCAGAAGATAGCGCAACGTGATCCGCAGCAGGTCGCTGCACGCTGGAGCGCACGACTGACGGCAGGCCGTGAGCGTCTGGCAGAGCAATTGCCGCTCACCGTCGAAGGACGTGTTACCCGCATGGTCGGGCTTACCGTTGAGGCGGAAGGTATCCAGGCAGACATCGGTTCACGTTGTCTGATCGAAAACAGTAACGGTAGTGCAGTGGAGACCGAGGTGGTCGGTTTCGCTGGCGAACATATCTATTTGATGCCGACCGGCGATGTACGCGGTATCGGTCCCAACTCCCGTGTGGTGCCGACAGGCCGAGTTTACGATGCCCCGGTTGGCGACGAGTTGCTGGGTCGTGTCATCGATGGCGCCGGTAATCCTCTTGATGGTAAAGGGTCGCTCCATACCCGGGAGCGTATGCCGCTGACCGGACACTTTATCAATCCCATGGCACGCAAACCTATCGACGAACCGCTCGATGTTGGCGTGCGTGCAATTAACACCATGCTCACCGTCGGTCGTGGTCAGCGTATGGGTTTGTTTGCAGGCAGTGGTGTGGGCAAGAGTGTACTGCTCGGGATGATGACTAAATTTACCACCGCCGATGTGATCGTGGTTGGTCTTATCGGTGAGCGTGGTCGTGAGGTGAAAGAGTTCATCGACAAGATCCTTGGCGTTGAAGGTATGGCCCGCGCCGTGGTAGTTGCTGCTCCCGCGGATAACACCCCGGTGATGCGTCTGCATGGTGCCGCCATGGCCACCAGCATTGCCGAGTATTTTCGCGACAAGGGCAAAAACGTTTTACTGTTGATGGATTCACTGACCCGTTTCGCCCAGGCGCAGCGGGAGTTGGGTCTGGCCATCGGTGAACCGCCTGCCACCAAAGGTTATCCCGCCTCGGTCTTCGCCCGCATTCCGCAACTGGTGGAACGTGCAGGTAACGGCGATATCCACGGCGGTTCAATTACTGCGTTCTATACCGTGCTGACCGAAGGTGATGATCAGCAGGACCCGATCGCCGATGCCGCTCGCGCCATCCTCGACGGTCATGTGGTCCTGGCGCGCCGTCTGGCGGAAGAGGGACACTATCCCGCCATCGACATCGAGGCATCGATCAGTCGCGCTATGGATCAGATTAGTAGTGACGAACATATCCAGGCAACACGCTGGCTCAAGCGGGTCTATTCCATCTACGAAAAGAACCGCGATCTGATCAGCGTCGGCGCTTACGCCCGCGGTAGTGACCGCCAGATCGACGAGGCCATTGCCCTGCGTCCACACATTGTTGAGTTTCTGCAACAGGGGATGAACAAGCCCTTCGATTTTGCCGCCAGTCTGCATGACCTTCAGACGTTGTCCCAACTCACGCCTGAACCGGTCGAGCAGCGCAATCGGGGCGTATTGCAGACGCAGCGATAGACAGGTGCCCTCATGACCAAATCTGAACGTCTTAAACCGGTACAGCGAATCAACGAATCCCGTGAAAAGGATGCGGCGAAGGCGCTGGGTCATAGTGTTCAGAGCTTACAGCAGCAGGAACAGCGTCTGGCGGAACTGCAGCAGTACCGCGAAGAATACGACCGCCAGATCCAGGAGTTGGGGGCGAACGGTGTCGTCGCCTCACGTCTGCAACAGATGCAGAGTTTTTTGCATAACCTGAATCTGGCGATCAAGCAGCAACAGCAGATCGTGGAAGTCGCTCGTCGTGAGCGGGAACAGAAGCGCCATTCATGGCAGCAGGCACATGACAAGACCCAGGTGATGGACAAGGTGATCGAGCGCTACCAGGCCGATGAGCAGTACCAGGCCAATAAACGCGAACAGAAAGAGAATGACGAACATGCCCTGAATAACAGCCTGCACAACAAAAAGTAACTGTTGGCCCGCATATTGCTGTTATTTTGGATAGAAGAAGATAAGGAGTCTGCAAATGGTACAAACCAATCCCGCTGCCGCCCTGCTCGGTGTTGGCGCAAACGGCAAGGCTGCCGCCAGCAGTGCAAAAACTGGCGATGATGATGCCTTCAGCCGCGAGTTTGAGCAGGTCTCACGCAGCACAGAACCGCAGAACGGTGCGCCTCCCAGCGCCGCTGACGAAACGGTGAACGAAACTGCCGAAAGTCATCAAAGTCCTAACTCGCAGGAGGCGACAGAACGCGAACCTCAGGAACAGGCCGCGAGCGACGAAACTACGGAAGAGGAAGTGGTTGCCGCAGGCGGCAAGAATTTGCCGCCCGTTGCCGCTGTGGAGCTGGACGAGGAGAGTGAAACGGATACCGACGCATTGACCGAGGAGCAGGTGGATAATCCACAGGCAGTGCTTCAGACGCTGATGCAGCCGGAGAGTAAACAGGTTACCCGTGCCGTAACGGATGAGGCAAAACTGGCTGCGGCGCAACCTGCGGCGGCGAAAAGTGAGGTACGGGGCGAAAGTAGCGCGGACGATACGCTTTCATTTTCCAGTTTGCGCCTGCGTGATCTGAACCCGACGGATCTGGCTAATCTGGGCAAGGAAGGCGGTAACGCCACTGCGCAACAGAGTAAGGGTGACAATGCACTGTTTACGCTGGTGAATGGTGCAACACGCGGTGCGATGACTTTTGGCGAGATGCTCAATACCTCGACTGCCGCGGCGACGGTCAACACGGCTCAGCCGCAACAACCGACCTCGGCACTACCTGCGCAGATGGCTATCGCCGTACCACTGCAACAGAGCGGCTGGGACCAGGCGATGGGTGAGCGTGTGGTATGGATGGCGCGCAGCAACGTACAACAGGCACAGATCCAGCTTAACCCACGTGAACTTGGGCCTATCGAGATCAAGATTCAGGTACATAACGATCAAACCCACGTCAGCTTCGTTGCCCATCACGCTACTACCCGCGACGCCATCGAGGCGGCATTACCGCGGCTGCGCGAGATGCTGGGTGAGCAGGGGCTGAACCTCGGTCAGGCCGATGTTTCCCAGCACTCCTTTGGCGACAATCAGCGTCAGGCGGCGGTTGCCGATCAGCATAACGGCCTGGGTAGTAGTTCTGGCGGTGAACTGGAGCACGATGGTAACGCTGAGGAACTCACCGCACATGTGAGCAGAGTAAGTACCAACGCTGTCGACTATTTTGCCTGAACGGTATCAGACCAGAGCAGGGCGGGATGGATATCCCGCCTTTTTTTATGCCTTTTGGCAGGGTTTCAATCCCTCTGTCATACTCACTGGATAGCCAATAACAGCGAACAAATCTATCGATGTACACCGCGCAAGGATTTACCAGTAAGGATGACGTGGTAGACCGCCATGCATCATTGGTAAAAAAGATCGCCTACCACCTGATGGGACGTCTACCTGCCAGTGTGCAGGTGGATGACCTGATTCAGGCGGGTTTGATCGGTCTGCTCGATGCGGCGGGACAATACGATCCACGCCAGGGAGCCAGTTTCGAAACTTATGCTTCTATCCGCATTCGTGGCGCCATGCTTGACGAATTGCGACGTAACGACTGGGCACCGAAATCGGTACACCGCAAGAGCCGCGAGATCAGCGCCGCGATTCAGCGTATCGAGAATCGTGGAAGTGTCGAACCGGGGGACCGTGAAATTGCCGCGGAGCTGGGTATCACGCTTGACGACTACCACCAACTGCTACGCGATACGGCCACTAGCCGCCTGCTCAGCTATGATGAAATCACCTCGAGCGAAGAGGGCGGTTACGATCAGTTCAGCGATGATGCACCATTACCGCAACAGATGCTGGAAGAAGATGAGTTTCGTCGACAACTGATCACGGCGATTGGCGAGTTGCCTGAGCGTGAGCAACTAATTATGAGTCTCTATTACGAACAGGAGCTCAACCTCAAGGAGATTGGCGCGGTATTGAATGTTAGCGAATCGCGCATTAGCCAGATCCTCAGCCAGGCGCACGCTCGGTTACGCGCAAAATTCAACGACGCAGCCTGAATTTTCTCTGCCTCCACGGCACTTTCAAGTCAAGAAAACTTTTTTGTTTTTATTTGCGGACAAGTCCAAAGTCGTCTTGCCGTCAAGTGCGTTTGCTGTGTTAGAGTTAACATATGTCACACACAATCGTTCATTCAGCGCCGCGCAGTCCGATGTGGTTGTTCGAAGAGAACTACCGCCTGCTGCAACAGTTGTTGCCGGAGATGGAGGCGGGTGCTGACCGTTATTTGCTCACCGCGGAGGACGGTGCGCAACAGGCGCTTGAGGTGCTGATTTTGGAACGTTGTGCCTACACCACGATCATCGAGTTGCACAAGCCGTTCTTTATCGACGGTGTGTGGATGCCCGACCTCAGCATGCGTCTGCATATCTACCACGATGCCCGTATGGTCGAGGTCAGTGCTTACCAGGGGTGCCACCGTATTCCGGCTCGTTACCAGTTCGAAGGCGATCATCGCTACCAACGTGACGAGAAGCGTCAGGTGAACTACCTGCTGCACGATCTGCTGCGCTACTGCCAGCGAAACGGGTATCGCGAGCAGAGAAGCCGCGACCTTTCCCCCCTTTAAATAGAAGGCTTCAACTGGGCTCTTTAGTAGCCTGGGACTTGACAGTCTCGCCTAATGCTCATATATTCTTGACCGTAATAGTCAGGAATAGGAGTGGCGTTCATGGCCTACAGCGACAAAGTCATGGATCACTATGAAAACCCCCGCAATGTAGGGAGTTTTTCCAACGAAGATAACCACATTGGAACTGGAATGGTCGGTGCGCCCGCCTGTGGCGATGTCATGCGACTACAGATCAAGGTCAGCGACAGCGGCATCATCGAGGATGCCCGTTTCAAGACCTATGGCTGCGGTTCCGCCATCGCTTCCAGTTCGCTGGTGACCGAATGGCTCAAAGGCAAGACCCTGGATGAAGCCAGTACCATTAAGAACAGTGACATCGCCGAAGAACTGGCCCTGCCGCCGGTCAAGGTCCACTGCTCGGTTCTGGCGGAAGATGCCATTCGTGCCGCCATCGACGATTACCGTAACAAACACTGATCAAAAGCAAGCACCACACGCAAGGTCGCTAATGCGGCCTTTTTTCTTTTCCCCTTTGGTGTAGTATCACCACATAACACGTAGTGTTATTCAGAAACCACCAACGGGAAAACGCAGTGAATATACCTTCCCATCTGTTGCCGGATTACTTTTACCTGGGCGCGTTCTTTATCTATGTGCCGCTGTTGCTGTGGGTACTGTTCACCGCCCCCTGGTACAAGCTACGCGACAAGGAGAACCTGCACGTCTTCTTCGGTGCCATCGTGGTGCTGATGTTGTTGTGGAGCATCAAGGCGGGTATCCGCCCCGGCATGAATTTCCATCTTCTCGGCGCCACCCTGCTGATGCTGATGTTCGGCTGGAAGTTCGCTATTCTCGCCCTCAGCCTGGTGCTGCTGGGACAGGGGCTCTACGGCAATATCGAATGGCTGACCTTTTCGCTTAACGCCATGATGATGATCGTTGGTCCGGTGCTGTTCAGCTACCTCGTCTACCGCATCTCGCAGCTCTACATGCGCAAAAGTTTCTTTGTTTACACGCTGTTTAACGGGTTTTTCTGCGCCATCCTGACTATGCTTTTACTGGTTACCACCACTTCTTTGCTGTTGTTATGCTGTGGTGGTTACGACTGGGACGATATCTATTATCGCTATCTGCCATTTACCCCGATGATGCTCTTTGCCGAAGGCTTTTTCACCGGCATGCTGACTTCGGGCATGGTACTATTCCGTCCGGAGTGGATCGGTTCCTTTGATGACCGACGCTACCTCAGCGGAAAATAATTACTAGAAACCAAATAGAAGCACCATGCAAAAAGAGCGCGAGTTTCAACTCAGGGGAATCCGTGTCGCTGCATTCGAGTGGCATGAACAGGGCATGCCGGTCATTGCGATCCACGGCTGGCTCGACAACGCCGCCTCCTTTCAGCCGCTTGCCCCTTTTCTGAAAGGTACTCACCTGTTGGCCCCTGATCTGGTCGGCCACGGTCGTTCCGATCATCTACCCGAATCTGCCGACTACCATCTTGCCGACGGTTGTCGCTGGATCGTCGCCCTGGCCGATGCCATGGGCTGGGAACGCTTTGCCCTGATCGGCCATTCGATGGGGGCGGCTGTCGCCAGCATTACCGCCGCAGCGGTCCCTGAGCGGGTCGCCGGGGTGGTGATGATCGATGGCATCGGTCCCATGGCCGTCCCACCTGAAACCGAGGTAAAGCGCCTGCGCATCCTTTTTAATGAAGAGGCAAAAGGGGCAAAGCCTTCCCGACCCTGGCGGGATGTCGAGAGCGCGGTAAAGATACGCCAGCGTCTCGGACGCTTTGACATCAGTTGCGATGCCGCAACCCTGATTGCACGCCGCGGCATGATCAAAACAGACGACGGTTATCTCTGGCGCCACGACGAGCGTCTGCAGGGAGCAGGTACTCACTACTACAGTGAAGAACAGGCCCAGACAATCCTGCGCAATATCAAGGCACCAACACTGCTGATCAGCGCCGATGACGGTGCACTCAGCGGCTGGAAAGGGAGGGAGCCACGCAAGGCCTGTATCTCTCATCTGAAACAGGTGGAGCTGCACGGTAACCACCACCTGCACATGGAACAGCCGCAAACGGTGGCGCTGGTGATCAACGACTTCCTGGAATGTCTGGAATGGTCTTCGCCGAACTAATCATTCTGGCGCTGGTGATAGCAATAGTGGTATGGGCTATTCGACCGCCAAAGCGCTGATCTAAGTCGCCCGTTCGGGTACACTCTCGCCCATGTCTGCGGAACTAATCAAACAACGCCTGTACGAGTACTACCTGCTGACCCGGCTGCATCGGCCTATCGGCATCTATTTGGTGTTCTGGCCGACCATGTGGGCGCTGTGGATCGCCGCTGAGGGTCACCCAGACCCACTGGTGCTAATGGTTTTTGTCCTCGGCACCATCCTGATGCGCTCCGCGGGCTGTGCGATTAACGACTTCGCCGACCGCGATATCGATCTCCACGTCAGCCGTACCGAAGAGCGCCCGTTGGCGCGCCGTGCGATCAAGCCGATCGAGGCGGTGGGCGTGTTTGCCGTACTCGGCCTGATCTCCCTCGCGCTGGTGCTGCTGATGAACAAGCTCACCATTCTGTTGGCGATACCCGGCGCCTTCCTTGCCGCCAGCTATCCGTTCATGAAGCGCATTACCCATCTGCCGCAGGCCTACCTGGGTGTCGCTTTCGGTTGGGCCATCCCCATGGCCTTTGCCGCGCAGATGGGCGAGATCCCGATCAACGCCTGGATATTCTTTGTCGCCAACATCTTCTGGGCGCTGGCCTACGACACGATGTATGCGATTTGTGATCGGGAAGACGATTTGAAGATTGGGGTTAAATCGGCAGCCATCCTCATGGGCCGTTTCGATCGCCTCGGCATTGGTCTGATGCAACTGCTGACCCTGGCGCTACTCGCCGTCGGTGGACTCGCCTTCGGTCTCGGTCTGCCGTATATGCTTGGTCTGCTGGTTGCCACCGGCTTTGCTCTCTACGAGCAATACCTGATTCGCGATCGCGATCCACAACTCAGCTTTAAAGCTTTCCTTAACAACCACTATTTCGGCATGGCCGTGTTCATCGGAATCGCTGCCGACTACCTGCTGCGCTAATGAATAATCGCGACTGGATGCAACGGGATCTCTCGGTGCTCTGGCACCCGTGTACCCAGATGAAGGATCACGAGTCGCTGCCGCTGGTGCCGATCAAGCGTGGCGAAGGTGTGTGGCTGGAAGACTTCGACGGTAATCGTTACCTTGATGCCATCAGCTCCTGGTGGGTTAACCTTTTTGGTCACGCCAACCCGCGCATCAACACCGCGCTCAAAGAACAGGTCGATCAACTGGAGCACGTGATCCTTGCCGGTTTCTCCCACGCCCCCGCGGTAGAACTGGCAGAGCGGCTGGTGAAGATCACGCCAGATGGATTGAATCATTGCTTCTACACCGACAACGGCTCCGCCGCGGTGGAAGTGGCGCTGAAGATGAGTTTTCACTACTGGCGCAATCAGGGGCGGACGAAAAAGACCCGTTTCATTACCCTCTCCAATAGTTACCACGGTGAAACCCTTGGTGCGCTTTCCGTGGGTGACGTGGCGCTCTACAAGGAGACCTATGAGCCGCTGCTGTTACAGGCGATCACCGTACCGTCACCCGACTGTTATCACCGTGAAGCGGGGGAGAGTTGTCGCGACGTAGCCGAACGAATGTTCGTGCATATGGAAGCCGCGCTGGCAAAGCACGCCGACGAAGTCTGCGCGGTGATCGTTGAGCCGTTGATTCAGTGTGCTGGTTCTATGCGTATGTACGACCCACGCTACCTGGAACTGCTGCGCGAAGCCTGCGATCGGTATGGTGTGCATTTAATTGCCGACGAGATCGCCGTCGGCTTTGGTCGCACGGGAACGATGTTCGCCTGCGAGCAGGCCAATATTTCTCCAGATTTTATGTGCCTGTCTAAGGGGCTCACTGCGGGCTATCTGCCACTGGCTGCCGTGATGACCCACGATACTATCTACGAAGCATTTTACGACGATTACGAAAAACTGACCGCATTCCTTCATTCCCACTCCTACACAGGCAACCCATTGGCCTGTCGTGTCGCACTGGCGACGCTGGATATTTTCAAGCAGGACAACGTCATCGAAAATAATCAACGCCTGGCGCAGGCCATGGCTGGCGCCACCGCCCACCTCAACGACCATCCGCATGTCGCTGAAGTGCGCCAGACTGGCATGGTTCTCGCGGTGGAAATGGTGAAGGATAAAAAGACCAAAGAAGCCTATCCGTGGCAGGAACGTCGCGGCCTGCGCATTTACCAACACGCTCTCACACGTGGTGCACTACTACGTCCCCTCGGTAATGTCAGTTACCTGATGCCGCCCTACATCACCACAGAAGAACAGATTCACTTTTTGGCCAAAGTGATGGAAGAGGGTATCAATCTTGCGCTGACAGACTAGCCACCGTTTTTCAAATAGACCAAGCCTCCCGTTTGTCGGGTAACACTATCACTAATTTCCGAGCATTTTCCTGCCAATAGTATCCTCCTGCCCAAATTCCAGCCTATGTGAACTGAACGTCCATGTATCTAAATGTCGCATTTGTAACATGGGTATTAAAAGAAACCCATCATCAAATTATTTCCTGATGATTCTAATTCAGATTGTTAGACGTACATATAGAATGGTCGATATGTGGTATCTGCATCAGTCTCCACTACAATAGAAAGCGGGGGAGTATTGGGGAAGATACCCTTATATTGTTGTCTCATTCAGTTTGTGCAGGCGCGAAACTCGATGGTATATACTCATGCTCTAAACCGGTATCTACAGTGAAGAACTCAATGATGACTGTTTGCAGCATGAATGATGTTGCTGGCGGTGTACTCTCCAGCACGCTCCGACGCTATTTGCAGTCAATGGCTTTGGTGTTAAGTACGCATAAATTAGTGCGCTCTCATGGACACATCTATGAGTATAACCAATAAACTTATTACGTTTTTCGCACTACTTTTTCTGTTTATATCAGTTCTACTGGCTGACCTATGGTCGATATATGACTGCTCAAGCTCGTTGGCTGAAGCACAGAAAAACCGCTTTGAATCACATAAGATTGCAGAGGAATTGCGGAGGAGCTCGGATGAGCTCACACGTATGGCGCGTTCCTATGTTATTACAGGTAACGATGAATTTAAGAAATATTTTAACCTCATAGCGGATATCCGTGACGGCAAGTCTCCCAGACCAAATGGCTATGACGGAATATTTTGGGATTATGTTACGGCGGGTTTTAATATTTCTAGATACTATGAACCATCAGGGCGAGAGGTCTCTATCGTTACTTTAATGAAAGAACTCCGCTTTTCTGACAAGGAATTGTCACTGTTGGCGGAAGCAAAGAAAAAATCAGATCAATTAATGGTTCTGGAGAACAGGGCCTTTGCTGCTCTGGAGGGAAAGCAGGAAGAGGGTGCTGGCCGCGGTACACCTGATAAGGAGCTGGCAGAGCAAATACTTTTTGGGCAAAGGTATCATGAAGAAAAAGCCGGAATCATGGAAGGGATAGATTTATTTTTTAAAGAACTAGAGATACGTACAAATAGTGAAGTGCTCTGGCTGCAGGGTAGACAACAGTCGTATCAGGTTGTTGCTATCTTTCTCGCTGTAACGATAGTGATATATCTTTTGTTTAGTTTTATATATTTCCGGGGACAGTTCATTAAGCCGATTGGTAGACTCAAGGATATGGTCAGGCAAGCTGAGGATGGTGTGTATTCTGATGTTGAACCACACAGAATGGATGAGATTGGGGCTTTGATTAATGCATTTAATAGCATGAATAAAACAATACGTGGCAATATTGCAGAATTGAATAAAATGTCGCTTACGGATGAGTTGACGAAACTTTGTAATAGGAGGGCAGTGCTTGGAGC
>JBNKVM010000008.1:0-47954 GCA_050299175.1 Thiohalomonadaceae bacterium
TCATCGAGTCAATTGCCAAACGTTTAATGAACTGCAAATCCTCAGCCTGGAGCAGTTCTATACGATAAAAATCCTTCTCAACTGCAACATTAATCGGGTTTGTTTGAAATGGAGAGCCTTTTCCTTCTCTCAGGCACCACAATTTTCCATCTGATGTCCATGGTTCTAAATATTTCCGCCATACATAATGATGTCGTCTTTTTTTGATGGATGTTTCGGACATATATTTCTTGGTGTTAGTCGTTAGTGTATAACTACTTGGTAGTATCGATGAATGCTAGCTGATATGCATCATTTGCTTAACGAAGCGGTTTTGGGTCCCGTAGACGCAGCCGAGCACTGGAGTCTGTTGAAGGAATAGCCCGTCTGCCACCCCCCTTCAACGGACGAAGCGCGCAGGGCACCGCGTTAGCGGCAAGTCTTCGGGCGGCCTTCTCTTTGGTTACTTTCTCTTGGCCGCGCAAGAGAAAGTGACCTGCCGCGGGTCAGCCACCCGCTTTAAATGCAGTCATCCGTCGCGTAGCGACACCGAATCGAAAGTGTTACCGATGTCCCTGGACCATCGCGGGGGCGAGTCCCCGCTTTCAAATGCCTTTATCCGTCGCGTAGCGACACATTCCGATTCCGGCGAATGCCGGAATACCAATCAAACATCGCATTGCGACACAAAAAAAGGGGAGCTAGCGCTCCCCTTTTTCTATCATCAATTCCGATCGATACCAGTTCAACTTGTCGTGCAACTTCACCACGTTGCCGACGATGATCAACGTCGGCGGTTTGATCTCTTCACTGGCAATCAATTCAGGCATGGTTCCCAATGTTCCGGTAAACACCCGTTGCCGCGGTGTGGTGGCCTGTTGCACCAACGCCATCGGCAGGTCGGCGGGCATACCGTGTTCCATCAGTTTCTCGCAGATGATCGGCAGGCCCTTCAAACCCATGTAGAAAACGACGGTCTGGTTGGGTTGTGCCAACCCCTGCCAGTTGAGGTTCATGGTGCCGTCTTTCAGGTGACCGGTAACAAAGACCACTGCCTGCGAGTAATCGCGGTGGGTCAACGGAATACCGGCGTATGCCGAGGTACCCAGCGCCGCGGTGATGCCAGGCACCACCTGGAAATTGACGCCGTTGGCGGTAAGGGTTTCGATGTCTTCGCCACCACGACCGAAGACGAACGGGTCGCCTCCCTTGAGGCGGCAGACGCGTTTGCCTTCTTTCGCCAGATCCACCAGCAGCTGGTTGATCTGGTCCTGGGGGACGGAGTGGTTATCCCGCTCCTTGCCGACGTAGATGCGATGAGCATCGCGGCGGGTCAGTTCCAGTACCTCTTTGGAGATGAGACGGTCGTAGACAATGACATCGGCCTGCTGCATCAGGCGCAGGGCGCGGAAGGTCAGCAGATCCGGATCGCCCGGGCCGCCGCCAATGAGATAAACTTCGCCGCTCTCGTCGGTCTTGCCCTGCTCGACCGCAATATTCAGCTCTTTTTCTGCCTCTTCGTCCTTACCGGCGAAGACCAGTTCGGCGATACGCCCCTGCAATACCCCTTCCCAGAAGATGCGACGGGCGTTGACGTTGGTAAAGCGTGCCTTGACCTTCTCGCGGAAGCCATCGACCATTGATGCCAGTCGGCCGTAGGCGGAAGGGATGGTCGATTCCAGATGGGTACGGAGCAGACGTGCCAGCACCGGTGAAGCTCCGCCGGTGGAAACGGCGATCTGTACCGGGCTACGGTCGATGATCGACGGCATGATAAAGCTGCACAGATCCGGGTTATCGACCACGTTGACTGGAAGCTGTCTTGCGTGGGCAAGCTCGGAGACGCTGCGGTTAACCGCTTCATCGTCGGTGGCAGCGATCACCAGCACCACGCCGTCGAGATCGCTCTCGTTGAACTCGCCCTGGCGATGGGACATCTCCCCCTGGTCGACCAGCGCTTTCAGCTCGTCGGTCAGCTCGGGGCTAACCAGGGTAATCGCGGCACCTGCCTGCATCAGCAACGATGCCTTGCGCTCGGCCACCTCACCACCGCCGACCACCAGGCAGCGCTGACCGCGCACGTTCATGAATATTGGTAAAAATTCCATCGCTTCAATTTGTTATCCGTTGGCGAGAGGCCGCATAGTGTACCCGTTCCCGTTCGATTTGGCACGAGGCCAGCGCTCACAATTGGGTCCCACACTGGCCAGAAACCATATAGAATGTGGGCCTGCGCCAGAAATGCAACAATGTGTGACCCGGGTCATGCAACAGGAACCCCCCTCAGCGCATATACTGTGCAAACATAAGACAGAATTGGCAGGAAAGAAAAAAAACAAGGACTTCCATGAAAACGTATCGTAATTATCTACTTATCGCCGTTTTACTCGCTGTATCGCTGTTTGCCACCGAGCTACAAGCCGCCGAAGAATTCCCCCACCGTGCTCTCTTTCCCAAGGTTCCGACCATTGAGTTAGACAGCCTCTTTCAACAATATGACAAAGTCATTATTTTCGATGTCCGTAGCGGTTACGAATACGAGACCCTGCATATTAAGGACGCTCGCCATCTGGCGCTGAACGACAGGGAATTCGGGCCTACCCTGAAAAACCTGCGCAAGGAAGATACCCGCCCGTTTATCTTCTACTGCAACGGCCACACCTGCAAGAAGTCCTACGAAGCCGCGCAAAAGGCAATGAAATATGATGTAAAGAATGTCTATGCCTTCGATGCCGGAATCTTTTCCTGGACCAAGGCTCACCCCGACATGGCAGTATTATTAGGAAAGAGTCCGGTCAATCCAAAATCACTTATCAGCAAAGAACAACTCAAAGCACATATGCTAAAGCCGGAGGCATTCGGCACGCGTGTCGGCAATGACACCATCGTGCTGGATATTCGCGATGCCAATCAAAAAAGCGCTATCAATCTCTTCCCTATGCAACAGCATTCGGTACCCCTGGACAACAAAAAGCTGGAAACCTACGTCAAACAGGCCAAGACATCTGGCCAAACACTGCTGATTTATGATGCGGTGGGTAAACAGGTTCGCTGGCTTCAATACTATCTGGAAGCGGAACGTGTACCGAGCTACTACTTCATGGAGGGCGGAGCTCAGGCATTCCTCAACTATTGAGTCCGTCTGAACAGAAACAAAAAAGCGGGGCATGCCCCGCTTTTTTAATGTGTTAACAACCCGGTTCAAGCCGCTGCAGACCGCCCATATACGGCTGCAATACATCGGGGACGGTAACCGAACCGTCCGCCTGCTGATAGTTCTCCAGGATCGCCACCATGGTACGACCGACGGCCAGACCGGAACCGTTGATGGTGTGGACCAGCTCCGGCTTTTTCGTTTCAGGGTTACGCCAGCGAGCCTGCATCCGCCGCGCCTGGAAATCGCGGAAGTTGGAGCAGGAAGAGATCTCACGATACTTGCCCTGCCCCGGCAGCCACACCTCCAGGTCGTAGGTCTTGCAGGAGGAGAAGCCGATATCACCGGCGCAGAGATTCATTACCCGGTAAGGCAGGCCCAGCATCTGCAACACCTTCTCCGCGTGGCCGGTCAGTTCCTCCAGCGCCTCGAAAGATTTTTCCGGATGAACGATTTGCACCAGCTCCACCTTTTCGAACTGGTGCTGGCGAATCATGCCGCGGGTATCTTTGCCATAGGAACCGGCCTCGCTACGGAAACAGGGAGTATGCGCCGCAAAACGCAGCGGCAGACGTTCCGCCTCAATGATCTCGTCACGCACCATATTGGTTACGGGGACCTCTGCGGTGGGGATCAGGTAGTAACCGTGCTCGCCGGTAAGGCCGAACAGATCCTCTTCAAACTTGGGCAACTGGCCGGTACCACGCAGGGAATCGGCGTTAACCATATAGGGCACGTAGCTCTCGCGATAACCGTGCTCACCCGTGTGCAGATCGAGCATGAACTGGATCAGGGCACGGTGCATCCTGGCCAGAGGACCGGTCATCACGGCAAAGCGGGAGCCGGTGAGCTTTGCCGCGGTATCGAAATCCAGGCCACCAAGGCGTTGGCCGACATCGACATGATCCTGTGGTTCGAAATCGAACTGACGCGGCTCACCCCACTGACGCACCTCGACGTTGTCGTTCTCATCCTTGCCGTCAGGGACACTGGCATCGGGGATATTCGGCACCCCCAGCAGGATCGCATTCAATTCTTCCTGCAGTGCCGCCAGCCTGGTCTCTGCCTCTTTCAGCCGATCGCCGAGATCGGCCACCGCATCCAGCAACGGCTGGATATCCTCGCCACTGGCCTTGGCCTTGCCGATAGCCTTGGAACGCTGGTTGCGTTCGTTCTGCAACTCCTGAGTCTGCACCTGCAGGGTCTTGCGTTCAGCCTCCAGTGCACTGATGACTGCGTTGTCGAGTTCAAAACCTCGACGCGCCAACTGCTGAGCGGTTTCTTCAAGTTCGCTGCGGAACAAGCGGGGATCTAACATGGGTTTCTCTGCCTTGCCTTATTGTTTGCTATTCGTTGATCCGGGCATTCCAGCTAAGGATATGCCCCGGTTTAATAATATTGCTCAGATGTTCAATGATTTCGGCGGCCTTTTCCGGAGCGTCAAAAAACTCCACCACCAGGGGTAGATCCAGCGAAAGGTCGATCAGCTTGCTGGTGTGCAGCTTACCTGAATCGCCAAATCCCGCGATGGCACGAAACACACTCACGCCCCGCACATGCTCCCAGTCATGCAACCGTTTGAGCAAGTTATCAAGTTGCGCCTGACCTTCACTGATATAGATCCGTACTACCGTCACTTCATTCGCCATCTCACTGCCTCCCGAGCATCACGCCAACCCAAGCGCCCAACAGGCACAGCAGGACGCTCGCCAGCACGTTGCTGAATGCCTTGAACAATTCCCCGTCCTCAAGCAGGTTTAGGGTCTCGATGGAAAAGGTGGAAAAGGTGGTCAACGCGCCTAACAGGCCAACCATGAGGAACGCCCGCCATTCGGGAGCGCTGATCATGCGTTCCACCAGCAGGGCGAAGCAGAGGCCCATCACCAGTGAACCGAAGACATTGACCACCAGCGTGCCATAAGGGAAGTCACGCCCCAACATGGCGTAGACCCAGCCAGAAATCAGAAAGCGCAATACCGCGCCCGTCGCACCACCGACAGCGATAAGCAGGATCTGACTCATGGGAATTGTCTATAGAATGGCACCATAAGGGCGCATTCTACCCAACTGCGCGGCGGCTGGCATCACCTGCCAGCCTATTATGCTCTTTTCCGGCTCTTACACTCCTGCAAGCGCCGGATAAAATCCTCCTCGGGCATGGGACGATCGAGGAGAAATCCCTGAAACAGGTAGCAACCCTTGTTGGAAAGGGCCTCGAGTTGATCATGCTCCTCCACCCCTTCGGCAATCACCTCGAGATCAAGATGCTGGGTCATACCGATGATGGTCTCGACGATCGCCAGACTGCTCTGGTCATGGGGAATGTCACGGACGAAAGACTGATCAATTTTCAGCTGGTCGAGCGGCAATTTGCGCAGGTAGGCGAGGGAGGAGTATCCCGTGCCGAAATCGTCGAGGGAAAAACGCACGCCCAACTGCTTTAACTTGCGCATTTTCAGCGCTACCCCGTCGATGTCATCGAGCAGGATATTCTCCGTCAACTCCAGTTCCAGGCGCGAAGCCTCGATACCGCTATGCTCAATCACCTCATGCACCTGGGTGACAAATTCCGGCTGACGGAATTGATAGGGACTGACGTTGACTGACAGTCGGGGAAGGTAGTTGGGCTCCTCCGGATCGGCACAACGCCGTAACATCTCACACCCCTGATGCAATACCCACTCCCCGATATGAAGAATAATGCCACTCTCTTCCGCGACGGCGATGAATGCCTGCGGCTGAACCAGGCCATGGGTCGGATGTTGCCAGCGTAATAATGCCTCGGCGCCGACAATCGCACCACTTTTGTCGTATTGAGGTTGATAGTAAAGCTCAAGTTGTTGCCGCCGTATGGCCTGGCGCAGATCGTTCTGCATTGCCAGACGCTCCTCGGCGATTAGCTGCATACTCGGCAGGAAAAACTGGGTGTTATTGCGTCCTGACTCCTTGGCCCGATACATCGCTGCATCCGCCTGTTTCATAATAGCGTCGGCGTCATCGCTGTTAATCGGGAACATGGCAATACCGATACTAGTGGTCACCTGCAGGCGATGACCACTGAGGACAAAGGGCAATGAAAGCCGCTGGTGAATCTTGTCGGCGATGTGACGAATGATATTCACTGCACGCTCAGAATCGCCGGGCAGCCCTCCCAGCAGCACGACGAATTCATCCCCCCCCATTCTTGCCGCGGTGTCCTCACGACGAATCGCTCCCTTAAGACGTACCGCCATCTCCTTGAGTAGCGTATCGCCACTGGCATGCCCCAGCGTATCGTTGATCATCTTGAATTGATCCAGATCGAGGAATACCAGCGCACCCATTTTGTTGTGACGACGGGCATGGACGACAGCCTGTTCCAGCCGATCCTCGACCAACACCCGATTGGGCAATCCGGTAAGGCTGTCGTAAAACGCCTGTCGCTCCAGTTGCGCTTCAGCTTTTTTCCGCGCCGCGATATTGCTGAAACTCACCACCGCCCCGGAAACAACACCATCCCGTAAAACCGGTGTGCTGCGATATTCGACGGGAAAAGCCGTACCATCCTTGCGCCACAGTACTTCATCGGTCAGATGCTGCGTCACCCCTTCTACCAGGGTCGATTCCATTGGACACTCGTCGCTCGGATAAAAACTACCGTCTTTGTGACACTGGTGAATCATGCCGTGCATCGGCTTACCAATTAACTCATGAATTTCATAACCGAGCATGGCCGCCGCTGCAGGATTGACGAAGATGGTCACACCGTCCTTATCGGTGCCGAAGATACCCTCGGACACCGACTCCAACAGCAGACGATTCTGCTCGGTGCTATCACGCAAATCCTGTAGCGTTTTTTCCAATGCCAGACGCGATGTCAACGCGGTAAGAATCGTCGAATAACCTCGTGAGGAACTGATATTCACCACCAGAAAAACTAACGCAACAACCGGTGCCACCAGCATCGCCGAGTCCCCCCCCTCGAAAACCAGGCGCGCAATAACAGGCAACAGCGTTAATGCAAGAAATGAGTGAACCGCCAGTGGGAAAGAGGAAATTGTCGAGGAAGAACCGGCAGCGATAGAGATAACGATAAATACCAGTACGATCTGGTGCAACAGATCGCCGACAGGGAACAATAGAAACGAGGCACTGCCCCACACGAGCCCCGAGAGAAAAATGCCCAAAAGATTGTGCTGTAACCAAAGTTGATCGTTATGGGTATCCTGCTCATCACGCCGTGCATAGGCGACGTGCCAATACCAGCGCAGCAGCACCAGTAACAGCACGGCCACAAGCCATAACGCGACATTCTCCAGCGGCACCACGCCAAACTGAAGCATGGCCAGCGCAAAGGCATGGATAAGAATGGTCAGCAGCGAGAGCGGTAGCGCGCGGTAAAGAATATTGACCTGCTCCCGCCGCAGACGTTGCGGGTCAACGACGGCCAGTCGACTCGATATTGGGGGTTCGATAAACACGTGTAATTCCCTCTACAGACCTGCTCCCTGACACCATCTTCGGGATGGCGGTGTAGTGCAATTATGATTTCTTATGCTGATTACGATCCAGCTCTTTCAGATACGCCAGTTTCTCCGCGATCTTCTGCTCCAGCCCGCGCGGGACGGGACGATAGTATTCCTGCCATCCCAACTCTTCAGGAAAATAGTTCTCACCTGCAGCATAACCTTCCGGTTCGTCATGGGCATAACGGTCCTCATGACCGTATACCATCTCTGTCATCAGCTTGGTCGGCGCATTCCGCAAATGGATAGGCACCTCCAGCGAGCCGTGTGCTTTGGCATCGCTCATCGCAGCCTTGTAGGCCATGTAGACCGCGTTGCTCTTTGGGGCACAGGCCAGATAGACAATCGCCTGGGCGATAGCCAGCTCCCCCTCCGGCGACCCCAGCCGCTCCTGCACATCCCAGGCACTAAGCGCCAGTTGTAACCCTCGTGGATCGGCAATACCGATATCCTCCGAGGCCATACGCACCACGCGGCGGGCGACATAGAGCGGATCGACACCACCGTCGATCATGCGTGCGAACCAGTAAAGGCTGGCATCCGGGTCGGAACCGCGCACCGATTTATGCAGCGCGGATATCTGATCGTAGAAGGCTTCTCCGCCTTTGTCGAAGCGCCGTACCCCTCCGGCCAGCACTTCGTTGAGAATCTCTTCGGCAATCACCTCCCTGCCGTCTACTTTCTCCGCCAGGTCGGCGGCGATCTCCAGCAGGTTGAGGCCGCGGCGGGCATCGCCGTCGGCTGCCTCGGCGATCCGCTGACGCAGAGGTTCCGCCAGGACGATATCGCGCTCACCCAGTCCACGCTCGCTGTCGTTCAGCGCGCGCTGCAGAATGGTATCGATATCGTTCGCATCCAGACTCTTCAACACGTAGACCCGGGCGCGGGAGAGCAAAGCGTTGTTCAGTTCAAAAGAGGGGTTCTCGGTCGTGGCACCGATAAAGGTAAAGGTACCGTCCTCGATGTGTGGCAGAAAGGCGTCCTGCTGACTTTTGTTGAAGCGGTGCACTTCATCGACAAACAATACCGTGCCCCGCCCCATCAACCGTGCCTGATTGGCCTGATCGACGGCGGCGCGGATCTCCTTCACACCAGAAAGGACTGCGGAAAGGGTGAGAAACTGGGCATCGGCGTGATAGGCGACCATGCGTGCCAGGGTGGTTTTGCCCGTCCCCGGCGGTCCCCACAGGATCATTGAGTGAAGGTTGCCGCTGTCGATGGCCTGACGCAGCGGCTTACCGTCACCCAACAGATGTTGCTGACCAAAAAATTCCGCGGGGGTTTGCGGACGCATTCGATCCGCAAGGGGTCGCAGCGCTTCGCCGCGGGTCTGCTCCTCGGCGGAAAAGAGATCGGTCATCAGTCCCTTACTGCCTCGCCGATCACATCAACACCCGGTGGCAGAGTGAAATGAAACTGCTTCTCGGCCACCTGGGGATTACGCACCACCTTCTCCAGATAGAGCCGGGTGGTGTTACCGAAACCATCGACCATCTCCATCGCACGCAAGACGTCACCTTCCAGCGCCAGCCGTACATAATCGAAATTGCTGTCGGCGGCCTTCGGCTTGAGCAACAGCCACTGGAAGCCTTCATGCTTGCCCTCCTCCTTGATGGAGAAGTTATCCTGCAGCGGCGCCGTGCTGCTGAGCAGTGTCGCCGGAGTGCTACCGAGACTTTCGCCCTGCGGCTTCACCGTTACCTGTTCCAGGTCGCGGTCATAGAGCCACAGGTTCTTACCATCGGCCACATAGAGCTGCTCGTAGGGATTTTTATAGTGCAGGCGGAAACGGTCGGGGCGGGAGAGCCACAGCTTGCCGCGGGTCTCTTCCTTACGCTCGCCACGGGCATTGGTGACAGTCTGTACGAAATTCGCTTCCATGGTACTCAGTCCATCAAGGAAACGGTTAAGCCGCGTCTCCCCTTCTCCCGCATGGGCGACGGAGGCAAACAGCAACGGCAGCAACAGACCTACAACTTTGTTCAACATCTCTTAACCCTTGGGTGGTGGGGGTGCCAGCACCTCCCGTGAACCATTTGCTTGCAGCGAACTGACTACGCCCGCCTCTTCCATCATTTCGACCATGCGCGCGGCGCGGTTGTAGCCGATCTTCAGTCGCCGCTGGATACCCGAGACCGAGGCGCGACGGGTTTCGGTAACGATCTTCACCGCCTCGTCATAAAGCGGATCGGCCTCATCGCCGCCACCTCCGCCATTGGTATCGCCGGGGAATAGCGGGCCGCTACTCTCCTCAAGACCATTAATGATCTCATCCAGATAATCCGGCTCGCCACGCTTCTTCAGCGCATCGACTACGTTGTGCACCTCATGGTCGGCGACAAAGGCCCCGTGCACCCGCACCGGTACGCCATGCCCTGGCGGCAGGTAGAGCATATCGCCATGGCCGAGCAGCGCCTCAGCACCCATCTGGTCGAGGATGGTACGCGAATCGATGCGTGAGGAGACCTGGAAGGCGATACGGGTGGGTATGTTGGCCTTGATCAGGCCGGTCAACACATCCACCGAGGGCCGCTGGGTCGCCAGAATCAGGTGGATACCCGCGGCACGCGCCTTTTGTGCCAGACGGGCGATCAACTCTTCCACCTTCTTGCCTACGACCATCATCATGTCGGCCAGTTCATCGACCACCACCACGATGTAGGGCAACGGTTCCAGCACAGGGCGTTGCAACTCCAGTTCGGGTTCGTCGGGCACCAGCGGTTGCCACAGCGGATCGTAAATCGGCTCGCCCGCGTCGATCGCTTCCTTAATCTTTTTGTTGAAACCGCCGATGTTGCGCACACCCATGGCGGCCATCAGGCGATAACGGCGGTCCATCTCCACCACACACCAGCGCAGCGCATTGGCCGCATCCTTCATGTCGGTCACTACCGGCGCCAGCAGGTGCGGAATGCCCTCGTAGATGGAGAGCTCCAGCATCTTCGGGTCGACCATGATGAAGCGGACTTCATGGGGCGTCGCCTTGTAGAGGATGCTGAGAATCATCGCGTTAACCGCCACTGATTTACCGGAGCCGGTGGTACCGGCCACCAGCAGGTGGGGCATCTTCGCCAGGTCGGCGACCATCGGTACGCCGCCGATATCCTTGCCCAGGGCCAGAGTCAGCGGTGATTTGAGGTTTTCGAATTCGTGGGAGCGGATTGCCTCGGAGAAGTGGACGATCTCGCGGTTCTCATTGGGGATCTCCAAACCGATAGTGGTCTTGCCCGGAATCACCTCCACCACCCGCACACTGGTAGTGGAAAGGGAACGGGCCAGGTCCTTGGCCAGGTTGGAGATCTGGCTCACCTTGACCCCGGCGGCGGGCTGCAGCTCAAAACGGGTGATCACCGGGCCGGGATGGACCGCCTCGACCTGCACCTCGATACCAAAGTCCTGCAGCTTCATCTCCACCAGCCGCGACATCGCCTCCAACGCCTCGGTGGAAATCACGTTCTTGTTCTCACCAGGCTTATCCAGCAGAGATAGCGACGGCAGACTACCGCCCTCATCCTCATCCGGATCGAACAGCGGAACCTGTTTCTCTTTCTGTTCGCGAACAGTGGGGATCTTCGGCGTCTTGATCACCGGCTCGATACGCGGCTTCTGTCGTGTACCGACCTTTTTCACTTCATCAAGGAAGTTCTTCTCCCGATCCAGCTTGGCCTTGTGCGCAGCGATGCGATCCAGCAGATGCAACCACTGGCCGTAGATCCAGTCGGTCAGGCCCAGGGTACGGGCACCCACCTTGTCCATCAGGCCGAACCAAGAGAGCCCGGTAAACAGCGTCACCCCGGTGAGGAACATCGCCAGCAGGAACAGGGTCGCCCCCAGTTGACTGAAGGCACGCACCAGGCCACGGGCCACCACATCGCCGAGGATACCGCCGGTATTCAACGGCAGGACCGCCGCGGTATGGAAATGGAGATAAGCGAGCCCCGAACCGGCGGCCATGGTCAGGATGAAGCCGACCCCACGCAGGGCGATGCTGACCGCGTAGGTTCCGCCGTCATCCTTGCGCTGTTCGCGATAGAGCATCCAGGCCCACTGGGCCACCAGGAACGGCAGAATGTAGGCCATCATACCGAACAGATAGAGGAAAATATCGGCGAACCAGGCCCCCGCACGGCCGCCAAGGTTGTGCACCGCACCACGGGCGCCGCTGTGAGACCAGCCCGGATCGGTGGCACTGTAACTGAGCAGGGAGATGAGCAGATAGAGCGCCAGGGTACCAACCAGAATCAGGGCCCCCTCGCGCAGGCCACGATGCAGATGCGGGGCGATAGCGACACGCTCCCCTTTCTTTTGCGATGCCTGGGCCAAAGCTAATCCTTCAATTCAAGAAAGTTAAATAACATTCTGTAATTGTACATATTTCTTCTTCATTAAACAGTGCTTTTCAGGGCCGGATAGACGATCTCACCGCCCCGTACATTGACCCCGGCCGCAAGAGCGGGATCGCCCTCCCAGCCCCCTGCCGCCAACTGGATGGCATAGGGGATCAGGGCCGAAGAGAGTGCCTGAGACGAGGTGCGCGGCACCGCGCCGGGCATATTGGTCACCCCGAAATGGACCACGCCATCCTGAACAAAGGTCGGTTCGGCATAGGTGGTCGGTCGAGTGGTCTCAATACAGCCGCCTTGATCGACAGAAATATCGATAATGACACTGCCGGGGCGCATCTGTTTCACCTGCTCGGCGGAGACCAGATGGGGAGCCTTCGCGCCGGGGATCAGCACCGCGCCGATCAGCAGGTCGGCCTCCTTTACCGCCCGATCGATCTCATGGGCATAGGGATGAAGCGCCGTTACGTTGGCACCCAATGCACGCATCGCCGCAAGTTTGTCACGACTGTGATCAAATACCGTGACCTCGGCCCCAATCGCGGCGGCCAGGGTCACAGCATTGCCGCCAGCCATGCCCGCACCGAGGATCACCACGTGACCACGCTCGGTGGCAGGCACCCCGCCCAGAAGCAGGCCACGCCCGCCCATCGGCTGGTGCAGATAATGGGTGCCGACCTGTACCGCCACCCGGCCGGCAATGTCAGACATCGGTGCCAGCAGTGGTAGGCCCCGACCGTCGGTCACTGTCTCAAAAGCGACGGCGGTCAGACCAATGTCCAGCAGACCACGCATCAATTCCTGCTCTGCAGCCAGATGAAGAAAACAGAACAGCAGGTGATCAGGGCGCAGCAGGGAAAGTTCGGCAGGTTGCGGCTCCTTGACCTTGATGATCATCTCCGCCTCCCCATATACCGCAGAGGCGTCGGCAACAATGGAGGCACCTGCCTGACGGAAATCGTCGTCGCTGTAGCCGCTGAGTACCCCTGCTCCCTGCTCTACCAGCAGTTGGTGACCATGTTTGACCAGTTCAGCCACCGCGGCAGGAACCAGGCCGACACGTCCTTCCAGGGTCTTAATCTCGCGGGGAATACCGATACGCATTGTTGTCTCCTTTACCAGGGAATCGGCATTTCGTAAGATGCCAGCACTCTACACCTATAACGAAATCACGGTCTGCAACTCCAATCGGATCGCAGTCTAACACACGGAGTTTATTCGATGAGCGAAGCCAAGCATTGCCGTCTTTTGATCCTCGGTTCCGGCCCTGCCGGTTACACCGCCGCAGTCTACGCTGCACGCGCCAACCTCAATCCGGTCATCGTCACCGGTATGCAACAGGGCGGCCAGCTGACCACCACCACCGAGGTGGACAACTGGCCCGGTGGCAGCGAAGGTCTCACCGGCCCGGCGCTGATGCAGCAGATGCTGGAGCATGCGGAACGCTTCAACACCGAGGTGATCTTCGACCATATCAACCAGGCCGACCTCTCCAAACGCCCCTTCACTCTCACCGGTGACTCCAAAACCTACACCTGCGACGCGCTGATTATCGCCACCGGCGCCTCCGCCATGTATCTGGGTCTCGACTCCGAAGAGGCGTTCAAGGGCCGCGGCGTCTCCGGTTGCGCCACCTGCGACGGTTTCTTCTACCGTGGACAAAAGGTCGGCGTAGTCGGCGGCGGCAATACCGCTGTGGAAGAGGCGCTCTATCTCTCCAACATCGCCGCCGAGGTCACCCTGATCCACCGTCGCGACACCTTCCGCTCGGAGAAAATCCTCATCGATCAGCTGATGGATAAGGTCGAAAACGGCAACATCAAACTGGAAACCTTCCAGGAAGTGGATGAAGTGCTGGGCGACAACAGCGGCGTCACTGGCGTACGCCTGAAGAACAATCAGGATGGTTCGACCAAGGAGATCGAACTGACCGGCCTGTTCATCGCCATCGGTCACAAACCTAACACCGACATCTTTGACGGCCAACTCGAACTGGACCACGGCTACATCATCACCCGCAAGGGTCGCGAGGGGAATGCCACCGCGACATCGGTGGAAGGTGTCTTTGCCGCCGGCGACGTCGCCGACCCGATCTACAAACAGGCCATCACCTCCGCCGCCAGTGGCTGCATGGCGGCACTGGATGTGGAACGTTATCTGGAAAATCAGGATAAGTGATCGCAAGCGTTAATACTGTCCTGCCGCGTTCAGGGCGGCAGGCCTTGCTCCATCAATGGGGCAAGGATTTCCAGCTCTGGTTCTACATTACCATCACGCTACAGCTGTTTCGTCTACTGCTGATCGCGATCTATCATGAGCAGATTGGCGCCCGTGCGGGCGCCTTTTCGATCCCGCATGTCATGGCCACGGGTCTGCGTTACGACATCTCCACCGCCGGGATATGGGTGGTTCCCACCTTCCTCCTTGCCCTCACGGTTATCGTGTTCCCTCTGGACAAGCTTGTTTCTGCGCTACGCCGTTTCTCTGCGGCCATTTTTGCAGTTAGTAGCATCCTGGTTTTCGGCAGTGATCTGATCTTCTTCGGCACCTACGGCGATCAGTTCAACCAGATGATCTTCGGCATTGTGTTCGACGACACTCTGGCGATCCTGATCACCATCTGGAAGGAATATCATCCGCTGATTTTCTTCGCCCTCGCCCTGCCGCTGATCCTCGGTAATCTCTGGCTGATACGTCGCTGGCTTGCCTACACACCTTCCTGGTTGCATGGACTTGGTATCTATCGGCGTCCGCTGGTGACCAGTCTGGCACTGGGGTTAATGATGTTTTTCATCCTGGTCGCCTTCGCCCGCGGCGGCACCCTGTGGGGGGAACCGATCCGTCTCAAGCACGCCTTCGTAGTCAACGACCTGTTTCTCAACCGAACGGTAATCAATCCTTTCACCGCCCTGCGCACCACCCTGGAAACCAAGCTCAAACTGGAAAAAGGCATCGCCCTAAAACAGTTCTGGCCCAACGAAAATATTCGCGATGCACTGCACTACGAACTAACCCGTCGCGGTATCAGCGCAGGCAACGGGCAGAATCTGGATCGACTGCTGGAAAAAACCGCGACAGGCCATCGCGGCAACAAACCGCAACACATATTCCTGCTGCTGATGGAAAGCCACAGCGGCTGGACGGTGATGCCTATCTACCGCTTTGCCGGACTTTCACCCGAATTCTCCTCGCTTGCTGACGACGGGATCTACTTCCCCAACTTCCTCCCGGCAGGCAGCGGCACCATCGGCTCGATGAACACCCTGATCACCGGCATGCCCGACGCAGGTCTCAACATTAACTACGAACCGACCGCAACAACGCCCTATCCCTCCGCATTGGCCGCGGTGATGAAACAACTCGGCTACACCACTCGCTTTTTCTACGGTGGTTTCCTCAGTTGGCAGCGGCTCGACAGCTTCGCCCTTAATCAGGGTTTCGATGAGATCTACGGCGGCGGTGACATGAGTGCGGGGGTGCACACCAACGAATGGGGCGTTGACGATCGCTACCTGTTCGACTTTGTTCTGAACACTGTGCAGACCGATAAACCGAGCTTCAACTTCATCCTCAGCACCTCCAACCACCCACCCTACGATCTCGATCTGGACGCACTCGGTTACCATCTTAAAGACAAACTGCCAGCACCGCTCAAGGCAACCAAGGAAGACACCGTCAAAGTACTGGGGCACCTCTGGTATGCGGACCAGCAAGCCGGACGTTTCGTCCGCAAAGCAGAACAGCAGTTACCCGATGCCCTCTTCGCCATCACTGGCGATCACACTGCAAGACTGCAGGTTAAATTTCCCGGCGACAGCGTGGAAGAGCAGAAGGCCGTGCCGTTCATTCTCTACGGGCCGAAGGTACTGCCGGAATCCGGCGTAATGAAACAGACCGCCGGAGCGCATATGGATATTCCCACCACCCTGATTGAACTGGCCGCTGACAAGGGCTTCCAATACACCGCCTACGGCCAAAATATGCTGACGAAGAGCTCACCCAGTTACGGTTACGGCTGGGAATTCCTCATCGGCGAACACTTCATTATCAACGAGGGTGAGAACTACAAGGTCTTTGCCCTGGCGGGCGGCCAACCACCTACAGAACGACCGCCGATGGCTGAGGAACTGACCCGTTTTAATGCCCTGAAGGCATTGAGCTGGTACCGGGTAAAAAAGGGCAACAAACTACCTTAACCATCTGGCAGTCCAGCAACTGGAATTCACTGCGAAATCACCCCATATCGATCCCTGACAAAACAGAAGGGTCGGCATGCAACTCAAACTGATTCATCGTCTCGACGACATTCCCGCAGCGGCATGGAATGGACTGGAAGAGGGTATTGATAACCCCTTCCTGCGCCACGAGTTCCTCGCCGGGCTGGAGCGTTTCGGTTGCGTCGGCGATCACTGGGGCTGGTTGCCACACCACCTGGCACTCTACGACGGTGATCGGCTGGTCGGCGCCGTGCCGATGTATCTCAAGTACAACTCCTACGGTGAGCTGGTGTTTGACTGGAACTGGTCCGATGCCTATCGCCGCGCCGGGCTCGACTATTACCCCAAACTGGTGGTGGCGGTTCCCTACTCGCCGGTCACCGGGCCACGGATACTCACCGCTGCCGATTCGGATTATCAAACAGTTGCTAACACACTCATCGAGCAGGCTATCGACGTCGCCAGGCAACTAGAAGTCTCCACCCTGCACTGGCTTTTTCCCGATCAACGCGACATACAACAGCTACACGCGAGCGGTCTGCTACAACGCAGCGATGTACAGTTCCACTGGCATAATCACGACTACAAACAATTCGACGACTTCCTCGCCACCTTTAACGCGGAGAAGCGCAAGAAGCTGAAGCGGGAGCGTCGCCGTGTGCAGGAACAGGGGATTGAAATCGAAGTGCTCAATGGTCGCCAGGCAACGCTGGAACATTGGCAGGTCTTTCATCGTTTCTATTGCAACACCTTCGACCGACGCGGTGGTCATCCGACCCTGAGTGAAGGCTTCTTCCGCCACCTGGGTGAGAGCCTGCCGGACAATGTGGTGCTGATGCTGGCCAAACATGAGGGGCGTTACGTCGCCGGGGCGCTTTCGCTGCGCTCCAGCGATACCCTCTATGGGCGCCATTGGGGCTGCGAGGAGACGTTCCACAGTTTGCACTTCGAGCTCTGTTATTATCAGGGTATCGACTACTGTATCGCCCGCGGCCTGAAGCATTTCGAACCGGGCGCACAGGGCGAACACAAGGTGGCACGTGGCTTCGAACCAACCACCACCTGGTCGGCGCACTGGATCGCCAATCCCGGGTTTGCCCAGGCCATCGGCGACTACCTGGCACGGGAGCGTCCTGCGATAGAAGAATACCGGCAGGAGCTGAACGAACACCTGCCTTTCAAAAAGGGAGAATAAATGCAGCAACCGGAAGGCCCTTACTGGCTCGAACCCGACAGCGACCCGGCCCGCTTTCCGGACCCGTTCTACGCCCTCAGCGAACCGAACGGACTACTAGCTGTTGGTGGCGACCTCTCGCCCGTGCGCCTGCTGAATGCCTACCGCCAGGGTATCTTCCCCTGGTTCAGTGATGGCCAGCCGATCCTCTGGTGGAGCCCCAATCCCCGTGCCGTACTTTTTCCCGAAAAATTGAAAATCTCCCGCAGCCTGCGCAAGAAGCTTCGACAAAGGCGCTTGCGTGTCACCCTCGATGGTGACTTCGCCGCGGTCATCGAAGCCTGTAGCGAGCCGCGTCCCGATCAGGATGGCACCTGGATCACCGAGGAGATGAAACAGGCCTATATCCGTCTGCATAAAATTGGTTTCGCCCATTCGGTAGAGTGCTGGGAGGAGGATAAGCTGGTTGGCGGTCTCTATGGCCTCAGCATGGGCAAGGCCTTCTTCGGCGAATCGATGTTCAGTCGCCGTAGCGACGCCTCCAAAATCGCCTTCGCTCATCTGGTAGCACAGCTCAAAGCATGGGAGTTCCGCCTGATCGACTGCCAGGTCTATACCGATCATCTGGCCAGCCTTGGCGCCGAACTGATCCCGCGTGAACAGTTCCTGGATCTGCTCGATGAATCCTGCGAGCCCATCGATGCCCATCAGGACAGGTGGTGGCTCGACCCGCAAGTGGAAGGTGCGTGGTAATGAGCCATCCCCACGACTTCATTCCGACCGAACTCTTTTTCTACGCCTCGGCACCACACCCCTGCAGCTATCTGGAGCGCGAAGCGGTGACCCTTTTCGCCGATCCCAATGCGCGGATGAACAACGAACTCTACAGCACCCTTTCCAATCTCGGTTTCCGTCGCAGCGGTGAGTTTGTCTACGCACCGCGCTGCCCGGCCTGTAACGCCTGCCTGCCAGTAAGAATTCCGGTCGACGAATTCAAACCGGACCGCAGTCAGCGGCGCACATGGAAACGCAATCAGGATCTGACCGTTACCCTGCAACCTGCCGATTTCAATCCGCGCCACTTCGATCTCTATCGCCGCTATATGGACGCACGCCATCCCGACGGCAGTATGGCCAAACCGGATCCGGAACAATACCTGCGCTTCTTCGGCAGCCGTTGGGCAGATACCCGCTTTGTCGAATTCAGTGAGAACGGCAGGCCGCTGGCCATCGCCGTGATGGATATTCTGGAGCAGGGACTCTCGGCGGTTTACACCTTCTTTGATCCGCAGGTGCATGACCGTGGTCTGGGGGTGAATGCAGTTCTCTGGCTGGTGGAAGAGGCACGGCGGCGGAAACTTCCTTACGTTTATCTGGGTTATCTCATCCATGAAAGCCCCAAGATGAACTATAAAACCCGTTACCGTCCCCTGGAATTCTTCCACGACGGCGTCTGGCAACTGTTGCAACAGCAGTAACAGTGCAGGCTGTAACCCCTTAAAACGTGAGAAAAATCACGTATCGGTAACAAATCCGTCATTTAAATCACCGCAATCGTCACCAGATCGTCATATATGGACGATACTTTAGGCAGGGAGCCTTCCCTGGGCCAGAGAGGAACGTAACCATGTTGAGTTTCGTTTACCGGTTGGTTCGTAGCTTCGAGCAGGAGCACGGTGTTCACCCCAATCTGCTCTACCTCAGTCCGGCACACCTGCAATCCCTGCGCGAGCAGCTGGATGCCTGTGAGCAGATAGACGACATCGTGAGTCTGTTGGGTATGGAAGTCATCGTCACCGATGAAACCATCCACCCCCACGTAGCGTGGACCGCGATGCAGTGGCGACGTCAGGCAAGCTGAAACCCTGACCGGCTGTCCACCCTCTTTTCTCCGACGTCCGTCGGAGTTATGCGATCTCCGCTTTGAAAAATGACGCGAAATCAGGCAATATGCGTTGCTGATTTGAGGCGGGTTACCGTTTAACCCGTAACAGAATTGAGAGCGTAACACTGCATGGCGAAAGAAGAAGGCATTGAAATGGAAGGGACGGTCGTCGAGACCCTCCCCAACACCACATTCCGGGTAGAGCTGGAGAACGGTCACGTGGTGACCGCCCATATTTCCGGCAAGATGCGTAAGCACTACATCCGCATCCTCACCGGGGACAAGGTTACCGTCCAGCTGACCCCCTACGATCTGACCAAGGGTCGCATCACTTTCCGCGCCCGTTAAGTCGATTCGAGCTTCAATCAAAAACGCCCGGCATTGCCGGGCGTTTTTGTTTCTACCTGTTGAGGCTTAGTGGACGACGGTCTCCTTGCGACCCTCGAACTCGAAGTCGAGCTTGCCGTCACGTACGCCGATATGAACATGACCACCGCCTTCGAGGACACCAAACAGCAACTCCTCTGCCAGTGGCTTTTTGATCTGCTCCTTGATCACCCGGGCCATCGGCCGTGCGCCCATACTCGGTTCGAAACCGTGCTCGGCCAACCAGGCGCGTGCCTCTTCGTCCACGTCGATGGTCACCCCCTTCTCTTCCAACTGAGTCTCCAGTTCCATGATGAACTTGTCGACCACGCTGGCGATGGTGGAAGGATCCAGAGAGCTGAACTGGATGATGCCATCGAGACGGTTGCGGAACTCCGGCGTGAAGTGACGATTGATCGCCTCCAGGCCATCAGTGCTGTTGTCCTGCTCGGTGAAACCGATAGAACGACGCGCCAACTGATCCGCACCGAGGTTGGTGGTCATCACCAGGATCACGTTACGGAAGTCCGCCTTGCGGCCGTTGTTATCGGTCAGGGTCCCATGATCCATCACCTGCAGCAGCAGGTTGAAGACTTCCGGATGGGCCTTTTCAATCTCATCGAGCAGTAGCACCGCATGGGGGTGTTTGCTGATCGCCTCAGTCAACAGGCCACCCTGATCGAAACCGACATATCCCGGAGGTGCACCGATAAGACGGGACACCGTATGTCGCTCCATGTATTCGGACATGTCGAAGCGAATCAGTTCGATACCCATGGTACGGGCCAACTGGCGGGTCACCTCGGTCTTACCCACGCCGGTAGGACCGGCAAAGAGGAAGGAACCGATCGGCTTCTGCTCCTGGCCGAGCCCTGAACGGGACATCTTGATTGCGGTAGAAAGAGCATCGATCGCCGCGTCCTGACCGTAGATCATCAGTTTCAGATCTCGTTCCAGGTGACGCAGGTTCTCTTTGTCGGAGGTGGAGACGCTCTTCGCCGGGATACGGGCGATCTTGGCAACCACCTCTTCGATTTCGCGCACACCGATAGTCTTCTTGCGCTTGGAAACAGGTTGCAGACGCTGACGTGCGCCCGCCTCGTCGATCACATCGATCGCCTTGTCCGGCAGGTGACGGTCGTTGATGTAACGTTCAGCCAGTTCCGCCGCCTCGCGCAGTGCAGGCTTGGTGAACTTGACCCCGTGGTGTTCCTCGAAGCGGCTCTTCAGTCCTTCGAGGATCTGTACCGTCTCTTCCACGCTCGGCTCGGGTACGTCGATTTTCTGGAAACGTCGCGCCAGGGCGTGGTCTTTTTCAAAGATGCCACGGTACTCGGTGTAGGTGGTGGAACCGATGCACTTGAGATCGCCAGAGGCCAGCACAGGCTTGACCAGATTAGAGGCATCCATCGCCCCGCCAGAGGCCGCACCAGCACCGATAATGGTATGGATCTCATCGATGAATAGGATCGCACCCTCCTCCCGCTTCAGCTGGGAGAGCACCGCCTTGAAACGTTTCTCGAAGTCGCCACGATATTTGGTCCCGGCCAGCAGTGAGCCGAGGTCCAGTGAATAGATGGTGCTATCGCTGAGGATTTCCGGGACCTCCTCGTCGACAATGCGCTTGGCCAATCCTTCCGCCAGCGCGGTCTTACCCACACCGGCCTCACCGACAAACAGCGGGTTATTCTTGCGCCGACGACAGAGCACCTGAATGGTTCGCTCGATTTCGTCCTTGCGACCGATCAGCGGATCGATTTTGCCCTTACGCGCCATCTCGTTGAGATTCACCGCATAGGAGTCGAGCGGGCTGGCGTTCTCGGCGGGTTGCTCACCCGGATTCAGCGCAGCCTCCTCCTCGGCATCGGAGTCTTCCAGCTTGGAGATGCCGTGGGAGATGTAGTTGACCACATCGAGTCGAGTTACGTTCTGCTTGCCGAGGAAGTAGACCGCCTGGGACTCCTTCTCGTTGAAGATAGCCACCAGCGCATTGGCTCCCGTCGCTTCGCCTTTTTCAGAAGACTGGACCTGGAATACCGCACGCTGGATCACCCGCTGGAAGCCGAGGGTCGGTTGGGTCTCGATGTCGGTGTCTTCCGGCAGGCGCGGAATGTTGGCATCGATAAAATCGTTCAGGTCACGCCGTAACGCCTCGATATCGGCACCGCAGGCCTTGAGGATAGGAATGACCGAAGGGTTGTCGAGCAGGGCGAGCAACAGGTGCTCCACCGTCATGAATTCATGCCAGCTGTCACGTGCCTGTTTGAAGGCCTGATTCAGGGTGTATTCCAGTTCTTTACTCAGCATGGGGTAACCTCACTCTCTGTTACTCAGCCTCCATGGTGCATAGCAGGGGATGCTGGTTCTGGCGCGCATACTCATTGACCTGAGCGACCTTGGTCTCCGCCACGTCACGGGTAAACACTCCACAAACCCCCTGTCCCTCCGTATGTACAGCCAGCATTATCTGGGTTGCCTTGTGTCGCGGCATACTGAAATAACTCTCCAGCACATGTACCACGAACTCCATCGGGGTGAAATCATCGTTCAGTAAGATGACCTTATACATCTTCGGACGGGCCAGCTCGGGCTCACTCTCCTGCACCAGCAGGCCGTGATCGCTATCCTGCTGTGGCCGGTCATCATCCTTATCACCCATGTTGTAAATCAGCACTCCCATAACGCCATCAATACTCCGTACATTTCATTAGTATTGGCGAGCTACACCATTTCCAATACCAATATCTGACAATATTACTCTGATTATCGCCAATTTCACCCGTTGTAATGATAACGCCCGGCACCCATATTTGGGATGCAGTCACCCATAGCGTGCACCGTTCAACATTAAGAGTATGTGAAATATGGCAGGCGGCGTTGTTAAATGGTTCAACAACGACAAGGGCTACGGCTTTGTACTGCTGGACGGCGACGAACAGAACGAGGTCTTTGTCCATCACAGCGCCATCGACATGGAAGGCTTCAAAACCCTGCGCCACGGCCAGCAGGTGGAGTTCTCCCTCTACTACGGTCCCAAGGGGCTGACCGCCTCCTATCTGCGATTGGTCGATGGCGGCAAACAACCTCGTAATAGGACCGATCCGAATAGCGTCACATATGAGTGATCATGGTATCGCCAAAGGTCGAACAACTTAGTTCAGTTGCGTTATCCATCAATCGGGCAAAGTCATAGGTCACCGTACCTGCGGCAATCGCTCCTTCCATCCCCTTGATAATCAGATCGGCCGCCTCGCCCCACCCCAGATGACGCAGCATCATCTCTGCCGAGAGGATCAGCGAACCCGGATTGACCTTGTCCTGACCGGCATACTTGGGCGCGGTGCCGTGGGTCGCCTCGAACATCGCCACGCTGTCGGAGAGGTTGGCGCCGGGGGCGATACCGATACCGCCTACCTGAGCCGCCAGCGCGTCGGAGATGTAATCACCGTTGAGGTTAAGGGTGGCGATGACGCTGTACTCCTCGGGACGCAGCAGGATCTGCTGCAGGAAGGCATCGGCGATCACATCCTTGATCACAATCTCTTTGCCGCTACGCGGATTTTTCAGTGTCATCCACGGCCCACCGTCGAGCAGTTGTGCCCCGAACTCCTCGGCAGCCAGAGCGTACCCCCACTCCTTGAAGGCCCCCTCGGTGAACTTCATGATGTTGCCCTTGTGCACCAGGGTAAGCGAGTCGCGATCATTGTCGATGGTGTACTGGATCGCCTTGCGCACCAGACGCTGGGTACCCTCTTTGGAAACAGGTTTGATACCGATGCCGGAACTCTGCGGGAAACGGATCTTCTTTACTCCCATCTCCTGTTGCAGATAGGCAATCACCTTCTTCGCCTCGGCGCTCTCTGCCGACCACTCGATACCGGCGTAGATATCCTCGGAGTTCTCACGGAAGATCACCATATCGGTCTTCTCCGGCGCCTTGACCGGGCTGGGCACGCCGTTGAAATAACGAACCGGACGCAGGCAGACATAGAGATCCAGTTCCTGCCGCAGGGTGACGTTGAGAGAACGGATCCCCCCGCCCACGGGGGTAGTCAGTGGCCCCTTGATGGAAACCACATAATCACGCACCGCATCCATGGTCTCCTGGGGTAGCCAGGTGTTTTCGCCATAAACCGTGTTGGCCTTCTCCCCGGCATAGATCTCCATCCAGGCGATGCTACGCTCGCCGCCATAGGCCTTCTCCACCGCCGCATCGACCACGCGCTTCATCACCGGCGTGATATCGACACCGATACCATCGCCCTCGATGAAGGGGATAATCGGCTGTGCAGGAACGTTTAGGGAGAAATCGCTGTTGACGCCGATCTTCTCGCCGCTTGTGGGAATGACAATCTTTTCGTAGCTCATGGGGGTTCCGTTTGCGTTGCGGTCACCAGGACAAAGCGAAATAATGATGGGCCGAAGCTTAACATTCAATACCCAGCTACTCGATGTCCCGAATTCTACTGCTTAACAAACCCTACGACGTCCTCTGCCAGTTCACCGACAGTGAGGGACGTGAGACCCTGGCAAATTACATCAATGAGAAGGATTTCTACCCTGCTGGACGGCTGGACCGCGACAGTGAAGGAATGGTGCTGCTGACCGACGATGGCAGCCTGCAGCACTGCGTCGCCCATCCCCAGCACAAACAGGTCAAAACCTATCTGGTCCAGGTAGAGGGCATCCCCGATGCAGCCTCCCTCAACGCTCTACGCAAAGGAGTGGAACTAAAGGATGGCCTAACTCGACCGGCGCGAGTCGAACCGATCGACGAGCCCGACATCTGGCCGCGCAATCCACCGATCCGTTACCGTGCTACCATTCCCACCAGTTGGCTTCGCCTGACCATCAGTGAAGGTCGCAATCGCCAGGTACGGCGCATGACCGCCGCGGTTGGTTTCCCCACCCTGCGTTTGATACGCTGGGCAATTGGCGAGTGGAGCCTTGATGGACTGCAGCCCGGCCAGTGGCGGGAGGTCGAGGCAAAGGATGTCATGGCATTTACACAGCAATGCACCAGATTGAAACGCCGCGCGGGCGGACGAAAAACAAACGATAGAAGACTCAATGAACGAAATCTGGACACCCCATCTGACCGTCGCCGCCGTTATTGAGGAGGCGGGCAAATTTCTCCTGGTCGAAGAGCATTCCGAAGGCAAAGTTGTCCTCAATCAACCCGCGGGACACGTTGAGGAAGAGGAGACCATTCTCCAGGCCGTGGTACGCGAAACCCTGGAGGAGAGTGGTCGCCCTTTCCAGCCAGAAGCAATTAGCGGGGTTTACCGTTGGCGCAGCCCGGATAACGGTATCACCTACCTTCGCCTCACCTTCTGCGGCAAACATGGCGAACAGGACCGTGACCTGGAACTGGATACCGATATAATCACCACTCACTGGCTCAGCCTCGATGAACTACGGGCGCACGCAACACAACTGCGTAGCCCGTTGGTAATGCGCTGTTTCGAGGATTACCTGGCTGGACAACGCTATCCGCTGACACTGGTTGATGAACTACAGTGAATATCATTACACCCAAAACAGAGCAGGTCATCGTCGGACTTTCCGGTGGCGTTGATTCGTCGGTTGCCGCGATCCTGTTGCAACAACAAGGCTATCAGGTAGAAGCGTTGTTTATGAAAAACTGGGAGGAAGATGACACCCAGGAGTACTGTAGCGCAGAGGTGGATCTGGCCGATGCAAAAAGCGTGAGCGACTCACTCGGCATTACGCTACATGCGATGAACTTCTCCGCCGAATATTGGGATCAGGTTTTCAGTCACTTCCTCACCGAGTATGAGGCCGGTCGCACACCCAACCCGGATATCCTCTGCAACCGTGAGATCAAGTTCAAGGCATTCCTCGACCACGCCATGCATCTTGGCGCAGACTTCATCGCCACCGGTCACTATGCCCGCAGCCGTAAAGCCGAGGGGCAATACCAACTCCTCAAAGGTAAAGACAACGGCAAGGATCAAAGTTACTTCCTCTACACGCTGGGACAAAAACAGCTGGCGAAGGCACTCTTTCCCGTTGGCGAACTGCAAAAAAGCGAAGTACGACATATCGCGGAAACGCATCATCTGGTCACACATGACAAAAAAGACAGTACCGGGATCTGCTTTATCGGCGAGCGAAACTTCCGCGAATTTCTCAGTCGCTACCTGCCCGCCAAACCGGGGGAAATACAGACTCCGGAAGGTCAGGTGATCGGCCATCACAGCGGCCTGATGTACTACACGCTAGGTCAACGCCAGGGACTGGGTATCGGCGGCGTGACCGGATTTAACGATGACCCATGGTATGTGGCCGACAAGGACATGCAACGCAATGTCTTAATCGCCGTACAGGGTCACGACCACCCCCTGCTCTATTCTCGCAGCCTTACCGCCGGACAACTAAGCTGGGTGGATGGTAAGGGCCCCCAGGCACCGTTTCATTGCAAGGCAAAAACCCGTTATCGCCAGCCAGATCAGGCCTGTACGATCACGCGGCTGGATGAAACGGGTTGTGAGGTGGTTTTCGAGGAGCAGCAATTGGCAGTCACCCCAGGACAATCGGTCGTATTTTACGACGGCGAAGTCTGCCTCGGCGGCGGCGTGATCGAAAGCAGGACTTGAGTCTTTACATTGCAGGACATATGGCAGGTTCATGAAGAACATTAATGATCGTACTCTCGCCCTTGGTGGTGTATTTCAGGCAGCCTGGCTGGTAGATCAGGTCGCACGTACCGGCAAGTTACCGCAGCCGGAATTCGAAACGACTATCGGCAGCCTGTTTGAATTTTCACCTGTCAGCACCGAGGCGGTATTCGGTTCCCGTTTCGAGATTCGTCGTGGTCTGCAGACCTTAATCGCGCAACTCGAAGCAAAAGAAGAAAAGCGCAATCTTTATGTCATGCGCTATTCCATTGGCCTACTGATTCTGGAGCGAAAACTGGCAGGCAATTCAAAGATGCTGCAAAAAATCGGCACAGACCTGGACAGTACCGGTCATCAGCTGCGCCACTTTGGCCTGACCCACGAAAATGTCATTGCTCATCTCGCCGACATCTATTCACACACCATTAGCACCCTGACACCACGCATCATGGTCAGTGGTGAAAATAATCAGCTACAACGTCAGGAAAATGCCAACAAGGTCAGAGCCCTGTTGCTGGCGGGAATACGTGCTGCCGTGTTATGGCGACAGTGTGGCGGCAATCGCTGGCAGCTCTTCTTCCAGCGCAAGAAGTATCTGCAGCAAGCGAAAGATTTACTGGCATAAAAAAGGCCGCCTTCAAGGCGGGCGGCCTTTTTTATCAATTACCAGGCAATCTACTTGGCTGAATCTTTGACAGATAGTTTGCTTCGATTCTTCTCCAGTAACGATGGCCCAACACCTTTAACGCTCATCAAGTCTTCCACTGACTTGAAAGGACCATGCTGCTTGCGATATTCCACAATGGCCTGAGCCCGCTTCTCACCGACACCCTTTAACTCAGACGCCAGCATCGAAGCATCAGCGGTATTGATATTGACGCCCCATGCCAGGGAAGAAAACAGGAAACACAAAAACAGGGTGAGGGTTCTAACAAGATACATCATTGATACGTCCTCCATTACACGTATAGAACAAGTTTACAGCCTGCCCAGTAAACTTGAGAGAGGAGGTAATGACAAGCGTATCAATGTAGGAAAAGTCGGTATCTCTCGTCAGAGATCTTCAACCATTATTGCCAGACAATTCTGCTTCTATCTTGCCTAATGCTTCCAACGGTTCTGCTGCCCCGGTGATGGGGCGACCGATAACCAGATAGCTAGAGCCGAGACGCATCGCGTCGGCAGGGGTGGTGATACGGTTCTGATCACCCTTCTCCGACCAGGCAGGACGAATACCAGGAGTCACCAGATTGAATGTCTCCGGCACACTCTGGCGCAACATCTCCACTTCCTTGGGAGAACAAACAACACCATCCAGACTAGCTGTATGGGCCAACATGGCAAGACGTTGTACATTTTCCGCAGGCGTACCGCTCAACCCCACCTGCTCGATATCCTCCTGCCCCATACTGGTGAGTATCGTTACACCGATGAGTAGCGGTTTTACGCTAGAATTGTCGACCGCCTCACGTGCGGCCTCCATCATCTTCCTGCCTCCCAATGTGTGGACATTAATCATCCACACACCCAGGTCAGCAGCGGAACGACATGCACCAGCGACGGTGTTGGGAATATCGTGAAATTTCAGATCGAGAAAAATGTCATAACCGAGCGCAGCGATCTTCTCTACTAACTGTGGTCCGCTACGGGTAAACATCTCCTTGCCGATCTTTAAGCGGCATCGCGTCGGGTCGAGCCGTTGCACCAGTTCCAGCGCTTGCTTCTCTTCAGGAAAATCGAGGGCCACGATTACCGGGGATGTCACTTTATCAGTCATGCAATTTCTCTCAAAAAGTTCGGTTCAATATTGCTTAAAATTAGCGAGCAAAGACGAGACAAGGCAAAAATGGGCGAAAAAGCGGAGTTTACGTATAGTAAATGAGCATTTTGAGCCCATTTTTAACACCGTATCGTTGAAGCGCAGCAATTTTAAGTTTATTCACCTTCGATTCCGTGGATAGGTTTAATACTCCCCCACTGCTTACAACTCGGACACTGCCATTGCAGTGTGCGGGTAGTGTAACCACAGTGGCCACATTGATAGACCGGCTTGCCTTCCAGGAGCATGTGGATAACATCGCGCAGTGCACTCAGCTCGGTACCACAGGAAGAAGCTTCATCAATGCTGCGTAGCTCCAGCAGATAATCGAGAGCACGCAATGACGGGCGCTTGCGCAAAGATTCATGCAGCAGGGTGATTGCCTGGTGTTTCATCCCGTGGTCGCTCATCTGCTGTGACAGAGCAAGCAATAGACTAATCCCCTGCTCCTTGCTGCTGAGGAAACGCAGGTATTGCAGGTACTCATCCTGCTGCCCCAGCTGCTCGTAGCAAAGACGCAATGGTTTGACGATCAATGGCAGATAGGCCGGGTCCTGAGTCTCCACCCGTTTGTAGGCGCGAATCGCCTGCTTGGTTTTTTGCTGACGCTGAACGATCTCTGCTTCAAGCAGACTGGCACGAACGCAGTTGTTGTCTTCAACGAATGCCCGCGCGAGCATTTTCTCTGCCCGGTTGAGTTCGCTATTTTTCATCGCCTGCTCGGCAATCTCGCAGTAGTAATGGGCAATCACCGGCGAGTAGGCTTTATCGCGCTTACCATTCAGTTGCCGTGCGACATCAATCGCTTTATCCCACTCTTTTTCCTGCTGATAGATGTCCAGCAGCTGACGGCGACTTGGTGCGGAGTAGTGATAATCGTCGCTCAATTCGTGGAACAGACTCTCGGCACGATCCAGCAAACCGGCACGCATGTAATCGAGACCTAGTTCATAAAGTGCTTTACGCCGCTGTTCGCGAGAAAGCATTGGTCGAGCCATCAGATTCTGGTGAATACGAATAGCGCGATCGGTTTCACCTCGGCGCAGGAACAAACTGGCCAGGGCAAACTGAATCTCGATGGTTTCACTGTCCGCTTCAGACATGCGGATGAAAACTTCCAGCGCCTGATCCGGCTGTTCCTCGAGAAGGTAATTCAGGCCTTTAAAGTATTCGCTGGAGAGCGGTGGGCAACCTGCTGCTTCATTGCGCCGACGCAAACCCCGTCGGCCGATCCACCAGCCCGACAGTGCTGCGATTGGCAACAGAAGAAAGAGCAGCTCGATACCCATGACTTAGTACTGTCCCTTGATCGGGATCTCGCGCAGATTCTTCACCTCCTGCTCACTCAGCGTCAGGCGTTTACGCAACTTTGAAGCTTCGCGTTTTGCCCGCAGAGCAAGATGGAGAGAAATCGTCAGTCCCAGCACGACACCGATCGCCAATGCGACATAGAGCAATAGCGCCAGTGAAATATTGACCTGGGAAAAATAGAAGTCAAAAACGACAGCATCGGCATTGAGCCGAGCAAAGAGCACGCCAATCATGACGAGCAGGAAGAGAATGATGGAGAAAATGGCACGTTTCATAGCGCCACTCTAGTCGATTCACGGGTCATTGTGAACACACTGCGGCTGTGTACCGCAAAGGAATCTGCAATTGCTCTGGCATCGAACTGCCAGGGCCGGGAATCAGCTCAGGCTGACTCCTGTTGGATCACGTTGCCCTGCTGCAAGCCATTATTGACTCGTTCACGCAACTCCTTCCCAGGTTTAAAATGGGGGACATACTTGGAACCCAGTGAAACGGCCTCGCCAGTTTTCGGATTGCGTCCCATACGCGGTGGACGATAGTGCAGGGAAAAGCTACCAAAGCCGCGGATTTCAATCCGTTCGCCATTGGCCAATGAATGCGCCATGGTTTCCAGCACAGTTTTCACTGCCAACTCGACATCTTTATAGGCCAGTTGAGACTGCTTTCGTGAAAGTATTTCAATCAGCTCAGATTTTGTCATAGCGCTTCCCGTGGCAAAGATGGAAAAGGGCCTGCCGAGGCAGGCCCTTTACACCGTTTTAGTCGTCCTGGTTTTCCATCTGCTCCTTCAGCAGGTCACCCAGAGTCGGGTTAACCGGTGCGGAGCGTTTGTAGTCCTGAACCGCTTCGTGCTCTTCATCGTTGTCTTTCGCCTTGATGGAGAGGTTGATGGTGCGGTTTTTGCGATCCACGCCGATAAACTTGGCTTCGATCTCTTCACCTTCCTTGATCAGCGTGCGGGCATCTTCTACACGGTCACGGGAAAGTTCAGAGGCACGCAGATAACCTTCTACGCTCTCGGCCAGGTCAATCACAGCGCCCTTGGCATCGACTTCACGCACGGTACCACGGACGATGCTTCCCTTCTGGTTGGCAGCAACGAAGTTGGAGAACGGATCCTGTTCCATTTGTTTGATGCCGAGGGAGATACGCTCACGCTCAGGATCGATGGCGAGGATAACCGCTTCGACTTCATCACCTTTCTTGAAGCCGTGTACAGCGTCTTCACCGCCTTCCTGCCAGGAGATGTCGGACATGTGCACCAGACCATCGATACCACCGTCCAGGCCGATGAAAATACCGAAATCGGTGATCGACTTGATGGTGCCAGAAACTTTGTCGCCCTTGTTGTGGCTGCCAGCGAACTCTTCCCACGGATTCGGTACACACTGCTTCATGCCGAGAGAGATGCGGCGACGCTCAGCGTCGATATCGAGAACCATAACTTCGGTCTCGTCACCCAGCTGAACCACCTTGGACGGATGAATGTTCTTGTTGGTCCAATCCATTTCGGAGACGTGAACCAGACCTTCAACACCCTCTTCGATCTCAACAAAGCAGCCGTAGTCGGTGAGGTTGGTAACCTTACCGAACAGGCGGGTGCCTTCCGGATAACGACGAGTGATATCTTCCCACGGATCCTCGCCCATCTGCTTGAGGCCGAGAGAAACACGATTGCGGTCGCGGTCAAACTTAAGCACCTTAACTTCGATCTCATCGCCAACATTGACGATTTCGCTCGGATGCTTAACACGCTTCCACGCCATGTCGGTGATGTGCAGCAGGCCATCGATACCGCCGAGGTCAACGAACGCACCGTAGTCGGTGAGGTTCTTGACGATACCCTTGACCACCTGACCATCTTCCAGATTGGCCAGCAGCGCATCACGCTCTTCACTACTCTCGGTTTCAACCACAGCGCGACGGGAAACAACCACGTTGTTACGCTTGCGATCGAGCTTGATAACCTTGAATTCGAGATCCTTGCCTTCCAGGTATGCGGTATCGCGTACCGGGCGGACATCCACCAGGGAGCCGGGCAGGAAGGCACGGATGTCCTGCAATTCGACTGTGAAACCGCCTTTAACCTTGTCGATAATACGACCGGTTACGGTTTCATCTGCATCATGTGCTTTCTCCAGACGAATCCACGATTCGGCACGCTTGGCCTTCTCACGGGAAAGTCGGGTTGCACCAAAGCCGTCTTCCACTGCTTCCAGGGCAACATCAACCTGATCGCCGACAGCGACCTCGATCTCACCCTTATCATTGCGGAATTGTTCTACCGGAATCATGCCCTCAGATTTGAGGCCGGCATTGACGACGACTACATCTGAGCCTACGGAAACGACGGTGCCGGACACAATGGAACCGGGACGCATCTGAGTATCAACAAGGCTCTGTTCAAAAAGTTCTGCAAAGCTTTCGCTCATCGCTTGGTAACCTGAAATGAAAAAACCGCGCTGCCATCAAATAAAACCGGCAAGGCGGGTTGTTGGTTGCAATCTATGCGCAGGCTTGTGCCTGTGCCCCATTAGCGGTGGAATTCACTACAGTGCGAATAGACCTCACTGAACACCTCTTCGATACTCATGTGGGAGGTATCGATGGTAATGGCATCCGCCGCCGCCCTGAGCGGAGAGACCGCCCGCGACCGATCTCGCTGGTCACGCTGCTCTATCTCCTCGATCAGACTGCGCAGACTAGCACCGAACCCCTTTTGTTTCAACTGCTTATAACGCCTTTCTGCGCGAACTTCGGCTGAGGCATCAAGAAAAAATTTATGCGCTGCCAAGGGAAAGACGGTGGTACCCATATCACGACCATCGGCGATCAGTCCCGGAGCCACGGCGAAGTCCCGCTGGCGCTGCAAAAGCGCTTCACGCAGTGCCGGCAGGGCTGCTACCCGAGAGGCATTTTCACCCGCCTGCTCGGTGCGGATATCGTTGGTAACATCCTGTTTTTCCAGAATTATCTTTATCTCTCCACCATCCTGGGCAAGAAATTCCACATCCAGTTCCCGGCCAATCGCCGCGACCGCTGCTTCGTCTTCCAGCGCCAACCCACGATTCAGGGACGCCAGCGCGGTGAGGCGATAGAGCGCCCCACTGTCGAGCAGGTGCCAGCCCAGTTTCTGGGCCAGAAGATGACTAATGGTGCCTTTACCGACCCCGCTGGGGCCATCGACGGTGATGACGGGGATGCTGTTTTCGCCCATTACTCCTGCCCCTCGCTAATCGTGAGACCCGCCTTTCGGGCAAGCTCGACGAAACCGGGGAAAGAGGTGTTGACGTTGGCGCAGTCATTAATGGTGATCGGGCCTGTAGCTCGCAGTGCGGCCATAGCAAAGGACATGGCGATGCGATGGTCGCCGTGGCTGTCGACCCGACCGCTGCCGATAGGTCCGCCCTGGATCACGATACCGTCCGGGGTCGGTTTGGCGTCCACACCCAGTGCGATAAGTCCGTCAGCCATCACCTGAATGCGGTCCGATTCTTTCACTCGCAGTTCCTCGGCACCGGTCAGGACGGTCTCGCCTTCGGCACAGGCCGCAGCGACAAATAGCGCCGGGAATTCATCGATCGCCAGCGGCACCTGATCTTCAGGAATACGGATGCCCTTCAACTTACTGGCACGGATACGGATATCGGCCACCGGCTCTCCGCCGACTTCCTGCTCGTTATCTACCGTGAGGTCCGCGCCCATCAGGCGCAGGATATTGATTACACCGATGCGGGTCGGGTTGATCCCCACATGCTGCAGGGTCACGTCGGAGCCTTCGGCGATCGCCGCACCGACCATAAAGAAGGTGGCGGAAGAGATATCGGCGGGGACATCGATATTGGTGGCGGTCAGTTTGCCGCCCGGTTCAACGCAGGCTGTCGCAGCATTCACCTTCACCGGATAACCAAAGCCGCGCAGCATACGCTCTGTGTGATCCCGGGTCGGCGCCGGTTCGGTGACACAGGTGGGAGAGTCGGCGTAGAGCCCAGCCAGCAGCAGGCAGGATTTCACCTGGGCCGAGGCCATCGGCATTTGATAATCGACACCGTGTAATGGCTGCCCACCGTGAACTTTCAGTGGCGGAGTCCCTGTTTCAGTGGTTCCCACTTTTGCCCCCATTAGCGCCAGTGGTTCGGTCACCCGTTTCATCGGTCGCTTGGAGAGCGAGGCATCACCATGCATCTCTACATCAAAACTTTGACCCGCCATCAGCCCGGAGAGCAGACGCATCGAGGTACCGGAATTACCCAGATCGAGCGGTTTGCTCGGCGCCTTCAACCCATGCAGACCAACACCCTGTATCGTCACCCTGCCCTGCTCGGGTCCTGAAATCTGTACGCCCATATCGCGAAACGCCTGCAGGGTGGCCAAGCTGTCTTCCCCTTCAAGAAAACCCGTGACCTCGGTTGTTCCCTCGGCCAGTGATCCGAGCATGATGGAACGGTGGGAGATCGATTTGTCGCCGGGAACGCGCAGCGCGCCGGTAAGCGAACCGCCGGGCTGCACGGTATAGATAACGTTCTTGTCTGAACTCATTGGATTTAACAGTTCTTTTCGCAGTAATCGTCGCGAGCCGTTTTGGCTCGGGTAAAGGTGTCGAGCAGTGCCTTGCTGTCACCGCTTTCAATCGCTTTCGCCAGAGTCTGCAACTCATCATCGAAACGGCGCAGCATCTTCAACAACGCTTCACGGTTATTGAGACAGATGTCATGCCACATCTGCGGATTGCTTGAGGCGATACGGGTAAAGTCACGGAAACCACCGGCGGCATAACGGAAGATATCGTCGTGATCCTCCAACCGCGCCAGGGTATCGACCAGAGTAAAAGCCAACATGTGTGGCAGATGACTGGTCGCGGCCAACACCTCATCGTGGTGTTCGACACTCATCTCGGTCACTTCGGCACCAGCCTGTTGCCACATCGCACGTACCGCGCTGACCGCATCGGGATCACTGTCCTCATCAGGCGTCAGGATCACTCGCCGTTGCTGGAACAGATCGTCCAGCGCAGCTTCCACCCCACTCTGTTCCGTCCCGGCGATGGGATGGCCGGGGATGAAACGGGGCGGCACGATACCGAATACCTTGCGTGCTGCCTCGATCACCGATCCCTTGGTGCTGCCCACATCGGTGACGATAGCCTGCGCACCAAGGTGCGGTTTCATCGCCGTCAGTATCTCTTCCATTGCCCCGACCGGTACGCCGATCACGATAATATTGGCATCCTTCACCGCTGCAGCGAGATCGGTTTCTGCCCGATCAATCACACCCAGTGTTTTCGCCTTTTGCAGCTGTTCGGCATTGCGTCCCCAGCCGACGATCTCGTCACAGGTATCGGCGGCCTTCAGCGCTCGCGCCAGCGAACCGCCGATCAGGCCAACACCGATAACACTGAGGCGCTTAATCGTCATCTTAGAGATCGCGGCCGATAGCCTGGGCAACTGCCTTCAGTTGCGGCATCAACGCCTTCAGTTCAGCGGCATCAAGGGCCTGATCCGCGTCGCACCATGCTTCACAGGGAGTGGGATGCATCTCCACCAACAGACCATCGGCTCCGGCAGCCACTGCCGCCAATGAGAGCGATGCCACCAGTGATGCCTTACCCCCGGCGTGGCTCGGATCGACGATCACCGGCAGGTGGGTCTCTTTCTTCAACACCGGAATGGCGGTAACGTCGAGCATGTTGCGGTACATAGTCTCGAAGCTACGCACGCCGCGTTCACAGAAGATGATGTTGTGGTTACCACCGGCAGCGATGTATTCCGCCGACATCAACCACTCTTTAATGGTGGCGGACATGCCGCGCTTGAGGATGACAGGCTTGTGAATACGGCCCACTTCTTTCAGCAGATCAAAGTTCTGCATATTGCGGGTACCGATCTGAATCACATCAACGTCGTGCTCCATGAAGGCATCAATCGCACGCACGTCCATCAGTTCAGTCACGATGGGCATATTGTGTCGTTTGGCCGCCTTCTGGAAGATCTCCAGTCCTTCCACCCCTTTACCCTGGAATGCGTAAGGTGAAGTACGCGGCTTGAACGCACCGCCACGCATCACACGGCAACCTGCCGCGGCAACACCGTCGGCAGCAGCATTCATCTGCTCCTGAGTCTCCACCGAACAGGGACCGGCGATCACCTGAACCTGATTGCCACCGATCTTGATACCGTTGCCCAGGTCGATAACCGTATCTTCCTGATGATAGGAACGGGCAACGATCTTGTAAGGTTTCATCACGCGGATGACATTTTCCACACCGGGTAACGCCTGCAACAACTCCTTGTCGGCCTTGGTCTCATCGCCAATGGCACCAATCACAGTGCGCTCGACGCCACGGGAGACGTTACTGTCGAGACCGAAACTTTTCAGCTTGTTCACCACCCCTTCGATCTGTTCGTTGGTGGTCTCGCTGTTCATGATGATAATCATCGCTAACTCTCTTTAACCTCTATTGGCGGCTACTGCGACAGCAGCCTGTTCAGAAATCACTTCGCCAGCACCTTTTTCAGGGCAGCAAGGAAACGTTCGTTCTCTTCCTCTGTTCCGACCGTCACACGCAGATGGTTGGGCATCCCATAGTTGGCCACGGGACGCACAATCACCCCTTCGTGTAGCAATGCTTCATAGATCGGTGCGCCGGGACGTTGCAGATCCACACTGATAAAATTACCCACCGAGGGAATGTAATCCAGCCCCATGACATCGAATGCGGCGGTCAACTGTTTCAACCCGGCGGCATTCAACGCGACAGAACGGGCCAAGTGCTCCACATCAGCCAGTGCAGCAGCCGCAGCGGCCAGCGCTACGCTGTTCACGTTAAACGGCGGCCGCACCCGGTTCATTAGATCCGCCACCTGCGGATGGGAAACCGCATAGCCTACCCGTAAACCCGCCAAACCGTAAGACTTTGAGAAGGTTCGCGCAACCATCAGATTGGGGTAGCGCTCTACCCAGGCACTGCAGTCGGGATAATCTTCCGCACCAGTCGCCGGTTCGGTGGCGTAATCGAAGTAGGCTTCATCGACCACCACCAGAATATGTTCAGGTACTTCACGGATGAACGCTTCCAGCTCGGCTGCTCCCAGCCAGGTACCGGTGGGATTGTTGGGATTGGCAACGAAAATCACCCGGGTGCGCTCGCTAATCCGCTCACGCATGGCCTCCAGATCGTGGCCCCAATCCCTGGCCGGGGCCACTACGCCGGTACCACCGGCCGCCTGGGTCAGGATCGGGTAGAGGGCAAATGAGTGTTCGGAAAAGAGCACTTCATCACCGGGACCGACAAAGACCCGCACCGCAAACTCCAGCACATCGCTGGAACCGTTACCCAGGGTAATGCGATCCATCGCGACGCCGTGTTTCGCCGCCAGCTTCTGTTTCAGCTCGAAGCCATTGCCGTCCGGATAGAGCCAGACCTCTTCCAGCTCACCACGCATTGCTGCCAGGGCCTTGGCTGACGGTCCCAACGGATTCTCATTGGAGGCAAGCTTGATGATGTTACTTACACCATACTCACGCTCCAGTTCCTCGATCGGCTTGCCAGGCTGATAGGGATGCAGGCCAAGTACACCCGGTTTAGCGTGTTTAAGTAGATCGCTCATTTGGAAAAATTAAAAGTGGTCTCAAAGATAACGAGCTAGAGGACGGCGACAGGGAACGAACCAAGCACCTTGAACAGTGCGGCCTCGTCTTCCAGTTCTGCCAGAGCAGCAGCCAGTTTCTCATCACTACGGTGACCGAGGATCTCGACGAAGAAGACATAGTCCCAGGTTCCCTGACGCGAAGGACGCGATTCGATACGGGTCATGGATATCCCGTTACGCGCCAGCGGTTCCAGCATTTTGAACAACGAACCGGGTTTATTGCGGGTAGAGAGCAGTAATGCGGTCTTGTCTTCACCACTGGCGGGCACTGCCTCGCGGCCGAGGATCAAAAAACGCGTGGTATTATTCGGCTCGTCCTCGATATTCTCCGCCAGCAACGGCAGCTCATAACGCTCTGCGGCAGCACGACCAGCGATCGCCGCAGTGCCTTTTTCACCGGCGGCCAAATGTGCCGCTTCGGCATTACTGCTCACCGCAATACGCTCCACCATCGGCAGGTTGGTATCGAGCCATTCACGACACTGCGCCAGCGACTGGGCGTGGGAGTAAACCTTCTTTATCGCGGCAAGTTCGGTTTCATTGCTCATCAGGTGATCATGGATGCGCAACTCCACCTCACCGGCGATTTGCAATGGTGTCTTGAGCAACAGATCGAGGGTCAGATTCACCGCACCCTCGGTGGAGTTCTCCACTGGCACCACCGCATAGTCAGCACCACCCGCCTCCACTTCACGGAACACCTCGTCGATCGCCGCCAGCGGCGAACCGACCATGGAGTGACCGAAATGTTTGAGCGCGGCCTCGTGAGTAAAGGTCCCTTCCGGGCCGAGGAAGGCCACGGTAGTCGGACGCTCCAGCGCCAGACAGGCAGACATCACTTCGCGGAACAGCCGCGCCATCTCTTCCGCCGACAACGGACCCTGGTTACGTTCACGTACCCGACGCAATACCTGCGCCTCACGTTCGGGACGATAGAATACCGCACCATCACCGGCGGCCTGTTTCACATGCGCCACTTCCTGCGCCAACGCGGCACGCTCGTTGATCAGCTGTTGCAGCTGCTCATCGAGCTCGTCGATACGTTTACGGATCGCTTCCAGTTGTTTGTCGTTGCTCATGCCTGTTTCGTCTATTCGCCGATAGCCCTTACCGCCAACACCCCTTCGATGGCAGCGATTTCGTCGAGGCTCTCCTGCGGTACCGCTTTGTCCACATCGACCAGGGTATAGGCCAGTTCACCACGGGACTTGTTCAACATATCGATGATGTTCAATCCCGCCTTGGCCAGGCTGGAGGAAATTTGCCCCAGCATGTTCGGCACATTGGAGTTGACCACCGCTACACGGAAAGCGCCTTCGGTACGCGGCATCACCACCTCGGGGAAATTCACCGAATTGATAACATTACCGTTTTCCAGATAATCCTTCACCTGCTCCGCCACCATGATGGCGCAGTTTTCTTCCGCCTCGCGGGTGGAAGCACCAAGGTGCGGCAGAGTCACCACACGGGGATGTTTTTTCAGCAGGTTGGAGGGGAAATCGCAGACATAGGCATAGGCCTTGCCGCTATCCAGTGCCTTGACCATCGCCTCATCGTCAACAATACCGCCACGGGCAAAGTTCAACACGACCACGTTGTCTTTCATGGTCTTGAGACGATCTTCGTTGATCAGGTTACGGGTCGCATCGACCAGCGGCACATGGAAGGTGATGAAATCAGAATTGCTCAGCAATTCATCGACACTGGTCGCCTGCTTCACCGAGGCATCCAGTTGCCAGGCACCACGCACGGTAATGCCCGGGTCATAACCGATCACCTTCATACCGAGCGCCACCGCCGCATTGGCGATACGCACACCGATGGCACCGAGACCAACCACGCCGAGGGTGCGACCCGGCAGTTCGAAACCACCGAAGTTTTTCTTGCCCGCTTCGGTCTGCTTATTGATCTCTTCGTCAGTGCCTTCCAGGTTACGGGCAAAGTCCCAGGACTGGGCGATGTTGCGGCAGGCCATCAACATACCTGCAATCACCAGTTCCTTTACCGCATTGGAGTTGGCACCGGGCGCATTGAATACCACTACGCCCTTCGCGCTCATTTTATCCACCGGGATGTTGTTCACCCCGGCACCGGCACGGCCGATCGCCTTCAGCGATTCCGGAATTTCCATGTCGTGCATTTTGAAAGAACGCAGCAGAATGCCGTCCGGGTGTTGAAATTCAGAGGCCACTTCATACTTATCACGCGGCAGACGGTCCAGGCCGACCGAAGAAATGTTGTTCAGTGTCAGAATTTTGTACATCACCATCCCCTTTCAATTCCCCACAAAGGCAGCGAAGTACGCAGGACACGTACTTCGCTCTCCACGTGGTTTACAGCTCTATCCGTTACGCTTTTCGAAATCCGCCATGAAAGCGACCAACGCATCGACACCCTCTTCCGGCATCGCGTTGTAAATCGATGCGCGCATGCCGCCAACAGAGCGGTGTCCTTTGAGAGTAACCAGACCGGCAACCTTGGCTTCGCTCAGGAAGGTGGCGTCGAGATCGGCATTGGCCAGGGTGAACGGCACGTTCATGATCGAACGACTCTCTTTCGCCACCGGGTTGGCATAGAAATCGGAACCGTCGATGGCGGCGTAAAGTTTGGCTGCCTTACGCTTATTGATCTCGCCCATTTTGTCGAGACCGCCGATATCGTTCTTCAACCAGTCGAACACCAGTCCCGCCAGATACCAGGCATAGGTCGGCGGGGTGTTATACATGGAGTCGCCCTTGGCATGGGTTTCGTAATTGAACATGGTCGGTGCACTGTCCAGTACCTGCCCAATCAGATCTTCGCGCACAATAACCACGGTCAGACCAGCAGGACCGATGTTCTTTTGCGCACCAGCGTAAATCACACCGAATTGGGAGACATCCATCGGCTCGCTGAGGATCAGCGAAGACATGTCAGCAATTAGCGGTACATCACCGGTTTCGGGGACGTAAGGGAAAACAACACCTTCGATAGTTTCGTTGGGTGTGTAGTGCACATAGGCTGCATCGGCAGAGAGATTCAGATCGCCCTGTTGTGGCGCAAAGGTGAACTTGCCGCTTTCCGCGGAGGCATCAAAGGCCACATTCACGTCGCAGTAGCGTTTCGCTTCGGCGATCGCTTTTTTACTCCAGGAACCGGTGTTGACGTAATCGGCCTTGCCTTTACCACGCAGCAGGTTGAGCGGCACCATAGCGAACTGGCTGGAGGCCCCGCCCTGCAGGAACAGCACTTTGTAGTTGGCCGGAATTTTCATCACTTCGCGCAGATCGGCCTCGGCCTTCTCCGCGATGGACATAAACTCCTTGCCACGATGGCTCATTTCCATGACCGACATGCCGCTGCCGTTCCAGTCGAGCATCTCCTGTTGCGCGCGCTCGATCACTGCCTGGGGTAACATCGCCGGACCGGCGCTGAAGTTGAATACACGTGCCATCGAATTACCTCTGTCTGTTTCCTGAATAAAACTACAAAAGCGTGGACGGTTTATTCGGCGCTTTCGTCGCCTTCACCCTCTTCGCCTTCAACCTCTTCCCCCTCATCGGATTCGGCGATCCGTTCAACACCGATCAATTTTTCCTCTTTGGTCAAATTGATCAGGCGTACACCCTGGGTGTTACGACCCATGGTGGAAACCTCAGCGACACGACTACGTACCAGCGTGCCACCATCGGTAATCAACATCATCTCATCATCTTCGGAGACCAGCACTGCGCCGACTACCGCACCATTACGTTCGCTGGTCTGAATCGCGATCACACCCTGACCGCCACGGCCGTAAACCGGGTAATCGTCGATCGGGGTACGTTTGCCATAACCGTTTTCAGTGGCGGTGAGTACACAGCCTTCGTTGGCGAGGATCATCGCGATCACCGACTGTCCTTCTCCGAGACGGATACCGCGCACACCGCGGGAAACACGTCCCATGGAACGCACGTCCTCCTCCTTGAAACGGATTACCTTGCCTGCGCTGGAGAAGAGCATGATGTCGGAGGTGCCATCGGTAACGGTAACGCCGACCAGTTGATCGCCTTCCACCAGTTCCACCGCGATAATGCCACTGGCACGCGGACGGGAGTAATCAACCAGCGGGGTCTTCTTCACCGTACCATTGGCGGTGGCCATGAAGACAAACTTGTTTTCCTCGAATTCACGGATCGGCAGGATCGCATTAATCCGTTCACCCTCTTCCAGCGGCAACAGATTGACGATCGGCTTACCACGTGAAGCACGACCCGCCTGCGGCAGTTCGTAAACCTTGAGCCAGTAAACCCGACCGCGACTGGAGAAGCAGAGGATAGTGTCGTGGGTATTGGCGACGAACATCTTGTCGACAAAATCCTCATCCTTGGTAGCAGTGGCAGACTTGCCACGCCCGCCGCGCTTCTGCGCCCGATAGTCGGTCAGCGGCTGCGCCTTGGCGTAACCCTCGTGGGAAAGGGTCACCACCACATCCTCTTCACTAATCAGATCTTCCAGGGTGAGATCGGCGCGGGTAGCGACGATCTCGGTGCGGCGCTCGTCGCCGTACTGCTCACGGATCGCTTCCAGTTCTTCGCGGATCACGCTCATCAATCTTTCGTGACTGCCGAGGATATCGAGCAGGTCTTCAATGGTACCGAGCAGCTCACGATACTCATTGATGATCTTGTCCTGTTCCAGACCGGTCAGACGGTGTAGACGCAGTTCGAGGATCGCCTGGGCCTGTGCCTCGGAAAGATGATACATACCGTCGACCAGACCAAACTCCTTCGCCAACCCTTCGGGGCGGGAAGCCTCGGCGCCGGCGCGGGCCAACATATCGTTGACCACACCCGGCTCCCAGCCTCGGGCCAATAGTCCGGCCTTGGCCTCGGCAGGTGACGGTGCCGCCTTGATTAATTCAATGATCGGATCGATGTTGGCCAGCGCGACAGCCAGGCCTTCCAATACGTGGGCCCGTTCACGCGCCTTGCGCAGTTCGAAGATGGTGCGACGGGTGACGACTTCGCGGCGGTGGCGAATGAACGCCTCCAGCATTTGCTTGAGGTTAAGCAGCTTCGGCTGACCGTCGACCAGCGCCACCATATTGATACCGAAGACGCTCTGCATCGCGGTGTGCTTGTAGAGGTTGTTGAGCAACACCTCTGGCACCTCGCCACGCTTCAGCTCGATCACCATGCGCATACCGTCCTTGTCGGACTCGTCGCGCAGTTCGGAGATCCCTTCGATCTTCTTCTCTTTAACCAGCTCGGCAATTTTTTCCAGCAGCCGCGCCTTGTTCACCTGATACGGCAGTTCGGTAACAACGATGCGCTGCCGACCCGAATCCATCTCCTCGATCTCGGTGAGCGCACGCACGTAGATACGGCCACGACCGGTGTGGTAAGCCTCGTGGATACCGGCAGCGCCGTTGATGATACCGGCGGTGGGGAAATCGGGACCGGGAACGTGCTGCATCAGGCCGGGGATATCGAGATCGGGGTTTTCGATCAGCGCCAGACAGGCGTTGGTCACCTCGGTCAGGTTGTGCGGCGGGATGTTGGTGGCCATACCCACCGCGATACCGGCAGAGCCGTTGATCAGCAGGTTGGGCAGACGCGCCGGCAGGACCTCCGGCTCACTTTCGGATTCGTCGTAGTTAGGGACGAAATCGACGGTCTCTTTATCAATGTCGGCTAGCAGTTCCGAGGCAATCTTGGCCATGCGTACTTCGGTATAACGCATCGCCGCAGCGGAGTCGCCGTCGATGGAACCGAAGTTACCCTGGCCGTCGACCAGCATGTAGCGCAGGGAGAAGGGTTGGGCCATCCGCACGATGGTATCGTAGACCGCGGAGTCACCGTGGGGGTGATATTTACCGATGACGTCACCGACCACACGGGCCGATTTTTTGTAGGGCTTGTTCCAGTCGTTGCCCAGCTCACGCATGGCGTAGAGCACACGACGGTGGACGGGTTTGAGGCCATCCCGCACATCCGGCAGGGCTCGGCCGACGATCACGCTCATGGCGTAATCGAGGTAGGACTGCTTCATCTCCTCCTCGATATTGATCGGGAGGACTTCTTTAGCAAAATCGGTCATCGGACAGCGTTATCCTTATTACTTACAAGCCAAACGTTCCATTTGACGAGAGGCGAGAAAACAGCGCCCAGTGTAACACACCGCCCGCCCCTGCCGCATCCGGGAAAATGCGCTCAGAGGCCCTCAGCGGGCGTCTGAGAGGATTTCGCACCAATTTGCTGTGGCTAATTTGCCATCATTTCGGCCATTTTCTGCCTGTCCGGCACCAAAACCACCCCTTTTTCGGTGACGATGGCGTCGACCAGTTCCGCCGGGGTCACATCGAAAGCAGGATTCCACGCCTCGGCCCCCTCGGCTGCCACCCGCTGTCCACCGAGGCAAAGCACCTCGTCGGCGCTGCGCTGCTCAATAGGGATGAGATCGCCGCTCTCCAATGACATATCCACGGTAGAGGTCGGCGCCACCACCATTACTTTCACCCCGTGATACTTCGCCGCCACCGCCGCATGGTAGGTGCCAATCTTATTGGCCACATCGCCGTTGGCGGCGATGCGGTCGGAGCCGACGATCAACCACTTCACCTTGCCCTGTTTCATCAGTGCCGCGCCGGCACCGTCCGCCAGCAGGGTCACCGGGATGGAATCCTTGACCAGTTCCCAGGCGGTAAGCCGCGCGCCCTGTAACCAGGGACGGGTCTCGTCGGCATAGACATGCCCGATACGCTGTTGTGCATAGGCGGCGCGGATCACGCCGAGGGCGGTACCGAAACCACCGGTAGCCAGGGAACCCGTGTTGCAGTGGGTCAGCACACCGCAGCCCTGCTCTTCGATCAACGCGGCACCGAGTTCGCCCATGTGACGATTGGCAGCGATATCTTCATCGTGGATCGCTTTGGCCTCAGCCAGCATCCCTTCCAATAGATCAGTGTCGGCAGCCAGCAAGCGCTGCAGTGTCTGCTGCATTCGCTCCAGCGCCCAGAAAAGGTTCACTGCGGTGGGTCGCGCAGCGGCCAGATAATCGAAATCGTCTTTCAATCTCTCCGCAATACCCTCGCGTCCCGCAGCCAGTTGATTGCGCACCGCTAGCACTACACCAAATGCTGCGGTAACACCGATGGCAGGGGCGCCACGCACCACCATATCGCGGATCGCATCGGCCACCGCACGCGGTTCGTCATACTCCAGCCAGATCTCCTGCTGAGGTAACAGGCGCTGATCCAGCAGCCGAAGTTTGTCGTTTTGCCAAAGTACTGCGCGAATCGTATCGAATGAATCTGACATCTGTCGGTAACCGTCCCGCCAAAAAAGTAAGTGGCGCAGTCTAACGCAAACCTTCAAACCCCACTACCGAAGCTACTCAAGAAGTGACTTCAGAATTAGAGCTCGTGTACTGAGACAAGGCGCGAAGTCTGCGAGGAGCGGAGTTTACCGGTAGTAAATGAGTACTGCAGCAGACTTTGCAACACCGTATCAGGATACGAGAACAATTCTGAAGTTGCTTCTAGTCATAAAACCTTCATCCCCCTGTAACCCAGGGGCAATAGCGCTGTAACAAAGCGTTGCAAGACTGTGCCCGCTTTTTGGATATCCACATAAACCATGTAGGAGAGTACAGATGCAACACAAGCAAACCCTGATTGCTGCAGCAATCACCGCGGCCCTGGCCGTTTCCGCCAACGCTTCTGCCGAAGCGACCGTTTACGGCAAGATCCACACTTCAGTCGCTTCTGTTTCCCAGGACGTTGCTGGCACCAAGAACAGCGCCACCCAAATCAAGAGCAACGCTTCCCGCCTGGGCTTCAAGGCCAGCACCGACGTTGGTAACGGTCTGAGCTTCATCGGTCAACTGGAAATGGAAATCGACTACGCAGGCGATGCCACCAAGTCCAGCGCCGACATGATCAAAGCACGCAACACCTTCGTCGGTGTAAAAGGTGGTTTCGGTACCGTGCTGGCCGGTGTGCACGACACCCCGCACAAAATGTCCACCGCCAAGCTGGACCCGTTTGCTGATACCTATGCCGACTACAACAACATCATCACCGTTGACCATCGTTTGGGCAATGTCATCGCCTACGTTAACCAGTTCGACAGCGTTGGCTTCGCCGCCGCTTACTATGCTGGTGACGACTCTGTAACCGGTGAAAACACCGGCGCTGCCAACAGCGTCATGGTCAACTACGACCAGGGTCCGCTGTACCTGGCTGGTGCGGTTGAAAACTACTCCGACACCGTTGCCGGTGATGTGAAAACCGCTGCCAAATTCGGCGCTGGTTATACCTTCGGTCCGGCTACCATTGGTCTGGTTTATGAGACCCTGGCTATGGACACCATTGATGACCAAACCGAGACCTACGTCAGCCTGAAGTACAAGACTGGTGGTTCCGCCACCATCAAGGCAGCCTACGGCATGCGTGATGATGGCGTTTCCAGTACCGACGACGAAGTGATGTCGATGATCGGCGTTGACTTCAAAATGGACAAAAAAGCCAGCATCTACGCTCTCTATGCCAACGGCACCGATGGCGGCCTGGCCAACAAAGGCAAACTGGCTGGCGACGCTTCCGCCCTGGCAGTAGGTCTGGTCTACAAGTTCTAAGTCTCCCTCATCAAGGACCGTTTTTGGCAGGGATGCCTTTGCAAGAAGTGAATACCACCTCCTAGTGGCGAATTTAAAGGTGCATGACGCACCTTTTTTTCGTTTAGCTGCGCTTGTGGTCGACACAGGGTTTAATTACTCTTGGGCGCATGAAAAACGTCGACACCCTCATTCATGCCCGCTGGATCGTTCCGGTTGAACCTGCCGGAGTGGTACTGGAGAACCATGCCATCGCGATCAAGGATGGCCACATCGTCGAACTGTTACCGAGCGATAAAGCACGTGAAAGCTACACGGCCGAAGTCGAGTTCGAACAGAACGAACATATCCTGATCCCCGGATTGATTAACGCTCATACCCACGCGGCAATGAGTTTGATGCGTGGTCTGGCCGATGACCTGCCGTTGATGACCTGGCTGCAGGAGCACATCTGGCCCGCCGAGGCTAAATGGGTGAATCCCGAATTTGTACGCGACGGTACACGCTTGGCGATGGCGGAGATGCTGCGCGGCGGCACCACCTGTTTCAACGATATGTACTTCTTCGCCGACGAGGCCGCCCGTGTCGCGGAGCAAGCAGGGATGCGCGCGGTGATCGGCCTCATCGTCATCGACTTCCCCACCGCCTGGGCACAGAACGCCGACGAATACATCACTAAAGGCAATGCCCTGCACGATTTGGTCAAACACTCACCGCTGATCACCACCGCCTTTGCCCCGCACGCCCCCTACACCGTCGCCGACGAGCCGTTGCAGAAGGTGTTGATGTACGCGGAGGAGTTGCAGATCCCGATCCATATGCATGTACATGAGACGGCGCATGAGGTTGGCGAGAGCGAACAGCAACTGGGCAAACGCCCGCTGGCACGTCTCGCCGAGCTGGGTCTGGTCGGTCCGCAACTGGCGGCGGTACACATGACCCAACTGAGCGACGAAGAGATCGCTGCCCACGCCGCGGCCAATGCCTACGTCATCCACTGCCCCGAATCGAACCTGAAACTGGCCAGCGGCTTCTGCCCGGTACAGAAATTGATCAATGCCGGGGTCAACGTCGCCCTCGGCACCGACGGCGCCGCCAGCAACAACGATCTCGACATGTTCTCCGAGATGCGCACCGCCGCGCTGCTAGCCAAGGGCGTTGCCGGTGACGCCAGCGCCCTGCCCGCGGAGAAGGCGCTGGAGATGGCGACCCTCAACGGCGCCCGCGCCCTGGGACTGGAGTCGGTCTGCGGCTCGTTGGTCGCGGGCAAGGCGGCGGACATCGTCGCAGTGAAGATGGATGATCTGGAGACCCAACCGCTGTACCATGCGGTCTCCCAACTGGTCTACGCCACCGGGCGCGACAAGGTGAGCGATGTCTGGGTTGCCGGGCGTCATCTGCTCAAGGAGCGCCGCCTGACCACCCTGGACGAAGGCGAAATCCTTGCCGCCGCCAAACAGTGGCAGACCAGACTCATCGAACAGTCGTAGCAGGTAGAGCATGAGCGCAGCCAAAAAACAGCACAACGTCGATCACGCCGAAGTCGGTAAATTCGAAGAACTCGCCTCCCGCTGGTGGGACCCGCACAGCGAGTTCAAACCGCTGCACGAGATCAATCCCCTTCGCCTGAACTATATCGATCAGCGTGTTGATCTCAACGGCAAGAAGGTGCTCGACGTCGGCTGCGGCGGAGGTATTCTCGCCGAAAGCATGGCCCAGCGCGATGCCACAGTGATGGGTATCGATATGGGAGAAGCGCCATTGGAAGTGGCCAAACTGCACAAACTCGAATCCGGTGTCGAAGTTGAATATCGCCGTATCACCGCCGAAGAGCTGGCCGACGAGATGCCCGGCAGTTTTGATGTGGTCACCTGCATGGAGATGCTGGAGCACGTGCCCGATCCCGGTTCGGTGATCGCCGCCTGTGCCCGCCTCGCCAAACCTGGCGGTCAGCTCTTCTTCTCCACCATCAACCGTAATCCCAAGTCTTACCTCTTTGCCATCGTCGGCGCCGAGTATGTACTCCGCCTGTTACCCCGCGGTACCCACGACTTCGCCAAGTTCATCCGCCCCTCGGAACTGGAAGCATGGACCCGCGCCGCGGAGCTGGATCTGAAGGAACTGACCGGCATGAGCTACAACCCCTTCAGCAAGGAGTACAGTCTGGGCGACGATCTCGACGTCAACTATATGGCGTATTGCGTGAGAGCGTGAGGGCGTGAGGGCGTGAGGGCGTGAGGGCGTGAGGGCGTGAGGGCGTGAGGGCGTGAGGGCGTGAGGGCGTGAGGGCGTGAGGGCGTGAGGGCGTGAGGGCGTGAGGGCGTGAGGGATGGT
>JBNKVM010000009.1:0-130004 GCA_050299175.1 Thiohalomonadaceae bacterium
GCGCGGGACCTATAATTCATTTTCTCACTTTCACCGATACCACGATGCCTGTGTTACGCCAGATTATTCACGTCGATATGGACGCCTTCTACGCTTCGGTGGAGATCCGCGAGCGCCCCGAGCTGGCAGACAAACCAGTGATTGTCGGCGGACGACCGGATCATCGCGGTGTGGTTTCGGCGGCCAATTACATTGCACGAAAGTATGGTGTACACAGTGCGATGCCGACCGCCACGGCGTTGCGTCTCTGCCCACAGGCGGTGCTGCTGTCTGTATCCGGGCGGCATCGCTTCTACGCGGAGGTTTCGCAGCAGATCCACGCCATCTTCAAACGTTATACCCCGCAGATTGAGCCGCTCTCCCTCGATGAAGCATTCCTTGATGTGACAGCCAGCCTGCGTCTGTTCGGTTCGGCTGAGGTCATCGGTCGGGCAATCAAACAGGCAATCAAGGATGAACTGAATCTGGTTGCCTCGGTGGGGGTCGCGCCGAACAAGTATCTGGCCAAGCTGGCTAGCGATGTCGACAAGCCTGATGGATTCGTTGTGGTGAAGGAGGGGGAAGTTGATGCCTTTCTCGCGCCATTGCCCGTTAGTCGAATCTGGGGTGTGGGCAAGGTGGCGGCGAAGACCTTCGATAAGCTGGGGATCAAGACGATTGGTCAGTTGCGGGCCTATTCGCCAGCGTTGTTACGCCAGCACTTTGGCAGCAGTGGCGAGCATTTTCTGCAATTGGCCTACGGCATCGACGAGCGCCCGGTAATTTCGGAGCATGAAGCCAAGTCGGTCTCTAATGAGACCACCTTTGCCGTGGATATCAGTGACGAGGAGATATTGCTGGAGTGGTTGCATGCTCTCACCGAGCAGGTGACCCAGCGGCTGCGTGGCCAGGGACTCAAGGGGCGCACCGTGCAGCTCAAGGTGCGCCTGGCCGATTTCACTACGTTAACCCGTTCTCAGTCCCTGCAAGACGTAACAGATGTGACAGCTAAAGTCTGGAAAATAGTAAGGGAATTATTTTACAATCGCCTCCCGCGACCGCTCCCGCCGGTCAGGCTGGTCGGTGTCGGGGTGAGCAACTTTACCGAAGAGGCTCACGGTGCACAGTCGGATCTGTTCGGTGAAATGGAAGATGGGCGGCAAAAGAAGCTGGATCAGTTGCTCGATTCAATGCAGTCCCGCTTCGGTCGCTCGGTGGTGCATCGCGGCAAAAAGCCAAAATAGCCTGAGATTGCAGTCACAAAACGCGATTATTACAGTGTTTTTGCGGGTTTAAAGGCGATTTGTTGCGATTTACTTCACAACGGATTTTGATTTTTGTCACTAATCTTTTCCTCAACATAGGATGTAAATGGCGCCAGGCGCTCGAGGAGAACCAAGATGAACATCCCAGCATCGGTCAATGAATGCCTTACCCGAAGTCATGGGCACTTCAAGGGACGCAAGGTGGCTGCTGCAGGAAGCTTTGTTGAAACGGTGACCCAGGCTGACATTCCGCTCAACACGGTGGCGAAGGCCGTGATTCTGAAAAGCGGCAAGGCCTACTTGATGGCCATCGTTCGTGGCGACCAGAAGGTCGACCTCCCCACCATCAATAAACTCTTTAAACGCGAATTCGTTCGTTGCAGCGACACTGAAACCGCGGCGCTACTTGGTGAGTGCGATATCCGTGCTATTCCGCCGCTGCCGGAGGCTTTCGGTATGCGCGGCATCATGGACAAATCACTGGTCGATATGGAAAAGCTGATCTTCGCTACAGGTGTTCCTGGGCTGCTGGTTAGTGCCGACCATGCGGATTTCGCCAGGTTGCACGAGAACACCTGGAAGAACCACCGCATTACCGCTCTGGGCAATAGTGATCGCGACTCCAAGTCGGCCATGCGCAGCAAGGTGCAGAAGGTCGATAAGTTGCCCGCGATGCCGGGTTTGGCTACCGAGCTGATTCGTATCCGCAACAATCCCTATGCCCATGCCAGTGAACTGGCTGCGGTGATTGAACAGGATCCAAGTCTGGCGGCGCAGTTGCTGCGTTATGCTACCTCTCCGCTCTACGCCTATCAGGGCAAGCTGGATTCAGTGGAGCAGGCCATCGTCCGCGTACTGGGCATGGATTTCGTGCTGGATATCGCTTTTGGCCTGGCGCTGGGCAAGGCCTTCAATAACCCGAAGGACGGCCCGCTTGGCCTGAACAATTTCTGGAAACATTCGGTTTACTGCGCTGCCCTGACCCAGGCGCTGTGCAATGCCATCGAGTTTACCCGTCGTCCTCCCGCCGGGATGGGGTATTTGGCTGGTCTGTTACACAACTTCGGTTTCCTGTTGCTGGGGCACATCTTCCCCACCCAGTTCGTGCGCCTGAACAAGCTGGTGGAAGAGAGTCCCCGCCGTTCCATTCTGGAACTGGAGCGTGAGGCTGTCGGTGTGACCCATACCGAGATGGGTGTCTGGTTGATGGATGCCTGGGATATGCCGCGGGAGATTGTCGATACCGTATCAGGCCATCACAATGCGGAATTCCGTAGCTCCTATTCTACCTATGCCAATCTGGTCTATATCGCCAATGCGCTACTCAAGCGCCACGGCATCGGGGATGCGCCGAGCATCGAGATCCCGCAGAGTCTGATGGATGAGTTTGGTTTGAGCGAAGAGCAGCTTGAGGCGGCCCTGGCTACCGTGCTTCAGGGCAAGGAAGGTCTCGACTTTGTCGCGGGCAAGATGTCGCAGGGTGTTGCCGCCAAGGCTGCCCCGACCGCGGCAGTGCAGCACAAGGTTGCTTAATCTCTAGTCGCAAACGTCGCCGGCATCCAGCCGACAGCGTTTGCGATCCACCCACATCGCTGCGCCCAGCCGGGCACCAGCAAATTTCGTTTCATACAGTTCCGCACCGACCAGTGAAGAGCGCCGTAGATCAGCGTCGCTGAAATCGGCGTAATAAAGATTGGTCTTTTCCAGTTTGGCCTTATACAGGTTGACCTGTTTCAGTCGGGTCTTCTCCAGTGAGGCGCTTAGCAGATCGCTCTCCTGCATATCGGCGCCATCAAACACCGCACCGTCGAGGATTGCCTGTTTGAATTTTGCCTGCTGCAGGTTGGCCTTTTGCAGTTTTGTCCCTTCCATCCGGCACTGATAAAAGTCGCTTTCGCGTAGCTCGGCCGAGGAGAGATCCGCCTCTCTGAGATCGGCCCGGTCCAGGCGGGCACGTTGCATCAGCGCCTGCTGCAGGTTGGCCTTGCGCAGGTCGACGCTGAGCAGGGTGGTGTCGTGCAGGCGTGCCTTGCTGAGATTGGCGCCCGACAGTTTGGCAAAGGAGAAATCGCTGCCCGAGAGGCGGGCAGCGCTGAGGTCAGCATTTTCCAGGTTGGTATTTTTCAGGATCGCACCGCGCATGTCGGCGCCTGCCAGTTGCGCCCCCTGTTTGTCGCAGCCGCTCCAGTTGACCTCGGGCGCTGGTGGATCGTCGCAGGCGGCGAATCCTCTCGGCGCAGCGCAGATGAGCGGCAGCAGGAAAAAAACAGACAATAATCGTCGCATGGAAGAACACTACTCCTTTTCCACTAATCTAAGGGATGAATCGGTGGAACGCTACCCTGTAGCGCCAACAACGACCGATTACGTTATGCTGTAGCTACATCGAGTCGGACATCCGCCTTGCGGTTTGGTGCAGACGAAAGAAATGAAAGAAATAGTGTTGTTCACAACCATCGCCTTGCTGCTTGTGGTGAAGCACAGCTATGCCCAGCCGCCAGGGCCTGAGCCGATTCAGGTGCCAGACGTGCGTGCCAATATTGTGAAGATGCTGCAGGGAGGCAAAGGACTATCGACGGGTGAGGAGGAAGATCTTTTTGCCGAGGCCGAACGGCAGAAGGAGAAGGTAGTGGAGCCATCCACGCCGGTTAAACAGCAGCAGGAAGCACCAAAACCTACCACCGAGGAGAAGCCGCTGGCAGCGCCTGCAGCTAAACCTCCAGCGCCGAAGGGCAAGCCCGTGGAGTTACCGATCAAGGAGATCGTGATTGAAGATCTGGACGATCTGAAAAAACTCGCCGAGGAGTTGAAGCGAGCTAAAGAAAGACAGACCGGGAAGTAGCGACTGGGCTACTTCCCGGTCGTTATATGCTAGCCGAGTAGATGTGAAACCAGACCGTCTGCCAGTTTCGGTTCGAACCAGGTCGACTTGGGTGGCATCACCTCATCGGCGTCGGCCACCGCCATCAGCTGTTTCATTTTGGTCGGATAGAGAGAGAAAGCGACGGCCATCTCGCCGCTATCGACACGCCGCTCCAGCTCCTGCAGGCCGCGAATACCACCGACGAAATCGATGCGCTTGTCGCGGCGTGGATCGCTGATGCCGAGGATCGGATCGATGAGGTTGTTGGCCAGCAGGCTGACATCGAGCTGCCCGACCGGATCGTCCGCGGGTACCCGATCGGCATTGATCTGCAGGCGGTACCATTTGCCGTCCAGGTACATACCGAACGCCTGATTCGCCTGCGGTTTGACCGCGGCACTCTCTTCGCTGACAGCGAAACGTTCGCCGACTTTCTGCAGCAGTTCGTCTTTGCCGAGGCCGTTGAGATCGGTGATGACTCGGTTGTAGTCGAGGATCATCATCTGATCGTCGGGGAAGATCACGGAGAGGAAATAGTTGTAGGGTTCCTCGCCAGTGTGGTTCGGGTTGGCCCCCTTGCGCATCGCTGCGACGCGGGAGGCAGCGGCAGAGCGGTGGTGCCCGTCGGCGATGTAGATGGCGGGCATCGCGTCGAAGGTTTCGGTAATGGTGTTGATTTCTTCTTCGTCGCAGACCGGCCAGATAGCGTGCTGGACGCCGTCATCGGCGGTGATATCGAATTCCGGCTCAGTCGCGGTGACTTTTGCCACCAGGGCATCAATGGTCGCGTTGTGACGGTAAGTGAGGAACACCGGGCCGGTCTGGGCATTGAGGGTATCGACCTGGCGTACGCGGTCGTCCTCCTTGTCCGGGCGGGTGAACTCGTGTTTGCGGATACGGTTGGTGTCGTAATCGGTGACCGAGGCGGCAGCGACCAGTCCGATCTGCTGGTGATCACCCATAATCAGGCGGTAGAAGTAGTAGCAGGGCAGGGTATCCTGCTTGAGCACGCCCTCGGCGATCATCCGATCGAAGTTCTCCTTACCCTTGGCATAGACACTGGCATCGTAGGGATCGGTGCCCTCCGGCAGGTCGATTTCGGGTTTGGAAATGTGCAGGAAGCTCCAGGGCCGTCCCTCGGCGCGGGCGCGGGCCTCGCTGCTGTTGAGCACATCATAGGGTGGGGCGGCGACGTCTGCGGCGCGACCGGTCGCGGGGCGCAGACCGGCAAAGGGGCGGATGAGGGACATGAGGCTTCCTTCTTTGGGCTTATTGAATATGGCCCTATTGGAAACCAGCAGAGAGAGAAGGGCAACTCCAATGCTTGATGCCGGGATAAAAGGTTTTTCTACCCTCATTATTCCCGGGCTTATCTGCGGTATGATAGCGGCCCCATTAGACAATGCCCCTGTTATCAGCATGAAAGAGATCATTCTCGTTACCGTAACGGGCCAGGATCGTCCCGGCCTGACCGCGCAATTGACCGCTATCCTTGCCAAATGCAATGTGGCGGTGCTCGATATTGGCCAGTCAGTGATTCACGACACGGTTTCCCTTGGCATGATGCTGGAGTTGCCGCCCGAGGTCGCAGGCTGCCCGGTGTTCAAGGAGCTGCTGTTCAAAGGGCATGAGCTGAACCTGAACATCCGTTTTACTCCGGTCTCCGAAGAGGACTACGAGGCGTGGGTCGCTGCTCAGGGGCAGCCACGCCATATCCTGACCTTACTGGGCAGGCAGATATCTTCCCGTCATCTGGCACGAGTATCAGAGGCGGTGGCGCAACAGGGCTGCAATATCGATCAGATCACCCGTCTTTCGGGTCGCCGCACATTGAAGAACCCTGAAGAGAAGAGAGCCGCCTCGGTGCAGATATCACTTAGTGGTGAGGTGAAGGATATCGCGGCGATGCACGCCGAGTTCCTGCAGATCTCCCAGGAGATGGACCTGGACGTGGCGGTGCAGGAGGACAACCTCTATCGCCGCAGCCGTCGTCTGGTCTGTTTCGATATGGACTCAACTCTGATCCAGACCGAGGTGATCGACGAACTGGCCAAGGTGGCCGGTATCGGCGAGCAGGTGGCGGCGATCACCGAGGCAGCGATGCGCGGTGAGATGGACTTCACCGAAAGTTTTACCCGTCGCATGGCGCTGCTGGAGGGGCTGGATGAGTCGGTCCTGGCGGAGATCGCCGAGCGGTTGCCTATCACCGAGGGGGCCGAGCGGCTGATCAAGCACCTGCGCCATTTCGGCTACAAGGTGGCGATCCTCTCCGGTGGTTTTACCTACTTTGCCAACTATCTGAAAGAGAAGCTGGGTATCGACTATGTCTACGCCAATCAGCTCGACTTCAAGGACGGTAAGCTCACCGGCAAGGTGGTGGGGGAGATCATCGACGGCCAGATGAAGGCCACGCTGCTGCGCCAGCTCGCGCAGCAGGAGGGGATATCACTGGAGCAGGTGATCGCTGTTGGTGATGGGGCTAATGATCTACCGATGCTCTCTATTGCCGGCCTCGGTATTGCTTTCCACGCCAAGCCCATCGTCAAGGAGCAGGCGAAGCACTCCATCGCCACTCTGGGACTGGACGGGATTCTCTATCTGCTGGGGATGCGTGATCGGGAGATTGCGGAGCTGGAGTAAAGCCTGGTTCTAGATAGTGGGATTCTGCGGCGGCATCTGGATATGGAAGCCATTTTCCTTGAGGTTGTGAAGCACCTCTTCAGGTTTGCTGCGGGCCAGCTTACTTGTTTCGTTCAGCTCCAGTTCCATCGACTTTTCCGGCACACCGAAGTAGTTACGTAACTCCTCGGGTACGCACTCAAAGTCATCTTCTTTAGCCAGGAACAGGTAAAGTCCGTCGGTTTTCTTACTGCGGTAGATATGGCAGGTGATGCTCTCGGCCATGGGGATTCCTCATTTGACGAGGGCGGGATTATCGCTGTTTGTGCCTATCTCCAGCAACTCCCCGGTGATTCTGTATGCTGGACTTTCGAGATTGCCTGTCGCCGCTTGCCCCTTGAAGACTTTTCCCATCATGTCGTACCAGGAACCGTCGCAACTATCCCGCAGGCCGCCGGGCCAGGGCTGGAGTGGCGTATCAGGCAGGGTGGTCGAGGGCGGAAACCATTGCAGAGGGCAGCCCAGCCCCGTGCCGCGATCAAAGGCGATATAGATTTCCGATGCACTGCGGTGCAACAGAATTAGGTTGCCGCCCTGCCAGGGGAGGCGCTGAAATTCGGCAGGGGATAGCTCTGCGAGACGGAGGTGCAGTGGCTCAGGTCGTGCCTGTGCGCGGGATGTTGGCGCTAGCACCGAAACGAGAAGCACGTAGGTGATACTGCCAATGGCGGCGAGAAACATGAGTTTGACGCCGACACGCAGTAACAGGCGACGTGGGTTGTCTTGCATCGGTTAAGGCCACCGCTGTGTTGCTTGCGCGGGGCGGTAAGGCTAGTTCTCGATAATAATTTTGGACGAAACATCCAGCAGTGTTTCGTAACTGCTGTCCAATTCACCCTTGATGCTTTGCAGGCGTTCGATGACCTTGTGCAGGTCTGTTGCCTGATCGCGGGTATCGCTGTCGATGCCGCTCAACAACTCAATGGCTGTTTCCAGGCAGAACTGGGCGTCGCTAAGGTCGTGCTGTGCGTTTTCTAGTCCGTTCATTACGTCAACTCCGGGTTGCCGTGTGGGTAGCCAATGATTTGTTATTGCTCTGGTTGTGACTATCACGATTTATGATGGTTTGGCATCCTTCCGATGCAGTTATAGCACTGCTTTCCCCGCATTTCCCTATGATTCAGGAGGGAAAGTGTATCAGGGTTTTCCCTAACTGTCCTGATCCCGAGTGTGCGGGTAGGTTTGTAGCCGAGTGGTTTGATATGGCATACAATCGGGCGCGTTTACCACAGCAAATCGGTCCGATTTCTGCCCCGGTTACGGGGTATAAGGCCGAAACAATACGAAAGAGAAATACAGGAGTCCCCCAGATGTCCTTTAGTCGTCGACAGTTTATCCAATTGATGGGTATCGCAGGTGCCGCTGGCATGCTGCCAGGTTGCGATATGCCTGGAAAAGAGAGCAGCAAGGCCCCCGCCGACCTCTATGAGGTGCCGCAGTTCGGCAACCTTACCCTGATGCACATCACCGATACTCACGCCCAACTCAATCCCATCTATTTCCGCGAACCGAACGTCAATCTCGGTATCGGTGCCGCCGAGGGCAAGGCACCGCACTTGGTGGGGGAGAAGCTGTTGCAGCATTTCGGTGTCAAGCCAGGCGGTATCGAATCCCATGCTTTTACCTATTTGAACTATGCCGATGCGGCACAGAAATATGGCAAGGTCGGCGGTTTTGCCCACTTGGCGACCTTGGTCAAACGCCTGCGCGCTGAGCGTAGCCACGGAAATACCCTGTTGCTCGATGGTGGCGATACCTGGCAAGGCTCTGGCACGGCGCTGTGGACCCGTGGAATGGATATGGTCGAGGCCTGTAACAAGCTGGGCGTCGATATCATGACCGGTCACTGGGAATTCACCTATATGGACGAAGAGGTGCTGAAGAATATCGCCGCGTTCAAGGGCGAGTTCGTGGCACAGAACGTCAAGGTTAACGAGGTGGCACTGTTCGACTACAAGTTTGCCGATTTCGCTGACTTTAACGAGGATAGTGGCCATGCCTTCAAGCCTTATACCATGCGTACCATGAACGGCGTGCGGGTAGCAGTGATCGGTCAGGCCTTCCCCTATACCCCCATCGCCAATCCGTCGCGTTTCATTCCCGACTGGACTTTCGGTATCCGCGACGACGATATGCAGGCGCTGATCGATGAAATCCGTGAAAATGAAAAGCCGGATGTGGTGGTGGTGATCTCGCATAACGGTATGGATGTGGATCTGAAAATGGCCGAGGTGGTCAGCGGTATCGACGTTATTCTCGGCGGTCATACCCACGATGGCATGCCGGCACCGACTATCGTCAAGAATGCGGGCGGTAAGACTCTGGTGACCAATGCCGGTTCCAACGGCAAGTTCCTCGGGGTGATGGACCTCGACGTACGTGATGGTAAGGTGCGGGATTTCCGTTACAAGCTGCTGCCGGTCTTCTCCAACCTGATCGAGCCGGATGCAGAGATGCAGGCCTATATTGATGGTGTGCGCAAACCCTATCTGCCGCAGTTGAACGAAGAATTGGCGACCGCAGGCGACCTGCTCTATCGCCGTGGCAACTTCAACGGCACCTTCGACCAGATCATCTGCGATGCCCAGCGTATCGTCGGCGATGCGCAGATCTCCCTCTCACCCGGTTTCCGCTGGGGTACCACCGTGCTGCCTGGGCAGAAGATCACCATGGAGCACGTGATGGATCAGACTGGCACTACTTATCCCGAGACCTATGTGCGGGAGATGAGCGGTGCCGAGATCAAGCTGATCCTGGAAGACGTGATGGACAACCTGTTTAACCAGGACCCTTACTATCAGCAGGGTGGGGATATGGTGCGCGTTGGTGGTATGGACTATGTCTGCGATCCGACCGCGGAGATGGGCAAGCGTGTACTGGACATGGCGCTGGACGATGGTACGCCGATCGAAGCAGAGAAAAAGTACAAGGTCGCTGGTTGGGCCACCGTCGGTTCCCAGTCGCCGGGCCGCCCCATCTGGGATGTAGTCGCCGACTATTTGCGCGACGTCAAGGAGGCCAAGGTTACCAAGCTCAATACCCCCAAATTGAAAAACGTGGCGGGTAATCCGGGTCTGGCCGACTATAGCGCCTGATCGACTCGGCGGGGCCATTGGGCCCCGCTGTTTTTCCTCCCTGCCTTGTAATTCTTCCTCCAAAGCACGATAACCACAGCAGACGGGCAAGCATATTGATCCCACGCATTGTATGATGCGTTTTCCGTATGCTTACATTTGTTCATTTACCGACTGTAAAAGGGTTATTACACTGATGAGTGTTACACGCTTTTCCGATCTGCTTGAAATCCAGTCCGATGGCACACCGTACGTGCTCAGCAACGTGCATCACCTGCCAGAGTTACTACAAATGGATGCCGAGGAAGTGCTGGCGCGGTTCAAACAGGATCAGGTGAATGATTTCCGTAAGGTGATCGGCGAACTGGAAGATTCGGCTAACCCACTCTACAAGCAGTTCGCTGCGTTACGGGCGATAGCGGAGAAGGAACCGGGTAACCCCTTCGGTCAGACGGCGTTGTTCAATCCAGGGGCGCTGGAAAAGATGTTCCTGGAGTTACACGATCACGTAATGGACCACCCCGTCTGGCGCCACCCGTTCTTTGTGCGGGTCTTTAATGGTAATTTTGATCAGCAACAGATCACCCGTTTCGCCGTGCAGTACTTCAACCAGATTAAAAATACCCGTCAATGCGTGGCGCTGGCGCTGGGTCGTTTCTCGGGCGTCATGGCCATGCCCTACGGCCAGCTCAACGAGCGCATCTCCGAGCTGACCCAGATTGTGCTGGCGCAGCTGGTGGCCGATGAATACGGTGTTGGTATGCACTCGGTAGAGGATTACCCGTCACTCGGTGGGCTGTTTAAATCCACCACCCACATCGTGATGTACCGGCAGATATTCGAAGGTTTGGGTGTGCCGTTCGAAGAGCAGGATCAACCGATGCTCCACGGTGTTGCCGATAATGTCCTGATCCAGCGGCTGGTTGCCGGGGATGAGTCGTTCACCACGATGGAGGCCCTGGCTTCGGTCGGTCTGGGCATGGAGTGGGGGGTACCGGAATTCTTCACTCTGCTGCTCGGTGGCATCATCCGTTTTGCCTGGCAAAACAATGTACAGATGACCCGTTACCAACTGTTGGTGTTGGTGGCGCATGTGCAGTACGACGTATTGCACGCTATCTCGGTGATGCTGGTTACCAGTTTCTACTGTCGTGACGACAAGGCGATGGCGCAGATCAAGAATGCTACCAACATGTTGATGTCAGGTCGCTACGGCATGATGACCGAGGTGTATCGCCACGTCTTCGGCGAAGAGTGCACCTCATTGCACGACATTAATCTGGATTCACGCTACCACATTACCGATCGACGTATCGAAGCGGCTTTGTTGAAGGCACGCGCGAATGTGGCGGAAGGCAGGGTAGTGGATGTAGAAAATTATCGTAAGAGTACGCAGATGCCGTTCGTATTTGCCTAACGGGCACCTCTAAAAATTCAATCAAGCCGCGATTGCGGCGTTGGAAAGCGTCTCAAAATGCTCATTTACTCCATGTAAACTGCGCTTTTTCGTTGCTTTCCGCCTTGCACTCATCGACTTGATTGAATTCTTAGAGGCACCCTAACGGTAATCGCGGATATCGTGGACCTTACCGCCACCTGCCAGTAGCGGCATCATCGTTTCAATTTCATCGGCGCGCATCGGTCTACCGTAGTGGTGGCCCTGGATAACGTCACAGTTAAGCATTTCCAGTTGCGTGGCGATTTCACCGCTTTCCACCCCTTCGGCAACGACTTTCAGACCGAGGTTGTGCGCCAGGTCGATAGTGGAATGGACGATCACCGCGTCGTTTTCGTCGTAGACCATATCGCTGACAAAGGATTTGTCTATCTTCAATTCCTGTACGGGTAGCTGCTTGATATAGGCGAGGGAAGAGAAGCCTGTGCCGAAATCGTCAATGGCGATCTTTAATCCCAACTGGTTGAGTTTATCGAGGGTCGACTTGGCATTGATCGGGTCGGCCATCATTGCTGTTTCGGTGATCTCGAGCATTATTTTCTGTGGATTGATCTCCCACTTTTGTAGCATTTCCGCCAGAGTTTCGACAAAATCACGCGCCTGCAGGTTGAATACAGAGATATTAATCGATACCAGTCCCGGATCGTGGCCTGCCGAAATCCAGCGGCGGATCTGTTTGAAACTGTTCTCCAGTACCCAGTGGGTGATGGCATGAATGGCCCCGGTCTGTTCTGCGATGGGGATGAACTCTTCGGGTGAGACGTAACCGTGTACCGGATGATTCCACCGTAACAGTACTTCCATGCCTGCATATTCACCACTGTGCAAAAATTGCTGTGGCTGGAAACTGAGTTGTAGGACATCCTGTGAGACCGCGTGGCGCAGATCGGTGGCCAGGGATAGATGTAGAATATTGTTGGTGTCGTGTTTACGCTCGTAGAGTGAATAGCCTGTTTTCAGTTGTTTCGCGATATGCATCGCAATGTCCGCGTAACGTGTTAGCTCTGCGGGACTGGTGGCATGAGAAGGGTAGAGCGCGATACCGATACTACAGCTTACATAGAGATTGATCTGCTCCACCTGGAAAGGCTGGGTGAATTCCGTTAGTAGCTTGCGCGCAGTGTAAATCGCTTCTTCCTGACCAATGCCCGGCTGCAGTACGATAAACTCATCGCTACCCAGCCGCGCCACCATGTCCTCAGTGCGTATTAGGTAGCGCAGTCGTTCACCGAATAGTTGCAAAATACGATCACCAATACGATGCCCCAGGGTATCGTTAATATCCTTGAATCGATCCAGCCCAAGCATCAGCACGGCGATGGAGCTCCCTTTCTCCTGGGCGATACGGCACTGCTTTTCTAATTCCTTCTGTAATTTGTAGCGATTGGGCAGGGAGGTCAGGCTATCGTGCAGCGCCTGATGTTCCAGAGCGCGTTGGCGATCTTGCACTTGCTCACGCATTTCATCGAAGGCATCGATCAATTTCTGGGTTTCTATGCTGTTGACCTGGGGTAGTGGTAAAGGTTCTGCGTTATTCGCTTCTGCACGCAATGCGCCCGCTACACGTGAAATCGGTTTTAGAATTCCTCGCTGGAAATAGAAAAAGCCCATCGCCAGGATGAGCAGGATGATTAGTGAGAGTGACCAGACGCCGTTGGCGATAGTTTCGGTAATGATTTGTTGGCGGGTTGCCTCGTTGGCAGAATAGCGTTGGATAGTCTGATCCAGTACAGCAAGATAACTCCATAGGAGTTCGAAATTTGGCTGAATGGCATCTTTCAGATACGGTATATCCGTACGTAGATATTCATTCGGTTTACTGTTACGGATCTGTTGATAACCCTGGTCCCACTTGTGCATTAATGCCAGCATCGAGGTGAGGCGCGTATGATTACTTTCATCTAGCAGTTTCTGTTGTTGTTGCTGGATGTTCTTCAGTTGTGTTTCGATAGCAACGTAGAACAGATTAATTTCGTTCTGCAGGTTCAGATAGTCGGTGGACTGCGGTTTGTCGCGGCGCATATCGATATATCGGGTCAGGGTAGTGTTCAGTTCCTGCCAGCGTGTAAGTAGTAGCTTCAGTAGATTTTTTAACTGCAGTTCATCTGAACCATTCTCCGCCTGATTGAGACTCCTGATAACCTCATTCCCGGTTTTACTGAAGGCACTTGCACTGGCACGATTGGTTTGCTCAATGGCGTTGATGATAGGCGTGTTGTTGCCGGTGTAGAGTCGAGTATCCATCACGTGATCGAGACGCGGATGCATCGACTGTATGCTGGTACCCAAGGTATCGAACTTACGGGCGTAGCCTAGCGTTTCCAGCCAACCGTCCTTTTTCAGCTCATTAAAATATTGTGTGGCCTGGTCGACGCTCTGGTGCACTGCTGCTCGAAGTGGATCAGCCGGGTCCCACATATAGGCGCTCAGATTCTCTTCCATCTCTACCACACTGCCGCGTAGTTGCCTTACCAGTTCGGCCATGTGGTTGCGTTGCTCGATATTACGCAAGTGCTCCTGGCCCTGTTCGACGACATAGGATTGGGCCAGCCAGGCAAAGGCAAGGATCAGGGTGGTGAGCACACCGGTGATGACGATGTAACGTTGTTGCAGACTGTAGCTTTTCTTCGTCTGCGATTTGTGGGCTTGATCGTCGTACACCGTATCTCCAAGTGGAAGGTGATCTATCCCTTCCAGTTTAGCCATCCTTGCAGGGCACGGCCAATCGTGCCGACAGATGGACATAGCCGGGTTTGTTTCAGCTTGTGCGCCGGATCACTTTATAGCATTGATGTGCGGCGAGATATGGGGGATGCTATAGACAGGTTGTATCTCCATCATTTCTGCTATGTTCATGTGAGAGCGTCCGACCGCAAGGGGGAGTTATGTTAAATCGCATCGAACCTGAAGTAGGCAAGTGGTACCGCAACGATAGTGGCGCCAGCTTCGAAGTCGTCGCCACGGACGAGGACGAGGGGATTGTCGAGATCCAGTATTTCGATGGCGCCATTGAAGAACTGGATATCGACAGCTGGCATTCGCAGCGTTTTCAGCCTGGCGCGGCGCCAGAAGACTGGTCGGGCCCGTTCGACGACCTCGTTGCTGACGATTTCGGCGATACTGAACAGGCACGCCACCCCGACGAACGGGGTAATCCGCTCGATACCCTCGACTGGGCGGTGGATTCTGAGGCTGAGGACGAGGACTGAGCGCTAACTCATTCGTCGCTACTCTCCTTGTCCTTACCGTGGTCGCCGAACTGCTGCCTTATCAGGGCCATCTCTTTTAGTCGCGCCTGCACCCTGCCGTTGATGCTCTCTTTCGGATATTCCCCTTTGGCATTGGCCTTCCCCGCCGTGAGGCCTGTCAGCAGCGTTAGCGCCTGATCCACTTCTTCCACCGCATAGATACTGAACTGTTTCTGTTTTACCGCTTCAATAACATCCCGCCGTAGCATCAGATTCTTGACGTTGGTGGCGGGGATAATCACTCCCTGGCTGCCGTCCAGGCCACGGGCGCGGCAGACTTCGAAGAAACCCTCGATTTTTTCGTTGACCCCACCAATGGGTTGAACCTGGCCACGCTGATTCACCGAACCGGTCATGGCAAAGGATTGTTTGATCGGTATTTCGGCCAGTGCCGAAAGCAGGGCACACAACTCCGCCAGCGAGGCGCTGTCACCATCGACACCACCGTAGTTTTGTTCGAACACCAGGCTGGCAGAAAGGGAGAGCGGCTGTTTCTGCGCATAACGGGCGGCGAGGAAGGCTGAGAGGATCAGTACCCCCTTGGAATGGATCGGGCCGCTCATCTCCACTTCACGTTCGATGTCTACCACGCTGCCTTCGCCGATGTGTACGGTGGCGGTGATCCGTGAAGGCTGGCCGAACATGTAGTTACCCAGGCCAAGCACCGACAGGGCATTGACCTGGCCGATACATTCGCCGTCGCTGTCGATGAAGATATCACCACGATGGATCGCCTCCTGCACCCGTTCGCGAACCCGTGAGGCACGGTGGATCTGCTGCTCGATGGTGTCGTCGATATCGTCGGGTTTGACCGCTTGGTGACCCTGTTGCCGCGCCAGATAGTCGGATTCGCGCAATAGGTCAGCAATGGAGCGCATGTGGGTGGTTAGCTTCTCCGCATCTTCCACATGGCGCGAGGCGTAGTCGATGACTCGTGCCACTGCATCGCGACTGAAAGGGAGTAGCTGCTCTTTGCGCGCCAGGGTGGCGATCACCCGTGCCATCAACAGGTTGTTTTCGTCGTTACGCTCGATGCGCTCGTCGAAGTCGGCCTGGATCTTGAACAACTCACCGAAGTCCGGGTCGTACTCCTGCAACAAATAGTAGAGGCGTCGATCTCCCAGCAGCACCACCTTGATATCGAGGGGAATAGGCTGTGGTTCCAGCGAAACGGTACTGGCCAGGCTGAGCATCTTCTCCAGCGATTCGATGTTAATTTTGTTTGAGTAGAGTGCCCGCTTCAGTCCTTCCCAGGCATAGGGATGAGAGAGCAGTTTATGTACGTCCAGTAGCAGATAGCCGCCATTGGCTTCGTGCAGGGCGCCGGGTTTGATCAGGGTGAAATCGGTGACCAGGGTGCCGAACTGGGCCATGTGTTCGGCGCGTCCGACCAGATTGAGATAGCTGGGGTTGTCCAGGTAGACCACCGGCGCACCGTCACCACGGCTATTGCGAATCAGGTTGTTGACTTTGTAACGGTGTAACTGACGCGGGTTAACCTGTTGCCCGGGTACCTCGCTACTCTCTTCCTGGACCAGAAAATCCTTTACGTTTTCGACGATGTCCTGCTCCACTGCATCCAGGTATTTGAGCACCTCGGGCAGGTTGTTATAGCTTTTTTTCAATTCATCGATGAGGTGGCCCACCGCATTCATGGTCATCTCGCGGTTAAGCTCCTTGACCTTGTCGCGTGTCTCCTTGCGCCACTGCGGGATGTGCTGAAGGATATCCTGTAGCTGTTCCTGTAGTGCCTCGACGATCTGTTCCAGGCGCTGCTGCTTCTCCTTCGGTAGCTTGGCGAACTCTTCAGGGTTGATTACCTCTTCGCCCTGCATCGGTGCGAAGGCAAAACCACTGGGGGTGCGGAACAGTTTTATCGATTGCTTCTGTGCGCCTTCTGAGAGTGCGCCGAAGGCCTGCTCCTGTTTTTGTTTTAACTCCTCTTCCAGTGCCTGAATGTGTTCGCGATAGTCGTCGCTTTCGAAGGTTGCGGGGAGGGTGGTGGTTAACTCTTCGATGAACTGCTCCATGTCATGGCTCAGTTCCTGGCCGCGGCCGTGGGGCAACTCCAGCGCGCGAGGTTTGTGGGGTTGGTCGAAGTTGTTGATATAGCACCAGTCGGAGGGCTGGGGCTGGGAGCCTGCAATCTGCTTCAGGTAGTCTCCCACCATGGTGTGTTTGCCGATGCCGGGAGGTCCCATGACGTAGAGGTTGTAGCCCTCGTGGCGAATACCGATGCCGAAGTGAACCGCCTTCACTGCGCGGGACTGGCCGATGATCTCGGTGAGATCATCCAGTTCAGCGGTGGTCTTGAATTTGAACTGCTTTGGATCGCAAGTATGGGCCAGGTTTTTGACCACCAGCGGTTTCGGTGCCTTCATAACGCTCCTTAATGGAATCTGTTTTTCTTGTTTATTCGCCCAGACGGCTTCGGCCGGCCAGATCGCGGGCAAACTGCCAGGCGCTACGACCACTGCGGGTGCCGCGGGCCTGGGCCCAGCGCAGGGCGTCGGTGCGGGCTTCTTCGTTAAATGTCTCTATACCCAGTTGTAGCAGCCAGTAACGGACAATGCCCAGATACTCCTCCTGATTGAAGGGATAAAACGAGAGCCACAGGCCGAAACGTTCGGAGAGGGAAATTTTCTCTTCCAGGGCATCGCCGAGGTGGATCTCGGTATCGATTACCTGTGCCTCCTGATTTTCGCGCATGGTTTCGGGCACCAGATGGCGGCGGTTGGAGGTGGCGTAGATCAATACATTGTCCGGCGGGGCGTCGAGGGAGCCATCCAGCGCCACTTTGAGTGCCTTATAGCCCGGATCGCCCGCCTCGAAGCTGAGGTCGTCGCAGAAGAGGATGAAGCGCTCGGGACGTTCCCGCAGCAGGGTGACGATCTGCGGCAGGTCTAACAGTTCGCTGCGTTCCACCTCTATCAGGCGTAGTCCTTCATCCGCATAGCGGTTCAGTAGCGCCTTGATCAGGGAGGATTTGCCGGTGCCACGGGAACCCCATAGCAAGGCGTTGTTGGCGGGTAGCCCGGCGACGAATTGCCGGGTGTTGCGTTGCAACAATTCTTTCTGCCGGTCGATACCCTGCAGGTCTTCCAGGCTCAGGGTGTGCGGTTGGCTAATGGCCTTGAGTACACCGCCATTCCCTTCCCGTTGCCAGCGGAAGGCCGTAGCGAACCAGTCGATGGCATGGCTGGAAGGTCGAGGGCTGAGCTGGGCCAGCAGACGCTCGCCCAGCTCGATTAAACGTTCCAGCCGCTCTTCCATGAGCTGTTCCTAGGCCAGTTTCTTGTACTTGATCCGGTGCGGCTGTACCGCATCTTCGCCGAGGCGGCGCTTCTTGTCCTCCTCGTAGTCGGCGAAGTTGCCCTCGAACCATTCCACATGGGAGTCGCCTTCGAAGGCGAGGATGTGGGTGGCGATGCGATCCAGGAACCAGCGGTCGTGCGAGACCACAATGGCACAGCCAGGGAACTCCAGCAGTGCCTCTTCCAGCGCACGCAGGGTCTCTACATCGAGGTCGTTGGTCGGTTCGTCGAGCAGCAGCAGGTTACCGCCGGTGGCCAGCAACTTGGCCATGTGCAGGCGGTTGCGTTCACCGCCGGAGAGGTCACCGACCCGTTTCTGCTGGTCGGTGCCGCGGAAGTTGAAGCGGCCGACATAGGCGCGGGAGTTGACGGTGAAGTCGCCGACGATCATGTTGTCCAGGCCGCCGGAGAGCTCCTCCCACACGGTCTTTTTCGGGTCCAGGTCGTCACGGCTCTGATCCACATAGGCCAGCTTGACCGTCTCGCCCAGACGTAGCTCACCGCTATCCGGTTGTTCCTGACCCACCAGCATGCGGAAAAGGGTGGTTTTGCCCGCGCCGTTGGGGCCGATGACACCGACGATGCCGCCGGGTGGCAGGTTGAAGTTGAGGCCATCGATCAGCAGGTGATCACCGAAGCCTTTCTTCAGATCCTTCGCCTCGATCACCAAATCGCCGAGGCGTGGGCCCGGTGGGATGAACAGCTCGTTGGTCTCGTTGCGCTTCTGGTATTCCTTGGACGACATCTCCTCGAAGCGGGCCATACGCGCCTTGGATTTGGCATGGCGACCTTTTGGATTGGAGCGGACCCACTCCAGTTCCTGTTTCATTGCCTTGATGCGGGCTTGTTCGGATTTCTGTTCCTGCTCAAGGCGCTGTTCCTTCTGCTCCAGCCAGGAGGTGTAGTTGCCCTCCCAGGGGATGCCGTAGCCGCGGTCCAGTTCCAGGATCCAGCCGGCGACGTTATCGAGGAAGTAGCGATCGTGGGTAATCGCCACCACGGTGCCTTCGTAGTCGTGGAGGAAGCGCTCCAGCCACGCCACCGATTCGGCGTCGAGGTGATTGGTCGGTTCGTCGAGTAGCAGCATGTCCGGTTTTTCCAGCAGCAGCTTGCACAGCGCCACGCGGCGTTTCTCACCGCCGGAGAGTTTGGTCACATCCGCATCCCAGGGCGGCAGACGCAGGGCATCCGCAGCAACTTCGAGGTGTCGGTCGATGTTGTGGCCGTCAGTAGCCTGGATAATGTTTTCCAGTTGCGCCTGTTCCGCAGCAAGGGCGTCGAAGTCGGCGTCAGGTTCGGCATAGGCGGCATAGACCTCATCGAGACGCTTTAATGCATCTTTTACCTCACCAACCGCCAGTTCGATATTGCCGCGAACATCGAGAGATTCCTCTAATTGTGGTTCCTGTGGCAAATAGCCAATCTTGATCCCTGATTGTGGACGGGCTTCTCCTTCGATCTCGGTATCGACGCCGGCCATGATACGTAGCAGGGTTGATTTGCCCGCACCATTGAGGCCGAGTACGCCGATCTTGGCGCCGGGAAAGAAGGATAGGGAAATGTCTTTAAGAATTTCGCGTTTCGGCGGTACGATCTTGGAAACGCGGTTCATGGTATAGATGTATTGCGCCATAGGCTCCACACGGTTTATTTAGCAGGACAGTGCCTGCCATTATAGAGGCAACAGGCATTGTCGGACAAAGGGCATACGGCAGTGGTTTTTAGCCTATCCGATCGGATGCTTGTCTCGGGAGTCGTCCCGGAATAGGATGTTGATCGGCGTCAGCCAGGGACCCGACAAGTCACCGCCATGTGAAGGATGGAAATGCCATGAGTGACACGCTACGCATACTCCTGCTGGAGGGCTCGGATGCCGACGCGCGACGTGTAATTGATATGCTGCGTCAGGGCGGCCTGAATGCCCGCTTTCATCACCAATCCAATGGTATTGGCGTTGAGTCGTTGCTTGAGCATGAGCACTGGGACCTGATCCTCTGCAATGTGCACCTTAGCGATATTTCTGCCCGTTATGTCCTCGCCTTTGTTCGCGATCTCAAACTGAATACCCCGGTTATCGTGCTCTCCGATGGTATCGGGGAGGAGCAGGCTGTTTCCCTGATGCATGCAGGTGCTCACGATTTCATCAGCAAGCGCAATCTTAGTCGCCTGTTGCCGGCCATTGAGCGCGAACTGGCTGAGAGCGAGTTACGTGTCCAACATCAGCAGGCCGTTGCCGCACTGCAGGAGAACGAACGCAACTTCCGTCAATTGATGGAAAATATCGGCGGGGTTTTCTGGTTGATGGATGCTGGTAGCGGAGAGGCCATTTACATCAGCCCGGCGTTTGTCGAACTGTGGGAGTACCCGCTTGATGCGATGACGGATGGCGAGAGTTTCCTTCTCGATACAGTCCATCCAGAAGACTATGCGCGGATAAAACGGCTGCTGGAAATTCATGGCTGGCTGGGACTGAATGCGGAATACCGTATTCTGTTACCAGATGGCAATGTCCGCTGGGTTAATACCCGTTCATTCCCCATTCGCGACGGTCAGGGCAATATTTACCGTGTTGCAGGGTTTTCCATCGATGTCAGCGAACGCCATCACCTTGCCGAGGAGCGGGAAATGATGGCCTGGGCGCTGGAGCAGTCGGCGGATGCGGTGATGATCACCGATACCGACGGTGCGATTCTCTACGTCAATGCTGCATTTGAAGATATCACGGGTTATCGGTCTGACGAGGTGCTGGGGCATAAGCCCGCCATTCTGAAATCTGGCTTCCATGATCTGAAATTCTACGAAACCATATGGAAAAACCTCACTAACGGCCTGCCTTTTACCGATATCTTCATCAATCGGCGCAAGGATGGTGAGCTCTACTATGAAGCCAAAACGATTACACCTGTCAGTGGCAGTAATGGCGAGCTTACTCATTACGTTTCTACGGGCAAGGACATCACCGAGCGACTAAAAACCCGTCAGCAATTGCACAAACTGGCCCATTTCGACATGGTTACCGGCCTGGCCAACCGCAATCTGTTGCTGGAACGTCTGGAGCAGGCACTGCTCAATGCCCGTTGTCAAAACAGTACTTTCGGTATTATGAGTGTCAGTCTCGATTTGCCCGATATGCTCGGCGATATGCGACAGAAGAGTCTGGTAGAGCATATGCTGCAGCTAGTAGCACAGCGACTGACAGATAATCTTCGTCCCAGTGCCACCGTGGCGCGTCTGGAAAACGACGAATTTGTAGTATTGGTGAAGGGACAGGATGCGGTCGATGGTATAGAAAATATCGCCAAGGATCTGATGGTGGCATTTACCAAGCCCGTCTGTGCCAACGGCTACGAGCTTTTCCTCACCCCCTGCATCGGTATCAGCCTCTATCCCACCGACGGCAGTGACAGCGAAACCCTGCTGCGCAATGCGGAATTGGCCATGCAGAAAGCCCGTTTCCACGGGCATGCCGCCTATGCATTCTACCGTGATGAAAAATCGGCAGGTGCTAGGATACTCAGCAGCTAGTTCTTCGTAAAAAATAGGCCAGATATTGTTTGGCGTGCTTAACTTTACCCACCCTCTGCCGATACTATAGTCTGTCGGCGATCCTGATTATAGTAATCAATGACACTTTGACTGCCATGGATAGGCCAAGTATCCATGGTGCGTCGAGTGCGCGGGGACTATGTAAATGCGGTTTTTAAGTAATCATCTGTCTGTTCAGGCCAAGGTTATTCTGACCGTGGTGCTGGTGTTTATTCTGGTCATGATCGCGGTGTTGATACATAGCGCGAAGAGTGAGCGTGCGCTGGTACTGGAGATCGTCGAACAACAAACCCAGGACGCTGCAGATTCCTACTTCGACAGTATTAACACTATGATGCTGACTGGCACCATGTCGAACCGTGAGATTACCCGCAATAAAGTGCTGGAGCGCCCCGGCGTGCTGGATGCGCGCATTATCCGCCCCGCAGCGATTAGCGACGTCTTTGGTCCCGGCTTCGAGCATGAGCAGCCGGCGGATGCGCTGGATGAACGGGCACTTGGTGGGGAAAAGGTGATTTCGATCACCGAGAACGAGGCTGGGCGGGTGCTTACCGTGGCCAATCCTATCGTCGCGGAAAAAGATTACCGTGGTACCAACTGTTTGATGTGTCATCAGGTGCCGGAAAATAGCATTGTTGGTGCGGTACGTATCAGCTATTCCCTGGCGGCACTGGATGCCCAGGTGGATCACAATATATTGGTTTCAGCGGTGATGCACATGGTGTTGTTTGCCTTGGGTATGGTGCTGATCTTCTTTCTTATCCGCAGTGTCGTGAGTAACCGTATCAATGCCCTGCGCCATCTGATGGAGCAGATCGAGCGCGATGCGGATCTTAGTCGTGAAATTGCCGTTTCCGACTCGCGCGACGAGATTGGCGCCATGACCCGTGCTTTTGCCGCTATGTTGCGGAAATTTCGCCAGAGTATGTCTGCGGTGGCCGATTCCAGCAGCAGATTGATGGAGATGGCCAACCGTGCCTCCACCGTCTCAGAAAGTTCGTTACAGGGGATTCTGGAGCAGCAGCGCGAAACCGATATGGTCGCCAACTCCATGCACGAGATGAACGCGGCGGTGCAGGAAGTGGCACACAACGCCGTGAAGACTGCCGAAGCCTCTCAGGAAGCCACCGCCGAGGCACGCAACGGCGCTTTTGTCTCTACCGAGGCCATTGGCGGCATCTCTGCCCTGATGGAAGGGATCGAGGTGGCAGGTCAGGCGGTCAAACGGCTTGATGCGGATAGCGAGAATATCGGCATGGTGCTGGATGTGATCAAGGGCATCGCCGAGCAGACGAACTTGTTGGCTTTGAACGCCGCCATTGAGGCGGCCCGTGCGGGTGAGGCGGGACGTGGTTTTGCCGTGGTCGCCGACGAAGTGCGTACCCTGGCCTCTCGCTCGCAGCAGTCGGCGGAGGAGATTCGCGCCATGATCGAGAAATTGCAAAGTGGTGCACGGGATGCGGTGCTTGGCATGGAAGATGCGAAGCAGAAGGCCGAAATCTGCGAGGAACGGGTCGAGGCCGCAGGTGAATCCCTGGGCATGATCGCCAGTGAGGTCAACACCATTAGCGATATGAACACTCAGATCGCTACTGCCGCCGAGGAGCAGACCGCAGTGGCCGAGGAGATTAACCAGAACGTCACCAACATCACCCAGATCGCCGACAACAGTGCCGAGGGTGCGCGCCATACTGCCCAGATCAGTGAGGAACTGGTCGCCCTGGCTTCGCAGCTGGAAGAGATGGTCAATCGCTTCAAACTCTAAGCACGCGCTGCCAGGGAGGGTGCAGGGTGCAGTTCATCCTCTGTTGAAATATCCTTGTCATTCCCCCATTGTAAATTTTCCTGTATATTAGCGAATTCTAATATACAGAAACCTTTTAACTCTTTGATTTTATTTGTATAGGGGAGCTTCCATGCGCAACTTGCGACCTATTGCCCTGCTTTGCCTCGGTTTTGGCTGGGCCATCTCATCCTCCGCCGCTGATCTGGCGTCGCTGGAACGTGCTGTTGCCACCGAACAAACAGTACCCCGCGAACAGGTGCTGGATGCGGTGATCGAGGCGGTCAACAAGAGCACCGTTTCCGCTCAGACATCGGGCCGGATCATCGAAGTATTGGTGGATGTGGACGACTATGTAGAGAAGGGTGCCGTCCTGGTCCGTTTCCGCGACAAGGAGCAGCGTGCAGCGCTGAAGGCGGCCAAGGCGCGCGCAGAGGAGGCTAAAGCCACTTTTGAGCGGACCAAGGATATCTTTGCCAAGAAACTGGTCTCTCGTGCCGATTACGACCGTGCTGAGGCGAATCTCAAGGCGGCCAATGCCGGTGTCGAGCAGGCTCAGGAACAGCTCGAGCATACCGTAGTGCGTGCCCCCTATAGCGGTATTGTGGTGCAGCGTCATGTGGAGCCGGGTGAAACGGCCAATCCCGGTACCCCGCTGCTGACCGGGATCTCGCTGGAGAATCTGCGTGCGGTGGCTGAGGTACCGCAGCGCGATATCGACAGCGTGCGCAAACTGGCTCGCGCCCGGGTAATTCTACCCGCCGCAGAAGGCGGTAGCGTTGATGGCACCAAACTGACCATCAGCCCTTACGCGGATACCGCCGCACATACTTTCCGTGTGCGTATCGACCTGCCTCAGGGGCAGTACGGGGTTTACCCCGGGATGATGGTTAAGGCGGCCTTTGTTACCGGCGAGGAGCAGCGCCTGCTGATTCCCTCCAGCGCGGTCGTCCATCGCAGTGAAGTCACCGCGGTCTATGTCGTGAGCAAAACGGGCATTCACTTCCGCCAGGTACGCGTTGGTCGGGTACTGGCAGAAGGTCAGACTGAGGTCCTGGCCGGGATGGATGCCGGTGAAGCGGTGGCGCTGGACCCCATCCGTGCTGGTGTCATGCTTAAGGAATTGCGTGCGGGTGATGAGTCATGAAGCAGAAATTGGGGATATCCGGCAGTATCGCCAAACGCTTCCTGACCACCGAAATCACTCCCCTGCTGGCACTGGTCGGTTTTCTGTTGGGCGCCTTTGCGGTAATGATCACGCCGCGTGAGGAAGAGCCACAGATCAACGTTACCTTTGCCAATGTCTTTATCGCCTTTCCGGGTGCTTCTGCCACCGAGGTCGAGCATCTGGTCAGTACCCCGGCGGAGCAGATCCTTTCGGAGATCGAGGGGGTCAAGCACGTCTATTCGGTCTCCCGTCCCGGAATGTCTGTACTCACTGTGCAGTACGAGGTGGGTGAAGATCGCACCGCGGCTATCGTGCGCCTCTACAACGCGATGTTCTCCAAGGGCGACTGGCTGCCGCAGAATCTGGGCGTGACCCAGCCGATCATCAAGCCCAAGGGCATTGACGATGTACCTATCGTCACCCTGACCCTGTGGAGCCAGGATGAGAAAGTGGGTGCCCACCAACTGCAGCAGGTGGCCCACGCCATCGAGGCCGAGTTGAAGCGGGTTAAGGGTACCCGGGACATCTACACCATCGGCGGTCCGGATCAGGTGGTCCACGTACAGCTCGATCCGGCACGTCTGGCCGGCTATCAAATCTCCCTCGACGATCTGCGTACCGCACTGCAGCTCTCCAATGCCACCCGTCCCTCAGGGGCACTGGTGGGTAACAACGAAGAGGTGCTGGTGCAGGCGGGCGATTTCCTCGCCGAGGTCAATGAAGTCGCTGCGCTGGTGGTCGGTGTGCATAACGGCAAACCGGTCTATCTCTCTGATGTGGCCACCATTACCCGTGGTGCAGATCAGCCGGAGCAATACGTCTGGTTTGGTACCGGCCCCGGTGCGGAGCACAAGGGTATCGATGCCCGTGGTGAATTCCCCGCGGTAACCGTGGCCATCGCCAAGCAGCCGGGCACCAATGCGGTGGAGATCGCCAATCAGGTGATCGCACGTTTTGAATCGCTCAAGGGCACCTTCGTCCCCGACGGGGTCCGGGCGACCGTTACCCGTAACTACGGCGCCACCGCCGACGATAAGGCGAAGAAGCTGATCTCCAAGCTGATCTTCGCCACCCTCTCGGTGGTCGCGCTGGTGTTGATCTTCCTCGGCAAGCGTGAGGCGTTCATCGTCGGCATGGCGGTGGTGATCACCCTGGCGGTGACCCTGTTCGCTTCCTGGGCCTGGGGCTTTACCCTCAACCGGGTCTCTCTGTTCGCCCTGATCTTCTCCATCGGTATCCTGGTGGATGATGCCATCGTGGTGGTGGAGAACATCCACCGGCACATGCAGATGGGCGGCAAGAAACTGGTCGAGGCGATCCCGCTGGCTGTGGATGAGGTGGGTGGTCCAACTATCCTGGCCACTTTTACCGTTATTGCAGCATTGCTGCCGATGGCCTTCGTCACCGGCCTGATGGGGCCGTACATGAGTCCGATCCCGATCAACGCCAGTATCGGTATGTTGATCTCCCTCGGTGTCGCCTTCGTCGTCACCCCGTGGATGTCCAATGTGGTGCTGGATGCACACCATGTCTCGGACCATCACGAGGAGGAGATCGAGAGCAAGCTCTACCGCTTCTTCAAGAAATACCTTGGCCCTTACCTGCGCGGTGAAGAGGGTGGTGCCAAGCGCAAAAAGCTGGGCCTGATCATCCTGTTCCTGATCATCGCCTCTGTCGGTCTGGCCGGGGTGAAGTTTGTGGTGCTGAAGATGCTGCCCTTCGACAACAAGTCGGAGTTCCAGGTAGTGGTCGATATGCCGGAAGGGAGCAGCGTCGAGCAGACTGCCCGTGTACTGGGCGAACTGGGGAACTATCTCGCTACCGTGCCTGAGGTGACCGATTATCAGGTCTATGCGGGGACTGCTGCGCCGATCAACTTCAACGGTCTGGTACGTCAATACTACCTGCGCAGCGGTGCCAATGTTGGCGATATCCAGGTTAACCTGCTGGATAAGCACGTCCGCGATCGCAAGAGCCATGAGATCGCCCTGTCGGTGCGTGAGCCGCTGCAGGTTATCGGTCGTAAGCTCAACGCCAACGTCAAGGTCGTCGAGGTTCCGCCGGGTCCACCGGTGCAGTCACCGTTGGTGGCGGAGATCTATGGCCTCGATTACAGCGGGCAGATCGGTGTCGCCAAGGAGGTGCGTGGTGTCTTCGAGAGTACCGCTGATATTGTCGATGTGGACGACAGTGTCGAGAGCCCCGCGCCCAAGTTGATCCTGCGTGTGGACCAGCAGAAAGCAGCATTGCTTGGCGTACCGCAGCAGAATGTGGTTGCGGCCATCTCCACCGTGCTTTCCGGTGAGGATGTCTCCTACCTGCACGAGCCGACCATGAAATATCCGCTGCCGATTCGTCTGGAATACGCAGTGAAGGACAAGGCCGATATCGACCCGGTGCTGAATCTGCGGGTGCGCAGTATGACAGGCACCCTGGTGCCGCTCTCCGAGATCGTTACGGTGGAGCGTACCGTTCGGGAAAATGCTATTTACCATAAAGACTTGCAGCGTGTGGTCTTTGTTACTGGTGACATGGCCGGGGAGCTGGATAGCCCGCTTTACGGCATGTTCGAAATGGTCGGCACGCTGGGTGATAAGGTGCTGGATGATGGTCGTTTCCTCGGCCAGTATTTCATCAGCCCACCGCAAAACCCCTACGATTACAGCCTGAAGTGGGACGGCGAGTGGCAGGTTACCTATGAGACCTTCCGCGATATGGGTATCGCATACTCGGTGGGACTGATCCTGATTTACCTGCTGGTGGTGGCGCAGTTCCGCTCCTATGTGGTGCCGCTGATCATCATGGCGCCGATCCCGTTGACCATTATCGGTGTGATGCCGGGCCACTGGCTGGCGGACAAGCAGTTCACTGCCACCTCGATGATCGGCATGATCGCCCTGGCGGGGATCATCGTGCGTAACTCTATTCTGCTGGTCGATTTCATCAATCAGCAGGTGATGGAAGGCGTCGATTTCGAAAAGGCGGTAATTAACTCGGGGGCAGTACGTGCCAAACCGATCATGCTGACCGGTGTGGCAGCGATGCTGGGCGCCTTTTTTATCCTCGACGATCCGATCTTTAGCGGTCTGGCGGTATCGTTAATCTCCGGTATTCTGGTCTCTACTGTACTCACGTTGGTGGTGATTCCGGTGATGTACTACGCCTGGATGTACAAGCGTCTCGACTGCATCAAGAAAGAGTGCTGAGCGTTCGGCATAACGCCAAAGTAAAGGGGCAGTTCTACCGCCCCTTTTTTGTTGTCTCGATAGTGGCCGCCGAAGCCGTGACCAAGGTCCCGTTTTTGCCCAAAAAACAGGCTTTTGTAAGGTTTTTAGCCCTTTGATAGGCTGGGGAAATTGCTTTATAGTTGTGCCCTTCGCAGCGCGTGGGGGCGCTGACACGACCAACCATGGAGCGGCCCCGCCGCCTTCCGCCAACAACAAGAGTGAACTATGTCAGCACTGGTGCCATTACGTGAAATGCCGCAGGAAAATATCTTCGGCAAGGGAGACGTATTCGTCCTGTTCGGTGAGCTGTTTGGGCGTGGTTACGTCAATGGCCTGATCGACGAAGCACGCAAGGCAGGGATGACCATTCTCGGTATTACCGTGGGTCGTCGTGATGAAGACGGCAAACTGCGGGCGCTGACCGCCGAAGAACATGCAGAAGCGGAAGCCAACCTGGGTGGCAAGATCATCAACATCCCGCTGATGGCCGGTGTCGATCTCGATTCCCCCGAAGGGACGCCGACCCCGACCGACTTGATCGCCGAGATGACACTCAAGACCTGGCAGGAAGACAAGCTCGACTGGGCACACATCGAAAAGTGTCGTGAAGTTGGCGTTAAGCGTTTTCAGGATTCCCTGGCTCAGGTGATGGCGGAGCTGGAGCAACTGATCCCGGAAAAGGCCAATGTCTTTTTCGCTCACACCATGGCTGGTGGTATCCCCAAGACCAAAGTATTTCTCGCTATTGCCAATCGCGTTTATAAAGGCCGTGGCGATCGTTTTCTCTCGTCTCGAGCGCTGCTCGACAGTGACCTGGGCAAGTTCATCCTGATGAACTTCAACGAGGTCACCGCCAACACCTTCAAATACCTGATCGAAGCCAGTGCCAAGTTACGCCAGCGTCAAGAGCAGAACGGCGCTCAGGTGCGTTACACCGCATACGGTTATCACGGCACCGAGATTTTGATCAAGGGCGAGTATCAGTGGCAGACCTATACTAACTACACCCAGGGCAACGCCAAGAAGTTGCTGGAAGATCACGCCGAGGCTGCGTGGAAAGAAGGTGTTAAATCCACGGTCTTCAACTGCCCTGAGATTCGTACCAACTCCAGCGACATCTTTGTCGGTGTTGAACTTTCCCTGTTCCCACTACTGACAGCGTTGAAGAAAGAGAGCGGTGACAGTGTCTGGGTGCATAAGATTTGGGATGAGTGCCAGAGCTTGCTCGAAGACGGCGTTAAACTGGAAGAGCTCATCGAGAAGATCGAAAACTACAACGCTGATTCCACCATCACCCAGTTCCGTAACTTCGATGCCTGGCCAATGGATAACACCGCTGAACTGGCGGAAGTCATGGTCGGTACTTCAGAAGCGATCACCAAGATGCACAAGGATCGCAAGGACCTGATCACCGATCACCTCAGTGCGCTGGTACTGGAAAGCTCAGGCCCGCTGATGTTCCATGAGGCTTCTGCACCACATGGTCCGGTATTGTGGTTGAGCCACGATATTATCGCCAAGCAGTTGAATCAGTTACACAGCTAGAAACCATGAACACTCACGGCATACAGGGATGTGTGCCGGTATCTATTTCCCCACTAGATGTTTTGCCGCCAGATAACCAAAGGTCATCGCTGGGCCAAGTGTTGCACCTGAGCCCGGATCTTTACTCCCCATCACTGATGCTGCTGAATTGCCGATAACGTAAAGGCCGGGGATCGGTTCGCCGTTTTCTCGGAGTGCCCGGGCATGTTCGTCGGTGAGAATGCCACCCTTGGTTCCGAGATCACCAGGATAGATGCGTATAGCGTAGTAGGGCGGTTTGCCGATCTTGCCAATGCAGGGATTGGGCTGGGCACGGTGATCGCTGTTAAAGCGATCATAGTAACTGTCACCGCGATGAAATTCCGGGTCTTTGCCGCTTTCTGCGTATTCGTTATTTTTCTCGATAGTCGTTTTCAGATTATCGGCGTTGATCCCAATCTTTTCTGCCAGTTCTTCCAGTGTATGCGCTTTGACCAGCACATCGCGTACACCGCCGAAGAGGAACAGATCGGGCAGCATGTAGCCGGGCATCACCGGGCCGAATGGATAGCGGAAACGATAGCGGGCATCGAAAATGACGCAGGCGGGAATGGACGGACTATGCGGCATATCCGCGTGATACATACTGATGACCCCTTCATGATAAGAGGCAGCTTCATTGGCGAAGCGTTTTCCCGATTTGTTGACGATCACCATGCCTGGCAGATTGCGTTCGGTAAAAATGGCATAGGGCCGATCTTTGCCCGGTACTCTCACCACCGGAGCCCACCAGGCGTGTTCCATTAAGTCGGTTTTTGCACCAATTGCCTGGGCGGCAAGAATACCGTCGCCGGTATTGTTGGCTTGTGAAGCACTCCAATTGGTAGTGCTGGGTTTAGGTAGCCACTCATCGCGCAGAGTCATATTGTGTTCAAAACCTCCCGCGCCGATCACTACGCCCTTGCGTGCACGGATACATATCGGCTTTCCCTCTTTTTCAATCACCGCACCGATCACTTCGCCGTTCTCTTCGATTAGAGAAAGCATGGGAGTTTTCAGCCACAGGTCGATATTGCGTTCCAGCATCGACCAGCGCAGTTGTCCGATCAATGCATTGCCCATGGTCAGATAACGAGAACGTTTACCTTTTAATCGGCCGGGGATGTCGAGCAGATAACGCAACACGATACGTATACCAAGAAACAGCCAGCCACGAGAGCGTTTCATCATGGTGTGTGCTTCGCTGAGTGTCATGGGTAACAAACCCATGATCAGCACCTGGGGTGGCTGTTCGTGCAGTTGCCGGAAATGTTTTTTTAGATGACAGGCATTTATCGGTTTTGGCTGCAGTACACGGTGATCGCGCTTGCCGCCAGGTGTTTCGGGGGAATAGTCGGAGTCGTGCATCAACTCGCAGTTGAGGCGGGTCTTCTCACTCATGTAGTAGAGCATTTCCGGCGCCTGCTCTGCATAGATACGCAGACGTGTTTCCGATACTTCACTGCCGATAAGCGTGCGTAGATGCTCCAGGACTTCAGCGATGGTGTCGCTGATTTTTAGCTCTTTCGATTGATGGCTATTAGGTATCCAGAGTGCGCCGCCGGACATGGCTGAAGTGCCGCCGTAACGATCGCCTTTTTCTACCATCAGTACTTCGCCGCAACCCTCAAGACTGGCGACTAGAGCGGCAGTCATTGCGCCTGCCCCCGAACCGACTACAAGTACATCTACTTCATGCTCAAAAGGGGGCTGGGTTTGCATTACCGATTAACCTCCATGTCCTGGTAGTAGTTAATCCACATCGGGCGATGCAGGGTGGGAGTGTGTATTTACTACAGCTTGATATATACCCCAATAGCAGCAGACTACCCCGGTATAGGGAATATTTCCAGAAAAGTGTTGGGCCGGGTGTGGTGCCCGGCCCGAGAACATATCACTGCTTTTTCTTTTCCATATCCAGCACCACCTGTGTCATGCGCAGGATGCTGTCAGGATTAAGCGAGATAGAGCCAATCCCTTTTTCCACCAGCCAACTGGTGATCTCGGGGAAGTCCGACGGCGCCTGGCCGCAGATACCTACGTACTTGTCGTGGCGCTGGCAGGCGTCGATGGCCATTTCGATCAACATCAGCACTGCCTCGTTGCGTTCGTCGACGCCGGTGACCAGCCCCGAATCGCGATCCACACCGAGGGTGAGCTGGGTCAGGTCGTTGGAGCCGATGGAAAAACCGTCGAAGTGCTCCAGGAACTTGTCGGCTAGCAGGGCGTTGGCTGGGATCTCGCACATCACATAAACCTTCAGCCCATTGTCGCCACGCTTGAGGCCGTTCTTCGCCATCAGGTCGAGTACGTTCTTGCCTTCCTCCACACTGCGCACGAACGGAATCATCAGCGCTACGTTATCCAGCCCCATCTCCTCGCGCACCTTGCGCATCGCCGTGCACTCCAGGGAGAAACTCTCGGCGAAGTCGGGTGATGGATAGCGGTAGGCGCCGCGGAAGCCGATCATCGGGTTCTCTTCCTTCGGCTCGAACTGCTCGCCGCCGACCAGTTGCGCATATTCGTTGGACTTGAAATCGGACATACGCACGATCACCGGACGCGGATGGAAGGCGGCGGCGATGGTGCCGACCCCCTCGGCCATGCGCTCGACGAAGTAGTCGGTGCGGCTCGGGTAACCGGCGGCGATGGCGTCTACCTTCTCCTGCACCTCCGGCGCCAGTTTGTCGTACTCCAGCAGGGCACGGGGATGGACACGAATGGCGTTATTGATGATGAACTCCAGCCGTGCCAGGCCGACGCCGTCGGAGGGCAGGCGCGATACCTCGAAGGCCAGCTCCGGGTTGCCCAGGTTGAGCATGATCTTGGTCTTCGGTTTCTCCAGCTTGGAAAGGTCCACCTTCTCCACCGAGAACTCCTGCTCGCCCTCGTAGACCAGCCCGGTGTCGCCCTCGGCGCAGGAGACGGTAACCATCTGCCCGCTCTTTATTGCTACGGTGCAGTTGGCGGTGCCGACCACCGCCGGGATGCCCAGCTCACGGGCGATGATCGCCGCGTGGCAGGTGCGCCCGCCGCGGTTGGTGACAATGGCGGAGGCGATCTTCATCACCGGCTCCCAGTCCGGGTCGGTGATGTCGGTGACCAGCACCTCGCCCGGCTGCAGCTCGTTCATGTGTGCAGCCTCCATGATCACCCGCGCCTTGCCCACGGCGATCTTCTGGCCCACGCTCTTGCCCTCGGTTAGCACCTTGCCGCGGCTCTTGAGCTGGAAGACCTCATGCATGGTGGCGTCGGCGCTGGCCTGCACCGTCTCTGGCCGTGCCTGGACGATAAACAGCTTGCCCGTATTGCCGTCTTTGGCCCACTCGATATCCATCGGGCGGCCATAGTGTTTCTCGATGGCGGTGGCGTAGCGTGCCAGTTCCAGCACATCGTCGTCGTCTATGGCGAACCGGTTCCGATCTGCATGGTGGACACGGATATTGGTGGTGGAGTGGCCCGCCATCGGGTCGGAGGTGTAGATCATCTTGATCTTTTTGGAGCCAAGCTGGCGCTTGAGGATAGGCTGTTTGCCCGCGGCCAGTGTTGGCTTGAATACGTAGAATTCGTCCGGGTTGACCGCCCCCTGCACCACGTTTTCGCCCAGGCCGTAGGCGGCGGTGATGAACACAACGTCGCGGAAGCCGGTCTCGGTGTCGATGGAGAACATGACGCCAGAGGCGCCGATGTCGGAGCGCACCATCTGCTGCACGCCGATGGAGAGTGCTACATCCATGTGGGTGAAGCCCTTGTCCACCCGGTAGGAAATGGCGCGGTCGGTGAACAGCGAGGCGAATACTTTCTTGCAGGTGGCAAGCAGGTTATTGGTGCCGCGGATGTTGAGGTAGGTCTCCTGTTGTCCGGCGAAGGAGGCGGTGGGAAGGTCCTCGGCGGTGGCGGAGGAGCGTACCGCTACGTCGCTGTTTTCGCCGTACTCGGACTCCAGTTCTTTGTAGGCTTCACGAATCTCATCGACTAGTTGCTGTGGCATAACCCCGTGAACCACCCACTGGCGAATTCTGGCCCCGGTCTGCGCCAGTTGCTCTACGTCGCTGGTATCGAGCTCCTCCAGGGCTTTGGCAATGCGGTCATGGAGGTTATTGTGTTCGATATAAAGCCGATACGCTTCGGCGGTGGTAGCAAACCCGTTGGGTACCTCGATGCCATCCTTTTTTAACTCGCGGTACATCTCGCCCAGCGAGGCGTTCTTACCGCCAACCAACGGCACATCTTTGATACCCAGCTCAGAAAAGCGTTTAACGTATTGCATCTAAAGCTCCCCTTATTATGATTTCCGTCGTACCACCGTTGCGGCGATACAAGAGAGCATAGACGATGATCTAAGGTTGGGGGAGGAACTAAGAGCTTTGTATAACCGGTGTAAAAAGTGCAGGAATTCTGGAAATTGCATTGCCGGATTTTTGAACTAGGATTCAAACTTCCATTTACACAAATAAGGACGTTACCCATGGCTCTTCCAACCCCCGTCAACGGACAGATTACCGATTCCGTCACCCAATCCAATGTTCAGGTTCTTGCCAGTGCTCCCGCCCATGCACTGGGTGCGCTGTATCAGGCAACGTCACAGGCCCTGGCCAATGCCGCGCACAACGCCACAACCAGTCAGCAGCAACTCAATGTTATCGGTCAGGCCGTTACGACCTCGTGCGTAAGCAAATTGGTAGGTTCTGAAGAGAAGAAATAAAAAAGCAGGAGAATAGATGTGGCGGACAACACCAGCGTCAACGATCAAATCACGGATAGTATTACCCAAATCCAGAAAATGCTCGCCGATGATAACGGCGAGAATGTCCAGGCGTTTTCCTATCAGCTTATGGCTCACGCTATCGGTTTGGCGATGTACAACGCTGTACACCAACAGCAACAGCGCTACATTCTCCAGAACGCAATCACCACAGCCGCCAGTAAGGCCATTCTCGAGGCCAGTCCTGAAAAGGCGCTGAAAATGGCGGAGGAGGGACTGGGTGGTGATAACTTTACCCAGACTCTCACCGAACTGAAGGAGATGATGGACAGCCTTAACAGCACCTATAAGGATGTCATGGCGGGGCTGAAGAAGAGTGCCGACAGCACAGATAAGCCAGCCAGAAAATCGGCGGTAAAAAAGGCAGCGCGTAAAACCGTCAAACGACCGCGAAGGAAATAGGATATGGCCAGACCACCGAAAAAGATCGTAAAGAATGCGTCACCAGAGAAGAAGAGTGAAAAGCCGAAGCCGCAACAGCAGGAAGATGTTGTGTATAGCCCGGAATACCTGAGTTCAGAGGATGCAATGGTTCAGGCGGAGCAGGAGATGGAGAAGTTGGAGGTGAGTTGATTTACTTTGCTTGCGTCTTTTTTCTTAGGTTGTCCTTTTGGATTTCGGCATTGAGGCATTTTATCCAGTGATGAATGACGGGTAATCCAGGACCATGAATATACATTTGCATCAGGACTAAATTTTTTGGGACTATTCTCTGCAGAACTACACCAAAGTCCTCAATTAAATTGAGAAAGTATGTGAAATATAGTGCCGCATATTTCTCAAAAATAACCGTATTTACATCATGTTTTAGAAAGGGTTTGTTAATGAATGGGGTTTGCTTGTGGTCAGTGATTTGGAATCCAATTCCTTCATCTATGCCATACATTGTAATTACCTCTCCGTTTAAATGTATGAGAGCATTTCTGACAGACCTGAACTCATTAAACCAGTTGGCATTCTTGATGAGGTTAATGATTTCGAGATCTAACTTGTTTGTATAGTTATTAACCCTCTTTCTGAGTTTGTCGAAGGAGTTAGTGACTTGTCCATTTTGTTTCGAGAAAATAGATAAAATCTTTGTTATATAGTCTAGTGATGCACGTAATTCGGTGTGAAAGGTGATGATGTCAACTTTGAAATACGATGTTGCACGCCTTTCATCTAGAATGCCTTTTCTGTAGGCGTATTTCACCCATTCGAGTCGCTCAAAAATTATAGAGATGTTCCATAAGTTGTTAAATATTGACGTAAAGTGTTTTGTTGATTCGAGTAGGTAAGTTAATGCAGCATCGTTTTCTATATCAATCTTTTTTAATCCATAGCTAAATGTAAAAAAAGATGTTTTTAGACTAAGTTCTCCATCCCTTTCTTCGAAGAGATTTATTGCGTTATCTAATATTTTAGTATCATTCATGCTGGTGAATGTTAGTTTACTTATCCACTATTGAACCAATTTCCTCACAACATATCCTTTCCGTTACTTCCAGCAACTGTTTTACCCTTGGGGCGAGGTATTCCACGTCGCCCCAGTAGACGATGAAGTCTTTCTGGTAACGGGCGCCGATGTAGGCGCGGTCGAGCAGGTTGAAATACTCTTCCTCTTCTTTGGTGTCGTTGGGGAAGATGTCGCGGAAGACCGGGCCGAACTCGGCTGCCTCATCCCCCAGTATTGCCAGCATGTGTTCATGAGGGCAGTAGCTGGTAAAGACCAGCAGGATCGCTTTGTAGGCGGATTCGGTGGCTTGGTTGAGATTGAATATGGCTAGATGTGGATTGCCTTTTCCTGTGTAGAACTCGTGTCCCTCATAGAAATCTTTGGCTCTTAAATACCAATAATCAAAATCGGCCTGTGCCAGCTTCTGCTTTTCTTCCGCCGTGAGTTCACGCGGTTCGGCCAGGCCGAATTCCTCGGTGTTGTAGAGCATCCGACCTTCGCGCTTGATGTCGAGGAAGAAGTAGCGCCCCTCACCGAGTTGCTGGTTGATGTCTTCGATGTCGTGGACGATAGGGCTGGTTTTGGCGGAGAGGTCGAGGGCGAAGAGGGTGTCTTTTATTTCCCGTTCGAAGCTGGCATCGGTCGGTTCACGGGTGATAACCAGAATATCGTAGTCGGAGGCGTGACCGGACCAGCGCTTTTTCGGCAGGTCCTTCTCCTCTTTCCAGTCGCCGCGGGCGTAGCTGCCGTAGAGGATCACCATCTCTACCCCTTCCCGGTTACCGAGGGTTTTGGCGATCTGTTCCAGCTCCCGCTGTTTTTCCTTAGGTAGGTGGAGGATGTCGGTACGCATCTTCTCGTGTGTGTCCCTTGTCTCGTCGAGGCTGTATGGGCTGTAGCGGCTCATATCAAAACTTCCCTGTGCAGCATGATGATGGTGGCCCCGATGCTCCTTGCTGGGCCGAATACCCATATTAAGTAGGATAGGGGCTGTGGAGTCAACTGTGCGGTGTGTGTCGACGGTCAGGTATCGTTCAACAACCCCCATTCAAGCGCCTGTGCCTGGTTTTCGAAGATCGCCATGGCGGTACTCATACGTTTGAAGCCGAGTTTTTTGTAGAAGGCTTCTTTCCCGGGCTTGGCGTAGAGGATGATCTTCCTGTGCCCGGTGGAGAGTTCGACGAGTTTTGCGACAATCTCCCTGCCTAGCCCGTGGCCCTGGTACTCGGGGAGTATCGCCACATCGCAGAGATAGGAGCAGTCTACGCCATCGGCCAGAGCACGACCGACGCCGACGAGCTTTTCTTCATCGAACACAAAGCATTTGAACATGCTGTTGCTGAATGCTTTCTCCAGGGCGGCAGGGTCTTTGTCGCCGAGTGGCGCGGCCTTATAGAGCGCCGACAGCTCGTGCCAGTCGATGTCGTCCTGGGTGTAGTGCCATGAAAATTCCATAGATATCTGTAGTCCTAATTCATATTGCCCGTGAGAATAAAACCAGTGTCAGGCCGATAGCGGCCGGTAGTGCCTGGATGAAGAGTATCTTCCTGCTGGCAGTCAGTGCACCGTAGATTCCGGCGATAATGACGCAAAGGAGAAAGAAGATTTTGAATTCTGTGCCTTCCGCTCCCTGATATATGCCCCATGCCAATCCTGCGGCGAGAAAGCCATTGTACAGGCCCTGGTTCGCCGCCATCACTTTTGTCGCAGCAGCCTTCTCTTTGGTTAAATTGAAGGCCTTCATCCCCACCGGTTTATCCCATAGAAACATTTCGAGTACCAGAAAATAAGTGTGCAGAATGGCAACGAGGATAATGACGGTATTTGTAAATATTGTCATGGACGTTTTCCTTACCTGAATTACGCGTATCAATTAATGGATTTTGCGCCTTTTATCAACAGCCATAAAGCAAACGACAGTTCGGCCACAAGAGGAATGATATAGAACGGCTCTATGATTGAAACGTATTCAGGTGCCAGGAATCTGATATAGCTACCAGCGAGGTAGACGGACGCAGCTGCCTGTAGCCCATAACCCAGAATGGAAGGAAATATCATGGATCTGATAATCAGGTAACCAAGAATGAAATTGGAGACAGCAAAGAACAACAGTCCCAGATCATAACCATGGCTGTGCATATCAAGAAGTAGCATTATTTGTGCGTGAAGTTGACTTGTTTCGAGTAGTGAACCGGCATCATTTCCATTCAGCAGCAGCATGACAGCGTAGTAGTTGAGCAGATTCATTCCCAATATGGCAGCCTGAATCAGCCGAAAGGCTGCAGCAGTAATGGCCAGCGTTTTGTTAATGGACTTAAACAGTGAATAAAACAATACGGCAATAGCAACATCGCACAGCAACATAATGGAGTCGGCGAGGAATCCCATCCTGAAAAGTGGCTGAGATGTCATAATATTGGTGGTCGTTGCTGCAGCGTCACCAGGGACAATCAAGCTTCCGCGGATCACTACTTCGCTGGAGATGCCGAATACAATGATGAGCAGGTAGAGAACTCCGGCGATCCTTGCATAATGTAATAACGAAGCAGTGCTGTCAGTGGCATTAGTCATTTCATTGCTCCCATGAAATTCTGCGGCGTGCTTTTTGCTACTTTATCGTGTGCACGACAGGTCGTTGTTGTCTTTAGCTGATATATACACGATTGTCGCTTTTACAACATCCCTCTACAGCTTAACCCTTTGATTGATAGTGTTTTTGCGTTGGCACTACTCTTGCTGCTCAAGCATGAATAGTAAGGCAGGAACGGCAAAACGTATGAAAACCTATCTCGACTGGTCAGCCTACAAAGAATCTGGCATGGGTGATGCCTATGCCGATATTCCCAAACAGGGCGGCGATTTTGCCAAAGCGGTGGCGGTCTGTATCAGCTCGCGTCAATGCGAGACCAAGGGCAAAGGCGTGATGTGTCCCAGTTACCGTGTGAGTGACAACCCGATGTTTTCGACGGGTGGACGTGTGCGTTTGTTGAAGGCGTTGCTCAATGGTGAGTTGCCGCTGGACGATGCGGAACTGGCAGAGGCGATGGAGCTATGCCTCGGCTGCAAGGGGTGCAAGCGGGAGTGTGAAAACAGCGTCGACATGGCGCAGATCAAGATCGAATATCTCGCACAACGCTATGCGACCAAAACACCTTCCTTACGTACCCGTCTCTTTGCCCATACACCGCGATGGTTGCATCGTCTGCCGTGGCTGAAGAATCTGGTGCGGTGGCGTAACCGTTTTTCTGTACTCGCGTGGTTGGGCGATCTGATTATCGGGGTCACAGCAGGTCGGCGTTTACCCGAGGCCGCAGAAGAATCATTCACTACACAGAACACCAGTGGTGTCACTGGTACACAGGAAGTTGTGCTATTCGTCGATACCTTCAGTCACCACTATGATCCGCAGATCGCCGAAGCTGCTGTGACGGTACTTAACCGAGCCGGTTATCGTGTCATCGTTGCAGCGCCGGATGCGGAAACCTCCGAGCCGCAACGACCGCTCTGTTGCGGCCGTAGTTATTTGGCTCACGGTATGGTGCAAGAGGCACGGGCAGAGGCTGAGCGTACACTCAGGGTACTAACGCCCTATGCGGAAGCAGGACTGAGTATCGTGGGATTAGAACCGGCCTGCCTTTTGGCAATCCGTGATGACTACCGTGCCATGCATCTCGGTGATGCGGTGGAAACCGTGGCAGCACAGGCCATTCTGTTCGAAGAGTTTATCGTTCGTGAAGAGAAGGCCGGACGTTTCAAGCTTAAATTGAAACCACTGTCATTGACGGAGAAGTTACTGGTGCACGGTCACTGCCATCAAAAAGCAGTCGGCGCAATGAAATCGATGCGCCGAGTATTGAAGTTAATTCCCGAGCTGGAGTTTGAGCTTATCGAGGCCTCCTGTTGTGGTATGGGCGGCAGCTTTGGCCTGGAAAGTGAGCACACCGAAATGGCAACGGCGATGGCTGAGGATAGTTTGCTACCGACGATTCGTGCTAATGCCAACTCACCACTGCTGGCGAATGGTTTCTCTTGCCGTGAACAGATTGTGGAAGGTAGCGGACGCCGTCCGAAACATCTGGCCGAGCTACTGTGCGAGTCTAGTGAAGACTAGCCGTAGAGGCGGCGCTTAAGTCCGGTCTGTTGTAACAGAGTGGCGGCGATCTCTTCGATGGAGACGGCGCTGGTATCGAGGAAGGGAATATTTTCTGCGCGGAACATCCCTTCTGCTGCGCGGACTTCATAGCGGCACTGTTTGACTGAAGCATAGTTGCTGTCGGGGCGGCGTTCACTGCGGATCTGTTGCAGTCGTTCCGGGGCAATGGTGAGGCCGAAGAGTTTTTCACGATACGGACGCAGGCATTCGGGCAGGCGATCCGATTCCAGATCTTCTTCAATGAGCGGATAGTTGGCGGCGCGAATGCCGTATTGCAGTGCCAAGTAGAGGCTGGTTGGCGTTTTACCGGAGCGGGAGACGCCGACCAGGATAACTTCTGCGTGCGGGTAGTCGCGCAGGGTGTTGCCGTCGTCGCTACCCATAGCGAAGTTAACTGCATCGATACGTGATTTGTAATCGGAGTAGACGCCCATGCCGTGAGAACGTCCTACCGCGTGGGCCGAGTGGATACCGAGTTCGAGTTCCAGTGGATTGATAAAGGCATCGAAGAAATCGAACAGCATGCCGTCACTGGTATCGATGATCTCACGGACTTCTTCGTTGAGCAGGGTGCTGAACAACAGAGGCTTAGCGCCGTCTCTTATTGCCGCATCGTTAATCCGTGCCACCGCATTTTGTGCCTTCTCCAGCGTATCGAGGAAGGCCATGGTGGTTTTCTGGAACTCCACCCCTTCAAACTGGGTGAGCAGACTGTGCCCCAGTGTCTCGGCGGTGATACCGGTACGGTCAGAGAGGAAAAAGACGGATCGTTTCACAGGCTCGCCTAGCTGCTCCACAAGTGAAAGGTTCTTACGTGCGTTCACAATGCCACTACCGTGTGTTCGTCGTCAATCATGCAAATCAAGCAAAGGGATACAAAATCGTATCCCTTTGCGTTGATATTGCGTTTACTTCTGACCGGCGAGGAACAGCCCTGTTTCGACTACCGTATCCGGGTTGAGGGAGATGCTACTGATCTGCTGCTCCAGCAACCACTTCGCCAGATCCGGATGGTCGGAAGGACCCTGACCGCAGATTCCGACATACTTGTCCTGCTTGCGGCAGGCCGCGATAGCCATGGAGAGCATCTTCAATACCGCCGGGTCGCGTTCGTCGAAGGATTCGGCGATCAGACCGGAGTCACGATCCAGACCCAGGGTGAGCTGGGTCATGTCGTTGGAGCCGATGGAGAAGCCGTCGAAGTATTCGAGGAACTCATCAGCCATCACCGCGTTGGAAGGGATTTCGCACATCATAATGATACGCAGACCGTTCTCACCGCGCTTGAGGCCGTTGGCCGCCAGCAGTTCGGTGACACCTTTCGCTTCCGCAAGCGTGCGTACGAAGGGCACCATGATCTCGACATTGGTGAGGCCCATCTCGTCACGCACTTTCTTCAGTGCGCGGCACTCCAGCTCAAAGCAGGGGCGGAAGCTCTCAGAGATGTAACGCGCGGTACCGCGGAAACCGATCATCGGATTCTCTTCATGCGGCTCGTAGTTCTCACCGCCGATCAGGTTGGCATATTCGTTCGATTTAAAATCGGACATGCGAACAATCACCGGTGTGCCGTGGAAGGCGGCAGCAAGGGTGCTGATGCCTTCGACGATCTTCTCGACGTAGAAATCGACCGGGCTGGCGTAGGCAGCGGTATGTTTGGCGATGATCGATTTTAGTTCGTCGTTCTGCTTATCGAATTCCAGCAGCGCTTTCGGGTGGATACCGATCATGCGGTTGATGATGAATTCCATCCGCGCCAGGCCTACACCGGCATTGGGAATGCTGGCGAAGTCGAAGGCGCGATCCGGGTTGCCGACGTTCATCATGATCTTCACCGGCAGTTTCGGCAGTTCACCGGCATCGGAGCGGGTGACATCAAACTCAAGGATGCCGTCGTAGATGTAGCCGGTGTCACCCTCAGCACAGGAGACGGTCACTTTCTCGCCGTTGGCGATGGTGCTGGTGGCGTCGCCGCAACCGACCACTGCCGGGATACCCAGTTCGCGGGCGATGATCGCCGCGTGACAGGTACGGCCGCCACGGTTGGTGACGATGGCCGAGGCACGCTTCATCACCGGTTCCCAATCGGGGTCGGTCATATCGGTGACCAGTACGTCTCCGGGCTGAACCTGATCCATCTCTGCGATGTTGTCGATCACGCGGGCGGGGCCGGTACCGATACGTGCGCCGATAGCGCGACCGGTGCAACGGATATCGTCACCGCGCTTTTTCAGTTTGTAACGTTCGATAACTTTCTTGTCGTCCTGGCTCTTAACGGTTTCTGGACGGGCTTGCACGATGTAGAGCTTGCCGTCTTCGCCGTCGAGTGCCCATTCGATATCCATCGGACGCTGGTAGTGCTTTTCGATCAGCATCGCCTGATTGGCCAGATCTTCGATCTGTTTGTCGTTGAGGCAGTAACGCAGACGATCTGCTTCGTCGACATCAACGGTTTTGATGGTACGACCGACTTTGGTGGCATCGTCGTGAATCATCTTGATTGCTTTGCTACCCAGAGTACGGCGCAGCACCGCCGGTTTACCTGCTTCCAGGGTGGCTTTGTGCACGTAGAACTCATCCGGGTTAACCGCGCCCTGAACCACCGCTTCACCGAGACCGTAGGCGCCGGTGATCAACACCACGCCGCCGAAACCGGATTCGGTATCGAGGGTGAACATGACGCCGCTGGCAGCGATGTCACTGCGCACCATGCGCTGAATACCGGCGGAGAGTGCGACCTCGGCGTGCTCAAAACCTTTGTGTACGCGGTAGGAGATGGCGCGGTCGTTGTAGAGCGAAGCGAATACATGCTTCACCGCTTCCAGTACGTTTTCCTTGCCGCGGATGTTTAGGAAGGTCTCCTGCTGTCCGGCGAAGGAGGCATCCGGCAGGTCTTCCGCGGTGGCGGAGGAACGTACCGCTACGGCGTGTTCGCCGTCTTTGCACAGATCGTCGTAGTGGGCGAGGATCGCCGCTTCCAGCGGAGCCGGGAAGGGTGTTTCGATGATCCAGTTACGGATGGTCTTGCCCGCTTCAACCAGCGCGTTAACGTCATCGACGTCGAGACGTGCCAGCAGGCCGTTGATCCGCTCGTCCAGGCGATCCTGACTGAGAAAGTCGCGGAAGGCGCTGGAGGTGGTAGCAAAACCGCCGGGAACGCTAACGCCGGCAGCGGCGAGATTGCTGATCATTTCACCGAGGGAGGCATTCTTGCCGCCCACGCGCATCACGTCTCCCATTCCCAGGGATTCAAAGCCGACAACGTACTCGTTCATGTTACTCCCCTTGTCACTCATAGCATTAGCCTGTTCGACAGGTATTGTTAAATCGCTCATTGCGGTGACTCCTTCTCTCGCTGACAACTGCCGCCGCCATGACAGCCGCAGCTCTTACCGCAACCACCACCCTCTTCGCGGGCAGGGCCAAATTCCGGATGACGTGCAGCAAAGGCACGTGCAATGTGTTGTACGCCAAGCCAACCTGCCATCAACAGCAGGATCGACGAAACGGCTATAAACATGTTGAGGATCATCATCAGCCCCCGATTCCGGCAAAGCCCATGAAGGTGAGCGAAAGCATCCCGGCGAGCATTAGACTCATCGCTGCGCCCTGACTGACACTGGGTACATTGGCCAGGTTAAGTCGCTCACGCAGTCCCGCCATTAACAGCAGCGCCAGGGTGAAACCACCGCCTGCGCCGAGGCTGTAAACGAAGGACTGTAACAGACTGTAGTCCTTAAAGGTCTGGAACAGGGCCAGACCGAGGATCGCGCAGTTGGTGGTGATCAGCGGCAGGAAAATACCCAGCGCACGGAACAGTGTCGGGCTGAATTTTTTCATCGTCATCTCGACCAGTTGCACCGCCGAGGCGATCACTGCGATGAAGCTGATCAGGCGCAGGAATTCGATATCGAAGTGCACCAATACCAGATTGATAAACCAAGCGCAGAAGGAGCTGACCAGCATCACCAGCGCGGTAGCGATACCCATCGGGATCGCGGTGTTGAGTTTGCCCGAGACGCCAAGAAACGGGCATAGGCCAAGGAACATGCTCAACACGAAGTTGTTGATCAGCAGCGCGTTAAGAAAAATGAAGGAGAGCGATTCAGTTGCCACGGACAGCCTCCATTTGCAGTGCGCGTTTTTCGCGGCGTTGACGCATCCAGGCGAATAGCAGCAGCCAGGTGCCGAGAACGAAGAAACCACCCGCGGGAAGAACCATGACGACCCAGGGCTGGAACTGCGGGCCAAACAGATCGAAACCAAGCAGGGTGCCGTTGCCGAGGACCTCACGTACCGTGCCGAGACAGAGCAGGGCGAAGGTAAAACCTCCACCTTGACCAAGGGCGTTAACGATCGCCTTCACCGGTTTGTTCTTCGAAGCATAAGACTCGGCACGGCCAAGGATCATGCAGTTAACCACGATGAGCTGAATGAATGCGCCGAGGGCGTTGTACAACTCCAGGCTAATCGCCTGAATCAGGTAGTCGACGATGGTGACGAAGGTGGCGATGATCACGATGTAACTGGCGATACGCACCTGCTTCGGAATCACGCTGCGCAACAGCGATACCAGCAGGCTGGAGCAGAGCAGCACGAAGGTGGTGGCGACACCCATGGCGATGGCGTTCATTGTCGAGTTGGTCACCGCCAATACCGGACACATGCCGAGCAGCATGACGAATACGGGATTCTCTTTCCACAGTCCGTCGAGGAAAGTGTCCATGGTGATTTGCTCATTCTTCATCATGCGCCGTCACCTGCAACAGTCAGTTCTTTGATATGCGGTACCAGTAAAGGCAACAAACGTTGTGCGCTATCGTTGAGCGCCTTGCCCACTGCAGTGGAAGAGATGGTCGCGCCGGAGATGGCGTCGATCTGCCACGGGTTCTGTTTGCGCCCATGCTTCACGGTAACGATGGCGTTGGCCAATGCATCCATGGTGGCGTTGAGGCTGGCATCAAGTGCATTAAAGTTGGCAACGAAATCGGCGTCGGTGATGATCTTGTCGCCAAGGCCGGGAGTTTCGGAAAGCTTCAGTACGCGAATCCCGGTGATGCACTGGCACTCCGGGTTGTAACCGTAGAGCAGGCGAATCACATCCTGGTAGCCCTGTGCTGCGGCTTCCGCAGCGATACCGCGTAGTTTGCCCGCATCGTCGTAAGCGGCGTAGACAGTAATCCCGTCGCCTTCTTTTTTGATGCCGTCGCTGGTGACCACAAAGTCACGCCGTTGCGTCGCACCGGGTACGACCTGAAATACAGCACGTTCGATCATTTCGCGCTTGTTCTGTTCGATGGCCGGTTTGGTCCATTCGAACACCAGCACCACCAGAAGACCGGAGACCATGGCGATCAATCCGAGGGTGCGGATCAGGGCGAAGCTGCTGACCTGCGGTGTCTGCATCGCTGCGCTATCGCTCATGGCTTGGCCCCTCGTCCACTATGACCATAGCTGCGTGGCTGAGTGACCGATTCGATCAGCGGCGCCAGCGCGTTGCCCAGCAGGATGGCATACATCACCCCTTCGCTAAGACCGCCGTAGAGACGGATAACGATGGTGACGAAACCGATCAATGCAGCGTAAATCCAGACACCGAGCGGTGTGACCGGCGAACCGACCATGTCAGTGGCCATGAACACGGCGCCAAGCATCAGGCCACCGGAAAAGAGCATGAACAGGATGCTGGGGGTTTCCGGATCGAAGAACTGAAACAGCGCAGTGGAAAGGGCGGCGCTGGCGAGAATGCCGACCGGGATACGCCAGTCCATCATCTTGCGTAGCGCAAGGTAAGCACCACAGATCAAAATCAGAATCGCAGAGGTTTCGCCCGCGGAACCGGCACTCATGCCGGTGAACAGATCCATTACCGGTGTCGCGACGCCATCGAATTTCTGCATCCCCAGCGGGGTGGCGCCGGTGAAGGTATCAACCGCTGCCTTGTTCCAGGCGTCGATATTCGGCGGCAAGGTGAACGGCAGGGTCAGGGTGGTGGGAATGAACTCGACAAAGCGACCGGGCGCGAAGGCCGGGGTCCAGGTGGTGATCGCTACCGGGAAGGCCGCCTGGACAAAGGCTCGACCAAGCAATGCCGGGTTGAACGGGTTGTAACCGAGACCACCGAACAGCGATTTGCCGAGGCCGATGGCGATGAAACTGGCGACCGCGCCCATCCACAGTGGGAAGCTGGGTGGCAGGGTTAGTGCCAGCAGTAGTGCAGTAATCGTGGCGCTGTAGTCACCGATGCTGACCGGCTTGTCGCCCATCCAGTTGAACAGGGCTTCGGTCAGGAGGCAACTTGCCAGCACGGTGAGGATTAGCGCCAGTGCACTGATACCAAACTGGTAGACGGAGAAGGCGCAGATCGGCAGCAACGCGTAGACCACGTTGCGCATGATGATCTCAACACCGATCGGTTTACGCAGGTGCGGCGAACTGCGGAGTTCCATGCTTATCTTCACGCCGCACGCTCCCGGTTAAATGCCTTAGCGATACGGAACTGCTGCACCAGCGGAATCGCCGAGGGACAGACGAAGCTGCAGCAGCCGCACTCGAAACAGTCGTTGAGGTTGAAGCGTTCAGCCATCAAGCCATATTCCCGTTTGCCTGCCAGCAGGCCCAGTTCTTTCGGATTGAGGTGCATCGGGCAGGCCTCGACGCAGGCACCGCACTTGATGCAAGGATAACTTTTACGAGCCGGTTGGTTAAGGAATTCCTCGTTCAGGATCAGGAGTCCAGAGGTGCCTTTGACGACTGGCACGTCGAGGGTAGCGATTGATTGGCCCATCATTGGCCCACCAAGGATGACCTGAGCCTCGGTGCCCTTGAAGCCGAGTTGCTGCAGCATGAAACCGATGGGGGTGCCAAAAGGCACTAGATAATTGCCCGGTTTCTCCACGCCGGGACCTGCCACGGTCACCACACGCTCGATCAATCCCTCACCGCGCGCCAATTGTTCGCCGATGGCGGCCATAGTGCCGACGTTATGCATCGCCGTGCCGGTCTGGGTGATGATGCCACCAGTGGGCACTTCACGATCCAACAGAGTCTTGAGCAGAATTTTTTCCGCACCCTGCGGGTATTTGGTCTTGACCGTTTCGACGGTGATCGGTGCACCGGCGGGGATCGCCTTACGTAGTGCTTTGACCGCTTCGAGCTTGTTGTCCTCGACACCGATAATGCAGCGCTTGGCACCGATGATGCGCAGGGTGATCTGGATGCCGCGCATGATCGCTTCCGGGTACTCGAGCATCACCCGGTAATCGGTGGTGAGGTAGGGCTCGCACTCGCAACCATTGATCAACAGGGTGTCGATTTTTGTCTCGTCCGGGATAGTCATCTTGACGTGGGAGGGGAAAGCCGCGCCGCCCAGTCCGACGATACCGATATCGCGCACCGCGTTACGCAACTCCTCGACGCTCATTTCGTCCGGATTACACGGTGTGGTGTAGGCCACCCGTTGCGAGTCGGCCTGATAGACACGCAGGATGATCGCTTTCTCCTTGGTGCCTTTGGCGGTATATCGCAGTTCGATACCTTCGATCACACCGGTGGCCGGTGCGTGGATTGGTACCGAAACAAAACCTTCTGCGCGTGCGATCGGTTCGCCGCGCACTACCTCCTGACCTGCATGCACCAGCGGCACCGCCGGTGCACCGATGTGTTGCGACAGGGGGATGATCAAACGCGGGGCGAAGGGCAGGCGACGGATCGCCCTGTCCTTCGTCTCCGCCTTGTGATCGGCCGGGTGGACGCCGTGAGCGAAACTTGCCCGTTTTAAACGTTCAAGCAGGCCCATGGCTTCCGCCCGGTTTGAGAGAATAAAAAATCCCTCCTCGGGGAGAGGAGGGCAATGGGTAGGAGGAAGACGGGGGAAGTGTCCCCTCCTGAGGGTAAAAACGAATATTCGGAGGCTCCGAGAATGTGTTGTGCCAGAGCGAAGATCACTGGAACTTCTCCGCACGTTTGATCAGCTTCTCGACATCCTTCTCAGCCATGTTGAACGGTGTACCGGGATGGATGCAGCCCGCGGTGCATTTCTCCGCTGCCTTGACGATGTCCTTGAACGGACCCGCCTTGGGATCGACGATGACCGCTTTCTTGTCGCCGTTGTAGGTGAATATCTTTGGATTGATATCGATACACTCGTCGCAGGCGGTGCACTCCGGTGTTTCGATCCAGACCGGCTCATAGTCACCCGAGGGTGCTGCAGCGCCGTTACCATTCGCCTTCGCCGCACCGTTGCCATTGCCGTTGGCCGGAACGGAACCGCCGGTGAGGGCTGCAACGTCACCGGAAGCGGCCAGCGAAAGCAGAGTAGAAGAGAGCTTTTGTGCCATCTCTGCCTTGGTCTGTGCGACCAGTGCATTGACGTCGACCTTGTCCAGTTCACCGGCAATACCCTTGAGCTGACGCCAGTACTGACGACGCTCGTCGGTGGAGAGCACGATCTCCTGGGAGCAGAGGATGCGCATCAGGCGGTTCTTGCCGTCCAGTGCCCAGATGTAGGGCAGGTTACCTTCGCGATCGTCTTCGTCGAGATCGAGGAACTCGTGCAACGGAATCATGCTGTCGTTCCAGGTCTCCGGTGGCGCCTTCTTGAAGTGCTTGCGGAAGCGGCCTTCGGTGTAGGCAAAATCGGCGAAGGTCATCGGCAGTTCGAGGGTGCCCTCTTTGCCGTTCTCGTCAACGTAACGCAGGGTGAAGGTTGGCCAGTCTGTATCCAGTGACGGGTTGCCTTCGAGGTCGAGGCACTCATGGAAGGTTTCTCCCGCATCGGGATCGAACTTCATCAACGGGTAGGCGCGTGACTCAACCGCCAGGCGTGATTGGCGTTCGGAGGCGTCGTCACCTACGCCGTGTTCCGGCTGGCAGGTGGTGTAGATGTTGAACAGCGCCGGGTTGCGGCTGTTAAGGCCGTCGATGAAACCCTCCAGCAGGTGGGTCACATTGGCGACAGCGCTCTGCAGGATGTAGCTGGTACGGTGCGCCATACCGATCAGGCTGACCTCCTTACGGATTTCGGTCTTGCCTTTAATGACTTTGCCGTAGGGGGCCATGTCCGCTACCTGGCCGATGTAGCCGGAGGTGCAGGATTGACCGCCGGTATTGGAGTAGGCCTGGGTGTCGAGTACCAGCACCTTGATCGGCATGCCGGAAGCCAGTGCACGGGAGAGGTTCTGGAAGCCGATGTCGTACATCGCGCCGTCACCACCGACGGAAACTACCGGCGGGCAGAGTTGCCACTCTTCGTCGCTGAACTGTTTCCAGTTGAAGTATTTGAAGAAGGCGTCGTGTTCCGCCGGGTTATACTGACCGGCCAGTTCCAGCTCCGCTTCGCGGATGGCGCGGAAGCCATCAGCCATCTTCACCATGTGACCTTCAAACAGGCCCATTGCCATGGAGGGGCTGTCCTGGAACAGGTGTGAAGCCCAGGGGAATGGATAGGGGTTGTAGGGGAAGGTCGAACCCCACACCGAAGTACAACCGGTGGAGTTGACGATACCCATATCGGAACGACCGCGCTTGCTCGGGCCTTCTACGTAACGCCACCGCAGGTCGCGCAGGCGATCCAGCAGATTGGTGGCCCAACGTAGCCACTGTTGATCGACTACGGTTTTTTCCTGGGACGCATCGATGCTGTGGCTCAGCTCGGAGAGGGTCAGGTCGCCTTCGCCGCCAGCCGCGTTCTGGATGCTGGCGATGTCGGAGAGATCCAGACCTTCGGCCAGCTTCAGGCGAATGTGCTGTTCCAGTTTGCCGATCAGGTCGTCCAGTTTGGTCAGATGTTGCTTGACCCGAGGCTGCATCAATGCCGAAACGGTAGAGGTAAAGAGGTGTACTACGCTTTTCTCGCCGCAACCGAGGCATGCGCCGTCGCCGCAGACCATTGCGCCGTAGTTGCGCTTGTCCAGCAGCAGGGTTTGCAGGGCGCCGATTTTTTCATCCAGATCGTCGATGCGGTTGAACTGCTCGGAGGTGGTCGGTAGATCAAGCCACAGCTCCCAGTCGGCGCGCATGCGTTGAACGTCTTCCTCGTGCTGCTTTTGCGGGCGTAGTGCGTCGTCTTCGCAGACATCGATACACTCCATACAGCCTTTACAGGTGTAGGGATTGACCGTAATGGAGAAGAGGCCACCAGTGCCTTTCTGTTTCTTCTCCAGGTTGTTCCAGTAGGGCTTGGTCAGGGCAAACTCGAACTTGCCCAGCGCTTCCATGAACAGGCCAAACTCTTTTTCCAGCTTGGCGCGCGCGTCACCCTCGGCATCGGAGGCGGCAATCGTCTCAAGCACCGCCTGATCCAGCAGCTTGCGTACATTGGCACTTTCACCGGCCTCATTGCACAGCTCGCGCAGGCGCTTCTCCACGTTGCGACTTTCGCGGCGCAGGTGGCTGGTGATGGTGCCACCGGTTTCTACGCGACGGATAGCGGTCTCGAATACTTCACCGAAGGTGTTGACCAGACCTGGCAGGGACGAATCGGGGCAGACAGTGTAACAGTCGCCGCAGGCGGTGCAGTTTTCTGCGATCCACTGTGGATACTCGAAACGGATCTGGGTCATGTCACGGTAGAGGCCGGTGGCCGCCGGGATGATCGACAGCGCCTGGTACGGGTCGGCCAGGTTGTCGGAGCCTTTGCCCGCGGCGTAGAAAGAACCGGTCTGTTCCCAGAAACGGTGAACGTCGGCGATACGACCATCACCTTCCGGCAGGGTCTTGAGCATAATCGGCAGTGCACTGTGTTTCTGTTGCACTTTTTCGCGGGTCAGGCCGACTTCCTTATTCTTGATCTCGCGGGTTTCATCGAAGCCACGGCGGACGATACGCAGGTTGTCCTCGACTACGCGCTTGCCTTTGGAACCGAACTTGGCGTCGAGCTGGGCTTCGATGGAATCGAACAGCTTCTCTTCATCCAGACCGGCCATCTCCATCAGCGGCGAGGCGGCGAAGAAGGCGCCCTGGAAGGCGTTGCCCTGCATGCGCAGTTGCAGTTCCGGGTTACTCGCTTCATCGCGGGCGATCTTGAAGCCATCGACGAAGAAGACGCGGATATCGTTGTCGACGATGAACTGTTGCGCGGTGCGCGGGAAGTTGGCCCACAGTTCTTCTTCGTTGTCGTATGAGGATTGGATAATGAATACGCCGCCTTTCTTCAGGCCGTAAAGCGGATTGGAGTGGCTGAAGACGTTCGGGTCGGGGCTCAGTACCACATCAACGAAATGGTATTCGCAGTTAACGCGGATCGGCTCCGGTGCAGCGGATAGATAATAAGTGGTTGGCTGGCCCTTCTTCTCCGAACCGTATTTCGGGTTCGCCTTGATGTCGAAGCCGAGCAGATCGTAAAGGGTCATCGCCAGGTTTTTACCGGTGGTGATGGCACCCCAGCCGCCGACGGAGTGCATCCGTGCGGTGATCGATTTTTCCGGCATCAGGTTGGGGTTCTCGGAACCCTTCAGCGCCAGTTCGCCGATCTTCGGATAGGCGTCAAGCAACTCCTGGATGTGCAGTTCTTGCTTCGGGGTGGCGGCCTCGCGGACAAATTCGATACCGAGGTAGAAGAACTTGCGCTTGCTGCCATCAGGTAGCATGTTTTCGATCGCGGCAACCAGACCTTCCGGTTGCAGGTCGCGGGAGCCGAGGCCGTAGGCACCGGAGTAGAGTGCCGGGGCGTCCTTCAGCTTGGTGTAGGTGTCGTAGTTCGGGTAGGGCAGTTCGCTGCCTTCGGCCTGACCGTTTTCTATCGCCTTGGTGATCGCGGCACGAACCTCACGCATCAGCGGCAGGTCTTCGGCCAGCGGCTGGTCGGTACGTTCCAGTACTGCAACGCCTTTCTTGCCCTTGAGCAGTTTGCTCAGCAGGTCGCCGGGGAAGGGGCGGAACATGGTGGCGTCGATCACACCCACTTTCAGTTTGCGAGTCTTACGCAGGTAATCGGCGACCGCTTCGGCCTGAACCACCATCGAGCCCATGCCGATGATGATGTATTCCGCATCGTCGCATTTGTAGTCACCGAGACGGCTGTAACGGCGGCCGGTGAGTTCGGCGTATTCTGCCATTACCTGATCGGTGAGCGCCGGGATGTGGGCGTAGAAATAGGGACGCTGCGCCGCAACGGTCTGCATGAAGGCATCCTGGTTCTGTACCGAACCGGAAAGCATCGGGGTATCGACATCCCAGATCGCCGGCACGCGGCGGCGCTTGGGGCCGAACAACATTTTCTGCGCCGGGGTGGGGCACTCGATCATGTCATCGGGACGGCCGACGAACTCTTCGATCAGTGCGCGCTCCGGTACCTGCAGCGGTTCGATCAGGTGGGTGGTAAGGAAACCGTCCTGGGCAACTACAGCGGGGGTTAGTGCCAGTTCAGCGACCTTGCGACCGATCAGGTTGAGGTCAGCGGCACCTTGGGCATCCTTGGCGAAGAGCTGGAAGAAGCCGGTATCGTCGATGCAGTGGTAGTCGTCGTGACCGCAGTGAACGTTGAGGCTTGCTTTGGTGATGGCGCGACAGCCGATGTTCAATACATAAGGAAGGCGTTTGCCCGCGGCGGCGTAGAGCGACTCGTGCATGAAGGCCACGCCTTGCGCCGAGGAGAAATTGCTGGCACGCAGACCGGTCATCGCCATACCGGCAGTGACTGCAGCGGCGGCGTGCTCGGATTCCGGCTCAATGAAGATTAGCGGTCGGTCGGATACATTGAGGTGGCCCTTGGCCGCCTCTTCCGCCCAGTACTCACCCATCTGGGTGGACGGAGTGATCGGGTAGGCGCCGGCGGCGTCGGAGGATTCGCGCTCGACCATAATGACGGCGGTGTTGCCGTCCAGCGCCATACGCTTACCAGGGTATTTGAACTGCTTGTCCGATTTTTTCTTACCGATCATGACTTGCGTCCTCTCTATATTACTGTGCGGCGGCTTTGGTCAGCGGCAGGGCGCCGCGGCGGATTACCTTTTTCGCCTTGGCCCCTTTGCGGACTTTCTGATCATCGTCGACCCAGACGATGGCCCCGGTGGGACAGCGCTGGATGGCGAATTCGCTGGCCAGGTTGTTATGCTGGTAATCGATGACCGCCAGGTTGTTTTCGATTCGAATCAGGCCTTCGGGCGAGTCCATAGCGCAACGCTCGCAGGCAGTACAGGCCACGGCGCAGTCGTTTTCCGCGTCGTCGGCATTGTCAATGTTCTTGCAGGCCACCCACAGATGGTGGCTGACGGGTTCCAGGGAGAAGAGACCCTTGGGGCAGATATCGATGCAGTCGCCGCAGGCGGTACACTTTTCGGCGATGACTTCGGGCAGCCCCTGCTTATTCATGGTGATGGCGTCGAAGTCGCAGACATCAGCACAGTCGGCCAGGCCGAGGCAGCCCCAGGCGCAGCCCTTACCGCCACTACCAACCAGGGCAGCGGCGCGACAGGTATCGAGGCCGTCGTAGCGGGCATGCTGGCGGGCAACATTGTTGCCTCCGGCACAGGCGAGACGGGCAACGCGCTTTTCCTGCTGGCCGAGATCGACACCGAGGAATTTGGCAATGGCTTTGTTCTGCTCAACCGCGTTAACGGTGCATTGGCCGGGGGTAACCTTTTCTTCGATCAGCGCCTCGGCGAAGGCACGGCAGCCAGGGGTACCGCAGGCGCCGCAGTTGGTGCTGGGCAGCATCGACTCGACCTCATCGATGCGCGGGTCTTCCTGGACAAACAGCTTACGGTTGGCGAAAGCGAGCAGGGAGGCCAGGGCGATTCCCAGACCAGACATGAAACCCGCTGCGACAGAAATGTTCGCGATGGTTGACATATACCCTCTCCCAATATCCGACTGTTTTTGTAAGAAATACTACAGTTCGTAAGGTTTAGCGAAGTCTATGTCGGGTTTCACTATTTATCATGTAAATTATTTCAATTTTATGTATTAAAATTTATGTACTAAATAATTAGTATTTAAAAATATGGTTGCTATAATCCCTATTTATCAAGTTAATGGATGAGGTAATGTCATGCCTGCTCCCCTCTACTATAAGCAGAACCGTCTGAAACAGCTGCGTGCCTTCTGTTTCGCTGCTCGCACCGGCAGTATCTCTATGGCTGCGGAAGAGCTGTTTCTGAGCCAGCCCTCGGTGACCCTGCAGATCCAGGCGCTGGAGCGGGAGATGGGAATCACCCTGTTTGAGCGTCGTGGCCCCAATATCAAATTAACCCCGGAAGGAGAGATTCTCTACAAACTCTCCGATCCGCTGGTGCAGGGTATCGACAAACTGCAGGACACTTTCTCTGCCCAATACGGCAAGCTGGAATCGGGTGAGCTGAACATCGCTGCGGGAGAGTCGACCATTCTCTATATATTGCCCGAGCCGATTAAACGCTTTGCCGCGGCCTATCCACGTATTCGAATCAAACTGCTCAACGTGACTGGTCGCGACGGTATGGCGATGTTGCGCGCCGATGAGGCTGACCTGGCGGTCGGTTCCATGATGGAGGTGCCGGAAGATATTATCTATCGCCCCAATATCAGCTATGACACGGTGCTAATCACACCGCTGGATCACCCACTGGCCGGTCGGGAGAATATTCGTCTGGAAGAAATCAGTCCCTACGGCCTGATCCTGCCGCCGCGCCACCTCAGTACCTGGGGCACGGTGAAGACGGTGTTCAGTCAGCACAACGTCGCCTTTCAGGTTTCCCTCGAGGCGGGTGGTTGGGAGGTCATTAAGAAGTACGTCGAACTGGGGCTGGGGATCTCGATCGTGAGTGATGTCTGTCTTCGTCCAGACGACAAGGTGGCACGCATTCCGTTGAGCCACTATTTCCCCGGCCGCAGTTACGGCACCGTGGTGCGCAAGGGTAAGTTTCTCTCACCGCAGGCGCGTCGCTTCATTGAGATGATGGATCCGGAATTCCTGCAACAGGAGGAAGTGCTGGATAACGGTGTGCAGTAACGAACGTTTTTATTCGATGCGAAGTGCCGGGCAAACGCCCGGCATTTTTTATGCAGTGTAAAGTGACAAAAAAAGCCCCGTGGAAAAGTCACGGGGCTGAGGAGGGGCGGGCATTGCGCCCGCACGTACATGCCAGGTAGGTAAAAGTTAGTGGCAGACCGAGCAGCCGACGGGCTCACCCTTGTGCACAACGGTGCCGCGAAGGTTGCGATCCGCTTTAGCCAATGAGAGGACCGTGCCCCGGTTATTGCTGCGGCTACCGGGGCCGTGGCAGACAGCGCATGCCGCTGAATTATTTTCTGCCATGTTTTCGTGACCGCCGCGGGCAAAGTTGGTGCTTTCGCCGACCGGGTGCATGCCATGTGGCCCGTCCAGAGTATTGCGGCTGTCCATTGCATTATCGTGACAGACACTGCACTCGACGATGGTGCCGCTATGGCCCTGCAGTTGATTGGCCGCAACGTTGTCGTTGGCATTAGGGTTGGCATTAGGCCACTCTGCGTGGGTCGCACCATGGCAGCCTTCGCAGAAGACGCCGCCATGACCGGTACTGACGCGGTAGAGTTTCGGATTACCTGCGCCAGGATTGGCGAAGCCATTGAACGAAGCAGGCACTGCCGGTTCGGCAAAGCGTTTGTTGCTTGGAACGATGGGTGTCGCCTTGGCATCGCCACTCAAGTAAGCCTGACGCAGGCGAATGCCATCGGTGTTGCCGTGGGTGTCGACAGTATTGACCAGTGTGCCGAGACGATTGGTCATGTTGCCGCTGGCATCGCCAGTGTGGCAGGAACCGCAACCCGGCTCGTTGGCCCACGGTACACGTGGTTGACTGCTATTCGGATCGTAGAAGTTGCCCTGGCCCAGAATAAATGCGCCGGGGTTGCTTGGCGAGACGCCTTCAGAGAAGTCCGCACCGACCTGCAACATGTCGCCGTGGCAGTCGTTGCACAGCATACCGCCATTGAACATGGCACCGCGCAGGCACTGGGTGTTTCTTCCCGGGTGGCAGGAGTAGCAGGTCTGATCCAGTGCGGCCAGACGTTCATTCTGATTGGTGATCGTGCCGGTGCTGTCCTGAATCGGTGCTGGCATCGACGGGAACAGATCGGTCATGTTGCCGTGGTGGTTGTGCATCACACGGGAGTTTGACTGATGCGCCAACTGGTTACGACCATTGGCATCGGTGCCCGGTGCACCCGCCTGCGGACCAACCTGTGCCAGATCGAGTGCCGGGGTGTAGTGGCACACCTGACAGACCACTGGTTTATCCTGTACCAGTGCCAGATTGGTTAGACAGCTGGCATCGCCATTGCCATTGTTCGCAGTGATGTCACAGGGCGTGGCGTTGTTGGCGGTGCCGACATACGCGGGACCATGCTTGAGGTCATGCAGACGCAGTACGTTAATGTCTGAGGCGTATTCAACACTGACCTTGTTCGGCATATTGCTGTCCGGGTCGTCGAGACTGGTCGCAACGGGCAGTCCTGCCGCGAGTAGTGCCTGCGCCGGTTGATCGGTACGGCTCTGTTGCACATCCGCGGCATCGGCGTGGCAGCTGGCACAGCTGGCTTCACCGGAGATCGGCAACACTGTGTCGAGGGTGGCAACAACGTTATTGCCGTTACTCGCTTCGACGCGTACCAGCGGATAAGGATTCTCGCGACCGTAATCGTCAAAGGCGGCAAAGGGGATGCCCGCACCTTCATACCAGTTGACGTTATCCGCGACATAACCGAAGGGGAAATTTACGAAGAACGGTTTGTCAGCATAGTGTTCACGAATCAGTTGTGGGTTGTTGACGATATAGGGATTGGCTAGTCCCGGCATGGCGTGTTGCACTGCGCTGAGGAATTCGTCACCACTGTTTACCCGACCATCAGGACCGATGTAGAGATCCTCTGCATTGGGTACCGGCAGGCCAACGTCCGCTGTGGTTGTGGATAGCGGTGTGACGCTTGCGGGGTAGAAGGCATCGTAAGCCCCTTTGGCAACGGTCTCCCAGAAGTTGGTTTTATAGGTACTGCCGTCTTTCTTCACGCCGGTAAAAACGCCGGACTGGTTCAGGATCGGATCGCCGGGATTGGAAGCGGAAGAATAACTCAGGCTAATTCCGGCAGGATTCAGTGTCGGCTCCGCACCTTTTTGAATGATCTGGGCAAGCAGAACCTGGAACGGTGGTAGAATACTGGCGATGCGGGTATCGAAATCGCCACAGTGCATGCCGAGATCATTAATCGCGATGACACTGTAATTGCCTCCCAGTACCTTGGCACGTTCATTTACTGCATTGACGTTCACACCCACCGAATCCTGACTGGTGGAGTTGATGGATACACCGGGTGTGCTGCCACCACCGCCGTTACCGCTATCGGTGATGGTTGCCGTGGTGGCTGAGGGAGTGCTGTTTGCGCCATCGTTGTCGGTGACAACGAGGGTGACGGTGTAGGTACCTGCGGTGTTATAGGTATGGGTAGGATTCGCAGATGCACTACTGTTGCCATCCCCGAATATCCATGCGTATGCGGCGATGGTGCCGTCCGAGTCAGATGACCCAGTGCTACTGAAATTAATGGTCGTGCCGGTGGTCGCGCCGTACGGACCATTGGCATTGGCCGTTGGTGCGCTATTGGTTGTTCCACCACCGCCATTGGTGCCGCAATCCTGTGGCGCATTACGTACATCGCTTTCAGTTGAACCACCATTGTCGTCAGTTGCCCTGACTCGGCAGGGAATAGCATCGGAATGCAGGCGTTCGCGCACCGACCATTTGCCATCACGGGATCGAGTGGAATCTATATATTTACCACTGTCGGCATTACTGACCGTAATACGCGTCCCGGATGTTGCAGTGCCTGCAACACTCAGGCGGGATCTTCTGGCATCCCATTCCGCACGGGTGATCACCAACTGATTGCGCTGTGAATCACGATGTCGATCTTCGCGTGTGCGTGAAGAGTCATTGTCGGCCTGAACTGCCGGGATGAATGAAAGGAACAGCAGGATACAGCCAATATAGTGGTGTCTGCCGACTGTTGTGGCAGTCAGTGAAGCATTCATGATGACTCCTCCTCCAGACATTAGTGTTGGTTACGATCGTCTGGTCAGTTTTGCTCGGTAGTGCCTTTACGCTAACAAAGCGGGATTAAGTTTCATTTAACCGAACAGCATCGACTTCACACTTTTGAATGGAACGGGGTCACACTCTGGAGGGGAGATTTTAGTGTGGCGAGACAGGATCTAATGAATGCAATGTTTAATTGCCGCGTTTTATTAGATAACCGATGCCTCTAACCGTCTGGATGGGGTGGTCGCCAAGTTTCTTGCGTAGATTATGGATGTGCACATCCAGCGAATTACTCATAACATCATCGCTATGATTGTAGACACGTTCACCCAGTATTTCGCGGGTGATAACACGGCCCTTGTTTTCCATTAGCGTATGCAGAATGTCGAACTCCGTGGCTGAAAGCGGGATCTCCTCACCCTGCTGGGTGACCATACGGGAGAAGGGATCAAGAGAGAGGCTACCGTGTTGTAACTGTGAGGGTTCCCAATCGGCATGGCGCCGATGCAGAGCACGAATGCGGGCAATCAATTCATCCAGATCAAAGGGTTTACAGATGAAATCGTCGGCACCGGCATCCAGGGCGGAGACCCGGTCCATGACTGCTACATCGGAGCTGAGTACCAGAATGGGAATATGGTTGCCCTCACGTCGAATGCGCGCGAGCAGCTCCAGTCCGGAAATCCAGGAAAGATTCAGATCAAGAAGCAGGACATCATATTCCAATAAACTGACGGATCTTAACGCAGTTGCCCTGTTGCGTGCCCATCGTACCCGCATGCCATAGCGCTGTAGAACCAGCAGGGCGCTATCACCCACGGTATCACCGTCACCAATCAGCAATAATTCCATATCACTCACGCTCGGAAAAAAATCCGTCCATTCCGCACGGTGATGAATTTATAGATCATATCTCGCCGAAAAAAGGCCGACGGGCACGCAGAATTGATATTTGTCTACAAAAACTATAACCATATTAAATTAATGGTTATATGCTATGGTGAAGAAGTAAGCCTACGTTTAACTTCTGCGGCAGCGCCATTGTTAGCGCAGTTTGTTAGACTGAGTGAGATATCAGGGTGTGGAAAACGTTGCCGCGCCTGGAGAGGTTGGCAGGGATTGGCTAAAATTTAAACAACTAATGACCAACTCGCGAGGTGTCATAATGGATGACGAGGTAAAAGGAAACCTGAAGAATGCCGATGTCTGGATGCGACTGTTCTACATCGTCATTATGTATGCGCTTTATGGCGTCGCTCGTGTCGTTCTGTTCTTAATGGTGGTTTTTCAGTTCCTATCGACGCTATTTACCGGAAAAACCAATCAACGTCTGCTCGATTTTGGTAAACAGCTTGCCGAATATATTTACCAGTTGGTGCAGTTCCTGACCTATAACAGTGACGAGAAACCGTTTCCGTTTACCGACTGGCCTGACGGCGAAGCGGTAAAGCCGGTTAAGAAAAATCTTGCACCGAAGAAAAAAGCGGTAAAGAAGAAAGCGGCAAAAGCAAAGGTCGAGACGCCTGTCGAACCTGAAGCGAAAAACGAAACAGAAGGCGGCGGAGATACGGAAAACAAGGAGTAAGAAAAAGAGCCCGGAAACGGGCTCTTTTTTTGCCCTGGCTTAACGCATTTTCCGGGCAATTTTGAGACTGTCTCCCAGGGAACGTGCGAATTCCACCTGCCCGACCTTTTTACGGATGCCTGCGCGACGTAGCTTCAGGATCATTCGTGGCTGCAGATTGTTGATGATGAGCCCCACATTCTTGCTGGTGAGATCGTTGGCGATCGATTCCATGGCGATAATCGCGCTCATATCAAGCAACGTCACCTCGCTCAGATCCAGGATAACGATCTGTACATCCGGTCGTATCGTCGAAATGGTTTTTAGCGCCTTTTGCGCAGAGCCGAAGAACAGCGGCCCGTTAATATCGTAGATAACGGTATTGCCCGGAATATCGTAGGCTTCATGTGTGCCTTCGATAACCGCAGTGTCGGTCAGACTGATGCTTGCGCGAATAAAAAGGATCGCAGCCAGTCCCATGCCGACGGCCACGGCAATGGTCATGTCGAAAAATACTGTCAGAAGAAAACAGATAATCAGGACCAGTACGTCGTCTCGCGGTGCGACCTTGACCGTACGAACAAAGTGTCGTGCTTCGCTCATATTCCAGGCAACCATCAACAACAGCGCCGACATCGAAGCCATGGGAATGTAAGCAAGCAGCGGGGCAAAAAGCAGAATACCCAACAGAATAAACAGACCGTGCACCACCGACGCCAGCGGCAGGCTGCCTCCCGCCTTGACGTTGGCGGCGGTTCTGGCAATGGCTGCGGTCGCAGGTAGTCCACCAAACAGTGGTGCGAGAATGTTACCGATGCCTTGTCCAATCAATTCATCGTTGGGGCCGTGTTTCTTGCCCGACATACCATCGGCGACTACCGCGCACAGGAGTGATTCCAGCGAACCGAGAATCGCGATGGTAATGGCTGAGGGGAGTAGCACCCTGATCAGTTCAAAACTGATACCGATTGGTTCACCTTCGGCATTGGGCAGATTCCATGGCCACTCGAACGCGGGCAGAGTACGTGGAATTCCGTTGCCTATTACACCGTCGATCTCATAGTGAAAACGACTACCGATGGTCGCGACAGAAAAATCCTGGGTAAAGTGACTCAGCAGCCAGGCCACGATGCTACCGATGAACAGGGCGGCCAGGTGGCCGGGGATTCTTGAGCGCAGTTTTGGCCAGGACAAAAGCACGGCTAATGTTAAAATGCCAATCAGTGTCTCTTGCCAGTTCAGTGTGGGCAGAGAATGCAGAATGAGCGATAAGTTCTCCAGATAGTGGCCATCCAGTGCTGCGATATCGAGGCCGAAGAAATCCTTGATTTGGAAGGTGGCGATGACCATGCCAATGCCCGCAGTGAATCCGATGATCACCGGGTAGGGCACAATTTCAATCAACCTGCCAAGTTTTCCTACCCCCATCAGGACAAGAATAAATCCGGCCATAAAGCCGCTGACCAGCAGCCCGCCGATACCAAACTGCTGAACGATGGGCAGTAGAATGACCACAAAGGCGGCCGTGGGTCCGGAGATATTGACCTTGGAGCCGCCGGTCAGTGCAATGACGATGCCTGCAATGACCGCCGTATAGAGACCGTGTTGCGGCGGCACACCGCTGGCAATTGCCAATGCCATCGACAGTGGCAGTGCGATGATGCCTACTGTAATGCCGGCTAATACGTTCGCCTGAATTTCCTGTGCGGAAGGTTTGCTCTGTAGTGATTTTCTAAGTGCGGATAGCATTGATGTGGGTTTGAATGTTCCGAAAGATAGACGGTACAGCGCCACGGCGATGTACTGAACAGTCGCATATTATATGCGACTTTTGTCAAAACGTCGCCAGTTCCTTTTTTGCTGGAGGTGGTTTTGCTTTTCTGTCAGGTAATGACGTCTGGTTGGTCTCTGCCGCTTCGCTGCTGCAGTTCAGCGATACTTGCCGCCAGTTCGATATGCGTTTTGAGTGCTTGCTGGGTATCCTGATTCTGTTTGGCGGGATCGATTTCGTACCGCTCTATATAGATACGCAGCGTTGCGCCGATGGTGCCGGTGCCAGAGAGACGATAGATAATCCGTGAGCCGTCATCGAAACCGATGCGCAGGCCCTGATTCTTGCTCACACTGCCGTCCACCGGATCGGTATAGCTGAAATTGTCGGCATAGCTGACGTTACTGCCAGCCAGTTGCTGGCCGATCAGTCCTGAAAGCTGGGTTTCGACGTGGGCCATCAATCCTTTGGCTGCTTCCAGGTCGATACCTTCGTAATCGTGACGGGTGTAGTAGTTGCGCCCATATTCGCGCCAGTGTTGGCGGACAATCTTCTCCACCGGTTCCTTGCGTACGGCGAGGATGTTGAGCCAGTAGAGTACCGCCCACAGACCATCTTTTTCCCGCACGTGGTCGGAACCGCTACCGAAACTCTCTTCGCCGCAGAAAACGATACGGCCTGCATCGAGCAGGTTGCCAAAGAACTTCCAGCCGGTCGGTGTTTCGAACGATTCGACGCCGAGTTTCTCTGCCACCTTGTCCGCCGCGCAACTGGTCGGCATGGAGCGGGCAACTCCGGTGAGGCGCCCTTTATAGCCTGGGACACAGTCAGCATTGGCGGTGATCAGCGCCAGCGAGTCGGAAGGGGTGACGAAAAAATTGCGCCCCAAGATCATGTTGCGGTCACCATCGCCGTCGGAGGCGGCGCCGAAGTCAGGGGCATTTTCGCCAAACAGCTCTGCAACCAGTTCCTTGGCATGGGCCAGGTTGGGATCCGGGTGGTGGCCGCCGAAATCGGGCAACGGTTCTGCGTTAATCACAGTCCCCTTCGGCGCACCGAGACGGTTTTCCAGTATTTCCAGGGCATAGGGGCCGGTGATCGCACTCATCGCATCGAAGCGCATGCGGAAGCCGCCTTTGAACAATTCACGGATGGCATGGAAATCGAATAACGACTCCATCAGCTCGGCATAGTCGGCGATCGGGTCGATGATTTCGATGGTGGTCTCGCCGATGGCGAAGATGCCATGCTCATCGAGTGGGATGTCCGGGTGATCGAAGATGCGATACTCAGCCAGAGTTTTGCTGCGTTGATAGATCGCCTCGGTGAGTGATTCGGACGCAGGTCCGCCGCTGGCGATATTGAACTTGATACCGAAGTCGCCGTCGGGACCGCCGGGGTTGTGGCTGGCGGAGAGGATAATCCCGCCCTGAGTCTGGTGTTTGCGGATCACTGCTGAGGAGGCGGGGGTGGAGAGCAGGCCATCACGCCCTACCAGGACTCGGGCAACACCATTCGCAGCTGCCATACGCAGGATGGTCTGAATCGCCTCGCGATTGAAGAAGCGGCCGTCGCCGCCCAGCGTCATGGTACCGCCCTTGAGTTCGGGAACACAGTCGATAATCGCCTGGACGAAGTTCTCCAGATAGTTGGGTAGCTGGAAGCGGCTTACCTGCTTGCGCAGGCCGGAAGTGCCGGGGCGCTGGTCATCGAAGGGGGTGGTAGAGACGGTTTTGATTTCCATAGATCGCTTTGCCGTAGTTACCTGAGTCGTGAGTGGGCTTGAAAGGAGTATATAATAGCCCTATTTTTCGCCAGATTCAGACACAGGCTTAAACATGGAGGACGAATAACATCATGACCGTCGAAGCACAGAAAGAGACGCTGGGATTTGAGACAGAAGTGAAGCAGTTGCTTCATCTGATGATCCACTCGCTCTACTCCAACAAGGAGATATTTTTGCGGGAGCTGATTTCCAATGCCTCTGATGCCTGCGACAAGCTACGTTTCGAGGCACTTTCCGACGATGCCCTCTATGAGGGGGATAACGAACTTAACATCAGTGTTGCCTTCGACAAGGAGACACGCACGGTTACGATTCGCGACAACGGTATCGGCATGAGTCGTGAAGAGGTGATTGAGAATCTGGGCACCATCGCCAAGTCCGGCACCCGCGCCTTTCTCGAGTCTCTGACCGGTGACCAGCAAAAGGACGCCAACCTGATTGGCCAGTTTGGGGTTGGTTTTTACTCTTCCTTTATCGTTGCCGACAGGGTGAGTGTAACCACTCGCCGCGCCGGGCTCACCGCGGAACACGGTGTGCGCTGGGAATCCGCCGGCGAAGGGGAGTACACACTGGAAAACATCGATTGCCCGAACCGGGGTACCGAGATCGTGTTGCACCTGCGTGAAGGGGAAGAGGAGTTTGCCGATGGTTGGCGTCTGCGCTCCATCATCCGCAAATACTCCGACCACATCACCCTGCCGATCCTGATGGCCAAAGAGGCCGCACCGGGCCAGGAGGAAGCAGAAGAGGGTGAAGAGACGGTCAACAAGGCTTCTGCCCTGTGGGCACGGCCGAAGAGCGATATCTCTGACGAAGAGTACACCGAGTTTTATAAGCATGTCGGGCACGATTGGGAAGAACCGCTGGCCTGGAGCCATAACCGGGTCGAGGGCAAGTTGGAGTACACCTCACTACTCTATATTCCGAAACGGGCGCCGTTCGACCTGTGGGATCGTGAACAGCGCCATGGCATCAAGCTCTACGTGCGCCGCGTCTTCATCATGGACGATGCCGAGCACCTGATGCCCAACTACCTGCGTTTCGTTCGTGGGGTGATCGATTCCAACGATCTGCCGCTGAATGTCTCCCGTGAGATTTTGCAGCACAACAAAATTACTGACACCATTCGTGGCGCCTCAGTGAAGAAGGTGTTGGGGTTACTGGAAGGGATCGCCAAGAATGAGTCGGAGCAGTATGCCGAGTTCTGGCAGCAGTTTGGCAAGGTGATGAAAGAAGGTCCGGGCGAGGATTTTGCCAATCGCGAACAGATCGCGGGTCTGTTGCGTTTCGCCTCTACCCAGAACGACACCGATGAGCAGAGCGTCTCCCTCGCCGATTACGTCGGCCGAATGAGGGAAGGTCAGGAGGCGATTTACTACATCACCGCCGACAGCTTTGCCGCGGCCAAGAACAGTCCGCACCTGGAGGTGTTCCGCAAGAAGGGTATTGAAGTCATCCTGATGCATGATCGCGTTGACGAGTGGTTGACCTCCTCACTCACCGAATTCGACGGTAAGCCACTCAAGTCGGTTGCCAGGGGCGAGTTGGATCTGGGGGAGTTGGAAGATGAAACAGAAAAGAAGAAGCAGGAAGAGACTGCAAAAGATTTTGCTGATCTGGTGAAACAGGTACAGGAAACCCTGGGGGAGAAGGTCAAGGAGGTGCGAATTACCCATCGCCTGACGAACTCCCCGGCCTGTCTGGTGACCAGCGAGGGTGAGATGAGCGCTAACCTAGAGCGGATTCTCAAGTCGGTCGGTCAGGACGCACCTGACATCAAACCGATCATGGAACTCAACCCGGAACATCCGCTGGTGCAGAAGCTGAAGGATGAGAAGGGGGAGCGCTTTGATGACCTGACTAACATCCTCTTCGATCAGGCCTTGCTGGCCGAGGGTGGTCAGCTTGACGACCCGGCCAGTTTCGTTGCCAAGCTCAACAAAATGTTGCTGGAACTTAGCGCATGACCACGCGGTAACGAACGCTGGAATCTCTTGGCAGATTCCGGCGTTCGTTTTTTATTGGCGGCGATAAATAATAACCGCAATGAGCACCATGCATCCCAATCCTGTTGCGATAGGAAAGATGAGCGTGGTGGCGCTGTAGTTTTCCAAGGCCATGATTGCCAGTACATTGCGCACGGCAAACAGGAAATAGAATAGCGTCTGTTCCTCATACGGACGGTGGTACGCCTTGCGTAGCGTGGGACCGAAGCCGAGCATATCGACCGTCGTCAGGATCAGCACTGCCCAGAAGGGATCAGCAGTCAGATACCAGAAAGGCAGGGCGCTCAGGGCGGTAATGAGGAATAGCCAGTCTGCCAGAGTGATGGTGATATCCGCTTTGTGCCGATAGGCTAACCAGGCAACGATTATCGTGATGATTCCCGATACCCCTATAGGCCAGGCACCGGCACCGCCCCTGTCGCTGAGTTGCGCCAGAAAGACCACGAATGTAGTGATGCCCCAGATGATCCAGGAGAAAACATGCGGTTTGGTTTGCCCACGTAGAATCGAGACCAGGTAAGGCAGGAACGAGGTGATCGTAATCACGATTGCGATGGCGCTAAGGACTTCTTTGAGCATGGATAACGGACAGTGAATGAGGTGGATTTGGCATGTTACTACGCAGGTTCAACCTTGTGGAAGGCTAGGGCAGTCAGGTACCGTTTTTTTGTCTCAGAATCTATTGACGGCCGTATTGGCTGGGTCTAAATTTCCCTCGCCCAATCCGGGGTTTCGTCGTGTCACTGCATGCGGCTCATTTCATTCAATGCTCTGCGCAGCGTCGGTATTCCCGGCGTCCATTACCTGAAACCGGAGCACTATTTCCGCGAATTGGCACGCGTACGCGATGCCGATTGGGTGCTCTATCCTGAATACTGGCAGGTCAACAGTCTCTACTACGGCCTGGGTAAAAGAATCTTTCCCTCGGTCGCCAGTTATCACCTCGGCCACGACAAGATAGAACAGACCCGTGCCTTTCTTACCGTGGCACCAGCAAATATACCGTGGACTGAAATACTACCGGCCACGGACACCTCAGTGGAACACGTGCTGGAGACGTTCGATTTTCCTTTCGTTGCCAAGATGGTGCGCAGTTCCATGGGCGAAGGAGTATTCCTCATCGAATCGCATCGCGATTTTCTCGATTACGTAGCCAACAACGACATCCTCTATGTGCAGGAATACCTGCCGATCCAGCGCGACCTGCGTGTTGTATGGGTAGGCAACGAAGTTGTGAGTGCTTACTGGCGTGAGCAGACCGATGGCTTCCATAACAATGTGGCCCAGGGTGGGGTAGTTCGTTTTGATACCGTGCCTCCCGCAGCACTGGAAATGGTGACCCATGTTGCTACAGCGCTTGGTATCGATCACGCCGGTTTCGATATCGCCGTGGTGGCGGGACACTGTTATCTGTTGGAGTTTAACGTGCTGTTTGGTCTAGATGGTCTGCAATGCCAGGGTATTCGGCTCAGCGATTATGTGATTCGTTACCTCGGTATTGAGGGTGACGAACCGACCAAACCAATCAGACCGCGCCCAATAGCCGCCTAGGATTTTATCCCCCAAAATTACCGTTTATTTCTCTATCTTTCGCTTCGTCGCAATTCCCTGTTGTCCTTCTCCTGGCTTGTCTATGGTAATTCCACCAAATATCAATCGTGGACAAAGTCATGCGCAGGGTATTGCTAATCGCTGTACTGTTGTTTACCACAACCATTTCGGCGGAAGAGGAGCGCTACACGCTGACGCCCTCGCCGGTAATCGGCTACGATCCTACCTATGGCTGGTTACTGGGTGCCGCGCTGTTCGTTTATCCGGATGAATCGGTGCCGGGAAACCGGGCAAGGCGCTATTTCGACATCCTGGCCATGCATGTGGATAGCCCGGCATGGATGCTGCGTACCCACTATAAGCAGTACGCTTTGCTGCCCGGTACGAATTTCTCCCTGGAAGCGGTTTATTCCGATTTCTATGCCCCATGGTTCGGTGAAGGTGATTCAACTCCCGATGTTCCCCTGTACAAAATTGACCAGCAGTTTCTCTCCCTTCGTCCTGCATTTGAATTTCCCATAACAGAAACAGTGGAATGGTCGCTGTTTGCCGATTATCGCCAGCGCACCGATCAGGGTGTGGATGGCGATACCTCGCTACATCTCTTCCCTGACGAAACCACTACTGCTTTCGGCATAGGCCTGCGTAGCGACAGTCGAACCGATCGTTTTTCTCCGCTTGCGGGACACCTGGCTGAACTGCGCGTTTCGCGCCTTGGCCCGGAGACCAGCGATCTCGTCGATGCAAAAGTTGTGTGGCAATTGGAAGGGGAGTGGCGTCAGTACGTGGCTATTAGTCACAACATCAGTTGGGCAGGGCGGTTAGCTGCTGGGATAAGCGATGGCGATCCTGGGTATCTATTCCGCTACGCCCTGGGCGGGGCAGAAAGGCTGCGTGGACTGGAAGGTAATCGTATGCGTGGTAAACGCTACTGGTTGGTGCAGAACGAAATGCGCTATCCAATCTGGCGCTTTATTTCCGGTACCGCCTTCGTTGAGAGCGGAAGTGTAGGTGAGGAGAGCTACGGTGCATCACTAATAACTTACGGTGTTGGCCTACGTTTCGGTTTGCCACCCGATTATCGGGTCAAGCTGCGCTTCGATTTTGCCTGTACTGAAGGAGAGGAAACTCTCACCTATATCGATTTCGGGCATGCATTTTAGGAGGAGACGACAGTGTTCCATATCAGGGATATTAATTTGTTTTTGTTATTGATGTTGTTCTACACCACGGTGTCAGCAGTAACACAGGAAGAAATGCGTGAGGTGCGTGAGCAGTTTAATAGCGGCCTGAGTAACGAGGACAACAACCAGGCGATCCATGACCGATTGCAGCAAATGATGATACATGAATCGGATAACCCATTGTTGCTGGTTTACTATGGTAGTACCGAAACTCTGCTGGGCAAGTATGCCTGGATGCCGTGGAACAAGCTGGGTTATGTCAATGACGGTATTGCTTATATCGAAAGGGCACTGCGCCTGGCAAACGAAGCCGAAGTATCAACATTCCATGAAATTAAACTGGTTGCCGCCAGTACTTATGTCGCGTTGCCGGAGATGTTCAATACCTTTGATAGTGGCAAGAAGTTAGTGAACGAATTACTCAAGGTACGCAAACAGAATCGTTGGCCGGACAGTTTTCTCTACTCTCTCTACAGTGCCGCAGCACAGGTGGCAGAGCATGATGACGACAAAGATGAAAAGGCGAAGTGGCAGGCACGCGCCTACGTGTTGGCCACAAATAAAACAGCAGAGGAAGCGCAACAATGAATCCGTTAATCGAAATGCATGGTATCGGCAAGCACTACCATCTCGGCGAAACTGAAGTGTTGGCATTAAGTAATGTCGACTTGCAAGTTGAGCGTGGTGCCTTTGTGGCACTCAGCGGCCCATCCGGCAGCGGCAAGAGCACTCTGCTCAATATCTGTGGGCTTATCGATCACAGTAACGCCGGTAGCTATTTGCTGGAGGGGATCGATATTGCGAAACAAAAGCGGGCTTCACTGACACGGTTACGCCGTGAAAGTATCGGTTTTGTCTTTCAGAGCTTTAATCTGGTGCCGGTAATGACCGCCTATGAAAATGTGGAGTATCCATTACTGCTTAGCGGTGTGGCGCCAGCACAACGCAGGCAAAGGGTGAATGAAATTCTGGAACAGGTCGGGCTGGATAAATTCTCCCGTCACCTTCCCGATAAGCTCTCTGGCGGTCAACGCCAACGTGTCGCCATTGCCCGTGCATTGGTGAAAAAACCTGTACTGATAGTTGCCGATGAACCAACCGCCAATCTCGATACCGCTACTGCCACCCAGGTGATCGACCTGATGCATGAACTGGGCCGCGAGATGGGGACGACCTTCCTGGTTGCCACCCATGACGAACGCATGACCAGCCGCTGCGAGCGGGTGGTGCAACTGATTGACGGAGAAGTGCAATGAAATGGTTACTCTTTGCTTGGAAGAATGTCTTTCGCAACAAGCGACGTACCGCGATTACCATGCTGCTGGCCGCCATCGGTACGGCCGGTGTGTTGATGGCATCCGGCTTCGCCATGTACACCTACGATTCACTCAAGCAGATGTCGGCACGGCAGATCGGCTATGTGGTTATGGCCCATACTGACTATTTCGACAAGGATGAGGAGACGCCGCTGGAATTTGGTTTGAGTGGCAGCAAGGCGCTGACTGCTAAGTTGCTTAAGGATCGGCGTGTTTCGAGTGTGTTGCCTCGGCTGGGTTTTTCCGGACTGATCTCCAACGGTGAAAAATCGGCGATCTATCTCGGCAATGGTATTGAGCCAGAGGGCGAATTTCACATCAACGGTGCGTTGACCAGGGTAGAAAAGGGACGACAGTTAAAATCTACTGCGGCAAGTGAAATACCTGAGGTGATGCTGGCGAAGGATCTGGCGCACAACCTCAAGGCGAAGCCTGGCGACATACTGACTTTGCTCGCAACTACTGGTGATGGTGTGTTGAATGCTATCGACGTCAAACTCGTCGGTATCTATAGCACCGGCGTACCGGAGATGGATGCACGGGCACTGATGACCACGGTTGCCACCGGTCAGGAGTTGCTGGTCAGCGATAAGGTTAGCTCGCTGGCGATCTACCTCTTTGACCTGGAAGGTACTCAGGCCTTTTATGAAGAGATGAAACAGAAACACCCCGATCTTGCCTTCAAGCGTTGGGATGAGCTGGCCTATTTCTATAATCAGGTGCGCGAACTCTATGACCGCATCTTTGGCATGCTCGGCATGATTATTGTGGTGATGGTCTTCTTCGCCGTGGCCAATACTGTTTCTATGAGTGTGGCGGAGCGCACCCGTGAGATCGGCACCCTGGCGGCAATGGGTACACCTGTATGGCGCTTGATCTCCAACTTCGCCATGGAGTCTGGGATTATCGGTGTACTTTCGGCTGTAGTAGGGTTGATCATCTCCGCCAGCGTTACCCTGCTGCTATATGTGTTCCCGGTGATGATGTCACCACCACCGGGGCGTACCGAAGGTTATCCGCTTTATCTCTATTTCGATCCGGCGGTTTACGTTGAAGTCGCGCTGTTAATTGTCGTGGTCTCGGTCCTGGCGGCGCTGCTGGCGGCACGGCGTGGGGCGAACAAACCTATTGTGGAGGCACTACAACATGTCTGAAAAATGTTCATCACGCATTTGCGCCTTTGCGTTAGGTATTTTCTTTTTCTTTCCTTTGCCGACGCTTGCCGAAGCGGATGTGGCGGCGATGCTTAAACGTGCCGATGACTACCGGTTGGCCGATGCCGAGTCGCGGGTCGAGACTTTGGTCAGGCTTTACGACCATGATCAGCTCGACAAGGAGAAACACTATACCGTTTACCTTAAACCGGGACGTCGTTCGTTGGTGCTGTTTCGCAGTGCCGGTGAGGTGGGGCAGAAGGTGTTGATGCTTGACGATGCATTCTGGATGTTGATGCCTGGTACCCATCGCCCTATTCGTATTACGCCAATGCAGAAGTTGCTGGGTGAGGCATCTACCGGTGATGTCACCACACTAACGTGGAGTGAGGATTATAGCGGCAAGATGGTGAATGCAAATTACAAAGGTGAATACTGTTCTGTTGATTGCAAACAGCTTGAACTGACTTCGATACGTAAGGGAACCAGTTATCAGCGTATCGAACTGTGGCTGAATAAAAACGATGTACCGCTTTATGCCCGTCTTTTTCTTCAGTCTGGACGTTTGGCCAAGGAGGCGCGTTATCAGTTAGGGGAAATTAATGGCAGGCCACGCATTATCGAGATGACCCTGTTCGACAGTATCAATACCAATAAACGGACCGAGATCGAATATCAATCGATGAAATCGGCCGATATTCCGGACAAGTTCTACAATCCAACCTACCTGTTACGTGAGAATCTGGAGGGGTGGTGAGATCGTATCTTCTGTTAGTGCTGCTATTGCTGTCGGCCAATGTCGTGGCGCAAACCACGCTTGGTCTGCAGCTTTATGGCGAATCTGCAACATTACGTGACGATAGCCTGTTCTCCTCCCCCGACGATTGGAGGCCCTTTGCAATGCAAAATAGCACTGGTGAACTCTGGCTGCGTTGGCAACGACGAGGTCTGGTGTTTGAAGGTGCACTGGATCAATATGCCACGGAAGGTGAATTACCCCGGGCACAGGGCCGGCTTAACGAACTCTATGCCGATTTTTCCACTGCCGATCTCGATTTCTCCATCGGTAAGAAAGTAGTTGGTTCTGGTATCGGTTACGGTTTTCGTCCACTCGATCTGATTCAGGGTGAGGACCGGCGTGCACTGCTGACCACAAGGTTGGAAGGGGCGCCGCTGTTGCAGGTGGAGCACATTAATGCTGATTCCAGCCTGTCATTGACCTGGTATAACCGCTTTGATGTAGACGAGGGCAGTATACGGCGGAATGACAATCAGGTGCTACTGCGTTACTACCATCTATGGGATGAACTGGAAGGCGAACTATTACTGCACTGGCACGAACAGCTCGGCGAAGCCTATGGAGCCGGGTTTACCTGGGTCGGCAGCATGGTGCTCGAACTGCATGGAGCATTGTTGTGGCAGCCACGACTGTTGCGTCGGCACCATACTCTGCTGGATGGTGGCAGTGTGTTGGCATCCGTGGACCCGTGGCAAACAATAGAGGCTAATGAGGACGGCCGTATTTTATTGGGTATGAACTGGAGTACCGAATCGGGTTACACACTGCTATTGGAAATGTGGCATGACGGTAGCGCCATGAGCCACAGCGAGTGGCGGCAGTTATTTTTACTGGCTGCCGATCAGCGTACGCTACTCGGCTCTGCGCCCGATGCAGTAGTCTACGGTAACCTTGCCTGGGATAGCACTGCCTTCCAGGCAGCATCATTGCTGCGTGACAATGCGATGTTGCGCATATCCTATGATGGTGAGCGTATTGACCCATGGTTCGATTTTCTGACTACGCCAGAGGACAGTGGATATGTGGTGACGCTGGGCACCGATTATGAGATTCGCCAGGGACTGAAATTGAGTGCCAGTGTTCGCGGTTATGGCGGTCCGGATGATTCCGCCTATGGGCAACTGCCATTGATGACCACCGGTTTTCTACAGCTGAATGGCGAGATAGTATGGTAGAAAAATGAACGAGAAGAATTTGAGTGAAGCTGCTTATCCTGGTCTGCCGTGGCAGATAGGGATCGTACTGTTGTTCAATACGGTGATTGGTGTGACGCTGGCGCTGATGAACGGACAGGGTAATTTTAGTCTTTTTATCTGGCCATCGTTAATTTATTCCCACTCTATCGGCCTTTCTATCTTTTCCATTATCCATCTGTTGGGGCTGCGCCACGGTAGCGACAAAAAGCGGGCGCCAGACATTGTCATCGGTATTGCTGTAGGTTCCGTGTTGGGAACTTTTATTGGCGGTTCTTTTACTGGAACCTTTGACTATCTATTGGCAAATGGCATGAGTGGACTTGGCGCCAATGTGATGTTGGGTATTATTTTTGGTAGCGCCATCGGTCACTATTTTTTTTCCACCTACAAAATGACCGGGGCGAAACTGGAGTTACAGCAGCGTGAAAACCAACAGCTTAGCGCCGAGAAAGAACTAGCTGAGACGCAACTGCGCCTGTTGCAGGCACAAATCGAACCGCACTTTCTGTTCAATACACTTTCCAATATTCACAGTTTGATCGAGACGGATCCCCACCGCGCCTCGTCAGTGCTGGAATCATTTAGCGATTACCTGCGTGCCTCATTACGCCGTAGTCGCGAGGGCGACATGACATTGGGCGATGAGTTGACTTTAATTGATGCCTATATGGATATCCAGCAGGCTCGTATGGGTGAACGCCTGAATTTCAAAGTAGATCTTGCTGAAGATTTACTGAGCATGCCATGTCCGCCGATGCTGGTACAGCCGCTGGTGGAGAACGCAGTGGTCCACGGCATCGAACCACAGGTCGATGGAGGGAATGTTGAATTAAGTGCCATGGCAAACAATGAAGGGTTGTGTATCACAGTAATCGATACTGGTGTCGGGTTGGCGGGCGTCACGGCAGGGAATGGCCTGGCGCTGGAAAATATTCGTGCCCGCTTGCAGGCGTTGTACGGCGATGCTGCAAATCTGGCAATCAACAAAGTTGAACCGCATGGAGTTGAGGTGGTACTGCTCCTGCCATTGGAGAAAAACAATGAGCGCTGAACTGCGTGCTCTGATTGCCGATGACGAAGAGAATCTGCGTGCCGCACTGCGCCGTCGCTTGAATGAGGTGTGGCCGGAATTGGCGATTGTTGCCGAGGCACGTGATGGTACTGAGGCGCTTGAGCTGGCGGCAGAATACGAACCTGAGATCGCCTTTCTTGATATCCGTATGCCTGGCCTGGATGGTCTTGAAGTGGCGCGACGGCTCAGTGGTCGTTGTCATCTGGTATTTGTCACCGCCTACGACGAATACGCGGTGAGTGCCTTTGAACGTGACGCGGTGGATTACTTACTTAAGCCAGTGACCTCAGCGCGTTTGGCGCAGACTGTAGGTCGTTTGCAGCAACGTATACAGAATGCACCATCGAATCAGTTTGACGAATTGCTTGAACAACTGGCGCAGAAGCTGCGTGGAACGGAGCGGCAGTCTTTACAGTGGATACGTGCAGGGGTGCGTGACGAGGTAAAGCTGGTTCCTGTGGATGAGGTTTGTTGTTTTATTTCCGCTGACAAATACACCACAGTAATTACTACCGAAGATGAATTGCTTATACGCAAGCCGCTGAAGGAGTTGGAGGCCGAGCTGGATCCGCAGCGTTTCTGGCGAGTGCACCGCGGTGCTATTGTCAACCTCAGGCACGTCACGAGTTGCCGTCGTGACGATGAAGGGCATGTATGGCTGAGTGTGTCAGGGGTGAAGAATGAACTGACAGTGAGTCGTAGCTATGCTCACCGATTCAGACAGATGTAATAATTTCCCCGAAAGCGGGTATCCGCTTTCGGGATGGCATACGGTCATACCCGGAACTGACTGACCATCGTCTGCAGATGCTCTGCCAGGCGTGCAAGCTCTTCGCTGGCTGCGGCGGTCTGCTCTGCACCCGTAGCTGACTCCTCGGCAACATGGCTGATGTTGTTGATGTTTTTGTTGATCTCTTCGGCAACGGCGCTCTGTTCTTCTGCCGCGCTGGCGATCTGGGTGTTCATATCGGTGATATTGTCGACCGCTTGTTTAATCGCATCAAGGCTGGTTCCTGCCTCGGCCGCCTGTTGTACGCTCGCATGGGCACGATCCTGGCTCTTTTCCATAGCATTGACTGCGGCTGCGGTACCTTTTTGCAGTCGCTCGATCATCTCCTGAATTTCCTGGGTTGATTTCTGCGTGCGCTGCGCCAGGGTACGCACCTCGTCGGCAACCACGGCAAAACCTCGACCCTGTTCCCCGGCGCGGGCGGCTTCGATGGCGGCGTTGAGTGCCAGCAGATTGGTTTGTTCGGCGATGCCGCGGATTACATCGAGCACCGTACCGATGGTTTCGCTGTCCTGTGCCAGGGTACGGATGGCACCCGCCGTACTGTTGACCTCGTCGGCGAGATTTTCGATGGCGTCCATAGTTTTTTCTACCACACGTTTACCGTTGCTGGCTTCTTCATCGGCATGGTGCGCGGCGCTCGCTGCAGAAGAAGTATTTTTTGCCACCTCGTGCACCGTGGCATTCATTTCGTTCATTGCTGTGGCGACCTGCTCCACTTCCTGCTGCTGGCGAAGAATATTCTGGTTGGTATCGCGGGTGACCGCCGAGGTCTCCTCCGCAGCCGAGGCTAACTGACTGGCTGCACCAGACAGATCCTGGATAATTTGTCTGAAACGACCGCCCATGTTGTTTAGTCCACTGGCTATTTCGCCGAGTTCATCTTTTCCCTGATAGCTCGTTTGCGCTGTGAGATTGCCTTCTTCCAGTGCTGACATGGTGTCGTTGATATCTGCCACACTTTTGTTTAGGTCGCGGATGGTGAAGAAGGCGAGTAGTGCGTTGAAGCCAATGGCGAAACTCAACAGAGTGATGGATACGCCTTTAAGGAATACGCCATGTTCATAGGCTTCGTCATGATCTTCCATTGCCTGTGGCAGGAAGTGTTCGTCTATCAGGGTATTGATTTCATGTTCGGCCGGGATAAAACCGGGATTAATCTTTTCCAGCAGGATGTGTTCGGCCTTGTTGTAATCGCCTGCGGTCAGTGCTTTTAATGCGGGCTCGATGCCCTCACGGTAATAGCTGTCATAATGCCTTTTGAATTCGCCGAATATCTTTGCTTCGTCAGGTTCCATACTTTCCGGGTGAATTTCCGATAACAGCTTATTGATGGTTTTGCCGTCTTCATGCGCGTGTTCGGTATGCACGCTGATAGAGTGGGCATGCATGGCTGCAATTTCGGGCTGTGCGGGATTGTGCTGTAATCCAAGCATTACCTCGGTACGTTCGGCGAGCATGTGTTCCAGTATCTGGGATAGCCTGGCTGTTGGCAGTAGCCGATTGCTGTACATATGTGTCATGTCTTCAACCGCATCGTCGGCTGAGTAGATACTTACAAGTCCCAGTATCAGCATCATTACGCCAAAACTGGCGGTCATAAAAATCAGGCGTGCCTTGAGGCTGAAACGATGGAGGATGTTCATGATTATGCTTCCTGTGGTCATATGTTATTCAGTCATGCGGCAGGACAGGTTTTTTCCTGCCGTATCCCATTCCATTGGACTCCACCGTTGAGTCTAGGTGGTGATTTACTCTTGTAAACTAAGTGTCAAGTTTTGTATCGGCATCGTGAAGATTACCTTTACTGCTCTATGCGTAAGTGGTACTGGGTAATCTGCACTTGGAATACGGGGCTTTTTGCGGCAGTCTTTCCGCAGACATATTTTTGGACGATGGTGGGTAGATGAAATTTCGTGCCTGGGGCCACTGCTTCGATTGTCACTTCGAGGGCATGCTCGAATATAGCCATATTGAGGGTGAGGATTATGAGGACAGCGAAGCCCTTGGGGTGATGCTGCTGCAGCACTGCCCTGCCTGCGAGTCCACCGAACACGCTCTGATCCCTATCGACTACTATCGTGAGATGATGGAGGACCTGAAGTCTCTGCTGGAAGCGGAGGAGGAGCGTAAGTGAGTGACCAGCTTCGTCTCGATAAGTGGCTATGGGCGGCACGCTTTTACAAAACCCGAGCCCTGGCGACCGAGGCGATTAACGGTGGCCACGTACACCTCAACGGCAATCGACCCAAACCGTCAAAGGCGGTGCAACCGGGTGACGCGTTACTGATCCGTCGTGGTCCCGAGACCTATGAGATTACCGTTGAAGCGATTTCCAGCCGCCGCGGTCCGGCGACGGAGGCACGCAAGCTCTATAGCGAGTCGGAAGAGAGTTACCAGCGACGCCAGGATGAGCGGGAACAGCGAAGGCTGGAGGCCGCTGCTCAGCCACAACAGACGCGTCGCCCGGACAAGCAGGGTAGACGGAAGATCATTAGGTTTACCAATAAGTACGGATAAACCACGCTGATTATGGTTGAATGGGGGCAATCACCGTCCCATTTATGTATCATGGAACGCTAATGCAGGCTTGGTCCTGCTTTATTTTTGCCGGTGTGCCGCCCGGGGAGGTGGCCTTCAGACCCAACCAGGAGTTTACTCATGGCAACCGTTGAACTGAATAAAGACAACTTCGACGAAATCGTCGGTAGCAATAATTTTGTGATCGTGGATTTCTGGGCCCCCTGGTGTGGCCCATGCCAATCCTTCGGTCCGGTCTACGAAGAGACCTCGACCAAATACTCCGAGATCACCTTTGCCAAGGTGAATACCGAAGAGGAACAGGAGCTGGCGGCCCACTTCCAGATCCGCTCTATCCCCACCCTGATGATCCTGCGCGACCAGATCGTCATCTACGCCCAGCCCGGTGCCCTGATGGGTGGTCAGTTCGAGCAACTGATCGAACAGGCCCGTGCCCTGGATATGGACGAAGTGCGCAAGCAGGTGGCTGAGCAGCAGGCGAAAGCAGAAAGCCAGGAAGGCTAGAAGTGGCCTCAAAGCGGTCTTCGTACCCGGATACTGTGTTGCAAAGCCTGCTGCAGTGCTCATTTACTATCGGTAAACTGCGCTTCTCGCAGTCTTTGCGCCGTGTCTCCGGGCACGAATCTTCATTTTGAAACCACTTTACTACTATGGCTAGGCCCGAGACGCCGCTACTGGCCGCCGATATCATCATCGAGCCGCTGGCGTCGCCGGGCCGTATCATTCTTATAGAAAGACTCAATCCACCCCACGGCTATGCCTTGCCGGGGGGCTTTGTCGACATCGGCGAGAGTCTGGAGCAGGCAGCGGTGCGTGAAGCGCTGGAAGAGACCTCGATGCATGTACGCCTAAAGAGGCTGCTTGGCTGTTACTCCAATCCTGCTCGCGACTCCCGTGGTCATACCGTCAGCGCCGTCTATATTGCTGAGGGTGAAGGTGAGCCCGAGGCCCGCGACGATGCCAAATCGCTGATGCTCATCGACCCATGCAACCCACCCCAACCCCTCGCCTTCGATCACGCGCTGATCCTGCGTGACTATATTCACTATTTGGAAACAGGCGAAATCGCCCCAATCAGATAAGATGCTTATAGAGAGTGTCTTTTTTGATTTAGCCAAATAGGAATTAGCATGCGTCCGGCGCAGATAGCGAATGTTCTCGAACGTGAATTTCTCAGTACCCGCGAGGGACACCATACCCCGGTAATGTTGTGGGGGCCGCCTGGTGTGGGCAAGTCGCAGATGGTTCAACAGGTGGGTGAGCGTCACGGTGTACCGGTGATCGATATCCGCCTGTCGCAGATGGAGCCCTCCGATCTGCGCGGTATTCCGTTTCGTAGCGGTGAGCGGGTGGAGTGGGCGGTGCCCGCTATGTTGCCCGATGCCCGGCGACACGGTGTGGAAGGTATTCTGTTTCTCGACGAGATCACCTCGGCACCGCCCAGTGTCTCCGCCGCGGCCTATCAATTGATCCTCGATCGTCGTCTGGGCGAATACCGAGTGCCCGGTGGCTGGGCGATCTTCGCTGCGGGCAATCGCCAGGGCGATCGCGGTGTGACCTACAGCATGCCCGCACCGCTGGCGAATCGCTTCGCCCACTTCGAGGTGGAGACCAATCTCGACGACTGGGTGAGCTGGGCCTATGCCAACGGTATCGACGAACGGGTCATCGCTTTTCTTCGCTTCCGCCCCGAGCTGCTGTTTGATTTCGACCCTTCGCATAACCCGGTGGCCTTTCCCTCGCCGCGCTCCTGGGAGTTTGCCCATCGGGCGTTGCAGAAATTTGCCGACAGCGGCCCGCTGCTGGTCAATACACTGCAGGCCTGCGTCGGCCCTGCCGCGGGGATCGAACTGGGCGCCTTTGTCGACAACCTGGATAACCTGCCGGATCTCGATGCGATCCTGCGGCGTGAGCAGGTCAGCATGCCCCGAGAGATCGATCTGCAATATGCCGTCGCCTCGGCACTGGTGGGTCGTGCTCTGCAGGCGAAGAACGAAACCCCCGAGCAGGCCAATGAGGTCTACGGTGCGATCCTTGAATTTGCCGCTCGCTTCCGTGAACGGGAGATGGGTGTGATGCTGGTCTCCGATCTGCACCGTGCCATTGGCCAACCGATCTTTGCCGTGCCGGAGTTTTCACCCTGGGCCCAGGCCGTTGCGGAAGTCATGTTGTACTGAGTGACCGGCGATGTCTCAGGAATGCGAAACCAAACTGAGTGCCGCACGTACCCGGTTAATCCTGGATAAACCGTTTCTCGGTGCGTTGGTGTTACGTCTGCCTCTGATCGCCGCGGATGATGAGTGGTGCAAGACCGTCGCCACCGATGCGCGCGCCTTCTACTACAACCCGGAATATATCGACGGCCTCTCCATCGATCAGACGCAGTTTGTACTCGCCCATGAGGCGTTGCACTGTGCGCTTTCCCATTTCGCTCGCCGCCATCACCGCCAGAAACACCGCTGGGATCTGGCCTGTGATCTGGCGATCAACCCATTGCTGATAGCAGACGGTTTAACTCCGTGTCCCGATGCGCTCTATCTCCAGGAGTTTGAGGAGATGACTGCGGAGGAGATCTACCCCTGTCTCGATGAACACGAGAACCTCACCCCCCATGACGATCACGTCTACGACGAGGAGAATCAGAGCGGTGGTGGCAAACAGGGCGGCGGTGGTCAGCACGAGAGCAAAGAGAAGGGCTCCACTGGCGGTAACCAGCAACAGCGACGCAGCGAAGATAACAAGGGCGGGCGCGGTGACGCACAGCGACCGGAACAACCTAAACAGGAAAACGGCGACGGCCCGGAGCCGCAGCAGGGAAATGGTGATGGGGCGAAGCAACCGCCACCTTTGAACCGGGATGAGATGGAAAACCTCTCGGTGCAGTGGCAGCAGCGTCTCGCCGGTGCCGCGCAGCAGGCGATGCAGGCGGGCAAGTTGAGTGGGCCGTTACGTCGGATCATCGATCATCTGTTACAGCCGCAGCTTCCCTGGCGGATGTTGCTGGCTCGTTATCTCAGTGTCACCGCACGTGACGATTTCAATTACGCTCGTCCTTCAAGACGCGAGGGCGAGTTCATCATGCCCAGCCTGAAGAGTCATGAACTGGATGTGGTGGTCGCGCTCGATACCAGCGGCTCGGTGAGCGATAAGGAGATGGTGGAATTTGTCTCCGAGGTGAATGCATTAAAAGGGCAGATTCGTGCACGGGTGACGTTGCTGGCCTGTGACTCGGACCTGCTCGGTGCAGGCTGGACCTACGAACCGTGGGAAGAATTCGATCTACCGCAGGCGTTTACCGGTGGGGGCAGTACCGACTTCCGTCCGGTGTTCGACTGGGTGGAGAGTGAACAGCGGCGTCCCGATGTGCTGGTCTACTTTACCGATGCCCAGGGACGATTCCCTGAACGTGAGCCAAATTATCCGACGGTGTGGTTGATTAAAGGTAAGGTACCCATACCATGGGGTCAGCGAATCCAGTTGAATTGAGGTTGTGTGGTGGAATTGAGTCCTGAAGATGCGCTGCGTTTGAATGTGCTACTGGCTAACGCCGAGGCGGTGCGCATCGACGAAAATAGCATGGTGGTCTACGGACTGAGCGCCGGTCAGGAGATGAAGTTTCCGCTCAACCCGACCGGTCGCAGCGATCAATATCTCAAGGCGGTGCGCTCCACCCTCTCTACCATGGTACTCGATTCCCCTGGCGGCTATCCCGTCTATCTGCGGCGCTGGACCCGTATGGGGCAGATCGATCATGAGCAGATGGATCGCCTGCTCAAGTTGGGCGAGCCTGAGGCGGTGATGGCGGTGGTCTGTTCACGCAACCTCTCCGATGAACTGGCGCGGCGTGCCTGGTGGTGCGCCCCCTGGTCGGAACATGCGCGGCGCATGCTGGAGAGTCGCCAGGTGGTGGAGGGCGAGATGGGCAGGGTGCTGGCGGCTCATCTGATCGAACACCTGCCGTTCGAAACCGAACCGCGGGATATGCTCGACACCGTGCGCCTGGTACTGCAACCAGGCCTGATCGACGAAGAACAGAAGCGGCTACTGTGGCAGAGTGGCGCACGCAATCGCAGTTACCGTATCGGCTTCCTAAAAGCGTTGCCCGACGACCTTCCCGAGCAGCAGCCGGCACGAGCCGAGCTGGCGCAGCATGCTGGAAAACTTGAGCAGCTCAGCACTGCTGGCAATCCCTATGCACTGCAACTGCTACGCCTGCTCGGTGCCGCAGGACAGTCCTATCTTGCCGTGGCCGAGGATGTGCTGCTGCATCCGGCGGATCAGGATGTGGCCATTGCCCTGTTTAACACCCTGGGTGGGTACTTCAATACCTTGCCCCCACAGGAACGGCTGCGTGAAATAAACTTGATTTCGACACAGGTCGAAAAACTGCTCAATGAAGATGAAAAAGTGCATCAGCTAAAAGAGGTAGTGCCGTCCCTGGAGGCGGAGATTCGCGCTATGCTTGTGCTAATGCATGTCAGCGAATACCTGCTTAATCCGGTCTTTTCCCAGACCGATGCGGTAGGTACAGTGATGCAGGAGCGGATGGAGCCGGTTACCACGCCGCTGCGCCAGGCAATTTGCCTGTTACGCGGGCGAGATCTGGAAATAGCTGTAAAGCCCCGCGGTCGCGGTCGTCGGGTGAGATGAGGTCACTATGGAACGAAACAAGGCATCAACCGTTGAGGCGGTTACCGTTGCCGCGGCACTGACTGCCACCATTCCCCAGGAAGTGGTGGAGTTGAACACCGGCTACCTGCCCTGGGTGTTGGGCGACAACCTGGCCGGGCAGGTCGATGCCTATGTAATGGAGCAACACCTGGGTTACTACCCGGCACTCGATTTCTTTCGCGATCAGCCCGAAGTGGTCGATACGGCGCTGCTGACCCTGATCGACGAAATTGCCATCTTCTGCGCCGAGTATGCACGGCGCGAACTGCGTCACCGTCTCGCGGGCGCGTTTACCTCGATCCAGATCGAACAGATCCAGTGCACCGCCTATACCATGCCCAGGGTGCGACCGAATCGTAGTGGTGCCCCGGAAGCACTGGCGCTGCACTACAGTCCAGACACCCTCAAGGTGGAGTTGCTGTTAAGGATGTTACGCGACGAGAGTCAGGAGGGTGTGGAAACTCTGGTCCTCAACCGGCTCACCCAGTGGGGCCGGGAGCCGTTTTCCCGTTTTCAGGCGAATGGCGCGCATCAGTTGAGCCAGTAATGGCTCACTCTTTGTGATAAACCCAGCAGATTGCCCCATTGAAAGGCTCTTTTGTTCATCATTGGCCTCTCCCGGCATAATTTTCCGCTGAATTTTCCGTTATAACGACAACCGAAGGAGCCGATGATGCGCCTCATTCTTTTGGGTGCCCCGGGTGCGGGCAAGGGTACGCAGGCACAATTTATCTGCGAGAAGTATGGTATTCCACAAATCTCCACTGGCGACATGCTGCGTGCGGCGGTTAAAGCCGGCACACCGCTGGGTGTAGCGGCGAAGAAAATCATGGACGAGGGCGGTCTGGTGTCTGACGACATTATCCTCGGCCTGGTCAAAGAGCGGATCACCGAAGATGACTGCAAGAACGGTTTCCTCTTCGACGGTTTCCCGCGCACCATTCCTCAGGCTCAGGCGCTGAAGGACGACGGTGTGGCGCTCGATTTCGTGGTCGAGATCGATGTTAACGACGATGAGATCATCAAGCGTATGAGCGGTCGCCGTGTGCATCCTGGCTCAGGCCGTACCTATCACGTCATCTTCAATCCGCCCAAGGTGGAAGGTAAGGATGACGAGACTGGCGAAGATCTCATCCAACGTGATGACGACAACGAAGATACCGTACGCAAGCGTCTGGATGTTTATCACTCACAGACCAAACCGTTGGTCGATTTCTACTCCAGCTGGGCCAACAGTGGCGCCGACGACGCACCGAAGTACGTCAAGGTGACCGGTACTGGCCGTACGGTTGAAGAGAACCGTGACGCGGTGTTTGCCGCACTCGGTTGATTAGAAGCGTTTCAAAATTATCTTCGTACCCTGATCCTGTGTTGCAAAGCCTGCTGCGGTGCTCATTTACTACCGGTAAACTGTGCTCCTCGCAGACTTTGCGCCTTGTCTCTGGGCACGAATCTTAATTTTGAAATCGCTTCAATATTCTTACAGGCCCTTCGGGGCCTGTTTTGCGTTGGGCCGTACGTTATACTCGACGGAAACCTAACGCATTGACGGTAACGGATGGAAAACAGTCCTAACAACAAGATCGGCGTACTGCTGACCAATCTCGGCACCCCCGACGAACCGACGCCGCAGGCTCTGCGTCGTTATCTTGCCGAATTTCTCTGGGATCAACGCGTGGTCGATCTTCCACGCCCATTGTGGTGGCTGATCCTGCACGGCATCATTCTGCGTACCCGTCCTGCACGTTCTGCAAGGCTCTATCGCGAGATTTGGAGTGAGCAGGGCTCACCGCTATTATCGATCTCGCTTACCCAGCAATGCATGTTGCAGGAACAACTTGAGCGTGCCGCGCCGGGTCGCTATCACGTGGCGCTGGGGATGCGTTACGGTAATCCCTCTATCGAGAGTGCCCTGAGTGAATTGCAACAGATGGGCATCGAATCAGTAATCGCCCTGCCGCTCTATCCACAAAACTCCTGTTCCACTACCGCCTCCACGCTTGATGCTATCAGTGACGCACTAAAGAAGCGTCGCGATGTGCCGCATCTTGATTTTATTGCCGGGTATCACGCACATCCCGCCTATATCAAGGCACTGGCCAATTCGGTACGCGAGCATCGTGATGGTCGTGACGCGGCGGAAAAGTTGCTCATCTCCTTTCACGGCACGCCACTTCGTTACCGTGAAGAGGGTGACCCTTATTATGAGCAGTGTCTGGAGACGGTGCAGTTGTTAGCGCAGGAGTTGGGACTAAAGCCGGAACAGTGGCAGATCAGTTTCCAGTCACGCTTCGGACGTGAGGAGTGGTTACAGCCCTATACCGATGAGACGCTGCAACAACTCGCAGAGCAGGGTGTAAAAAGCATTGAGGTGATCTGTCCCGGTTTTTCGGCAGACTGCCTGGAAACCCTGGAGGAGATCGCCGGGGAGAATCGGGAAATCTTCAGTAAGGCCGGTGGTGAGGCGTTTTACTATATTCCTGCGTTAAATGGACGCGATGACCATGTGGCGATGATGGCGACCCTGATCGAGAGTCGTACCCGCTAAAACAGTCTTCCCGCACGCACCAGGTGTTCACGCCAATAAGGATTTTCCAACGAAGCATAACTCACCGACTTGCCGCTGGAAGGGGCGTGGACAAACTTCCCTTTTCCGACATAGATCCCGACGTGAGCGACCTTACCCTGGATACTGAAAAACAGTAGATCGCCCTGGCGTAGTGCGCGAGGATCGACCGGGAAAGTGCTGTCATAGAGACCGCCGGTGGTTCGTGGGACTTCGAGCCCGGCCTTGCTGTAGGAGTAGTAGACCAGACCACTGCAGTCGAAGCCGCGTTGCGGGGAACTGCCGCCGTAACGGTATGGTGTGCCGACCTGCTTTTTGGCAAAGCTTACCGCGGTGTGGGTGGAGGGATCGCCACGGAAGCTTTGATTGCCATAGCGCAGCGTTTCGTCACCGCCGCATCCGCCCAAGGCCAGGATCAGCAAGATAACAGCATGTCTGTGTAACATGGTTCTGTTCTCTCTGTCTCCGATTAACACATTATATATATGATGTCCCGACGCAGGTAAACATAGATCGCCGTTTAATCGCCGAAGACTATCGGCACCACTTCGCGATAATGCTTTATGAAGTGTGCGGTCATTCCCTTACGAATGTGTGCGGGCAGATCTTCAAAATCACCACGGTTGGCATCCGGCAGGAGTAGTTCCATCACCCCGGCGCGGCGTGCAGCGATAACCTTTTCCCGAATACCGCCTACAGGATAGACGCTGCCGGTCAGGGTGAGTTCGCCGGTCATCGCCAATGGACGCTTGATACGTTGATTTCGCGCCAGTGACAGCAGTGCCGTTGCCATGGTGACGCCTGCTGACGGCCCATCTTTGGGGGTTGCTCCTTCGGGGACGTGCAGGTGAATGAAGGCTGATTCGAAGAACTCCACCTTGCCGTCAAACTGTTTCAGGTGCGATGAGATATAGCTGTAGGCGATCTCAGCCGATTCGCGCATGACATCGCCCAGTTTACCGGTCAGTTTGAAACCGCGATTGAGACTGTGCACCTGGGTTGCCTCGATACTCAGGGTAGCACCACCCATCGGCGTCCAGGCTAAGCCTGTTACCACACCGACACCACTGAGCAGTTTCTCCTTGCCGAAAAACGGTTTGCCCAGATATTCGATCAGGGTTTTCGGGCCGACTTTTATCGGACCTTTTTCGCCACTAACCAGTCGCATCGCGGCCTTGCGTACCACACGTCCCAGTTGTTTCTCCAGGTTTCGCACGCCGGCTTCACGGGCATAGCCTTCGATGATCTGGCGTAGTGCGGTGTCACTGATCTTCAGTTTGCTGGGTTTTACCCCGGCCCGTTCTAGTTGGCGCGGCCAGAGGTGATGTTTGGCGATGGCGATCTTCTCTTCGGCGATATAGCCGGAGAGGCGAATGATCTCCATGCGATCCAGCAGCGGTCCCGGAATGGTATCGAGCTGGTTGGCGGTACAGATAAACAGGACTTTTGAAAGGTCGAAGCGCAGATCGAGGTAGTGATCGAGAAATTCGCTGTTCTGTTCCGGATCGAGCACTTCGAGCAGAGCGGCGGCGGGGTCACCATGATAGGAGGCACCGATTTTGTCGATCTCATCAAGCATGATGACCGGGTTTTCGGTACCGGCCTCTTTCAGCGAATGCACGAACTTGCCCGGCATGGCGCCGATATAGGTACGGCGATGTCCCTTAATCTCCGCTTCGTCGCGCATACCTCCGACCGAGAAACGATAGAATTTGCGACCAACGGTCTCAGCGATAGATCGACCAATAGAGGTTTTACCGACGCCGGGCGGTCCGACCAGCAACAGGATCGAACCGGCGATGGTGCCGCGCAGTTGACCAACGGCAAGAAATTCCAGGATGCGCTGTTTTACATCGTCCAGTCCGTCATGATCCCGATCGAGAATGCGTCTTGCACGTTTCAGATCGAGGATATCCTCTGAATCGACACCCCAGGGCAGTGAGGTAATCCAATCGAGGTAGTTGCGGGTAACGGTGTATTCCGGTGAACCGACCTCCAGTACAGACATTTTCTGCATTTCGTCATCAAAACGCTGTTGCGCATGTTCCGGTAGTTTCAGTTTACCCACGCGTTGCTGGAATCGTTCCAGATCGGCCGTACGATCGTCTTTCTCCAACCCCAGTTCTTTCTGGATCTCCTTAAGCTGCTCACGGAGGAAGAATTTCCGCTGCTGATCCGACATCTGATCTTCTACACGTTGGCGGATCTGATGTTGTAGTTTGGCCAGTTCCATCTCTTTTTTCAGCAGGACCAGCACGCGCTGCATGCGATCGATAACCGGGAAGGTTTCCAGTACCTCCTGCAAGTCAGTGGCGTTTGCCGTAGTCAGTCCTGCAGCAAAGTCGGCTAATGGTGAAGGTTCATTCGGCCCGAATCGACTGAGAAAGTACTTCAGTTCTTCGCTGTAGAGGGGATTCAGGGGCAAAAGCTCTTTAATCGTGTTGATAATCGCCATGGCATAGGCGCGCACCTGATCATCATTGTCGCGTTTGCCTCCATCCGGATACTCCACCTGAACCATATAGGGCGGTTTATCGGAGAGCCATTTGACGATACGGAAGCGTTGCAGGCCTTCGGCGATGAACTGCAGCTTTTCTGCGGCGCGATTGGGTTGGTGTAGGCGGACGACGCTGCCGATTTGATAAAAATCATTCGGTTTTAACGGTTCATCATGTTCATTTCTGACCAGAACCAGGCCTGCCATGTGTTGCTCTGTTTCGCCGATTGCCTCGACAGTGGCCAGCCAGGGACGTTCATCCATAATGATCGGTGCTGCCTGTGCAGGAAAAAAGGGTCTTTCAAAGACGGGTAACAGGTGAATAGTAGTGGGAAGCACCGATCCCTGAATGGCGAGTTCCGTTTCTGCTACAGAATTTTCAATGTATTCGGCTTCCATGGGCTCATTTTCAGCCATAACGTCACCTCAATAACGAGTTACTTGTCCATTGTTCTTCGTTTTCCATTACATATACCTCTATTGGGGATATGTGAAGTTAGGTTACAAAGTTTATATGAAATTACTTTGTTGAAAAGTGCCTGTTGAATCTCTTTAGTAGAGGAAAAAAAGCATTCATAGACGTTAAAACACAAAAAAATTAGCTGTTGTAGCGAAATTTTTACTCAATGAAGTAAAAAAAACCTTTTTTTTGCAAAAAAACAGGCTATTTTTTACAAAAATCTTAAAAGTGTGTTTATAATTTGTTCGACAAACGTTTTGTTAAATCAATACATAGGAAGGAGCGGTATATGGCACGAGTAAAGAAAGCTGCAACCAAGAAAAGAGCTGTAAAGAAAACGGCTCGTCGTGGTCGTCCGGCTGCACGCAAAGCTGCAGTTAAACTGGATCCTACCAAGAACCGTACATTTAAGGCCGCAGTAAGCCGCAATGAAAAGGCCGCTGCCGCTGTTGCCAAGGCTGAGGCAGCTGTCAAGAAAGCGACTGATGCATTGACCGCAGCCCGTAAGAAGATTAAAACCGTCAAAACTGCCGCAGCGAAGAACGCTGTGAGCAAAAAGATGGATGCTCTGAAGAACGCCAAGGCAGGTCTGGCTACTGCCAAGTTCGAGCAGAAAATGGCGGCAGGCATGGTTGCTGCGCTGGCTAAATTCGATGCGGCTCAGCAGAAGGTCTATGACCGTGCAATGGGCAAGGCTGTTGCGGCTGCAGAGAAAAAAGAAGCCAAAGCAACCAAAAAGAAAGCTGCACCGAAGAAGAAGCGTCGCGTTAAGCGTCGTGTGAAGCGCGCATAACAAGCTTGCTGTATTCAGCTTGTATGAAAAGGCCGACAGATGTCGGCCTTTTCTTTTGCTTTTCCCCCATAACGGTCGTTACAGCAATCCCCTGAAGGGTTGCACTGTGACCCGTTCGCCCGGTTCTGTCGCACGGCAGTCGTCGGGCAGAACGATAAAACAGTTGGCCCGGCTCATGGAACTGAGAATATGCGAGCCCTGCTCGCCTGTACTACGCACTACCAGTTCTCCTGTCGTGTCATAGTCGAGTATGCCACGCTGGAAATCCATGCGCGCCGGGCTTTTCAATCTGTCCAGACACTTTACTTTCAACTGCAGCGGTTTATTGCTCTTTTCTCCCTGCAGGAAATGCAGTGAAGGTTGGACGATCTCGTAAAACGTCGCCATGACCGAGACCGGGTTGCCGGGCAGACCGAAAAATACCGCGTTGCCCAGTTTGCCGAAAGCCATTGGTTTACCAGGCTTCATGCGAATTTTCCAGAACTCGACCTTGCCCAGGTTATCGAGTATCTGTTTGACATAATCTGCATCGCCAACTGAAACGCCACCGCTACTGATTACCACGTCCGAGGTAGTTGCTGCCTGACGAAAAGCATCAGCAATCGCTTCGGGATCGTCCCGTACTACTCCCATGTCGATATGTTCCACATTCAGGTTGTGTAACATGCCCGCCAGGCTGTAGCGGTTACTGTCAAAAATTTGTCCCGCTTTGGGCTGTTCGCCAATAGAGCAAAGTTCGTCACCCGTGGAGAAGGTTGCCACCCGAAGTTTGCGAAACACGGTGACATTGCCAATACCGAGTGAGGCGAGCAGCCCCATCTCTGCGGCATCGATATGTTTACCGATATCGAGTACCACCGAATCTCTGGCGATATCTTCACCGATATGGCGTACGTTCTCTCCCGCACGATGTCCACTTTGCAGGGTAATAATGTCGCCGTCGCGTTCGACTTTCTCCTGCATAATGACCGTATCGGTGCCCTGTGGAATCATGGCGCCAGTCATTATGCGAACCGCTTCTCCTGGACCGACGGCGCCTTCAAAGGGGGTTCCGGCAAATGATTCACCAACGATTTGTAGTGAGACGCTACCAGTTTGCGGTAGATCGGAGGCCTTGATGGCATATCCGTCCATTGCTGAGTTGGCATACGGAGGAACATTCACCGGTGAAATAACCGGTTCTGCAATGATGCGATGCCAGCTATCCTGAAGGTTACATGTTTCTTTGTCGGCAATCGGGCTCAGTGATTCACGAATGCGCTGTAGTGCCTGCTCAACGCTGAGCAATTGATCGGCTGTCGGGGGCGTGCCGTTGGAGTGACTCATGCTTCCATCCTGTTAACTTCTGTGTTGTTTGCCGTGCAGCAGGCAATATTGGGTCATTACACTACTTCACAAGCGCTGTTCAGCCAGCTTGCGCCGCCTGGAGTTGTTCCGGCGTGTTGATATTGGCAAAGGCGTGGGGCTGATCGGTGTAGTCTACGGCGCTATGACTCTGCTGTTGATACCAGTCCATGACTTTGCGTCCACCTGCTTCCAGATAAGTTCTCAGACCCTTTGCCAGTTTGCGCGAGGTCAGCATGATGACCGGATGCAGGCGTTCGCCGTCATTGACCGTGCAGACCTCAGTGCCACTTTGTTGCAACTTTTCAAACAGTCGCGATACCAGATCCGTAGGCAGATAAGGAGTATCGCAGGGAACGCTAAGGACATATTCACTGTCGCCCTTTTCCATGGCACTGAGTAGTCCGGCCAGAGGGCCGAGTTTGCCGGGCAGCGTATCTTGCAGCAATGGATAGCCGAAACGACGGTATTCGTTACAGTGGTCATTGCAGTTCAGCAGCAGGTTTCTGCTTTGTGGTTTCAGTCGTTCAATGACATGGGCTATGAGAGGTATGCCGTGGAGTAATTGCAGGCCTTTGTCATGGCCTTGCATACGCCGACTGCTGCCGCCAGCGAGGATCACCACGGTGACATCATAGTTGGTGTTTTGGCTGGGCTGCATTATTGTCGGATCATAGAGATATAAAGCATGTATCGATTATACCCGTAGCGGCCTGATGAAACAGTCCGTTGTAGCTGTTGAGGGGGAGAAGGATGAAAACCAGACGGGGCCCGAAAGAGGCGGATGTTGAGATTGTTGAAAAACAGGAGTGTTATCGGGGGTTTTTCCGCCTGGAAAAGTATCATCTGCGTCATCGCCTTTATAGCGGGGAGATGAGTGGCGCGATTAGCCGCGAATTGCTCGAGCGGGGGCATGCCGCAGCGCTGTTACCCTATGACCCGATACGCGATGAGGTGGTGGTGCTGGAACAGTTCCGTATCGGCGCCCTGTATGAAGAGGAAGGGGCCTGGTTGACCGAGATCGTGGCGGGGATGATTGGTCCTGGTGAGACTCCGGAAGAGGTCGTACGCAGGGAGGCAGTCGAGGAGGCAGGGTGTATCGTGCATGAGCTGGAGCCGATTTGTGAGTATCTGGTCAGTCCCGGCAGTTCCTCAGAACGGATGAGCTTGTTTTGCGGCAGGGTAGATAGTAGCGGTGTGGGCGGTGTGCACGGGCTGGATGAGGAAGATGAGGACATCCTGGCGCGGGCAATCCCCTTCGCTGAGTTCTGGCAGGGGTGTCTCGAAGGGCAGTTAAACACGGCGATACCGATCATTGCTGCTTACTGGCTGTCGATGCACCGTGATCGACTTCGCACAATTTGGGGCCAAGGCTAGCCCCTGGCGCTTTTCATCCCACTACTTGGGGACTATAGTTCCGATATAAGCACCATGAAGTGAGATAACGATGGAAATCAACAACGCAATGACTACGGCGGTCAACGGTATCAAGCGCGAGCTTGATGAGTTGGAGCGTAATGCCGATGAAGTTGCACGCGCTTCCAACGGTGAAGGTGGTGATGTGGCGAAGCCGCTGGTTGAGAGCAAGATCAACCAGCATAACGTGGAAGCCAATGTCAAAATGGTTAAAACCATGGATGAGGTGTTGGGTACGCTGCTGGATGAAAAGGCGTGACCCGGATATTCCCGCGAGCGGATTGAGGTAAATGGAGTCAGTCATCCACACCGCGCTGGAAACCCGTCTGGAAGTACAGAAACTCAATTCGTTACCCGCCATGTCACTGGTTGTAAACCAGTTTCTCGACGCCTGTGCGGATAGCGAGGTTGCCATCGAGCGACTGGCAAAAATCATCGAAAAAGACCCCGCCCTGTTGGCACGTATCATTGGTGTTGCCAACTCCGCCTTCTATTCTCCACCTGAGCCCATTGCCACAGCGGAAGAAGCGATTTTCCAGGTGTTGGGGATCGACATGGCGAAAAGTCTGGCGCTGGGAATTGTTCTTAGCGGTCCGTTCGACGCCAGCAAGTGTCCACAGTTTCCACTGGGAACCTTCTGGCTGGAGAGCGTGATCACCGCTACCGTGGCCCACGATCTGGTGCCGTTGCTGAAAGTCGATGAAAAAATTACCCCGGGAGACGCCTATCTTGCGGGATTGCTTCACTCCTTTGGCATGCTGGTATTGGTACATCTCTATCCAGACGAGATGAATACAATTATCAGCAAAAGTCAGGGATGCTGCAGCTCGATGGAATTGATTCATGAAGAGCGTGAGGCACTACAGACCGATCATCTCGAAGTTGGTGCCTGGCTCGGGCGTAAATGGCATCTGCCTGAGAAAATTGTGCTGGTCATGGAAAATTATCTCAATCCGGAATATCAAGGGATTGCCAGACGTCTGGTCTCGTTGGTCAATTTCGCTATCCGTTGGGCCGCTGCGGTATTGCCGGATAATCCGGACACAGTGCGTCCTGATGTGTCGGAACTGTCTGATCTTGGCGTTGCGTCGGAGCGGGCAGAAGCGGCATTGAGTAATATTTTTGCAGCGCTAGACGATTTGCGTGTTTTGGCACGTGAATTTACCAAAGGGTGATCGGTATGGACACCAAACCCTTCGTCGAGGCTTATCAGGGACTCAACAGTAGTTATCTTAAGCTTATCGACTCACTTTCCGCGCTACGCGCTCTCTCATCCATCGCGATTCAATCCAGCAGCGATCAAGATCTGCTCGATCACGCATTGACCGTGCTGGTGGCAAACCAGGATATGGAGCGTTGCTCCATCTATCTGTTGCACGATGGCATATTGACCATTACCGCCGGGATGGACTGGGCGGATCTGATCTCCGTTGCCCAGGGGGCAGAGCGTACCAGCTATCAGCAAATTACTGAGTTTCAGCTTGGCGAGGGAATAGTCGGGCTCGCCGCACAGAGAGGTGAACTACAACATTGCAAGGATTGCTCCAGCGATACACGTTTTCTACCGCATACCGAGATGGTGAAACACAGCGGTCAGGTGGCTGTGATCGGTTCCATCATCAGCGTGCCGATTATCGGTGCCGACGGGGTGTTGGGAGTGCTCAACGTTTCCCATCCCCATGCAAATTATTTTGACGAAGGACATGAACGAACGCTGCGTATTTTTTGCAATATTCTGGGGCAGTTGTTGGTCAATAATCGCCTGATCCATCAGATGGATGAATTGGTGCAAGAGCGTACTCGTCAATTGCAACTGGCGCTAAGCGATGCCGAAGAGCTAAAGCAGCGCTATGAAATGCTGTCGATTATCGACGATCTGACCCAGTTGCATAATCGACGTTTCTTTTTCCCCGAGGCACGCGCCGCGCTCGCCCGTTCCATCCGCAAGCAGGAGCCGTTCGCGGTACTGCTTATGGACGTCGACAAATTTAAGGATGTGAATGACAATTATGGTCATGCAGTCGGTGACCAAGTGCTACGTCAGGTAGCGAGTGAGCTGAACTCGAGAATTCGTGAAGGGGATATCCTGGCGCGTTTCGGCGGCGAGGAGTTTATTTTTGCTTTGCCGAATACCAGCCATGAGGGGGCAAAGCTGCTTGCCGAGCGGATACGGGAACGGATAAAGGAACACGTCTGGGATAGTACAGGAAATATCCTGCATATCACCCTGAGTGTTGGGGTTACCGATGTGGTGGATTATGAAGAGAGCGATACACAAAAGTTGCTGGATATCCTGATCATGCAGGCCGACAAGGCGCTCTATTACTGTAAGCACAACGGTCGGGATCAGGTGCGTGCCTATGCCGAGATCGCCGACAAGTTATAGTTTAGTCTGATCCAGTTTTAGACCAAGAATTCCGCATTTTATCCCCGCCAAACGTGTTGCTGCCTGTAACGCATCCTCCAGTCTATCTCCCTCCACTAATCGATCGATGATTCCTGCATTGAAGGTATCACCGGCCCCCAGAGTATCGATGATCTGCGCGGGTTGATGCGCGGCGGCGTGGAAACTCTCTCCATCACTATCTCGCGCCCATGCCCCCTCTTTGCCCCAGGTACAGCTGAGCATGATTGATGGCAGTGAGGTGGCGAACTGCTGCAGGAAAGAGACCGCATCCTCGTAGCCCTGTTGCACTGCATAGTCGCGGGAGAAGAGCAGCAGATCGGCCAGCGACATCAGTCGCTCCATACCCTGTCGATGTTTCTCCACTTCCAATGAGATAAAAAGTTGTGGCGCCTGTTCTCTGGCACGTCGCATCATGCTCTCTAGTTGTTCGACATTTCGTCCTTCGAAGTGAAGCCAGTCAAAGTTATCGAGGTTGATTGAAGCGAAGGACTCATAGGGATACTCGGGTAGATCGCGGTAGTGGACAATGGTGCGACTACCGTTCTCACGACTGCGGACGATGTAGGAGGTCGGCACCTTACCTTCAGCAATCGTATGCACCTGATCCAGATTAACGCCATAGTGCAACAGGTCGGCGCGGATCAATCCACCATCGGGTTCCTGCGCCAGGGTTCCTGCCCAATGGCACTCATGACCTAGCTGACTCAGTACCACGGCGGTATTGGCAGCATTACCGCCACGGGTGATCTGTTGTGCGCAGGCACGGACCTCCTGATCCTCTTTGGGATAGCATTCGACACTGTTCACGATATCCAGGGTGGCGTTGCCGACGATGAGAATGCGCGCCATGGGTTACCTTTTCTTTGTCTGTTGTTGTGTCAGTGCCCACGCCACATGCTCACGCACCAGGGCGGATGGATGAGTGTTACGTGTCTCCAGAGTAGCGACGATGATTTCGCTGTAGGGAGCATTGCCCAGGGCCACCGCACAGTTTCGCAACCACCTTTCATGACCAAGGCGGCGTATTGCCGAGCCTTCAGTACGCTGCAGAAAGGTCTCCTCATCCCAGCGGAACAGTTCCAGCAGTTTTGGTGCATCGAGATTGTGCCGTGGCATGAAATCGTTCTCCTGACTGGTAGAAGCGAAACGATTCCAGGGACAGATCAGCTGGCAGTCATCGCAACCGTAGATGCGGTTGCCGAGTAGCGATCGCAGTGATTCGGGAATGTTGCCGTGGTGCTCGATGGTTAGGTAGGAAATACAGCGTCGTGCATCGACCACATAGGGTTCGACGATGGCTGCGGTGGGGCAGATATCGATACAGGCGCTGCACTTGCCGCAGTGTGCAATGATGGGTTTATCGGCGGGTAGCGGCAGATTGGTATAGATCTCGCCGAGAAAAAACCACGAGCCGTGTTGTCGCTGTAGCAGATTACTATGTTTACCGATCCAGCCGAGTCCTGCCTGTGCGGCCAGTGGTTTTTCCAGTACCGGGGCGCTATCGACGAAGACACGATAGTGGAAATCGCCAATCTCTGCATTAATTCGGTCAGCCAGTTGCTGCAGTCGTTTACGCAGGACTTTGTGATAATCGCGTCCCAGGGCGTAGCGTGAGAGGTAGCCCAGTTGCGGATCATTCAGTACCGACCATGCATCGGCGGCATCGGGCAGGTAGTCCATGCGTGCGCAGATCACGCTAAGGGTCCCCGGCTCCAGTTCGGCGGGGCGGCTGCGCTTGCTGCCGTGTTCCGTCATGTAGGCCATTTCACCGTGAAAACCTTTGCTTAACCAGTGATTGAATTTTGTCTCTGCGTCATCCAGTTCGATGCCGCTAATACCGATCTGCTGAAAACCCAGTTCTTCGCCCCAGGTGCGAATCTGATTCAGCAGTTCTTCGGCGTTAAATTGTTTCTGTGTCTGCGACATAGCCGCTATGATACGCCCATGAAAGGATTACCCCATAACCTCTATCGCGCGGAGCAGGTACGCGAGCTCGATCGGCTGGCTATCGAATATTACGGTATCGCTGGCTATTCATTGATGACCAAGGCGGGTCAGGCTGTTTTTGAACAGATACGCACCCGTTGGCCGCGAGTGCGCAGCATCGCGGTACTTTGCGGCGGCGGCAATAACGGCGGCGATGGCTATGTGGTCGCACGTCTGGCGCGACTTGCCGGTCTGGAAGTTGAGCTGCACCAACTCGTTGACCCGGAAAGACTGAAGGGTGATGCGCGTCGTGCTTACGAGGATGCGGTGGCCGCAGCGGTGTCGATGATCAACTATGACGGTCAACGCATCGACGGTTTCGATCTGATTGTCGATGCCATGCTCGGTACCGGCCTGGAAGGCGAGGTCGAAGGGGTGTGGCGCGAGGCCATCGAAGCGGTGAACGAGATCGGTTCACCAGTGGTGGCGGTAGATATTCCTTCCGGCCTGTCGGCAGATAGCGGCCGAGTGATGGGCGCTGCAGTACGCGCTGATCTGACAGTAAGTTTTATCGGACTCAAGCGTGGTCTGTTTACTGCCGATGGCCCGGATCATTGCGGCCAACTTCTCTTTTCCAGTCTTGAGGTCCCTGCCGAGGTTTACGGTCACCTGATTCCCGCTGCACGGCGTATCGATTATCGCCTGTTACAGCGCGAAATCCCGTTACGGAAGCGTAATAGCCATAAGGGCGACAATGGTCACGTACTGATCGTTGGTGGCGATCACGGTATGGGTGGCGCGGTGCGTCTGGCGGCAGAAGCCGCAGCCCGCTGCGGTGCCGGACTGGTGTCAGTGGCTACCCGCGAAGCGAACGTGGCAGCCATTACCGCCGCGCGACCTGAACTGATGTGTCACGCAGTGGAACAGCCCGCCCAACTGCGTGCCCTGCTGCGACGCGCCAATGTGGTGGCGATAGGTCCCGGCCTGGGGCAGGACCAATGGGGCAGGGCGATGATGGCGCTGATCCTGGAGAGCCGTCTGCCGCTGGTACTGGATGCGGATGCCCTTAACCTGCTGGCCACCGACCCGATGCGTCACGATAAGTGGGTGCTCACCCCACATCCGGGCGAGGCCGCGCGGATGCTGGGTTGCTCTACCTCCGATATCCAGCAGGATCGCTTTACCGCGGTCGCTTCACTGGAGGCGAGCTATGGTGGCGTAGTGGTGCTCAAGGGCTGCGGTAGTCTGATTCTGAGTGGGGATGGTGAGGTTGCCCTGTGTAGCGATGGTAATCCGGGCATGGCCTGTGGCGGTATGGGCGACCTGTTGACCGGCGTGATCGCCTCGCTGATTGCCCAGGGCATCGGCCTGCGCCAAGCGACGCGGCTGGGTGTGGCGTTGCATGCGGCGGCAGGCGACCTTGCCGGAGGCGAAGGCCAGCGTGGTATGCTCGCCAGCGATCTACTCCCTCATCTGCGGCAACTACTCAATTCCTGAATCATGTCTCACCGTTTTATCTGTCGCTTGGCCGATAGTGATGCCACCGAACACTTCGGCGCCGGTCTGGCCGCTGTCGTTCCTCCTGGTTCAGTGATCCACCTGCATGGTGAGTTGGGGGCGGGTAAGACTACCCTGGTGCGCGGTTTTCTCCATGCTCTCGGTCATTACGGCGCAGTAAAAAGTCCCACCTATACCCTGGTCGAGCCCTACCAACTGGGGGACCGCACCGTTTACCACTTCGATCTCTATCGTCTCGGTGACCCCGAGGAGTTGGAGTTTCTCGGTATTCGCGATTACTTCGACGGCAGCGCTATTTCTCTGGTGGAGTGGCCGGAGCGAGGCGCGGGAATCCTGCCGCCGCCCACCCTGGAAATTCACATCGATTATCTGGAACAGGGACGCCAATTGGAAATGGCTGCTTCTGTTCCCCTGGAATCCAACCTGGAAAATGCCCTGCTAGTCCTCTGCAACCGCTGATAAATGCTTGAATTTTTTCTGAATTTGGTTAAAGTTACATCTAAAAGCTATAATTCATAGCAGATCAATACTGTAACTAACTGAATTCAAACAACTTACTAGTTGTTCAGCATGAGGAGGGGAGCGGGAAGATGTCTATCGGCAGAGTCGTGATCACCGTCGTCATGTTGCTCTTCACCGCCACCGTGGCCGCCAGTGAGATCAACGGCGTGCGCATGTGGCCGGCCCCCGATAATACCCGGGTGGTGTTCGATGCCGACAACCAGGTGGAGCACAGTCTGTTTACCCTGAAAAATCCCGATCGTCTCGTTATCGATATCAAGAACACCTCCATCAAGGCCGATCTGACCGGGCTCGATTTCAGTGAGGGCATCCTGCGCAACATCCGTACCGGCAAACACGGCAAAAACGGTCTGCGTGTCGTCCTCGATCTGAAACAGGCGGTACAGCCGAAGAGCTTTGTCCTGCGTCCCAATGAGCAGTACGGTCACCGTCTGGTGATCGACCTCAACCATCCCGATGAAGCGGTTGTCGCGGAGAAGAAACGCACCGTGCGTTCCATCGATGAGTTCCGGTCGCGTGCCCGTGAGGTGGTGATTGCCATCGATCCCGGTCATGGTGGTGACGATCCGGGTGCCATCGGCCCAAATCGAACCTATGAGAAAGACGCGGTACTGGCCATCGGTCGCAAGCTTGAAGCCCTGCTGCAGAAGGAACCTGGATTTAAACCGGTACTGATCCGCAAGGGCGATTACTTCATCAACCTGAAGAAACGGGTGCAACTGGCGCGTGAAGCCAATGCCGACCTGATGGTCTCGATCCACGCCGACTCATTCAAGGACCGCCGCGCCAAGGGCGCTACGGTCTATACCCTGTCACTCAATGATGCCTCCAGTGAACAGGCCAAGATCGTGGCCGACAAGGAGAACTCCTCCGACCTGATCGGCGGCGTCTCGCTGGACGATAAGGATGATATGGTCGCCTCGGTGATTCTCGATCTGTCACAGACCGCCAGCATGGAGATCAGTACCGATGTGGCGGGACGTGTGTTGACCGGTCTGCGCGGAGTCGGTCCGCTGCACCGCAAAAAGGTGGAGCAGGCAGGTTTCCGTGTACTCAAGGCGCCGGATATTCCGTCCATTCTTGTAGAGACTGCATTTATCTCCAACCCGCGGGAAGAGCGCAATCTGCGTAGTTCTAACTACCAGTACAAAATGGCGAGCGCGATCCTCAAAGGGATCCGTGGCTATTTTGTCGAGTATCCACCCCAAGGCACCATTCTTGCTCAGGCCAAACGTGGAAAACATGTTATTGCCCGCGGTGACACCCTCAGCGGAATTGCGCGGCAATACCGTGTCAGCCTCGATCTGCTGAAAGACTTCAACAACCTGAGTAGCACCGATTTACGCATTGGTCAGGTTATTCGTATTCCCAGCGGCAGTTAGAATCCATCTCAAAATTGTTCTCGCACCTTGATCCTGCGTTGTGAAGCTTGCTGCGGTGCTCATTTACTACCGGTAAACTCTGCTCCTTGCAGGCTTTACGCCTTGTCTAAAGGCGCGAGCCCTAATTTTGAAATAGCTTCTAGTTAGTGCCGACTGCTCTTTTTCCCCACACACGTTTCCTTTAAGCTGGGTGGGCTCTGAAACTGCCCATTCAAATACCCGTGCAACGACCGATACAACCGCTTCCGCCTCAACTGGCCAACCAGATCGCCGCAGGCGAGGTGGTAGAGCGTCCGGCCTCAGTGGTGAAGGAGCTGCTGGAAAACAGCATCGATGCCGGGGCGACCGAGATCGAGCTGGCGGTGGAGCAGGGTGGGTTGCGCCTGATTCGAGTGCGCGATAACGGTTACGGTATTGCTCGCGATCAACTACAACTTGCGGTTGCGCCTCACGCTACCAGCAAACTCTATAGCCAGCAGGAACTGGAGCAGATCGCCAGCCTGGGCTTTCGCGGTGAGGCATTGGCGAGTATCGCTTCGGTGAGCCGTTTTCGCCTTGTCAGCCGGGTTGTTGATGCGGAGCAGGGCTGGGGGATCACCTGTGACGGTGGCGATTGTGTCGAACCGATCCCCAGCGCGCAACCCGCCGGGACCCAGATCGAGGTACGGGATCTATTTCATTCGATCCCGGCGCGTCGCAAATTCCTGCGTAGCGAACGTACCGAATTTCTTCACCTGGAAGAGGTGGTGCGGCGGTTGGCCCTGAGCCGTTTCGATATCGCTTTTACCCTGCTGCACAATGGCCGCCAGGTGATGCGCCTGCGCCGCGCCGATGATCAGATGCAGCAGGCGCGCCGGGTCGGCGAAGTGTTGGGCAAAGGCTTCAACGATACAGCCCGTTTCCTCGATTTCGATGCCTCCGGGTTACACCTGCATGGCTGGCTGGCACCGCCATCGGCCTCGCGCAGTCAGGCCGATGGCCAGTATTTCTATCTCAACGGACGGGTGATCCGTGACCGCCTGATTCAGCATGCGTTGCGTCAGGCCCATCAGAGCCTGCTGGAGGAGGGACGCCATCCGGCCTTTGTGCTGTTCCTGCAGGTCGATCCGCGTCAGGTGGATGTCAATGTCCATCCCACCAAGCACGAGGTGCGTTTCCGTGAACCGCGCCTGATCCACGATTTTCTACAACGGGCACTGCGCGAGGGGCTTACGGGCAACGGCCAGGTTGCGACAGATGCACCAGCCCACGGCAGTTCTTCCCATCACCATCCCGGCGCCAGCGCAGTAGCCGAGCAGCAGGCCTTCTACCGTCAGGCGGTTGAGGCCAAAGCTGCGCCGATGGTCGATGCGCGAACCATTCTGTTCCAGCGCTATCTGTTGCTGGGCAGTGGCGAGGCACCGCAACTGCTCGACATGCTGGCGGCCCATCGGCATCTGCTTCAGATTCATTTGCAGCAACTGCTGGACGGCAGTGAGGTGCGTAGCCAGCCACTGTTGATCCCGCAGAGCATGGAGTTAGAGGCTAAACAGGCGGAGCAACTGCTCGCCTCGGCTGACAACTACGCGGTGCTGGGGTTTGAGCTGGATCGTCTGGGCGAGAGCACCGTGGTATTGCGCCGCATTCCCGCCCTGCTACGTGGGGTGGACAGTGAGGCGTTGTTGCGCTTGCTGCAGCAGTGGCGTGGTCCCGTGGATGATGAGCTATTGGCGCAAATGGCGGCGCTGGTGCCTCCGCCGGTGGAGAGTCTTAACGCCGCCCAGGGCTTGCTGCGACAGTTGGAGACACTGCCCGATAAAGGCGCGAGCTTCCGGCGTTCGCTGACGGTCGAGACGCTGCAAAAACTGTTCGAGCGTGGCGGACAATGAGTACGCGTGACGACAGGCCGCTAGCGATCTTTCTTATGGGGCCGACCGCCTCGGGCAAGACCGATCTGGCGGTGGAACTGGTGCGGCGGCTACCCGTCGAGATCATCAGCGTCGATTCGGCGATGGTCTATCGTGAGATGGATATCGGTACCGCCAAGCCTGAGCCTGAGGTGCTGGCTGAGGCGCCGCATCGTTTGATCGATATTCTCGACCCGGCGGAGGCCTACTCGGCGGCCCGTTTTCGCGAGGATGCCCTGCGCCACATGGCGGAGATTACCGCTGCGGGCCGCATTCCACTGTTGGTTGGCGGCACCATGCTCTACTTTCGTGCCCTGGAGCAGGGGCTGGCGGCACTGCCCGAGGCGGACCCGGAGCTGCGCGCCCGGCTGGAGGCGGAGGCGGCGGAACAGGGCTGGCAGGTACTGCATGATCGTCTGGCCGAGGTCGACCCCGTCTCGGCAGCGCGTATCCATCCCAATGATCCGCAGCGTCTGCAACGGGCGCTGGAGGTTTACGAACTGAGCGGTAAGCCCCTGAGCGAGCTATGGCAGCGGCAACAGGATGAAGGGTTACCCTATCGGCCGATCAAGCTGGCGGTGGCGCCCGATGATCGGGCGGAGTTGCATGAGCGCATCGCCCTGCGGTTTCGCCTGATGCTGGAGCAGGGGCTGATCGAAGAGGTCGAGGCGCTCTATCGGCGTGGCGATCTACACCCCGACCTGCCATCCATCCGTTGCGTCGGCTATCGTCAGGTGTGGCAATACCTGGCGGGTGAGCTGAACCGTGAGGAGATGAGCGAAAAAGGGATTATCGCGACCCGCCAGTTGGCCAAGCGGCAGTTTACCTGGCTGCGCAGTGAGGAAAATTTGCGCTGGTTCGCCACTTTCGAGCCATTACTGTTGGAAAAAGTGTTGAAATTCCTGGACGATAGCTCAAAATAGCGCGACGCGAGGGTGAAAGGGGGCACCGATGTGTGCAGTGTGTTCGCTTCAGCGTAAGAAATATCTGTAACCTATTGATCGTGAATTAGTTATGAATTATTTGGCAGCGCGTATTGCGCCACATAATAACAAAAGGAGTAATCCGATGAGCAAAGGGCAAGCACTACAAGATCCGTTTCTGAATGCCCTGCGGAAAGAAAGGATCCCCGTCTCCATCTATCTGGTAAATGGCATCAAATTACAGGGACAAATCGAGTCTTTCGACCAGTTTGTCGTCCTGTTGAAGAATTCTGTCAGCCAGATGGTCTACAAACACGCAATTTCTACTGTGGTGCCGGCTCGCAACGTGCGACTGAACTTCAGTAATGATCAGGCGAACGGTGATTCCGCTCCCAGCCACAATTTCTAAGCCTGTTTTCCATACCGCTGTCGCGGCCGGGGGATGTCTTGTTTGAACGCCCCCGGAGCGGCGAGCGCGCCGTTCTCGTCCATCTGGACCTGCAGCAGGAAACCGATCGGGAAGATCTTGAGGAATTCAGGATTCTGGCCCGTTCCGCCGGTGCGGAAGTGGTCGCCGTGGTTACCGGTGCACGACGTCAGCCCGAACCCAAGTACTTTGTCGGCAGCGGCAAGGCGGAGGAGATCCAGCAGGTCGTCGTCGAAAACGAGGCTGAAGTGGTGCTGGTTAACCACTCCCTCTCTCCGGCCCAGGAGCGCAACCTGGAGCGGTTACTCAAATGCCGGGTGCTGGATCGCATCGGCCTGATACTAGATATCTTTGCCCAGCGAGCCCGTTCCCACGAAGGTAAATTGCAGGTGGAACTGGCGCAGTTGCGTCATCTTTCTACCCGGCTGGTCCGCGGCTGGACTCACCTGGAGCGACAGAAGGGTGGTATCGGTCTGCGCGGACCGGGTGAAACCCAGCTCGAATCAGACCGCCGTATGATCGGTGGTCGGATCAAGAACCTGAACAAACGCCTGGATAAGGTACGCAGCCAGCGAGAGCAGGGGCGCCGCGCCCGTAAGCGTGCCGAACTGCCCACGGTTTCGCTGGTGGGTTATACCAACGCCGGCAAATCGAGCCTGTTCAATGCCCTGGCGGGGGATGAGGTCTACGCTGCAGATCAGTTGTTCGCTACCCTCGATCCCACCCTGCGGCGGCTGGACCTGGATAACGGTGAAGCGCTGATCCTGGCCGATACAGTTGGATTTATTCGTCACCTGCCCCACGATGTAGTGGAGGCGTTTCGCTCCACCCTGCAGGAGAGCCGCGAGGCGGAACTGCTGCTGCATGTGATCGATGCCGCTGATGAGGAACGTGAGGCGAAGGTCGAGCAGGTGGATGAGGTGTTGCGTGAGATCGGCGCCGACAAAGTGCCGCAGATCACGATCTACAACAAAATCGATCTCTGTGACGGGATTGAACCTCACGTGGAAAGAAATGCCGAAGGCGAAGCGACCCGGGTCTACCTCTCCGCCGCAAGTGGAGAAGGATTGGAGTTGCTACGACAGGTGCTGAGTGAATGGGCCAGCGTTAAAAGGCGTAATTACCATTTACACCTGCCACCCGCGGCCAGCCGCCTGCGTGCACGGCTCTATGGGCTGGGCGCGGTGGTGGCCGAGCATGTCGAGGAGGATGGCAGCTGGGAGCTGGATATCCGTATCGAACCCCACTACCTGGAATCGCTACGTAAGCAGGGAGATTTCAACGAGTTACTGCCGCAGGCCTAGGCCAAGCCGATTGTGCCTTGCGGCGTCAGTGCAAGACCCCTAGAATTTGCCCAACAATTTGTAAACGGCATATATCGTTCTCAAAAGAGATTTATTGGAGAAATCAATGGCCTGGAATGAACCTGGCGGCTCCGGGGATAAAGACCCCTGGGGCGGTCGTAACGACGAGCAGGGGCCGCCCGACCTGGATGAGGTGGTGCGCAAACTGCAAAATAAACTCGGCGGCCTTTTTGGCGGCGGTAAAGGTGGCGATGGCGGAAACGGCGCAGCCCCGAGCGGCGGTGGCGGTATCGGTTTTGGTGGCATCACCACCGTTATCGTCGTTGCCTTACTGGTGTGGGCCCTTTCCGGGATCTACATCATCGAAGAGGGTACCCGTGGTGTGGTCACCCAGTTTGGTGCCTATAAAGAGACCACCATGCCCGGTCCGCACTGGTACCCACGTTTTATCCAGAGCGTCGAGAAGGTCAACGTCGAGAACGTGCGCAGCATCGAACTGGGTGTCCGTACTGAAGAGTCACAGATGCTGACCCAGGACGAGAACATTGTCGATGTGAAGTTTGCGATTCAGTATCAGGTTAGTGATGCACGTGATTACCTGTTCAATGTGCGCGACCCGGACGAAACCATGCGTCAGGCGATGGAGAGCGCGGTGCGCGAGATCATCGGCAAGAGCGAGATGGATTTCGTCATTACCGGCGGCCGCAGTGAGGTGGTTAGCCGCGCCCAGGTACTGATTCAGGAGATTCTCGATCAGTACAAAACCGGCCTGGTTGTCAGTCAGCTGACCATGCAGGATGCGCAGGCGCCGCAACAGGTGCAGGACGCCTTTGCCGACGCGGTTAAGGCGCGCGAGGATGAGCAGCGCCTGAAAAACGAAGCCGAAGCCTATTCCAACGATATTCTGCCCAAGGCGCGTGGTAGCGCGGCACGTATTCTTGAAGAGGCCAGTGCCTACAAGGAGCAGGTGATCGCCGAGGCCGAAGGTGAAACCAGTCGTTTCCTTAGTATTTTGAAGGAGTATCGCAAGGCGCCAGAGGTGACCCGCAAGCGTCTCTATTTGGATACCCTGGAGAGCGTACTGCACAAGAGCAGCAAAGTGGTGGTCGACACTAAAGGCAACAACAACCTGCTTTACCTTCCTTTGGACAAGTTGATGGAGCGTAGTGGTAGCAGCGGTAGTGTGCCATCGAAGGACTATGAAACCCTGTCCCCCAACAATCCTATGAATGCGAGCGGTAGTACAAAGCAGGATTCCCGTCTGCGCGATGATCGCCGTACCCGGGAGGTGCGCTAATGAGTCCGGCTAAAACAATGTCCCTGATCCTGGCCGCGGCGATTGTCTGGCTTGGTTCCATGTCTTTCTTCGTCGTCGAGCAGCGTGAACTGGCGATCAAATTTCGCCTGGGCGAGTTCGACCGTGCCGATTACAAACCGGGGCTCTACTTCAAGATCCCGTTCATCAATAACGTGCGCAAATTCGACAGCCGTATTCTTACTCTGGATGCGCAGCCTGAACGTTATCTGACCCTGGAGAAGAAGAACGTTATCGTCGACTCCTTCATCAAGTGGCGGATTGCCGACGTGGCTAGTTATTACAAGACCATGGCTGGTGACGAGCGCCGTGCCGGTCAGCGTCTGGCACAGGTAATCAAGAACGGTCTGCGCGATGAGTTCGGTAAACGTACCATTCAGGAAGCCATCTCCGGTGAGCGGGCGCAGATCATGAATGTGATCACCGCGCAGATCGAGGAACAGGCGACCCAGTTCGGTATCGAAGTGGTGGATGTGCGGATCAAACGTATTGAGCTGCCACCGGAGGTTTCCGGTTCGGTTTACCAGCGGATGCGTGCTGAGCGTGACCGGGTTGCCAAGGAGCTGCGCTCCCGTGGTGCCGAGGCGGCTGAACGGATCCGCGCCGATGCAGATCGCCAGCGAACGGTCATTCTCGCCGAGGCCTATCGGGATTCCGAGCGCTTGCGCGGTGAAGGTGACGGTAAGGCGGCGGATATCTATGCCAAGGCCTTCAGCAAAGATGCCAAATTCTATGAGCTGTATCGGAGCCTGACCGCCTACAAGAATGTCTTTAGTAGCCAGGGCGATGTGCTGGTACTTGACCCGAACTCAGAGTTCTTCAAGTACTTCAATGATGCCCAGGGAATGAAAAAGTAAGGAAAAAGCATATGCCGGGTAACGCAATCGCGTTACCCGGTTATTTTTTGGGGTAATATCCAATGACAGACCTGTGGTCTGCGCTGGCGCTGGTCCTGGTAATCGAAGGGCTGTTGCCGGCGCTTTCGCCGACTTCCTATCGTAAGGCGGCAGTGGCAATGATTGGCATGGACGAGCGTTCCCTGCGCATTGCCGGATTGGCAAGTATGATTGTGGGCGCATTGCTCCTCTATCTGATAAAGAATTGAACTCAATGGAAAACGATCGCTGGTTACTGCCGGAAGGCATCGAAGAGATCCTGCCACCGCGTGCGGAACAGCTGGAGGCGACCCTGCGCCGCCTGTTCGACCTGTTCAACAGCTGGGGCTATGAACTGGTGATGCCGCCGTTCATCGAATATCTGGAATCGCTGCTGACCGGCACCGGCAACGATCTCGATCTGCAAACCTTCAAACTCACCGACCAGCTCACCGGGCGTCTGATGGGGCTGCGTTCCGATATGACGCCACAGGTAGCGCGTATCGATGCTCACTGCCTCAAACGCGATGTGCCCTCACGGCTCTGCTACATGGGGACCGTGCTGCGCACCTTGCCTCCGAGCCACGGTGGAAACCGCACGCCGATGCAGGTGGGTGCTGAGCTGTACGGTCACGCCGGGGTAGAAAGCGACGCCGAGGTGTTGCGCCTGATGGTGCGGACCCTGCAAACCGCCGGGATCGGTCATCTCTGGCTCGACCTGGGACATGTCGGGATCTTCCGTGGACTGGCACAGCAGGCCAATCTGGATGCCGAGTGCGAGGCGCAACTGTTCGATGCCCTGCAACGCAAGGCCAAGCCGGAGATCGCGGCCCTGCTCGAAGCCAAGGCACTGCCTGCGACGATGCACGCGATGTTGATGGCTCTGGCGGATCTGCACGGCGATGCCTCGGTGCTGGATCGTGCCGCCTCGCTGCTGGCAGATGCAGACGAGTCGGTTCACCAGGCGCTGGGCAATCTGCGCCAGATCGCCGAACTGGTGGCCGGATTGCCCGACACCACAGTGCATTTCGACCTGGCGGAACTACGCGGTTATCACTATCACACAGGTGTGGTGTTTGCCGCCTTTGTTCCCGGACAGGGGCAGGCCATCGCCCAGGGCGGTCGTTACGACGATATCGGTAAGGTCTTCGGCCGCTCCCGTCCCGCGACCGGGTTTAGCACCGATCTGAAGACAGTGCTCTCAATGGTGGATGCCAAAACCGCCGAGGTTCGTGGTATCTTTGCCCCCGTTTCAGCCGAACCTGGTCTGGAGCAGGCCATCGAAGCCCTGCGTACCGCAGGCGAGCGGGTGATCCAGGCGTTGCCGGAACAGCAGGGCGGGGCCGAAGAGATGGGTTGCGATCGGGAGCTGGTGCTGAAGGGTGGAAAGTGGCAGCCGGTTGCTCTGCGCAAGTAACTTTTATCCCTTGAAAGGTATTTTTTGGTTTTCACAGCGGCGTTCACACCGCAGAATGTCTCCGCGCCGGAGAACTGCGGGCGTTTTGCCGACTAGTGTCTGAACAGAGAGTGTAAACATGGGTAAGAATGTCGTCGTAATCGGGACCCAATGGGGTGATGAAGGTAAAGGTAAGGTTGTCGACCTGCTTACCGAAAAGGCCCAGGCGGTGGTTCGTTTTCAGGGTGGGCACAATGCCGGGCATACTCTGGTCATTGACGGCAAGAAAACCGTACTCCACCTGATCCCTTCCGGGGTGTTACGCGAAGGGGTGGAATGCATGATCGGTAACGGTGTGGTGCTCTCTCCCGAGGCGCTGCTCAAGGAGCTGACGATGCTCGAAGAGAGTGGTGTGCCCGCTACTGAGCGTTTGAAGATCAGCGAAGCCTGTACCCTTATCCTGCCGTACCACATTGCTCTGGATCAGGCCCGTGAGCTGGCCCGTGGCAAGAAGGCCATCGGTACCACCGGTCGTGGCATTGGTCCGGCCTACGAAGACAAGATTTCCCGTCGCGGCCTCAAGGTTGGCGACATGCTGCACCGTGAACGTTTTGCCGCCCGTCTCGGCGAAGTGCTCGACTATCACAATTTTGCGCTGAAGAATTATTTCAAGGCCGACACAGTCGATTTTCAGGAAGTTCTGGATCAGGGTCTGGAGATGGCGGAGCGCATTCGTCCGATGGTTGCCGACGTGACCGGCCTGTTGCACCAGTATCGCAATGAAGGCAAGAGCATTATGTTCGAAGGGGCACAGGGTACCCTGCTCGATATCGACCACGGTACTTATCCCTACGTGACTTCATCCAATGCTACCGCGGGCGGCGCCTGCACCGGTACTGGTGTTGGGCCGCGGGACATCGATTACGTGCTGGGGATCACCAAAGCCTACACCACTCGCGTAGGTGCCGGTCCGTTCCCGACCGAACTGTATGACGGTGTCGATCTGGCGGATCCCATTGGCAAGCACATGGCCGATCAGGGCCACGAATTCGGTTCCACTACCGGTCGTCCACGTCGTTGTGGCTGGCTCGATGCGGTAAGTCTGCGTCGTTCGGTACAGCTCAACTCCCTTTCAGGTATCTGCCTGACCAAAATGGATGTCCTCGATGGTCTGGAAACCCTGCGCATCGCCACCGGTTATACCTGTGACGGCAAAAGCCTGGAAAGCCCGCCCATCGGTGCCGATGCCTACGAACAGTGTCGTCCCGAATACATCGAGGTTCCCGGCTGGAAAGAGAGTACTGTCGGCGTACGCAATTACGACGGCCTGCCGGAAAATGCCAAGGCCTATATCAAGAAGATCGAAGAAGTGATTGGTATTCCCGTGGATATCATCTCTACCGGCCCGGATCGTGCCGATACCATCGTCCTGCGCGATCCGTTTGCCTGATAGCTGATGATTACCGGCGTCCCTGAAAGGGGCGCTGGAGCCTGTGTTTAATGTCGCACTTCGCGAGGCTCTATATGTCGCGCCAGCGTCGCGTGAAGTCAGTAAAGTGGTGGTTGTTCTATCCAGCCTTGTGTGTTCTCACCGTCTCGTCGGGCAAGGGATTTGCCGAGCACTACGGCTATGATCACGAGGACGATAATACTGGCTGGAGTATTCATGTCGACAACGACCTGTTCTTTCCGGCTTCGCGTGATCAGCAATATACGGGCGGTATTGCCCTGACCCTGTCCGGCAAGCGGGCCGCCAATTACTGGTTTTCGCTCGATCCTATTTTGCAGACACTTAATCGCTGGACAGGATTCGATAAGCTCTACAGCGATGCCCCCCATTACCGACTGCACAGCATATCTTTCGGTGTTGAAGCATTTACCCCAGCAGATATCAAAACACCGCTGCCGATTTACAATGATCGTCCCTACGCCAACATGGTGTTGCTTTCCAATACCCAGCTCAATGCAAATCTGGGAACACAGATCATCTATCATTCCAATTTTACGCTTGGGGTTATCGGTTCGGAATTTGGCGAGAATGTACAAAAGGAATTGCACCGCACATTAGGTAACTATGTGCCCCAGGGGTGGGAAAATCAGATCAGCGATGGGGGCGAGTTGACTGCAATGTACACGCTAACCCGGCAAAAGCTACACATCGTCGAGAAGCCCGTGGATGGCATGACGGTTGAAGTGCGTAGTGTGCTTGGGGGCAGTATCGGCACAACGACGGAACTGGGATTTGGGGTTGGCGGGCGCTTCGGACGGATCACCACACCCTGGTGGGAGTTTGCCCCTGTATTCGGCGATTATATCAATTTGGGGACCCCGTTTGCGTCACGCCCGCGTACAGGTGAGAAAGAACTCTTTGTTTGGGCAGGCTTGATCGCACGGTATCGTGTTTACAGTGCGCTGTTGCAGGGGCAATTTGGCGACAGTGAGGTTGCATACACAAGCGATGAGTTGATTCCACTGATTACTGAAACCGCCATAGGGGTTACCTGGGAGCCGGTCAAACAGTGGACGCTGAGTCTCAGTCTGCGGGCGCGCTCTTCGGAGTTCAGAAATAGCAGCGGGCTGAATACCGACTGGGGGAGCTTGACGCTGAGTTATTGTTATTGAGGCGAGTCAGCCTCCACGGCCGTGGAGGTTCCGGCAATAAAAAACCCGCACCAGACGAACTGTATGCGGGTTCTTTTTTGTATGGTGCCGAGGAGAGGACTCGAACCTCCACGGGGTTTCCCCCACTAGCACCTGAAGCTAGCGTGTCTACCAATTTCACCACCTCGGCGTGGTTACCCTGCGTCTTTCGGCGCGAGAGGACGCGAACTTTAGCAGCGGCAGCTGATTCTTGTCAACGCCCGGCGCATCTGGCGGCCAAGTAGGCTAGAATAGCGGATTACGAAAACGCCCCCAGGGCAGCAGGATAGGAATTACATGTCACGAAAACCCCGGAAGGACCCCTTCCAGCAGCGCGAAGCGCAAAAATACGAAAACCCCATTCCCAGCCGCGAATTCATCATGCAATTGCTGGATGATTCCGGCCAGCCGCTTAACCGTACCCAGATCGCCGCCTTGCTCGGTATCGAAGAAGAGGAGCAACTGGAGGCATTGCGCCGCCGCCTGCGTGCGATGGAGCGTGACGGCCAGATTATCTTCAATCGTCGTGGCGGCTATGGCCTGGTGAGCAAGATGCAGCTGATCCGCGGACGGGTGATCGGTCACCCGGACGGTTTCGGCTTTCTCGCGCCCGACGAGGGTGGCGACGATCTGTTTCTCTCCGCCCGCGAGATGCACTCATGTCTGCATGGCGACCGGGTGCTGGCGCGGGTTTCCGGTGTTGATCGCCGTGGTCGTCGCGAAGGCGCCATCGTCGAAGTGCTTGAACATGCCAACGTCAATGTTGCCGGACGCTACTACTTCGACAAAGGGGTCGGCTTTGTCGTCGCTGACAACAAACGCATCAACCAGGACATTCTGGTACCCGCCGATCAGACCTACGGTGCCGAGGATGGTCAACTGGTGGTGGTCGAGATCCGTGAATATCCCACCCAACGTCGTCAGGCGGTGGGCCGGGTGATCGAGATCCTCGGTGACCACATGGCGCCGGGGATGGAGATCGATGTGGCGATCCGCAGCCACGACCTGCCTCAGGTCTGGTCACCGATGGTCGAGGCCGAGTGCGAAGGGTTGCCCACCGAGGTGCCCGAGTCGGCCAAGCAGGGGCGTACCGATCTGCGCCAGACACCGCTGGTGACCATCGACGGTGAAGACTCGATGGACTTCGACGATGCGGTGTTCTGCGAACCGCAGAGCGACGGTTGGAGGCTGGTGGTGGCGATTGCCGATGTCTCCCACTACGTCACCCCGGGCACGGCCCTTGATGTGGAAGCGCATCTGCGCGGTAACTCGGTCTATTTCCCCGGTCGGGTGATTCCGATGTTGCCGGAGGAGCTTTCTAACGGTCTCTGTTCCATCAATCCCGATGTGGATCGTCTCTGCATGGTCTGCGATATGCAAATCAGCGCCCGCGGCAAGCTGGAGGATTACAGCTTCTACCCGGCGGTGATGCGCTCCCATGCCCGGCTGACCTATACCAAGGTGGCGGCGATGCTGGTGGATGGTGACCAGCCATTGCGCAAGCAGTACAGCAAAGTACTACCGCACCTGGAAAATCTTTACAGCCTGTTCAAGGTGTTGCAGGGCGAGCGTCAGAAGCGCGGCGCGATTGATTTCGATACCACGGAAACGCGCATCGTTTTCGGTGAAGACAAGAAGATCGAGCAGATCGTGCCGGTGGTGCGCAACGATGCACACAAGCTGATCGAGGAGTGCATGTTGATGGCCAATGTGGCCACAGCTGAATACCTGCAAAGCCACGAGATCCCGATTCTCTACCGGGTGCATGACAAGCCCAAGGCGGAGAAGCTGACTGCGTTGCGTGAATTCCTCGGTGAACTGGGTCTCTCCCTCAAGGGTGGGGATGCCCCCGAGGCAGCCGACTATGCCGAGCTAATGCACAAGATTCAGGGCCGTGACGATGCGCACCTGATCCAGACGGTGATGCTGCGCAGCATGAACCAGGCGGTCTATAGCCCGGACAATCTGGGGCATTTCGGCCTTTCCTATAAGGCTTACACCCACTTCACCTCACCGATTCGCCGTTACCCCGACCTGCTGGTGCATCGCGCCATTCGCCACATTCTCTCCGGCCAGCCAGCCGAGACCTTCCGCTATGGCATAGACGACATGCTGGTGCTGGGCGAACACTGTTCGATGACCGAGCGCCGTGCCGACGATGCCACCCGTGATGCGATGGACTGGCTCAAGTGCGAATACATGATGGATAAGGTGGGTGAGGACTTCGACGGCATCATCAGCAGTGTCACCGGCTTCGGTATCTTCGTTGAGCTGTGCGATATCTATGTCGAGGGACTGATCCACGTTACCGGCCTGGGCGACGATTACTTCCAGTTCGATCCCAGCCATCATCGCATGGTGGGTGACCGCACCCGCAAGATCTATCGTCTTGGCGACAAGGTGCGTGTGCAGGTGGCGCGGGTCGATCTGGATGAGCGCAAGATCGACTTCGATTTGTTGACCGAAGATGACGAGCGGGTCGAAGCGGTTGAGGATAAGCCGAAGAAGAAAGCCAAGCGCAAGGCCAAGCCTAAAGCTAAATCCGGTGCCAAGGGCAAATACCAGAGCAAGGGCGGCAAGAGTAAATCCCGGTGAGCGACGCGACCCTGATCTTTGGCCTGCATGCGGTGGAGGCGACGCTCAAGCGCGACCCCGCCAACATCGAACAGCTCTTTTGCGATGACAAACGTAAGGACAAGCGACTCAACGAGCTTGCCCGTCTGGCGCAGAACCAGGGCGTCTCTCCCACCTGGGTCGGGAAAAAAGAACTCGACGGGATGCTGCCCGAAGGCGCACGCCATCAGGGGGTGGCCGCTCGGGTTCATGGTGTGGCCGAACGCAACGAAAGTTTTCTCGAGCAACTGCTGGTCGAACTGCAGCACCCGGCACTGCTGCTGGTGCTCGACGGGGTCACCGACCCACACAATCTTGGCGCCTGTCTGCGTAGCGCCGATGCCGCCGGGGTCGATGCGGTGATTGTGCCACGGGATCGTGCCTGCGGCCTGACCCCGGTGGTGCGCAAGGTTGCCTCAGGCGCTGCCGAGGCGGTGCCCTTCGTTCAGGTGACCAATCTGGCGCGTACCCTCAAGACCCTGCAGGATGCCGGGGTCTGGGTGGTTGGTACGGCGCTGGAGGAGGAGGCCGTTTCCCTTTACGAGTCGCGCCTTGACGGCCCGCTGGCCCTGGTGCTGGGGGCGGAGGGGAAAGGTATGCGCCGCCTGACCCGGGAAAGTTGCGATCAGTTGGTCTACATCCCGATGCACGGTAGTGTGCAGAGTCTGAATGTCTCCGTAGCCACCGGGATCGTTCTTTTTGAGGCCTTGCGCTACCGCGCTTCGAGCTAGCTAAAGGTAATTGCGTCCCCCCGATTCATCCAGTAGAATACGCGGTCTTTTACGCCCTGCCGTCGATTCGGCATGGCGACAAGGTGCCTCTAAAAATTCAATCGAGGCGATGAGTGCAAGGCGAAAAGTGACGAAAAAGCGCAGTTTACATACAGTAAATGAGCATTTTGAGGCGCTTTTCAACACAGCAATCGCGGCTTGAGTGGGTTTTTAGAGGTACCTTGAACAATTTGTTTCTCCTTGCTCCGGACATTGTGTTCGGGGCTTAACAGCCATAAGGAGCTTTAAGTGAAGCACTATGAAATCGTGTTTCTGGTCCACCCTGACCAGAGCGAACAGGTTCCCGCCATGATTGAGCGTTATCGCTCAACCATCGAAACCGCAGGCGGTAAAATCCACCGTCTGGAGGATTGGGGCCGTCGCCAGCTTGCCTACCCCATCAACAAGGTTCACAAGGCACACTACGTGCTGATGAACATCGAGTGCCCGATCGATGCAATGAAAGAGCTCGAGAATGCATTCCGTTTCAACGATGCGGTCATCCGCAACCTGATTCTGACCCTGGACGAAGCTGTTACCGAAGCCTCCCCGCTGATCAAGAGCAAGGATGAGCGCCGCGATGACGATGTCGACAACGATGTCGATGACAGCAGCGACAGCGACAACGAAGAGCAGGCCGAAGAAGCGGCCGCCGAGTAACACTGAATTCCGGAGTAACTGAACATGTCACGTTTCTTTCGCCGTAAGAAGTACTGCCGTTTTACCGCTGAAGGCGTTAAGCAGATCGATTACAAAGATCTCGGCACCCTGAAAAACTACGTTACCGAAAGCGGCAAGATTGTACCCAGCCGCATTACCGGTACCAGCGCCAAGTACCAGCGCCAACTCGCTACCGCGATCAAGCGCGCCCGTTACCTGGCCCTGTTGCCTTACTCCGATTCCCACTAAGGGGAATCGTCGCCTGCAGTAGCATGATGCGTTTCCTCGCGGCATATGTTGCCAAGGGGCCGTTGCAGGCGGTACTGGTGGTGGCGGTATCGGCGCTGTTGTCGCTGATCCTGCCGCCGCTGGGATATCTGGGGGGTGCGGCGCTGGCGCTGGTCACCCTGCGCATGGGATGGCGGCAAGGCCTGCTGCTGATCCTCGGTGCTGTGGTTGCCACCGGCCTGCTGGGTACGGTGTTGATCGGCAATCCCCTGGCTGGTCTGTTGATAGGCGTTACCTTCTGGCTCCCGTTGTGGGGCATGGCGGTGAACCTGCGGCGTACCGCGAGTGAAGTACGTAGCCTGCTGCTGGCTTCACTGTTTGGGGTGATGGCGGTGCTGGCCTTTCATCTGGGGAGCGATGACCCAACCCAGTGGTGGCACAGCGTGCTGCAGGATGCGTTGAAGAACAGCATCGGCCAGCTGAGCGAGGCGGAGCGGACGCTGTTCCTGCAAAACCTGAAGCTTATCGCCAGCCTGATGACCGGCGGTGTTGCAGCAGCGTTGAGCGCCAGCCTGATCGGCAGTCTGTTTCTGGGACGCTGGTGGCAGGCGATGCTCTACAACCCGGGCGGTTTTGGCGAGGAGTTTCGCGTCCTGCGTCTGGGACGTGCCCTGACCGCGGGCTTTATGGCAGTGTTGCTGCTATTTGCCTTCGGTGTAGGTGGCCTGTTGTTCCAGGACATCTTTGTGGTGTTGCTGGTGCCCTTTGTTGTTCAGGCGCTGGCGGCGGCCCATGCCCTGGTCCGCTCACGCGGGATGGACAATGGTTGGCTGATCGCACTTTACCTGCTGCTGGTGGTCGCCAACGGACACATGTTGTTGCTGCTGGGTTTCATTGGCGCAATGGATAACTGGTTTGATTTTCGCCGGCTCTTTGCCAACAAGGCTGGGGTCGATAACGATTAGGTAACTTGCGGCAGCGGTCGCGGTTGCTATAGAGATAAAGTAAACGAGGTGGGTACGATGGACGTAATTTTGCTGGAAAAGGTAATTAACCTGGGCAACCTGGGCGACCAGGTCAAGGTGAAATCGGGCTATGCACGTAACTTCCTGCTGCCCAAGGGCAAAGCGGTTATGGCGACCAAAGATAACGTCGCCAAATTCGAAGAGCGTCGTGCCGAGTTGGAAGCCAAGGTGGCCGAGCAGATCGCAGAGGCACAGGCCCGTGCTGAGAAGCTGGCTGCCCTGGGTGGCGTGAGCATCGCTGCCAATGCTGGCGAAGAAGGCAAGCTGTTCGGCTCCGTGACCGCAGCCGATGTCGCCGATGCTATCTGTGCCGGTGGCGTGGAAGTGGCCAAGAGCGAAGTGAAGCTGCCGGAAGGTCCGATTCGCGCGATTGGCGAATATGACCTGATGGTTCAGCTGCATAATGACGTTGAGCAGACCGTTAAGGTAACCGTCGTAGCCGAATAAGCTGTAGAAGCGGCCTCAAAATGGTCTTCGTGCCCCGATCCGGCGTTACAAAGCCTGTTCCGGTGCTCATTTACTCCCGGTAAACTGCGCTCCTCACAGGCTTTGCGCCTTGTCTCCGGGCACGAATCCAAATTTTGATACCACCTCTAATAAAACCGCACCAGCGTGCATGATGGTGCGGTTTTAATTTCTGAGCTTTACATCGGCAGCCCGCTTGGGCCATTCTCTTACCCTCAGTGAACGGCTCTGCACCGTCGCGATAACAGAGGCTGAAAATGCCGGAAACCCTGGTTCCACTCAACCGAGATGCGGCCACCGAGGCCCTCAAGGTTCCGCCCCATTCGATTGAGGCGGAGCAGTCGCTGCTGGGCGGCCTGATGCTCGATAACGCTGCCTGGGACCGGGTTAGCGACATCGTCAACGAAGAAGATTTCTACCGCCGCGACCACCGTTTGATCTTCTCTGCTATCGCCCATCTGGCGGCGGATAGCGCCCCCTTCGACGTGGTGACCCTGGCCGAACGGCTGGACAAGAAGGGTGAGTTGGATAATGTCGGCGGTATCAACTATCTCGGCGCCTTGGCCGGCAATACCCCCAGCGCCGCCAATATCAAATCCTACGCGGGTATCGTCCGCGAGCGTTCCGTTCTCCGTCAGCTGATCAGGGTGGCCAACGAGGTTGCCGATAACGCCTTCCACCCGGATGGGCGTAACGTCAGTGAATTGCTGGATGATGCCGAGCGACGGGTATTCCAGATCGCCGAGCAGGGCAATCGCGGCAAGCGCGGCTTTGTCGGCATGAAGGAGTTGCTGACCCAGGCGGTGGAGCGGATCGACTACCTGTTTACCCAGGACAACCCGATCACCGGTATTCCCTCCGGTTTTGACGATTTCGACGAGAAGACCTCGGGTCTGCAGCGTTCCGATCTGGTTATCGTTGCTGGCCGTCCCTCCATGGGGAAAACCACCTTCGCCATGAATCTCGCCGAAAATGCGGCGATCAAGGCGCAGCAGCCGGTGGCAGTCTTCTCCATGGAGATGCCCGGCGAGCAGTTGGCGATGCGTATGATCTCTTCACTGGGGCGCATCGATCAGCATAAGCTGCGTACCGGCAAGCTGGCCGACGACGACTGGCCCCGTCTGACTTCCGCGGTGGGTATCCTTTCCGAAGCACCGATGTATATCGATGACACCCCGGGCCTGACACCGACCGAGCTGCGCTCCCGTGCCCGCCGTCTGGCGAGAGAGCATGGTCTGGGCATGATCGTCATCGACTACCTGCAGCTGATGCAGGGTTCGCCGGGTTCCTCCAAGGAGAACCGGGCCACTGAAATCTCCGAGATCTCCCGTTCACTCAAAGGACTGGCAAAGGAGTTGAATGTGCCGGTCATCGCCCTGTCGCAGCTTAACCGCTCACTGGAGCAGCGTCCTAACAAGCGTCCGGTTATGTCGGATCTGCGTGAGTCGGGTGCGATCGAGCAGGACGCAGACGTGATCATCTTTATCTACCGCGATGAGGTCTATAACGAGGATAGCGCTGACAAAGGCACCGCCGAGATCATTATCGGCAAACAGCGTAATGGTCCTATCGGCACCACCCGTCTCGCCTTCCTTGGGCAGTTTACCCGTTTCGAAAATCTCGCCCACAATCCCTCGTACGGCGGCGGTGAGGATTACTGATGCGTCCCACCCAGGTCCTGATCGACCTGACTGCGCTGCGCCATAACCTGCAACAGGTCCGCCAGTCTGCCCCAGGCTGCAAGGTCATTGCCGCGGTGAAAGCGGATGCCTATGGGCATGGTCTTACCCGTGTCGCCCATACCCTGAACGATGCCGACGGTTTCGGCGTTGCCGCCATCGAAGAGGCGGTGCAGCTTCGTCAGGCGGGTATCGATGCGCCGATCACCCTGCTGGAAGGTTTCTTTCACGTCGACGAATTTCCCCTTATTGATGAATACCGTATCGATCTGGTATTGCACCAGCCGTGGCAGATCGAAGCACTGGAGCAGGCAACGTTTACCAGCCCGATCCGTGTTTGGTTGAAGGTGGATAGCGGAATGCATCGCCTCGGTATTGCTCCTGAACAGGTGGCAGCCTGGTGGCAGCGTCTGCAGGGGATTTCGTCAGTGACACCGCTAGGTCAACTCACCCATCTGGCCTGTGCCGATGACCTGCAGAGCGAGGCGACCGGGAAGCAACTGGCTGTTTTTGCCGAGACGACCCGTGAACTTGGTGGAGAGAAGAGTATCGCCAACTCGGCGGGAATACTCGGTTGGGAAGAGAGTCGAGGCGACGTCGTCCGTCCTGGGATTATGCTGTACGGAATTTCCCCCTTTATTGGCGGGCGCGCTGCGGAACACAACCTGCGTCCGGTGATGACCTTCAGTTCACAATTGATCGCCATTGAACAGCACCAAAAGGGTGATGCCATCGGTTATGGTGCCACCTGGCGCTGTCCCGAGGCCATGCCGGTCGGTGTGGTGGCGGTGGGCTATGGCGACGGTTATCCGCGCCATGCGTCGAATGGTACCCCGGTACTGGTTAATGATCGTATCGTGCCGCTGATCGGTCGGGTGTCGATGGATATGATCACCGTGGATCTACGAGACCAGCCCGATGCCCGTGTCGGCGATCCGGTGGTGTTGTGGGGTGAAGGCCTGCCTGCCGAGGCAGTGGCCGAATCTGCGGGCACCATCGCCTACGAGCTGTTCTGCGGTGTGACTTCTCGGGTGCGTTGTCTGGAGAAGGACTAGTGGCCAAACAGTGGCCGCAGTTAGGTGTTGGTGCATTCGTTGTGCACGGCAATGCGATTCTGCTGGTTCAGCGTGGGCAGGAGCCTGGCAAGGGGCAGTGGGCGATCCCCGGTGGTCGGGTAAAACCGGGTGAAGCATTGCGCATTGCCGCGCAAAGGGAGATTCTGGAAGAGACGGGTGTGGCCGTAGCGGTAGGTGAGTTTGCCTGGCAGTTTGAACTGATTCAGCGAGATGCCAACAATGAACTGCAATACCATTACGTGGTGCTCGATTTCTACGCCCGCTATCTGGCCGGTGAACCTCAACCCGCCGATGACGCTGTGGCGGCACGCTGGGTGAATTTTGATGAGCTTACTTCGATGGATTTGAGTGAAGTTACGCGCCGGGCGTTAAACGAACTGTTCGCTGAAAGGATGCGACATGATGAGTGAAACGAACTTACGCTGGTATGGGATCTTGCCGCTGGTGCTGCTATTGGCAGGATGCGACTTGCAGAGCAGTACGTTACGCATTGGTCTACTGGTGCTGGTACCGTTTGTTCTGATCATCGGCGCATTTATGTGGCTGAACTTGCGTGGCAGTGGTGTTGATGAAAACTGGGAAAAACAACATTTCCCTGATCAGGATGACGATGAAGATCATTTTCTTATGTGAATCGGTGAGATAGGCGCTTGGCCAAGGCGAAAATCAACTATTCCTGTACCACTTGTGGTGCAGAGACCAATAAGTGGGTGGGGCAGTGCCCCGAATGCGAGGCGTGGAATACGCTGGTGGAAATTGCCGTGGTGGCAACATCACGTAATGAAGCCCGTTTTGCCGGGTATGCCGGCAGTGTTGAGGCGAATGCGATCCGTACCCTTTCCGAGGTGACCCCTGACGACGTGCAGCGTGTGCCGACAGGTATCGGCGAGTTTGATCGCGTATTGGGCGGCGGTATGGTGCCTGGTTCGGTGGTGTTACTCGGTGGCGATCCGGGGATTGGTAAATCGACCCTGTTACTGCAAACCCTGGCGACCCTGGGGGATGGGCTGAAAACCCTGTATGTCAGTGGCGAAGAATCACCACAACAGATCAGCCTGCGTGCACACCGTCTCAAACTTCCTACTCTCGACACCCGCTTGCTGCCTGAGACGCGGGTCGAGGGCATTATTCAGGCTGCATTGAAAGAGCGGCCGCAGGTGCTGGTGATCGATTCGATCCAGACCCTCTACACCGATCAACTCTCTTCCGCGCCCGGTTCGGTGGCGCAGGTACGTGAAAGTGCGGCGCAACTGGTGCGCTATGCCAAGCAGAGCGGTACTTCGATCTTTATCGTCGGTCACGTCACCAAGGAAGGGCAACTGGCCGGTCCTCGTGTGCTGGAGCACATGGTCGATACGGTGCTCTATTTCGAGGGTGATAGCGGCAGTCGTTATCGGGTGATACGCGCAGTGAAAAACCGTTTCGGCGCAGTCAACGAACTGGGTGTCTTTGCCATGACCGAACTGGGATTGAAAGAGGTATCCAATCCCTCGGCGATCTTTCTTTCTCAGCATGAGGAACAGGTTTCGGGTAGCGCTATCATGGTCACCATCGAAGGCAGCCGACCGTTGTTGGTAGAGGTGCAGGCGCTGGTGGACGAGAGCCATCTGGGCAATCCACGGCGGGTGACTGTTGGCCTGGAGCAGAATCGTCTGGCGATGTTGCTGGCTGTGTTGCATCGTCATGGCGGTATTGTGACCCATGATCAGGATGTTTTCGTCAACGTGGTTGGTGGGGTGAGGGTGAGTGAGACGGGGGCTGATCTGGCCTTGCTGCTATCCGTACTCTCCAGCCTGCGTAATCGACCTTTACCGCAAGGAATGGTGGTTTTCGGCGAGGTGGGGCTGGCGGGTGAGATCCGTCCGGTACCCAATGGTCAGGAGCGGTTGAAGGAGGCGGTCAAGCACGGCTTTACCCGCGCAATTGTGCCCGCAGCAAATATCGCGAAGAAGGGACCGGAAGGTTTGGAGGTGATCGGTGTGCATCGCCTCGAAGAGGCGCTATCTCACCTGTAGACAATCTCAGACGTTGTCGACCAGTTCGTGGAGCTCGCGTTCCAGCGCAGCTTCATCGCCCAAATTCAACTCCACCAGTCTTTTCAAATGAGTGATGCTGTCCAGATCGATGTGATCGCAACGGAAGCCAATCTGTTCCGCATCGCTATGAACGATGCTGCCCTGCATGGTTACTGTGGTCTCGCCCAACAGGAGCTCAAGTTCGCATGGCTCACCTGTGCCGCCCGAATACTCGGCGGGGCGGTTCAATAATGCACCCTTGAGTGAGACATCTTGCAGGGTGGTACGCAACTCACCGCCGTCATGGCAGTGCAGCACTGCCTCGCAGTCGATGGGGATGCGGGTGAAGTGACGGCGTTCCTCTTCGTGTGGGCGATCGGGCATGGCAGTCTCCTCCTGTTGCCCTGGCTTAGACCAGGGTGAACTGCATTTTTACGTTACCGATCTGGATGACGTTCCCGTCTTCCAGTTTGTAGCTATTCTCGCCAATGCTTTTACCATCAACCAGCGGTGTCCGTTCACCTTCCAGGTGAGAGAGAAAATAGCCGTCGCCACGGCGGGCGATAACTGCGGTCTGTACGCCGGCCTTGCCCAGGTTGGTCAGGTTACGACTGAGGCTGATGGTGCGGCCGACATTGGCACCGTTCATGATCTGCAGCCAGGCCTCTTTGGGCTTGGTTTTGGCAATGATGATCGGCTCATCGATCGGATCGAGCATTGGCTCAGGTAGCGTATCATCTCCGGCTAGTTCGTCTGCCGGATCGGTAGTAAACAGCAGGGTGTGTTTGCCGACACGAATTTCATCATCGTGTTTGAGCTGGTGGTCGCCTTCGAGTTTTTTATTATTGACGAAAGTGCCGCCATCATCGCCACTTAGATCACGCAGTACAGACTTGTGCTGTGCCGTGGTGATGCTGGCGTGACGCGGCTGCAGGGCCAGACTGTCAATGAACACCTTGCATGATGGGTCGCTGCCAATCAGCATTTCGCCGGGTTCAACAACAACAACCTTTAAGACAGTGTCCTTGAATGCAAGGGTTAACTTCGCCACATTCAGGCCCCAAGTGAATTTAAATTGCTATTAAGTGTAGTCAGCACTAGGGCAATGTTGTACAGGATTTTTCCAACTATTTCCATAAGATGAGGCTGTTTATTAAAGCTGATTGGTGTTGTTGTCGCCACGTTGCTTATAGGCAGGATCGATGCGCACGGTTTTTACAGAACTGCTACCTGTTTGCACAACCTCAATAGGGTAACCCGAGAGCAGCAGGCTGGTCCCCACCTCCGGGATGGTTTCCAGGTATTCGGTAATCATGCCATTGAGGGTTTTCGGTCCGTCGGTGGGCAGGTCCCAGTGCATGATACGGTTCAGTTCACGGATGTTGGCGCTACCGTCGACCAGAAAAGTGCCGTCGGCTTGGGGATAGATATCCTTGGAGCTGGCGGCAGCCGGATCGGTAGTGAACTCACCGACGATCTCCTCCAGGATATCGTCGAGGGTAACCAGTCCCTGAATATCGCCGTACTCGTCCACTACCAGACCAATGCGGCGGCGATGTTTCTGGAAGTTGAGCAACTGGGTGTTGAGCGGGGTTCCTTCCGGGATAAAGTAGGTTTCGCGGATAACCTCTTCAAGATTGCCCAGCTCCAGTCCCTCTTTGCCGCGAAGGGAGAGCACATTGCGTAGGTGAACGAAGCCGACTACGTTGCTGATATCGCCACGATAGACAGGCAGGCGGGTATGCTGGCTGGTGTTGATCTGTTTGAGGATATCCTCTTCGCTGTCATCCAGATCGATGCCGACGATCTCGTTGCGCGGCACCATGATGTCTTCCACTGTCACCTTCTCCAGATCGAGAATGCTGAGTAGCATCTTTTGGTGGCGGCGTGGAATCATCGCGCCAGCTTCGTTGACCACACTGCGTAGTTCTTCACTGCTGATGCCATGGACGTCCACATCCTCCTGCGAGACACCCATCATTCGCAATAGTGCATTGGGAATGGTGTTAAGCAGCCAGACCAGGGGATAGAGGACTCGCATCAATGGCTTGAGGATCAGGGTCGCTGGAAAGGCCAGCCGTTCCGGGTGCAATGCCGCGAGAGTTTTTGGCGTGATCTCGGCGAAGATCAGGATCACCAGGGTCAGCAGCAGGGTCGCAACGACAATGCCGTCGCCGCCCAGCAGGCGCAGTGCGATGATCGTGGCAATGGACGAGGCGAGAATATTGACGAAGTTGTTGCCCAGCAGGATCAGGCCGATCAGCCGATCCGGGCGTTTGAGCAGTTTACTGGCGCGAAGTGCCCCCGGGTTTTTTGCGTCCGTGAGATGGCGCAGGCGATAGCGGTTAAGGCTGATCAGACCGGTTTCCGAACCGGAAAAAAAGGCGGAAGCAAGGACTAACAAACCGAGGGCCGTGAACAGCACCCATAAGGGAATATCGTTTAACAAGAAGGTGTAGTGCCTTTGTTATGAGCAGGAACGTGTAATTACAGGGAGTCGGGGACGGAGTGTCAAGGGCCGCCGGTCAGCGCCGCAGGATCAGTTCCAGCACCAGTTTGCTGCCGAAATAGGCCAGCATCAGTACCACGAAACCGATCAGGGTCCAGCGTACGGCGATCTTTCCACGCCAGCCGTGACGCCAGCGGCCCCACAGCAGGATGGCGAATACCACCCAGGCGACGATGGAAAGTACGGTTTTGTGCACCAGGTGCTGGGCGAAGATATCTTCCAGGTAAGTGGCGCCTGTCAGCAGGGAGAGGCTAAGCAGGATGTAACCCAGGCCAATCATGTGGAACAGCAGGTGTTCCATCGTTTCCAGTGGTGGCAGGGCACGAATAAAGCCGCCGGGGTGGCGGTTGCGCAGATGGCGATTCTGTACCGCCAGCAATAGCGCCTGCAGCGCGGCGATGCCCAGCAGGCTGTAGGAGAAGATCGAGATCAGGATGTGCGCCTTCAAACCGGATGTGGCAGTGATCAGGGTGCCGCCACTACCGGTACCGATGCTTTGCAGCAGCAGAGCCATGGCGCTGAGCGGCATGATCACGATCCCCAGATTTTCCAGCGGATGTTTGAGTGAAGAGAACAATATCAGTACCGTGGCCAGCCAACTGGTCAGTGAGAGAACGTGGAAAAAGCTGAGGCTCATACCCTGCGGTGTCAGAATCAACTGTTCCAGCAGCGCAATATGTGCCAGGGCGCCGATGCCTCCCAGTCCCAGCGCCAGCATTTTCGGACGCGATTGGGCTTCGATACCCGCCGCCAGTCGGCGCAGAAGTAAAAATGTTGCGCTGCCGTAGAAGATGATACCGATGAGTGGGAGTAATACCTTCATGCCGTTTCCAGTTTGAAATGTCAGGGCGCAATGTTCGCACAAGCGGAGTGGTGGGTGAAGAGCCTTATCCCTCTAATGAGGTATTTAGCTTGTCGAAGGAGTGTCGAAAACTGTGAAGGGATTTTGTTTTCCAGAATAATTGCTGATCTAACAATAGATTATCTACATATATTGATGTATATAATAGCTGGGGATTTTATCTTGTTGACGTTTGGTACGATTTCGGGGCGACTTGCGAGTTGCTAAAGTCGTCGCAGGAGCGGACGGCTTTGCATATAACGATCTACCAGAAGGGGTGTGGAGATTCCTGAATGGAGCTAAGGGTACTGGGTTGCAGTGGAGGTATTGGCGGCGCGAGTCGTCGTACGACATCGTTCCTGTTGGGCGACGATGTGCTGATCGATGCCGGTAGCGGCGTCGCCGATCTGGAATTGGAAGAGCTGGCGAAGGTCCGCCATATCTTTCTTACCCACTCCCACATGGATCACATCCATACCATTCCGCTGATGATCGACAGCGTGTTCGATAGCCTGCAACAGCCAGTTGTACTGCATGGCTTGCCGCAGACGATCAAGGCCCTGCAGGAACACATCTTTAACGATATCATCTGGCCCAATTTCTCCATCCTGCCCAGCGAAGAGTTTCCGGTGATGCTTTACGAACCGATGAAACCGGGCGAGCGGAAAACCGTGGGCGATCTGCATTTCAGTATGATTCCTGTCAATCACCTGGTACCCACCGTGGCCTATGTGGTGGAGTATCCGGGCGGCGTCTTTGCCTTCAGTGGCGATACCACCACTAATGACACGCTGTGGCAGGGACTCAACGAGCTGAAACGACTGGATCACCTGATCGTCGAGTCGGCCTTCTCCAATGCCGAACTGGCAATGTGCGAGATGTCCCGTCACTATTGCCCGCAGCTGCTGGCGGAAGATCTGAAGAAACTGAAGCACAATCCCCATATCTATCTGACCCACGCAAAACCGGGCGAAGAGGAGATGATTTTCCAGGAATGTTGCCGCCTGATCACCGAACGACCGCTTTCCCACCTTAGTGGCAGCCAGATTTTGCAGTTATAATCGCCTTACACAAATCAGTCATAGAGCCGTACCTGTACGGTTTTTTTATTTTCAGGACCCCTATCGTCATGTTTGAGAGTCTTACATCCCGTCTCGGCCAGACCCTGCGAAACCTGCGCGGCACTGCGCGTCTGACCGAAGAAAACATCAAAGAGACCCTGCGTGAAGTGCGCATGGCTCTGCTGGAGGCGGATGTCGCCCTGCCAGTGGTGCGCGAGTTTATCGATCACGTCAAAGCCCGCGCCGTAGGCAAGGACGTGCTGGAGAGCCTGACCCCCGGCCAGGCGCTGATCAAGATCGTCAACGACGAGCTGATCAGCCTGATGGGCGAGGCCAACGAGGAACTGAACCTCAGTACCCGTCCGCCCGCGGTGATCCTGATGGCCGGCCTGCAGGGTGCGGGTAAGACCACCAGTGTTGCCAAACTGGCCCGCTGGCTGAAAGAGAAGAAGAACAAATCGGTGATGGTGGTCAGTGCCGATGTCTACCGTCCGGCGGCGATCGAGCAGTTGAAGACCCTGGCGAACGAGGTCGGGGTGGAGTTCTTCCCCAGTAGCGGCGGTCAGGACCCTGTCGATATCGCCAATGCGGCCGTGGATGCGGCGCGAAAGAAACATATTGATGTACTGTTGCTCGATACCGCGGGCCGTCTGCATATCGACGAAGAGATGATGGGCGAGATCCAACGATTGCATCAGGCGGTCGAGCCGATCGAGACCCTGTTCGTGGTCGACAGCATGACCGGTCAGGATGCGGCCAATACTGCCAAGGCCTTCGGCGAGGCGCTGCCACTGACCGGTGTGGTCCTGACCAAGACAGATGGTGATGCCCGCGGCGGTGCGGCACTTTCCGTACGCCAGATCACCGGCAAGCCGATCAAGTTTCTCGGTGTCGGCGAGAAGAGCACCGCATTGGAAGCGTTCCACCCGGACCGCCTGGCCTCACGTATCCTTGATATGGGCGACGTGCTCTCCCTGGTGGAGGAGGTGCAGCAGAAGGTCGACCACAAGAAGGCCGAGCAACTCGCCAACAAGCTGAAAAAGGGCAAGGGCTTCGATCTGGAGGATTTTCGCGATCAACTGCGCCAGATGCAGAGCCTCGGTGGGGTCGGTGCCTTAATGGACAAGCTGCCGGGGATGGGCAATATCCCGGAGGCGGCCAAGGCCCAGGTGAATGATAAGGAGTTCCTGCGCCTGGAGGCGATCATCAACTCCATGACCCCGGGTGAGCGGCAGCGTCCTGATATCATCCGCGGCTCGCGAAAAAAGCGCATCGCCGCCGGTTCCGGCACCCAGGTGCAGGATGTTAACCGCCTGCTCAAGCAGTTTACCCAGAGGCAGAAGATGATGAAAAAGATGAAAGGCGGTGGCATGGCCAAGATGCTGCGGGGCCTGAAAGGCGGCCTTCCCCCGGGCGGCATGCCGTTCTAAGCCATTCTTAACTCCCCACTTTTCGTCAAAGAAAGCTGTTTTCGGGGTTTCCTTTTACCTCCATTTTGGCGTAGAATCGCGGGCTTGCTAATCCGAGGGTCGCCAGTAGGGCGGCCCCGTTTGTTTGTGAAGACGAGGAAATCTCCGGCATGGTAACCATCCGTATGTCACGTGGCGGCTCTAAAAAGCGCCCTTTTTATCAAATCGTAGTCACCGACAGCCGTAATCGTCGTGACGGTCGTTTCATCGAGCGCCTGGGCTTTTTCAACCCGGTTGCCCGCGGTAACGAAGAGCGTCTGCGCATCGATCGCGAGCGCGTCGATCACTGGTTGGCTCAGGGTGCCCAGGCATCTGAGCGTGTTGCCAGCCTGCTCAAGGCGTAAGCCTGATCAGGTGATGCACTGTTACGGCCTCCCTGCCCCGGTGGGCTGGAGACGTCGATGACAGAACAGGACGACTATATCGTATTGGGCCGGGTTTCCGGCCTTTACGGTGTGCGGGGCTGGGTTAAGGTCTTTTCCCATACCCAGCCGCGCGACAATATTTTGCGTTACTCCACCTGGTACCTGCAGCGTAACGGGGAGTGGGTGGAGACCCGCCTGGAAGAGGGGCGTACCCAGGGCAAAGGCGTAGTCGCCAAGCTCGAAGGTTGTGATGACCGGGACGCGGCAGCAGCGCTGATGGAAAGCACCATTGCCATCCAGCGGAGCCAGTTACCCCGGGCGCAGAAGGGTGAGTATTACTGGGCAGACCTGCAGGGCCTGCGGGTGACGAACCTAGAAGGCGTTGCGCTTGGCGTGGTGGATCACCTGCTAGAGACCGGCGCTAACGACGTGCTGGTGGTAGACGACGGGACGACCGAACGGTTGATCCCCTTCGTGCAGGAACAGTTTGTGACCGCCATTGACCTGGAAAATGGGGAAATGACGGTCGATTGGGACCCGGAGTTCTGACCATGCGTTTCGACGTGGTGACCCTGTTCCCGGAAATGTTCGACGCGGTAAGCCAGTATGGCATCACCGGTCGGGCGATGGATAAGGGACTGGTGGAACTGGCCCTGTGGAACCCACGGGACTACACCCACGACCGCCATCGCACCGTGGACGACCGACCTTACGGCGGCGGCCCGGGCATGTTGATGAAGATTGAACCGCTGCGCGAAGCGATTCGCGAGGCGCGCAGGGCCGGTCCCGGCAAGGGCCATGTGATTTACCTGTCGCCACAGGGGCGACCGCTGGATCAGCAGGGCGTACGGGAACTGGCGCAGTATGAACAGTTGGTGCTGATCGCCGGTCGCTACGAAGGGGTGGACGAACGCCTCATCGAGACCGAGGTGGATGAAGAGTGGTCCATCGGCGATTACGTGCTGAGTGGCGGTGAACTGGGTGCGATGGTGGTTATCGATACGGTAACCCGTCTAATACCGGGAGCACTGGGTCGCGAGGACTCGGCGGAGCAGGACTCTTTCAGTGATGGACTGCTGGATTGTCCGCACTACACCCGACCGGAGCAGTTCGAAGAGCTGAATGTGCCGAAGGTGCTGCTAAGTGGTGACCACGCTGCCATCGCCCGCTGGCGAATGAAGCAGGCACTGGGTCGAACATGGTTAAGGCGCCCGGAGCTGCTGGAAAAGTTGGAACTGAATGGAGAACAGCAGCAATTGCTGCAGGAATACATTCAGGAACATGAACAGAATTAATAGAAGCAGTCTAAAAATCGCAGCGTTCACTGCTTTTTTGACCGCCCCTAGTGTATAATCGACGGACTTTTTTCTGGAGTTTAGGCAATGAGCAACATCATCGAACAACTTGAAGCGGAACAGATGAGCCGCGAAGTCCCGGACTTTGCTCCCGGTGACACCGTTGTGGTTCAGGTAAAGGTAAAGGAAGGTAACCGCGAGCGTCTGCAGGCCTTCGAAGGTGTGGTCATTGCCCGCCGTAACCGTGGCCTGAACTCTGCTTTCACCGTGCGCAAGATGTCCCACGGCGAAGGTGTAGAGCGCGTTTTCCAGACCTACAGCCCGGCTATCGATTCCATCGAAGTGAAACGCCGTGGTGACGTACGTCGCGCCAAGCTCTACTACCTGCGTGGCCGTACCGGTAAGGCAGCACGCATCAAGGAAAAGCTGGGCTAAGCCCCGCCCAGGCATCGCGCCTGGTCCTGCTGCGGATGTCACGCTACACCGCTACCGCAATACGAAACGGGCAGCACCCTCGGGGTGCTGCCCGTTTTCTTTTTGCCGCTTTATGGTTTGCCGCCTGCTCGCTCAGTGGTGCTGCCGAGGAGGATCTGAAAGAGATCGCCCAATTGGCCAAGAGCGGCGCGCCGCAGTTGGCGCTCTCCCTGTTGCAACAGGGGCAACCTGAATTTGCCGCGGATCAGTCCAAATGGCTGCGCTGGGAGCGGATGCGGGTGCGCATTATGGAACAGCGTGGTGACTGGCAGGTACTGGAACAGCATCTCGCCACTTTGCCTGACGCGGCGCCGGCCGATTTCCGTATCTGGGCGATGACTCGCCGTGCCCGTGCGCTGGTATTCGATAGTCGTCCGCAGGAGGCCCGGCAGGTATTGCGTGATCTGATCTGGCTGGACAAGAAGTCCGACTCGGCACAACTCGCCGAGTGGCGGCAGTTGGTGATCCAGAGCTACCTGCGCGAAGGTCGCACCGATGATGCCTACGTGGCGATGCTGCGTTTTCATCAGGACTACGGCGATGGCAACAGCGAGGCGATGCTGACACGGGCTCGGGTGCTACTGGCCAGCAATCATCCGACCGAAGCCCTTTCCCTGTTGAAGTCGATGCCCCAGGATCGCACTACAGAGCTGCTGCAGATGCTGGCGCGGCTGCGTTCCGACGGTAAAGCAAAAAGCATTCTGCACAAACTGCGCAGCGTGAAGAAACTAAGCGGTTACACCCCGCTACAGATCTATATCCACTACGGCATCATGACTGAGGCGGCGCGCAGCGTTGATGAGCCGGCCTTTACCGTCATTGCGCTGGAACAGTGGTTCCGTCAGCCGACACCGCTGGAGGAGTGGCGCGAACTTTTCTCGTTGCCCCCGGATATGTTGTGGGATGGTTATCTCGCCTATGCCCAGCGCCTGGGTAATGACAAGCAGCTGCTGATCGGCGACGACATGAAGTGGTACAAACTGGCGGAGAAAACCGATAAGCGCTATCCCGTGGGCAAACGTTCACTCTATGCCTTGTTGGCACAAAAGGCCTTTGCCACCGATATTCGCGAGAAGTCAGCACTGAAGTTGATCGAGATGTTGCAGGAGATGGACAACGGCATGGCCGTGGCGCAGCAGCTTTTCCTCAATAGTAATTATTTCAATCAGGGCGCCGTGATTCCCCGTGGCGTTGCCTACCTTCTGGTGGATCAGGCAATCCGCGATGGCAATCTCGATTCCGCTTCGCATCTGATGCGTTACCTGCCGGAGCCGCCCGGAGACGTGGCCAAGTTCCCCTGGCAACTGCGGCGGGTCAAGATATTCATCCTCGCTGGCGACAATCGGGCGGCAGTCGAACTGTTACGCAAATTGTTGCCCACTGTGCCGTCCCTCGGCAAAGCACAACGTGATCAACTGATGCAGTTGCTGTTCGATCTGCAGAACATCGGCGTTCACGATGACGCCTATGCCCTGTTGGAAGAGATGTACAATATCGTGCCGACCCTGGAATTGCGCCGGGAACTGCTGTTCTGGATGGCCGATTCCCGTTTGGCGCAGAAAAAATATGTGGAGGCGGCGCAACTCTATCTCCGTTCGGCTACTCTGAGTGATTATGAGAGCATGGATCCGTGGGCACAGACTGCCCGTTACAAGGCCGCCTCGACTCTGGCTGAAGGTGGCATGCTGGCCGATGCGGCGCATATTTACAGCCAGTTGTTACGGGTGACGGAAAAGCCTGAACGCCGTGCGGTATTGATTCGTGAACTGGAACAGATCCGAATGCGGGAGGCCACCGCTGAAAAACGCCAATGATAAGTCCTACCAGGCGGTGATCGACTCGCCGATCCCGGGCGTGCCCTCCATCGGCATCCGTGTGGAACAGGGACACCTGCTGGAGATCGATTTTCTCTTCCGTTACCACAAACCATTTGTCGAGGATTCTGCCGTATCGATCGCACGGCAGTTACAGGCCTATCTCTATCAGGGGGGCAAGCTTGCCACCGAGACCGAAGTGGGGCCGGGTACGGTTTTTCAGCAGCGTCTATGGCGTGAACTGACCCATATTCCTTACGGTGAGACGCGCAGTTACGGCGAACTGGCAAAAAGACTTCACAGCTCAGCCCGCGCTGTGGCAGGGGCCTGCCGACGTAATCCTTTGCCGTTACTGGTGCCGTGCCACCGGGTGGTGGCCAAGAATGGTCCTGGTGGATTCATGGGCAGGACCGATGGTCCGGCGCTGGCAATCAAGCAGTGGCTGTTGCAGCATGAAGGGCATGAGTGAACAGGACATTGCGCTCATCGAGCGTTTTCTCGATGCCCTCTGGCTGGAACGTGGCCTGAGCGAAAATACCCTTAGCGCCTATCGTAGCGATCTACTGAAGTTGGCCGAATGGCTGGCCGGTGAAAACACCTCGCTACATGCGGCGGCGCGACACGACCTGTTGCGCTACCTGCAAAAGCGGGCGGAGCAGGGTGCCAGTCCGCGAACAGGCGCCCGCCTGCTCTCCAGTATCCGCCGTTTCTACCGCTATCTGCTACGCGAGCGGCTGATTAATGAAGATCCCAGCGCCCGTATCGATGCCCCCAAGCTGGGGCGCGCCCTGCCCAAATCATTGACTGAGGAGGAGGTCGAGCGACTGCTCGCCGCCCCCGATGTCGGTAAGCCTACCGGATTGCGCGACCGCGCTATGCTCGAAGTACTCTATGCCAGCGGACTGCGGGTCTCCGAACTGGTCTCCCTGACCCTGCCGCAGGTCAGTCTGCAGCAGGGGCTGGTTAAGGTGATCGGCAAGGGCAATAAGGAGCGGCTGGTACCGCTTGGCGAGGAGGCGCTCAACTGGCTGGAACGCTATCTGCGCGAGGCACGAGGGCAGCTGCTTGGGGCGACTCAGAGTGATGTCTTGTTTCCCGGCAGTCGCAAGACGGCGATGACCCGTCAGGCCTTCTGG
>JBNKVM010000010.1:0-141613 GCA_050299175.1 Thiohalomonadaceae bacterium
TCGCAGGCTGAGATTCATCTTGCCATCGTCATCGGCAAAAACACGGTAGCCCAGCAGACGCTCCAGCAAGCGGTCCGCCTGTGCCTCGGTATCGCCACGCTCCACGCCGACCAGTACCATCAGTCCAGTATCAATGGATGCGATCACCTCACCATCGACCGTCACGCTCGCTTCGGTAACTCGCTGTAAAAGTCCTATCATGCCAGGCGCTCCGCAAAATCATTGGTGACGGTAATTAACGCGTCCACTGTAGCGGGTTCCGCTGCCGAATGACCCGCATTGGGAATAATGCGCAACTCCGAGCCAGGCCACGCCTGATGCAATTGCCAGGCATTCTCCAGCGGACAGATCACATCGTATCGGCCGTGCACAATCACCCCAGGGATGCCCTCCAGCTTCCCTGCATCGCCCAGGATCTGGTTCGGTTCGAGAAAACTGTTGTTAACGAAATAGTGGCACTCGATGCGCGCCAGAGAGAGTGCGGTAAAAGGATTACCGAAGTGCTCCACCACCGATTCGCTAGGTGCAAGGGTCGCGGTGCGGCCTTCCCACAACGACCACGCCTTGGCTGCCGCCATCCGCTCCATCTCATTATCACCAGTCAGACGACGATAGTAGGCGTTGAGCAGATCATCATGTTCCGTTTCGGGGATAGGTGCCAGATAATCCCGCCAGTAATCGGGGAAAAGACGGCTGGTGCCCTGCTGATAGAACCAGTCGATCTCGTGGCGACGGCAGAGAAAAATACCGCGCAACACCATACCCAGTACTCGCTCGGGGTGGGTTTCCGCATAGACCAGACTCAGGGTCGAACCCCAGGAACCGCCGAACAGCAACCAGCGCTCGACATTCAAATGCGCGCGGATCACTTCCATATCCGCCACCAGCGCCTGGGTGGTATTGCCTTTCAGTTCAGCGTGAGGCGCAGAGCGGCCACAGCCGCGCTGGTCGAAGAGAATAATGCGATAACGCTCGGGATCAAAAAAGCGCCGATGATAATCCTCGCAGCCCGCTCCTGGCCCACCGTGGACGAACAACACCGGGATCCCGTCCGGATTACCACACTCTTCCACATGCAGTTGGTGCGGCGGTTCGACATCAAGGGTATGACTCACATAAGGGTGAATAGCGGGATAGAGTTCATGCATCGTTTTATATTAACAGCGCCTCAGGGTTTGACGTAACTGTAACCTTGCTCCTGCAATTCGATAATCCGAACAACCCCCGCAGGGACCACCCGTACCCCTTCACTCAGGCCAACTTTCTTGCCGTCCCGCTGCTCGATACGCTTTATGGTATTACCGCAGGCGCTAAAAATGATCTCCTGCTTCGACAAACTGGTCACGCGCTGCGACATTGGCCCACCGGCGATCAACATGGACAGACCGGGACCATAAGCGACAATCTCGATGGCAACGTAATCCATGCCGTAAGCCTTTTGCAAATTGACTGCATTGTTCATGGCAATGGTTTGGGTAGTCGCATCATTACTGCTGAGCTGAATGACCACCTTGTGCAGCATATCCTCTTCTGCCGACACCGGGGTAACCACAGACAACGAGGGTAAAGCAAGCAACAGAACAACAAGGAATGAACGGCGTAAGTTAAACATGACTTAGTACTCCTTAGAACGTAACCAACACAGGCGTATCTAGCAAAACTCATTACAGCAACTGCCACGGAAAAAACCAGCCAATCAATACACCTATGCGAGGGTGCTTTGTGACAAATGAAAATCACTGTGATCGGCTAGCCGATCACAGTGAACAACGACTAATCGTGCACCAGTTCGCCACGCCACCCCATCGCTGCCGCAATACCCGCAGCGAGAAAACCGAGAATGATCAACGAAGGACCAATACCGGTTTCCAGAACGTTATAGGCCCAACTTATATTGAAGGCGTTGAGGTACAACATTCCTGAATGCAGAACAGTACCGACGATAAAGAACCAGCTAATAAGCTGCTTCAACCAGGCCGCTACGGTAATGAAGCCCAGCGCAATCCCGACCACGATATTGACCAGCGACTCCAGATTGCCGTGAACGTGGGGGCCGCTACGCACCGTATCGATAGGTGCACGGGCATTGTCCGTCTTGTTCATCGCCAGCAGACCATCGCTGTTCATTTTGGCGATCTGCTCCGCGCTCATCGGCTCCAGATCCATCTCATAACCCTCTGAGCGAGCCTGGGCGATCTTCCCCATCGCCTGCGCCTTCTCGCCGCTGGCCGCCATAAAATCACCATACTGCACCGCCAGCATGTAAGGACCCAACGAGGCAGTGAAGACCAGAAAGATAAAACCGAACACCACGTTCTTCTTACCTATCATGACATCCTCCTGATTTGTTTGGAGAAAATGCCATCGAATGACGGCAATGGGATCACCGGCCCACTCTTCCCGCTGAGCCCGGCGGCAAGACAAAACAGACTGCAATGCTCAAGTAATAGTATTTTTGTGGCAAAAATAAAGGTCACGTGCGCTTGGTGTAAGCTTATGGCAAAGGTTCAATCGGCGTAAAAACAGGCAAGTCATTACCCAGCCAGGGAGCACTATCCAAAAATTTCCCTCACCACGGTCTTCAAAGAGATAAACGCGGCAAAATCTAAGCTCAATAAAGAAGTGGTAATTGGAATAGCTGCACTATTGAGCATTCCGTGCATCATCGCAGCAGCGACTAATTGGTGAGGCATGCTCTATCTTGGATTCGTCTATGTGCTGGTCGTAATTTCACTCAAACTATTTTTCAGAAAATCCATCACAGCAAAAACAAGTGCCGTACTTCTAAACACAGACATCATCTATAAAATTTTAATGCCGTCGAAATACAAGCGAGAAATTGAAGAACTCAATAAGAATAATTCGCAGACGATTAATAGACTTCTTGTTAAACTCACATTTCTGTTTAAAGACTATTTAAAGAATTCCTTATTCGCGCAGCCATATCTGTTTTGCGTGCAATCATCTTTTCGGCCAGATTCTCGCTACCACCATTTTCGGTAATAACTCGGCGAAGCTGTTCGTCTGGAATCCTCGTCACCACTGTGATGGCCTGTTCGATCTCCTCTGGACTCATGTCGCCGAAGAGTTTGACTGCGTGCGGGTTATCGTTGTCAGTTCGCAGAATATCAAGCTCATCCACACTGTTCCCAAACACTTTGCCTTTAGGATCGCCCTGAGCGCGAAATGCCAGTGCACCGCCCACATCGAGTGTCAGCACTTTTCCCCCGATGACTCCCTGATTATCACCATCGAAACCGGCGGCATCCCAGTTGGCGGTCCAGGCATGCACACCGAACCATTGTTGTGCCTGTTTGCGTTCACTTTCACTGAGACGAGCGATGCACTTCTTGTCGAGATCAACCCAGGCGGTTGCGATCTGATCCGGCGCTTTGCTTCGCACGTAGGTCAGAGTCGGTGCACCGGCCAGTTGGTAGAGTTGTGCCGCGATGAATTCATTGCGCGCATGGGCCACTGATTCCAGCGTTTTCACGTAGTAACGTTGTCCGCTCTCGTCCTGATAAATGCCCGCGGGATTGGTACCCAACTGTCCGCCGATCCGCTGCAGGGTAGTGGTATCAATCACTGTGTTTTGATCAGGGATAGGTACGGTACGACGCACCAGCGCCAGTTGTGATGGGGTCTCGATGGCGCCCTTGCGCACGTGACGCACGGCGCGGATCGCCTCTTCCGGGTCCATGCCCAGTTCTGCCAGCAATCGTGCGGCGATCATGCCTGCCCGCCCCAGACCACCCTTGCAGTGCACCAGCACATCGTCCCCATTGCGCAACATTTCGCGGATCTCGCGGCCCTGTGTCAGCCACTCTTCTTCGAATTTCTTTGTGGGAACAGAATAGTCGGCAATAGGCAGATGGCGCCACTCGATGCCTCGCTGTCGGATTTCATGGCCCAGCAACGGCACCCTGAGTTCCCTGAGTTCCGCTGGTTCTACCAGCGTCAGCACCAGTTTCGCCCCCCATGCGGCAATAGCATCCAGATCGATGCCGAGGTCACGCTGCCACGCACCAGTGTTGGCAAACAGGTCGCACTTGCCGGGGCAAAAGGTGATGCCGATCCGTCCATGGGACGGGCTCGCCTGTACTTCTGCAATCTGAAGAGGGTGTGTCTGGCTTGTGCGCACTGCCATGGGGCAATCCTGATGAAATGATCATTCTCTGTGCGCGAGTCTAGCATGAACGTCCGGCTTCCTTGCCTTAAGGCAGCAGAGCGAGATTTCTCCTATATTGAGGAAACATCATGCTCCGCAGCTTTTTCGGATGGCTAGCTGGAGACATTCACCCACTCAGGGCACTACAACAGGCAACTACCGTGGCAGAACAAGGGACAGGTGATACTGCAAATACGCAACATAACCATCCCACTTCGATGGACGAGTTGTCGCGCATGCATAAGCATGTCCATGATGGGAAACAATCCGTCGCGCTTCAGTCCATGCTACAGACTGAACGGATCTACCATCTCTATTTCAACTTACCCTCGGCCATCATTATCAGTGTATTGCTGGCGTTTATCCTGGTTTACGTCCAGTGGACGGCAGTTTCGCCCAATCGCTTACTTGGGTGGCTTGCTATCCTCTTTATTGTTCTGCTGGGCAGAGTGGCGCTGTTTTTCGCCTGGAAACGATCCACCGATACGGATAACCAGCAACACTGGCTATACTGGTTCCGTGTTGGCACCGCACTTGCGGGTATCGTCTGGGGTGCTGCCGGTGTTTTACTTGCGCCATCAGGCGACATCAGCCACATCGTCTACGTCACTTTCGCTCTGGCTGGTCTGGGTGCGGGCGGCGCGACAACACTGGCTATCGATCGCATCTCGGTTAATATTTTTTTGCTATCGGTCCTGTCACCACAGATCGTCTATCTCGCGCTGGAACAAAACACGATCACTCAGGGCATGAGCGCGATGCTGGTGCTGTTTCTGCTTTTTCTGTTGGCCAGTGCATGGCAACTGCGATTACGCCTGGAGGAAAACATTCACCTTCGGCATACAGCGACGGAAAGTGAAGCACGCATGCGACAGATGCTGGAAGGCAGCCCAATTGCCACGCGCATTACAGATGCCCTCAGCAACAAGGTGGTGTTTGCCAACACAAGTTATGTTTCACTGATTGAATCGACCCCGGATCAGGTGATCGGCATTACTCCCTCGAATTACTATGCCCATCCGGAAGAGTACGACGATGCCATGGCGCATGTTCGTCGAGGCGAAAATGTCATCAACAAGTTGGTTGAGTTTCGCAGTCTTGAAGAGGGTGGCTGGACGAAATGGGCACTGGCCTCGTTTTTTGCAGTAGAGTATCAGGGCAAACCGGCAATCCTGGGCTGGTTCTATGACATTACAGACAGAAAGATCATGGAGGACCGCGTCGAACACCTGGCCTACCACGATACTCTGACGGGTTTACCCAACAGATATCTTTTCAGCGACCGTCTGGAGCAGGCAATTGCCACAGCCCAGCGTGAACAGAGTGAACTGGCTTTGTTGTTTGTCGATCTGGATAAATTCAAGCCGGTCAATGATCAGTATGGCCACCATATTGGTGACCTTTTACTAATGGCCGTTGCAGAGCGTATTCGCGACTGTCTGCGCAGAACCGACTCTGCCGCCCGGCTCGGTGGCGATGAGTTTGTTGTGCTGCTACCCATGATTAAAAATGAAGAGAATGCATTAAAAATCGCAGAAAATATCCGACGCGAATTAAATCGACCATTTCATATCAAAGGGTTAACCCTGGAAATTTCTTCCTGCACAGGCATCGCGCTTTATCCGCATCATACTGTTGATGCGCAACACCTTATCGAACTGGCTGATACCGCGATGTACCACGCCAAGGAAGAAGGCAGGAATCGCGTGAAAACCTATCACACCGGATTGCGGAAGGTTGACGGCTGATCATGTCTCCTGCATATCAATCTGCTTATTTCCGCCGCGCCTTGCCACTGATACTATCGATGTGTATGCGATAAACTTTTGTTTTGTGATCCAACGCTTCAATGTACTTCACGCCTTTCTCGTAGTATCCCACTGAATATTTGTGTAGTAGACCTTCCAGACCTTTCTGTTTTTCCTCATTGAATACCTCACCGGCAATACCGGAAATAACGGCACTTTCGTATTTGGTGGAAAATTTGTCTGGCAGGACGTCGGTTACCCCTACCACGCAGAACGATACCCGAGGATTGTGGACCATGTTCTCGAGCTTGCGTCCCTCCACTGCGCAATGGAAATAGATGTCATCGTCGATGACGCAATAACTGACGGGGATACCGTACGGCAGACCATCGGCACTTACCGTCGAGAGGATGCCGTACTCCACCCGTTCGAGCAGTTCACGCGCTTCATCCTTGCTTATGGTTCTGTCCTGTCTGCGTGGTTTGTCCATTTTAGTGCCAGACCTTTAATCTTGTGCGGGCGTCCAGATTAACTGACACTACGTTGTCAGTATATGGGGAGTAGTGTGTGAGTTCCAACAATCAACAATAAGGAGCACCACTATGACACACCGAATCACCGTTCTTGCCCCCATCACCTTGGCCAGGGACAAAACCGAGGAGGATCTGATTGAGGCATCAGATAAATTTCAGAAAACCTTCGTCGACAAGGAACCTGGTGTACTCCGCCGTGAGCTTATCCGCACTGGAGATAGGGAGTATATGGATATTGTCCAGTTTCGCAGCAAGGCCGATGCGGAAGAGGTGATTGCCAAAGAAATGGCATCCCCGGTTTGTCATGAATTCTTTGCTGTCATGGAGATGGGTGACTTTGCCGATGATCCATCTGCCACCGTAGCAATGCATGACTCACTGGCCACCTACAATTGATGTAATCACCGCCGCCATACAACCACTTTGATGCCGGGTTGCGCCCGGCTCTTTTTCATTTACCCACGGCTTCATTTCGTCTATATCTGTGCGTACAGCCCAGTATCTGTCTACACTTTCTCAGACAGGTTATCGTATCTAGAAGATGATTTACGTCATTTAGAATCAGGACTCGCACATGCGCAGGCTTAGAAATCCCTGTCGATTCACCCTCATGTCGGTCGTGGCTTATCTCTGTCTTGGCGTGCCCCTTCCTGCGTTAGGACAATCAGACGATGTGGTTTCGCCGTCACAAGCGGAAATGAACGCAATCGTGATCCGGGCTACCGAGCGAGCCTCCCGCTGGGAGGGCCCCACCACTGGCCCGATAGCGAAAAGTGGGATACGGGTGGCGGTAATTTGCGAGGACCTACGCAACGGTGGCGTGTTGGGAGTTGCCAGGGGTATCGGTGAGGCCGCAAATATCCTGGGCTGGAAAATCAGAATGTTCGACGCCCATGGTACTTCGCAAGGGCGGCGAGACGCCCTTAATTCTGCACTATCGATGAAACCGGATGGGGTAGTCCTGCTGGGAAGCGACAGTTACATTCTCGAACCTCACCTCTCCCTGTTTGCAAAGCGCAGCATACCGCTGGTCGGCTGGCACGTAGGCCCTGTGGCAGGGAAGCTCTCCAGCGGAAGTGTAGCGATGAATGTGTCCACTGACCCGCTGGAAGTGGCACGCGTAACGGCGATGGCCGCCCTCATCGAGAGTGGTGGAAAAGCCGGGGTAATCATCTTCACTGACACCAACTTCGAGATCGCGATGCATAAGGCGAACGTGATGGCAGAAGTCATTCGGACGTGCAGCGAATGTGAACTGCTTGAGATGCGCCACTTACCGATCTCGCAAAATGCGCAGCAAATGCCGAAGTTGACGCACGAACTATTGGCACGCTACGGCAAGCGCTGGACCCATGCACTGGCAATTAACGATATCTATTTCGACTACGCGGCTCCTGTGTTCACAAGTGAGGGACAGGACATTCACCTGTTTTCTGCAGGCGATGGCAGTCCGGCCGCTTTTTTGCGCATACAGGCAGGTACCTTTCAATACGGCACGGTGGCGGAACCGCTGAACCTCCAGGGCTGGCAACTCATGGATGAATTGAACCGCCTGCTGGTAGGTAAGCCTGTTAGTGGCTACATCATGCCTGTGCATCTGGTAACGCCGGAAAACATCGCCTTTGATGGTGGCGCACAAATGATGTTCGACCCCGATAATGGGTATCGGGAAATCTATCGGCGAATATGGCAACGTTAGAAGATCCCTGACATGGCCCCTTTATTCACACGCGTCCCATGGCTGCCACATTCACTACGATGGCAGTTTCTAATTGCGATCCTGAGTCTGACCCTGCTGATTCTCGCAGGCGGGATAACAGCGGCCTACGCATTGCGAAGTGCCTCGATAATAACTCGCGAACTGGCGGAAGATCGCCTGGTACAGATGCAACTTGCCCAGGACCTGCTGCAACGGACACTACTGATCGAACGCGAGACCTATCATCTGGCAGATGCATCAACCGTACCTGAGATGCAGGACAGTTACTCTGACATCGTCAAATTGCTGGGCGAGTTCGACGAGCTTATCGACCAGCTTGCTGCTGACAGCGGCGGCAGTGCCTTGCTCGACCTGCACCAGACAAGCCAATTATTCCGCAATACAGTGAACGTCGCTGCACAACTACGCGAAAATGAGTTACTGCACAACACGTCCCCTGCATCAGATCAACCAACACAACGCTATTTTCTTGAATTACACGACCAGTCGGAAAAGCTGATGGAAGCAGCACGATTTCAGTCAGAACGTTTTACTCGGCTCTATCGTGAAGCTATCCATCAACTGGATGAAATGACGCAGCGTAATACTCGCTGGATCGCTTTATTGCTGGCAGCCAGTCTCATTGTCGCAGCGGTCATTGCACAACGGTTTTTGGGCCGACACGTACTGGGAAGATTACAACAGGTGAGCCACAATCTCAGGCTTGGCAATAATAAATCCGAAGCGGTAGTGAATGAGAACGGCAAGCTGTTCCCTGATGAAATCGATGAGATGGCTCATGCCGTCAGGCTGTTTCAGGATGACCGTCGCAAGCTGGGCCAGCGGACCTCCGAATTGATGTTTGCACGAGACGCTGCCGAGCAGGCAAACCGGGCCAAGAGCGTCTTCCTCGCAAACATGAGCCATGAATTGCGCACGCCGCTCAACTCCATTCTCGGTTTCTCCAGTTTGATGCGCCGTGATCCGGACCTGTCGGATAGTCAGCGTGAAAGCCTCGATATCATCAATCACAGTGGTGAACATCTTTTGAATCTCATCAATGATGTCCTGGAAATGGCGAAGATTGAAGCAGGGCGCCAGCAACTGGATATATCCGTCTTTGATCTTGGTGCATTGGTATTGGATGTGCTGGACATCATGCACCTGCGTGCCGAAAAGAAGGGCCTGCAACTGTTGCTCGATCAATCCTCTGACTTCCCGCGTTATATCAGGGGTGATGAGATGCGCCTGCGCCAGATACTGCTCAATCTGGTAAGCAATGCCGTAAAATTTACTCAGGAAGGCGGTGTCACCATCCGCCTCGGCACACGCCAGAATACGCACCATCACCTGATAATTGAGATCGAGGATTCTGGCCCCGGCATCAATGAACAAGATCAGGCGCGGCTTTTCCAGCCGTTCGTACAACTTGAAACAACAGACGGCAAACAACAACGGGAAGGAACCGGTTTAGGGCTTGCTCTCACCCATGAGTTTATCCATATGATGGGCGGCGAAATCATCCTGGAAAGTGTCATCGGAAAAGGTTCGCTCTTCCGTGTCGATTTACCGCTTGAGCCTGCCGATGCCGAGGACGTGGACAAAGTACAAACCAAAGCGCAAAGCAGTATCGTCGGTCTCGCCCCCAATCAACCCACACACCGCATACTGATTGCTGAAGATCAACGTGAAAACAGGCTGCTGCTTCAACAGCTGGTCGTTAATGTCGGTATGCCGACAAGATATGTGGAAAACGGCAAGGAGTGCGTTCGCGTTTTCAAGGAGTGGCACCCTGATCTCATCTTTATGGATCGGCGCATGCCGGTAATGGACGGTCTGGAGGCAACCCGAAAGATTCGTCAACTGCCCGGTGGCAACGAGGTGAAGATCGTCGCCGTAACCGCCTCCGTGTTCAAGGAGCAGCGCGAGGAAATCATCGCGGCAGGTACGAACCACGTCGTGCGAAAACCCTATCGCCCGGAGGATATCTACGAATGCATGGCCGATCAGCTGGGATTGAAGTTTCTCTATGAAACCGATGTTAACGACACAAGAGAAAAGATGTCCAACGCCGAGTTGGTGATAAAGCTGACCGGGCTATCGGAAAGTCTGCGCGATGAATTACGTCAGGCACTACAGAGCCTTGACCAGAATTATATCGTTTTAGCCATTGAAAAAATCCGCAATGTCGATACGACGCTGGCAGATGCACTCCAGCAACACACAGACAACTTTGACTATCCTGCCATTCTAACTGCCCTGGGAGAAGACGAAGAACCGAATTAACTTTTCAAGCTTCGCATCAAAAAAGCCGGGCAATGCCCGGCTTTTTAGTGCGTTACTCCTTACTGCGAGACGCCTTCTTGCGCTCGTGCTCGACCAGCAGTTTCTTACGCAGACGAATATGGTTGGGTGTTACCTCAACCAGTTCATCGTCATCGATAAACTCCAGTGCTTGTTCAAGGGTATGTGTCAGGGGCGGAGTGAGGACCTGTGCCTCGTCGGTACCAGCGGCACGGATGTTGGTCAGTTGCTTACCCTTGAGGGCATTCACTACCAGATCGTTGTCGCGCGAGTGCAACCCGATAATCATCCCTTCATACACCTCGGTACCGTGACCGATGAACATACGACCGCGCTCCTGCAGGTTGAACAGCGCATTGGTCAGTGCCTTGCCCGGTGCGTTGGCGATCATCACACCATTCTTGCGGTTGCCGTAGTCGCCACGTTTGAACGGGCCGTAGTGATCAAACACACTGTAGATCAAACCCGAACCCTGGGTGGCGGTGAGGAATTCAGTACGGAAACCAATCAGGCCACGGGCAGGCATGATGTAGTCGAGACGCACACGGCCGCGACCATCAGGCACCATATTTTTCAGATCACCACCACGGGAGCCAAGCCGTTCCATCACGGCGCCCTGATGCTGTTCTTCCACATCCACGGTGACCTGCTCAAACGGCTCCTGCGGTTCACCGTCGATGGTGCGAATGATAACCTCGGGACGAGAAACGCCCAGTTCAAATCCTTCACGACGCATGGACTCGATCAACACGGAGAGGTGCAATTCGCCACGACCAGAGACACGGAACTTATCCGGGTCGGAACCCTGCTCCACGCGCAGTGCCACGTTGTGCACCAGTTCCTGCTCCAGGCGCTCCTTGATCTGGCGGCTGGTAACGAACTTACCGTCCTTGCCGGCAAAGGGCGAGTTGTTAACCTGGAAGGTCATGCTCACAGTCGGTTCGTCGACACTCAGCGGTGCCAGCGCTTCGACAGCCGCCGGATCGCAAAGGGTATCGGAGATATTCAGCGGGTCGAGACCGGTAAAACAGACGATATCACCCGCCTGCGCCTCATCGACTTCAACACGTTCCAGACCGAGGAAACCGAATAGTTGCAGCACACGACCATTGCGCCGTTTGCCATCCTTGTCGATAACGGTCACAGCGGTATTGGTTTTAACCCGGCCACGGGTAATGCGACCGATACCAATAACACCGACATAGCTGTTGTAGTCGAGCTGAGAAACCTGTAACTGGAACGGATCTTCCGGTTCTACCTGTGGCGGGTGCACCTTGTCGACGATGGTTTGCAGCAGCGGCTGCATGTCGCCTTCGCGCACGCTGGAGTCGAGTCCGGCGAAGCCGCTCAGGCCAGAGGCGTAAACCACAGGGAAATCGAGCTGCTCGTCAGTAGCGCCGAGACGGTCGAACAGATCGAAGGTCTGGTCCAGTGCCCATTCGGGACGGGCGGCAGGACGGTCGATCTTGTTCACCACAACGATCGGCTTAAGACCGCGACGCAATGCCTTCTCGGTAACAAAGCGAGTCTGCGGCATCGGCCCTTCTACCGCATCGACCAGCAGCAGCACCGAATCAACCATGGAGAGCACACGCTCCACCTCACCGCCGAAGTCGGCGTGTCCGGGAGTATCAACGATGTTGATGCGATACTCGCCCCAACGGATCGCGGTGGGCTTGGCAAGGATGGTAATGCCGCGCTCACGCTCCTGATCGTTGGAGTCCATAGCGCGCTCTTCCAGCTGGGTGCGTGCGTCAAGGGTATCGGACTGCTTTAGCAGCTGGTCCACAAGGGTGGTCTTGCCATGGTCGACGTGGGCGATAATGGCGATGTTACGCAGATTCTCAATCACAAAGGGGTACCGGGATAGTGGTGCGGAAAATGGCGGCGATTCTACCTGAAACGGGCCGCGGGGGATATGGGATTTTGCACGCCCTACTATGCAGGGCTCGTTCGATAAGCTACTGCTTGTCTGGTTCGTTCATCTTTTTGAGGAATTTGGCCGCATCTTTCTGCCCCTGGGCGATGGCCCGATTGAGCCAGATCTTCGCCTTTTCCTCGTCCGGCTCCACACCGAGCCCCTCGGCATAGGTTACGCCCATCAGAAACTGCGCATCGGGCAGGCCCTGCTCAGCAGCCTTGAGCATATACTCGGCAGCGCCCACGGCACTGATATCCTCTGCAACCAGAATATGCGCCAGATTGAACTGTGCCTCGGCCAGCCCCTGATCCGCCGATTTTTTATACCATTCGATGGCCTTGTCCACATCGCGAGGCACGCCCATACCGTTGTCGTAGGCGGCGCCAAGATTGAGCTGGGCCAGGGCATCGCCCTGCTCCGCCTTTTTACGCAACGCGTCGATATCAACATCGGCGGCCAGCACAGGCGCAGCAATCAGGAGTGCCGCGAGCAACAGGAAAATTCGTTTCATCACACTACATCCATACAGAATCGTGAAAAGCACCGCTTAATAGTAACAGCTTCACCCGCTTTGGCAGCGTTCGGCGGACGAAGTCAGTAAAAACTTGTGAACTATTGCCGAAAAGCGCCTTACCGCCGTGCACTCCCCGGACAGACATCTGCTTGAACCGTTTCCCCCATTCCTCTAAGTTGGAATCGATATTCCGTCGGATCGGGAGAATCCAATGAAACGCCTCATCGCTCTTTTTCTGGGGACGCTGCTCTGCTCCAGCGTTAATGCCGCCAGCGAGGTCAATCAGGACGGCAAGGCGGTGATTCGCCTCGCCGCAGACGAGTACCGACAGATTGTCGCCGACACCCCGGTACTCAGCAACAAATCCCTCAACGATTACCTCAATCGCATCGCCAACAAACTGATACCTAAAGGTGAAAAGCTCCCCGGCGGCATCCGCCTGGATGTCACCATTCTGGAAAAGGAGATGCCCGAAATCTACGCCACCACCAACGGCCACATCCTGATCAGCAGCGGAGCGCTACTGGCACTGCAGAACGAGGCACAGCTGGCCGGAGTGCTCTCTCACGAGGTGGCCCATCTGCTCTACGCCCACTATCCCGGCATCTATCAGGCATTCAAAGACAAGGAGCGCTCCGCACGCAGTCAGGCATTGATCGGTGGAATCGCAGGGATCGTAGTGGACTCCGCCATCGACTATACAGTGCAGTCGCGCACCAACGAGGTCTATGCCGATGTCGACCGCGGCAACATGAGCTACGAAGAGGCCAACCGCAAGATTCTGGAGATCAACACCGGTGCCGGACTCATCGACGGCTTTTCTGAGGTCTATGACAGCCTGCCGCCGGAAACCAAGGCAGGTAACGGCGACCCACGCCTGCCGCTGGAGATGGTCGCCGATGCGGAAGGATTGAAACTGATGGTCCGCGCGGGTTATGACCCGAGCGAGGCGGGAGAAGGCTGGCGTCTGATGCGTGCCGCTGCCGATCGGGCACGACGCAGCGACAGTAATGCCTTCGCCATGAGCTTCCTGCCACCGCAGATGCGTTCGCTGCTGAGTGGTGTCGAGGGACCGATGGGACAGATTCAGGCTGAGGTCCTGACCCGTACTATCAGCCAGTTACCACCCGACCGTCCCAAGCTGCTCGCCTCCCTGTCGCGCTCGAAGGAGATCGAAAAACTGAAGCAGGGACATAAGCTCACCGTCGGCAAGGAATCATTCAACAAGGCGGTCAGTGGTTTTCTCCTCGGCGATGCTCGCCGGGCTTACGATGAAGGTGACTGGCGCCGCGCCCGCGATCTCTATCAGGGTGCCTGGGACTCGGGCATGCAATCGGCCGAAGTCGCCTATCGCCTGGGACAGTCACAACTGGGGGGCATGGCCTTCGCCGCCACCGAGCGAGAAAAGGAGTTGGCCGAGGAGTATCTGCTCAAGGCAACCAAACTGGACAAAAAAATGGCTGAACCCTACAAGGCGTTGGGTGAGCTCTACGGCGAATGGGAACGTTATGAAGAGGGCGTGACGATGTACAACAAGTACCTCAAAGTGGCACCCAAAGCGAAAGACCGTAGCCGTATCGAGCGACAGATCCGCAAACTGGAACGCAAGGCAGGGAGATAGACGATGAAGAAATTTGCCGGGTTAATCCTGTTGCCACTCACCTGCCTGCTGACGAGCAACGCTGCGCTGGCTGCCTCGGCTACCCTGCGCTATGGCTTCAAGGACGGCGCCACCTATACAGTCAAACAGCAGTACCACAACGTGGGCACCTCGGTGACAACGATGAATATGATGGGACAGGAGCGAACCATGGAATCGCCGCTGAACCACGTGACCAAAAATATCTGGAGCGTCAAAGCCAAAAGAGAGGGCGGCAAGATACTGCTCGACACCAGCTACGGTAAATCCGAAGGGGGTGAGCGCTGGGGCGATCCCTCCTCGGGCAGCGGCGCGGATATCTACGGCAAGAGTTCGGCCCGAGCAACATTCGATCCGATGAAGGGCATTGTCGCGCTAAGCACCAAACCCGCCAAAGACCCCATTGTCGATAACATCTACCGTTTCCGTTTCGCCTGGATGCCGCAGTTACCGAAGAAAGCACTCAAGGTCGGCGACAGTTTCATTCATGACTACACCATGCAGAGTGGCATGATCACGATGAAGGGGGAAGACGAGTATATTCTCGACGAGATATCAGGGGACGTCGCCTACTTCACCGTGGAGAGTCAGTCGGTGGTAGTTCACGACTACAGCAAACTCTACCAGCAGCAGGAAGGGATGCCGCAGGACATGGGCCAGATGATGGGCAACCTGACCATGGCCTACCAGGGCGAGGGCAGTGCCGCCTTTGATCTTAAGGAAGGCATTTTTGTTGAGCGGGAAATGAAAACCACCTACACCACGAAGAAATCCAAAACTCCCGGCCTGATGATCAACAGTATGCGCGGCACTATCCGGGACAAATGGGAAATGGAACGTCGCTGAACCAGACCGATATGCAAAATAACTGGAGCGTCTATATCGTCCGTTGCAGCGACGGCACTTTTTATACTGGCGTGGCGAAGGATCTGGAGCGACGCATCCAGCAACATAACCAGGGTAACGCCGGCGCCAAATACACTCGTGCCCGTCGCCCCGTCGAACTGGTCTATAGGGAAACCGCCGTGGATCGCTCCACGGCGCAGCAACGCGAATACCAGATACGTAAACTCAGCGTGGTACAGAAACAGCAGCTGATCGCTGGCCAATAGCCGCGTCCCGCACATAACGCTAAGATATCGACAATGCATCGTTCGTGCCTGGAGATACCATCTGAAATGGTGCAACAACTGAAACAGGATTGAGCATGTCAGAAGAACGTCGACGCCATGTTCGTATTGAGGTCCCCATGCCAGTACTGGTCACCCATCACGCACTGGGTACCATAGAGCTGGTCACCGCAGACATCTGCGATAACGGCGTCTTTCTCAAAGCGGAGCCCAGCCAGTGTCCACCAGTGGGTGACGAGGTCACACTGCAACTCAAAGGTGGTCTCCTCGGCGATGGCGAAGAACCACCACTGGTTAGAGCACAGGTGGTCCGCATTACCGAAAACGGAATGGGTGTGGAATTTTTGTAACCACACTCATCAGAAATCGATATGCCCACATCCTCGCGATGCCCGGGCAACAGGAGCATGTAGCAATGGCTGAAGAAGAGAAGCCACAAGCGGAAGCCGCTGAAAAAGCTGCGCCGAAAAAAGCAGCAAGAAAGAAGGCTTCCACAAAAAAGCGTGCCGCACCGAAAAAACGGGCAGCGAAAAAGCGTGTGGCGAAAAAATCCGCCACACCCACCAGCGAGACTGAAATCAGGGTAACCCTGGAGAAAGGATCTGCCGCCACCCCGACATCCGGCAGCCCAACACCACAGAATGCAGTGCCGACCCCGCAGGTCTGGTGGCGTGCCGCGCTCATGATCGGTGTGGTAGTACTGATCTTCAGCTACATCCGTCAGGCAGCCCACGACGATGGCATCACCGTAAACAAAGGCATGGCACCCTCGCCCTGGGCCAGTGATGCGCCGCTGGAAGAGTCGGCACAGCCACATCCGTGGGAGCTGGCACCGCTGCCGGAAGGTAACGATTTCGCGGCGCCACAGCCCTATGCGCCGCAACCGGGCCAACAAGCCTACCCCGGACTGGACCCGTGGCAACCCTCAGCGAATGCCGTGGAGCAAACACCCCAGCCGTACTACCCGCCGCCCCCAGGTTATTACAGCTCGCAGTCTGCGCCCGCCTATCAACGCTAGCCGTTTCTGCACGGCAACCCCGTCATGCCCATGCGAATCATGGGGTTGCATGATCTGGTGGGTACAGGCTACGTTCTAGTTAATGTAAACTTGCGCTTGGCACCATTTCGGGCACCACTGCCTATAGAAAAATAACCAGTGCCCTCATTACAGAAAAAAACATGCAAGGTATTTGATTCATGACATTTTTATCATTTCCACAGCTTCTCAAGGCGCTCGTTGTCGCCGTGGTAACGGCCGTAGTCGGCTATCTGCTCTACCCCCATCTGGGCCTTGATGCCACCGTGCCGGTAAAGGCCTATGTCTTTATCCTCGCCATCGGTGCGTTTATCGGTGGTCTGGGGGCAGCAATCGATCTCAGTAGTACTGGCGCAACCGCCAAGGGTGGTGAGAGTGTTTCGGTCTTTGTCGGCAACCTCTCCTTCAAGGCCTCCTCGGAAGAGCTGCGCGAACTCTTCGCACCATACGGCGACGTTCGTTCGGTGCGTATTATGAAGGATCGCGCCACCCGCAGACCGCGAGGTTTCGCCTTTGTCGAAATGGGCGAGGCACAGGCCACCAAGGCGATCAAAGGGCTGGACGGCAAAGAGTTCATGGGCCGCTCCCTGCGCGTTAACGCCGGTGTCGAGCGCAGTCAGCAGGACAGCTGAACGATAAACCCGCTACAATACGCCGCGGTACAGTCGATGTGCCGCGGCGTTTTACTTTTCAGATAATGGCATGAGCAACACCATCACCCTTAGCGACTTCCTGCAGCAAAGCGGCACTCAGGCCCTGTTTTTCGATATGGGCCGCGGCATTCGTCCGCTCGACCCGGAGCAGTTCCGCCGCTTCGATGCGGCACTGGAACCTTACCCCTATCCGTTACAGCAACACGCCTGGCTGGCGATCCTCGGCAAGCATGGTGAAGAAGCAGAAGGACAGTTCATCTGGTTCCTCAAATTTCCACTGGATGAACAGGGCCTGCTGATACAGGGCACCCGCGACGACTTCCTCGGTCGCCTGCTACAGAACCACGAACAGACTGCCGAAGAAGCGCCGGAAAGTCCCTACGGCTTCAAACCCAGGGAGAGCGTGATGGCCGCCTTCCATGCCATCGCCACCCATGCCATGGCACAGTCACCGAGCCGTTTTTACGACCATGCACGCAGCTACCTGCGTGGTGAGCCGGGTTACGACCAGTGGGCTTTCGTCGGTGTTCAGGGAATGGCTGATGTCGCTGCGAGACTGGATGAGGAAGCAAATCGAGAACTGGTGCAACAGGCTTTGCCGCAACTACCGCCGCCCGCCCTGGTGGCCTTTTGCGGGTTTCTGGAAAATGTCGCGCTGGATGCCGCTACCGCCGAGATTTTGCTGCAGCGGTTGCAGCAGGAACTACAAAATGAGGAACCCGACCTCAATACCGTGGTGGCGTTGCTACGTAGCTTCTCCTGCAGTAGTGATCCATCACTGCGTGAGGCCGCAGTCGGTTATGCATTGCAAAGCCGGTATGGCCGTCATGTCGAAACACTGGCCGCTATCGCTGCACGTAACTGGGAAAGCCTGCATAACGATGCGCTAGCCAAATGGTTCAGTGAAGCCCTGGCGGAGAATAATCTGGGGCATGACGCCTTTATCCAGATCATGGCCGATCTGCTCTACCTCCCCGGCCTGCGGACTCCACTGCTGGCGCAGTTGCGAAATCCGGAGCGCTCAACAGCACTGGCCGAGGCGGTCGGTGCGATGTTCAAGACTTCACTGACCTGAACCTGCTCAGTATTACATCAGCACCTTTTTCGTTTCATTCTGCGCGGTAGTAATCCGTTTAACCGCAACGGTAGCGAGCTGGATGTACCACGGCTCCTCACGCATGTTGTAAGCCAAATCGCGGCTACCGTCTTCCCGCAGATGGATAATGACATTCGGCTTCTTACCCGGATCGGTCGTTAACCAGCCACCTACGAAGAGATCGCCACTAATATCGGCCACCATGCTATTCACCATGGCGTCATCAGGAGTGACTGAAGCATTGAAGCGTCGGTCGATCTCGCCCTTGCCGTTGAGCTTGATCAGACCATTGGCCTCGCGGTCACCATAACTGGAGAAGCTGCCGCCCACATAGATAGCGCCACTACAGTTGTCCACGGTCACCAGGCTATTCACATACTGCTCCCCTTCACCAGCGAAACCCTGCGCTTCAAAGCGACTGTTCAACTCACCGGTTTCGGTAAGGCGGGCAAGATGGTCGACCGATTTATCATCGTATGTGTGGAACCAGCCACCGACATAGATATCACGGCTGTTATCGTTGGCCAATGCCAGGGCGAAGACCTCACGGTCAAAACCCTTTCCAGGATTGAAAGAGACCTCTGCGGTGCCGTCAGCATTAAGCCGGGCGATGTGTTGCAGGGCGATATCGTCATAGGCAGTAAAGTCCCCTGCGACATAAACATCTCCGCTACCATCATTGGTCGGGACGATGGCACGGACGATGTCGTTGGTGCCCTTACCGATGTTGAAAGCCTTGTCCACAGAGCCGTCAGAATTCAGGCGCACCAGATGATTGGTCTCGATGCCGTTATAACGGGTAAAACGGCCACCCACGTAGATATCACCACTACCGTCACGGGCAGGGGCTATCACTTCCACCCGACTGTCGAAGCCCTTGCCAAGGTTGAAGGTTGTATCGCGAGAACCGTCGTAATTAAGACGAACAATGTTGTTAACTGCACCCTTATCGTAGCGGCTGAAATCGCCGCCGACATAGAGCGCATCGCTGCCATCCAGCGCGGGGGCTATGGTGTAGACTGCGTTATCGAACCCCTTGCCGGTGTTAAAACGCTTATCCAGGATGCCATCCCGACTGACACGAGCCAGCCCCTGTGCCGCCTGGTGGTTAAAGGCGGAGAAATAGCCACCCACGTAGAGATGGCCGTTACCGGCATCGGCGACGGCTAACACCTCTTCGTTAAAGCCTTTGAATTTACCGCCAGTGCTTGCTGTATTGTCGCTACTACTATCCAGGCAACCGCCAAGGGTTAGAAGTCCACCGACAAGAATGGCCCCGCGTAGTGCATTGTTAATCAAACCGATTGAGCCTTTCATATCGCATACCTCCGTACATCCGGACACAACGTCTTATCCTTGTAGACGAATGTGCGCCTAAGATGGTTGAGGCTCAATAGCAAATATTGGCTGTTTTTCCCGTTCCTGCGAACCAACTCACAAAGTGGACGTACGCTGGCTCACAAAGCAGAGAATCCTTAAAACCACGAGAAGGAATGATGGTGGAGTAGTGGTTTTCAGCTGGCAATTGAATTTACATTCAGGACACGATGTTTTGCTCGAATGAACGAACTGTGGGGCAGGTAGAGCAGTTCAGCGATACGCCGCACCATGTGTTCTTCATAACGATCCACGTGACCATCCGCAGCAGCAACCCGCCAGAGTAGCTCGATCACCTGTTCCTTCTGCTGATGGCTGAGCTGCTCTTTCAACAGCGAAGTAAACTGGTAGTAGTCGACCGCATCGACCACCTCTGCCTCAGCCAGCGTATAGAGTGCGGTCACCTCGTCTATGCTCAGGCCAAAATGTTCACGCAGAGCCCTGGCGGCGGCATCCCGCTCAGTTTGATAGATCACATCATCCTGGCGCGACATCTCCACCAGCAGGGCAGCGGTCGCCAGGCGCAGGGCATGCAGTGGATCGTTACTCTCAATCCCGACAGGATTGATGATCCTTCGCTCCACAAAATCCCGAATCGCTTGTAACATTCGTCATATCCCGTGCTAATTTGATGCAATATCGGTGGGAAGAGCCAACCACTCTCACCATACCGACCCACAAAAAGAGAGATAAGTTCATGATCGAAGACCTTAAAGGGGACGAATCCTGGCGCCTGTTCAGGATTATCAGCGAGTTCACCGAGGGTTTTGAGGAACTTTCAGACATCGGTTTTGCCGTCACTATCTTCGGTTCAGCCCGCACCCAACCGGCCGATCCCTACTATCAGGCAGCAGAAAAGATCGCCGCACTACTGGCCGATGAGGGCTTTGCCATTATCTCCGGTGGCGGTCCGGGCATTATGGAAGCGGCCAACAAGGGTGGCGCGGAGCGGGGGGCGATCTCGGTGGGACTCAATATCGACCTGCCCTTCGAACAGGTGCCCAATGAATACCAGAACCTTTCCCTCGACTTTCGCTACTTTTTTGCCCGCAAGGTCATGTTCGTCAAATACTCCATGGGCTATGTCTGTATGCCTGGCGGCTTCGGCACCCTGGATGAGTTCTTCGAGTCCCTGACCCTGATGCAGACCAATAAAATCTATCGCATGCCGCTGGTGCTGTACGGCATCGAGTACTGGGAAGGTCTGCTCGGCTGGATGCGCAGCAAGCTTATTGAACATGGCACCATCTCCATGGAGGACTTCGACCTCATCACCCTCACCGACGATCCGCGTGAAGTGGTGGCGATCATGAAGCAGCACCGCGACTGGAAACAGGAGAAGATCCGCGAAGCGCATCTGGCGGAAATGAAAAAACGGTTTGGAGAAGAGGGAGGCAAGGAATGGCTCGAGTGCATGGAACAGCTCTATCCACAAATCAAGGAGATGCTCGGCAAATAGCCGATCATCCCGCATATCCTGCCACCAGTCCCGCGCCGTTGCCCCGATGGGGCATCCTCGTTACACTCGCTAGGTACAGACTCGGCTGCGTGATGCGTCACGCGGCCTACTATTAGGCCAGAACCTAGCTTTAGACATAGTAACCAGACGGAGGCATTATCCATGCCTGCAGACAACAACAACGACTCACCTGAAAACAAGGCTGCGGCCCCGAGTAGAGCCAAGGCAGAATCTCTGCTGGCGCAGATCGCTGCGTTGAGCAACAAAACCCTTCCCCCGCTGCTGCGAACCATGTTCGACCATGCAGACACTACCCTGTTCGAGATGGCAGAAAAGACCGGGGAAACCGATCCCAAAGAATCTCCTTACCTGAAGACCATGCGTGAGCTGCGTAACAACCGGGTAGAACTCGAAACCGGTTTTTATCAGGAGATTGCCCGCTCTTTTGAAACCGCACTGTTACCCTCTGGCGGAGCGTCAAAAAAAGAAGAAGACGAGCCAGAATTCAGTTTCGATATCGATTCCCTGTCACTGGTAGAGGATGAAAATCTGGAGGGTTCTCTCGCCGCACAGAAATTGGTGGACCGTCTCAGGTCCCGCAATCAAAATCTATTCAACACCATCGACAAACGACTTGCCCATTTACTTCTGCCACACAATGGTAATAGTCACGACTTTCCTGCCACACCCGAAACGGTATGCAATGCTTTCAGTAAATCGGTAGGCAATATCGAACTGGAACAGAAAGTCAGACAGATTATTTTCAAACTGTTCGAAGTTCATGTCATTAATGAACTGGCTGGATTCTATGAGGAACTCAATGAGCTATTGGCTGCGGGAGGTATCCTGCCAGATATTCAGACCAACAGGCCATGGCGCAATCAGGTTGTCCAACGCAGTGCACCAGTCCGTCCCGCTGCACAGGAACAAGCAGCTACTACTTCTGGCGATGTAGATGCAGGTATTGGCGGAAGTACAGGCGGTTCCGCTGCGCCACAAGGTGGCGCAGGAGGAGTATCTGCCAGCGGCACATCTACACAAAGCAATGTCGCTACAGTTGGCACAGGTGCAGGAGCACCCCAGGGGGGGGCTACTTCGGTCGCACCAGATGTGATGTCGGCTGCCGCCTCGGCAAATACTGCCGACGTGGCGACTGCCGGGGAGATCGATACCAGTTTGATGAACAACCTGCAGAGTCTGCTTAACTTTCAAGGCAGCAATGCCGTCGTGCCCATCCAGCCCAACACCAGCGTGGCCCCCGGTGCAGCGATCACCCAGGTGCAACCTGCTCAGCTTCTGACTGGACTGACCGGCCTGCAACACCAGCAACCAATAAGCGGTAGCGCCATTGACAGTGCGTCGCTTAAGCAGATGTTGGCCGGTACGCTACAGACAGACAGCAATGGTACTGTCGGCTTCCAAAACCGTGAAAGCATGCTGATCGACATGATCGCCATGCTTTTTGAGTTCATTCTCGAAGATACGACCATCCCCGAAGCGGCCAAGAACCAGATTGCACGTCTGCAGATTCCGATGGTCAAGGCCGCGCTGATCGACGAAAGCTTCCTGGCAAAGAAAGCCAATCCAGCACGGCAACTGCTCAATCGCCTGGCTCAGGCTTGTGCCGTGCTGGAAAAAAAGGGTAGCGAAGACTCACCGTTACTGCAGGCTGTCATCAAGGTAGTCGATACCATTACCGAGCAGTTCGAGAGCGACATGTCGATCTTCGAACAGCAACTCAACTACCTCACTACGGTACTGGAGCAGCAGGACAAGGAAGAGGAACAGGTAAGCGAACGTATTACCAACGCAAAATCGAAGCGGGAGGAAGAACTGCGCGAACGCAAGCGCATAGAAGACTCCGTCCGCCTGCGGCTCTCCACCGTTGGGGCATCAGCGCCGATTCGCAATCTGCTGGAAACCACCTGGCAGAAAGTGCTGGTACATACCGGTATCAAACACGGTACCGACAGCGAACTGTGGCTACAGCGAAATGATTTTATCGACAAGCTAATTGAATCCCTCAAGCCTCGTGAAACTAAGGAAGAGCGGCGCAATTTAATGCTCCTCATTCCGCAGGTCGTTGGCACCCTGCGCAAAGGTATGCTTGAAGCCGGATTCAGCGAAGAGGCGATTCAGCAGGTCCTCAAGATGATCGAACCGATGCATATGGCGATCATCACCCATAAGGAGAGTGGTGACGCCATCGCTGAAAAAGCACGCAAACACCATGCGATGGAAAAGGCACTGGATGCCATGGAAGCAGAAATGTCCAATCTGGATCAGATGCTGGAGAGCCTCGACGGTTCGCTGCTTGAGGCGGACTATGTCAGCGAAGAGGCTCCTATTCCCGCAGAATTGCTGGAGGACGTCACCCTTTCTCATGAAGAACCGCTTTCACCCGATGATCTCCCCGATGACGAGTACATTGAAACCGTGCGCAATATGGAGATCGGGCAGATGGTCATTCTGCACGACAAAAGCGATCAACCCGTCCGTTGTAAACTCTCCTGGAAAAGTGATCTGCTGGGGGAATATGTCTTCACCAACTGGCGCCATAAAGTAGTTGCCGAACGAACCCTGAATGGCCTGGCAGTTGATCTTTTCCGCGGCAAACTGGAACTGCTACAGGAAGCCTCGATTCTGGAGCGTGCACTGGGTAAGGTGATGACCGGACTGAAACAGCAACAACCGCAGCCTGGAAATTCACCCGCTTAAAGCTCATTCATCACGCGCAGGGGACTGGTCTGTACTACCCTGCGCGTACCACGATAACCCGCTATGCCAATCAACAACGCTCCCAATGGTGGCAGCATCAGCCACAACCACCACTTGGGACTGTAGTCCAGGTTAAATACCTGCCAATAGAGAATAAAAGCGATCAATTCCGCCCCTGCAGCGGCAAATACCCCCGCCAGAAAACCGAGCGCCGCATACTCGGCCAGATGGCCGGAGCGCAACTGAAGACGACTCGCCCCCAGGGTACGCAGCAACGCGCCTTCATGCAGTCGTTCATCGAGGCTGGCCTGTAACGCAGCATAAAGCACGGCAAATCCAGCCAATAGAACAAACACCAATACATACTCTACCGCCAGGGTGACCTGTGCCAAAATGCGTCGTACCTGTTCCATGATTCGATCCATGTCGATCACTGTCACCGCTGGGAACTCACGCAGCATCTGCGCCAATTCACCTTTGCGCGCCTGCGGCAGATAGAAGCTGGTGATATAGGTGGCCGGGAAGCGATCCAGTACACCGGGGGGGAAGATCATGAAGAAGTTAGGATGAAACGAATCCCACTGCACGCTGCGTAAATTATGTACGATCGCCTTCAGCTCTTCACCACCAAAGTCAAAGGTCAACTCATCGCCCAGCTTGACGCCCATGCGCTGCGCCAGCTTCTCTTCCATCGATACAAGGGCTTCGCCGCTGTTTTCCTCGGTATACCATGTGCCGGAGGTAATCCGATTGTCCGACGGCGGCTCCGACGCCCAGGTCAGATTCAACTCACGGTTGAGTGCACCACGTCCACGCTCTTCATCGCCGACAAACTCCTTGCTTTCGATACCGTTGATCTGCGCCAGGCGTCCACGCACCATCGGATAAAGCACTGCGTCGTGAATATTCTTCCGCTCAAGGAACTGACGAAAAACATCGACCTGCTCAGGCAAGACGTTAACCACAAACTGGTTGGGTGCATCTGCAGGTAACGAGGTCTGCCAGGTATTGAGCAGATCACCACGAACCAGTGCGATCAACGCCATCGCCATCAGGGTGAGACCGAAGGCGAGGATCTGTCCCACGCTGAGTAACGGACGGCGCCACAGATTATTCAGGCCGAAGCGCCAGGCCACACCTACACCACGGTGCAGCAGACGGCTGGCCCGAAGTAGTGCCAGCGCCAGCAAACCCAATAACGCCAATGCAATCACCGCACCACCGATCACGCCAATGGTCAGCGCCGCACTGCCTGTATAGCGCCACATCAATCCGCCCATGGCCAACAACGCCGCACCATAGACCAACCAGCCCCGTAGCGGCATCGGATCGAGCTCACGGCGTAGCACTCGTAACGCAGGCACCTGGCGCAGACGCAATACGGGCGGCAGGGCAAATCCGGCCAGTACGGTGATCCCGGTCAGCATCCCCACAACAACCGGCATCCATCCCGGTGCAGGTAGTGTGGCAGGTAACAGTTCTCGCAATAACACGAAGAGACCGAACTGCACCAGGTAACCCGCAATCACCCCTATTGTTGAGCCCAATAACGCCAGGAGTAGCAGTTGCGGCAGAAACAGCGCCAACAGATCCCGTTGCCCGGCACCGAAGCAACGCATCACTGCGGCCATGTCGAAGTGTCGCTCCGAATAGCGTCGTGCCCCCATGGCAATAGCCACACCTGCCAGCAATACAGCGACCAGACTGGAAAGCCCTAGATACTGCTCGGCCCGATCCAGCGCCGCACCCACGGTAGGGCGGCCACCGCGAATATCGGTCAGGCTGTGGCTCGGCTCTAACCGTGGTTTAAGCCAGCTCTTAAAACGCTGTAGCACCGCATCGTCAGCGGCAAAAAAGAGGTTGTAGCTGACCCGGCTACCCGGCCGCAGAATTGCTGCCCGTTCCACATCTCCACGATTAATCAACAAACGCGGCGCCAATCCGGCAAAACCTCCCGCCACCCCGGGTTCATAGGTCAGCACCCGTGTTACCCGTAAGCTGATACTACCCAGCTCCAGCGTGTCACCGACATTAATATCAAGCAGGGGCAAAAGTCTGCCTTCGGCCCAGGCCTCACCCGGTGCCGGAACGGCTCTGGTGGTGAACTCTTCACCGAAGGGTTGCTGTGCCACCCTCACTTCACCGCGTAACGGAAAACCCTGCTGCACCGCCTTGATCCCGGCAAGCTGGAAATTGTCACCCACTACCACCACCGAGGGAAACTCCAGTGTTTCAGCATGTGCGATACCCTGCGCATCAGCCTGCTGCAACCAATCCGCTGAGTATGGTCGCGGACTACTCAGACGTAGATCGCCACCCAGCAGTTCCGCCGACTGATTAACCATCGCCCGCTGCAGACGATCGGAGAAAAAACTGATGGCGCTGGTCGCGGTAACCGCGATGATTAGCGCCAGCAACAGAATACGTAGTTCACCGGCACGCCAGTCGCGGCGCAGCAGGCGCCAGGCCAATGGTAGACGTTCAAGCAGTGCGCTCATCGCTCACCACCCTACCGCCATCGAGGCGAATGCGCCGTCGACACCGTCCGGCCAGTTTCTCATCGTGGGTTACCAGGATCAGGGTTGTTCCCTGCTCCCCATTGAGAGTAAACAGCAAATCGATCACCTTTTGTCCGGTAGCGGCATCCAGATTACCGGTCGGCTCATCTGCGAACAGAACGGGGGGCGACATGGCAAAAGCACGAGCAATAGCAACACGCTGCTGCTCACCACCGGAAAGCTGGCGTGGATAGTGATCGGCGCGGGAGGCCAACCCCACACGCTCCAACAGCTGTTCCGCCTGCGACAATGCATTGCCAACTGCAGCCAATTCCAGCGGCAGCATCACGTTCTCCAACGCGGTCAGGCTGGGCAGCAACTGGAAGCTCTGAAAAACGAACCCTGCATGTTTACTGCGCACCCGACTACGGCCATCCTCATCAAGATCGTTGAGACACTCTCCCGCCAGATTGATCCAGCCATGACTGGGATGATCGAGCCCCACCAGCAAACCCAGCAGCGTCGATTTACCGGAGCCGGACACACCGACCACCGCGACACTCTCACCAGCTACGATATCGAAACTTACATCGTGGAGAATGGTCAGTTCCCCTGCTGCCGTCGCAACTTGCTTACCCACCTCATGAGCAGAGACAATGGCAGCTGTTTTCTGGAGATCGGTCATGCGAATCCTTTTTGCTTCACTGTTGTTGTGCTTCTCATCCTCCGCTTGGTGCGGAACCATACTGATTTTCGGCGACAGTCTCAGCGCAGGTTACGGAGTCGAGGCTGGCGCGAGTTGGGTCGATCTGTTGGCGAAGCGCCTTGCCGACAAAAAACTACCCTACAACGTCGTCAATACCAGCATCAGCGGCGAAACCAGTGCAGGTGGACTATCACGCATCGCCAACCAATTGCGAAAACATCGCCCTGATATTCTAATTCTTGAACTGGGCGCCAACGACGGTCTGCGTGGCCTGCCACTGAAGGCAATGAAAACTAACCTTAGCAGCATCATTCGTCAGGCCAAAGAGGCGGGCGCTCGGGTACTGCTACTGGGCATGCAGATGCCGCCCAATTACGGCCTGCGCTACACCGAAACCTTCTTCACTATCTATGGGGAGTTGGCGAAAGAACAACAACTACCGCTGGTGCCGTTCCTGCTGGAGAAGGTCGCCCTCGACCCTTCGCTGATGCAGCGTGATAACCTGCATCCCAATGCCAAAGGTCAGCCGCTGCTATTGGACACGGTATGGCCGAAACTCGAACCCATGTTACGCTAATACTCGCCCTGCCCGCAGCACCAATTAAGTTCGCCCATCCCCCCTTTTGCACCAAGATTGTTCATCTCGCGCACAATAATCGGCCATCCTTTCCGTTTTTCCTGGCCCACATCTTGCTGACACGACTGTATCAACCCAAAGGAGTGAAACCGTGTCGACCATAGAACACCCCACCAGCATCAACAGGGACTATATTCGCCTGCTACAGGTGATGCGCCGTTTTATCCGCGACGAATTCGCCCAAGATATTCGCATCTCTCATGAGGATGCCGCTGAGCAATTGCTGCACTTTGCCGATCGCTCCCGCAATCACGTATTACAGGAAATGGGCAAGGAGTTGCGTGAGTTTGTACAACAGCAACCTATTGTAGATGAAGAGAGTGGCACGAGGGTCCGCTATTACCGTGGCGCAGCCGTTTTGATCAGTGAAAAGCCACAGGATACAAAACACCTTGCACCTGTAACGCAGCAGAGTAGTCCGAAACGGATTTATCGAGGACAGATCATCGGCGGTTGATCAAAATCCACTCCGGCGCTGACCCGTTTCCATTAGGTGGAACGAACACGTTTACCTCAAAATAGTCTACCGCCAGTCTCGCAGCCCAGGCCTTGACGGCTTCAGCCTCTTCACGCCCGCCGGGATGCCCCGTATAGGCCAGCACCGAAATCGCAGCACCGGGCATCAACATTTCCCGCGACTGTTCCAGTGCCGCCAACGTCGTACTGATTTCTGTTGTTCGCTGTTTATCACCGCGGGGCAGATAACCGAGATTGAACATCACCGCCTTCACCCTCCCACGTAACGACTCCGGTAAAACAATCGCCATTGCCTCATGGCCGACGTGATAGAGGGAAACACGTTGTGATAAACCGGCGTCATCCAGGCGACAATAAGCCTCATCCAATGCTGCCTGCTGAATATCGAAACCGTAGACCTTGCCGTTTTCGCCAACGCATTGTGCAAGAAATAACGTATCGTGACCGTTACCCACTGTGGCATCGATAACGAAATCGCCAGACTGAATAATTTGTGTTAATGCAGCGTGAGCCCGCTGAACAAGAGAAAGTGTTGCCATGAAATAAAGGAAGGGTGAGTTAGCGGCCATGGATGGATACCCATGGCCGCCTGTATTTTTTGCTGTTACTGGGTAGCGGCTAACTTAGTCTCAAGCACGCCTTTTTTCCCTTCGTCAGCACTAACCAGATGTAACTTGTTACGTGCGTAGAGAAGACCCATTTTCACTTCCTGCCAAACGTAATAAAGCTTGCCGGAAACGGTATTCAATTCCAGATTTTCGGTATTTTCTGCCTCTGAAGTCACCGTATGTTTACCAGGTTTGACTTCTTTATAGAGAAAGGTGTTCGCGGCGGTCTTACCGAGAGCCTTACCGTCAACGCTGACATCCATGGTCACCGCACCACCAAAACTTTCATTGCGGTAAATATAAATTCCGGCCACTCCGGACTTGGAGGAAAATTCTTTCAGTGCTGCATCCTGTTTCGGGTCGCCCATGGGTACGGACGCACATCCAACCAGGCCCATAATCAATACGCTGCTGACAAGTAAACGAATCATGTTCTCTCCTTAAATTACATTCCCCAGAGCAAGTCGTGGGACGCTAAATATCCACGTTATGGATTTTTATTTCTGCCAGCGGCCAGATACATGTCAGATAGCCGATGACGCTGTTCACTATAACTCATGTTACTACTGAAATGGTTATCCCAGTGTTACTGCAGGCTATTGCCATCGAACAATTCCAGATGCCGTCTGATATCTACTTCGATCGGTAACGCGCATTCACACAACAAGGCATCCGCAAACGTTTCGGCATGCCATGGGATGAGTAAAGAGCCCTTCGAGCCGAAACCGTTGAATATCCCCAACTGTGGCAGGCGTGGGTGCAAACCGAGGAAGGGCTGGCGATCCTGAGTAGCAGGGCGTACCCCCGCCTGATGATCCAGTAGACGATATTCGCCCGGTTGTTGCAGCAGTTGTGGCAAGGCACCGAGCAAAGTATCACGTGCTTCGTCGGTGGGTGTTTCATTCAGCTCATCATGTTCATAGGTCGCACCAAGGCGATAGCTGCCATCGGCCCGCGGCATCAGCCAGCGACCCGCGTTAATCATCACCTGAGGAAGTTTTTGTTCGATCTGCAAGGCGAGGATTTCACCCTTGGCCGGGGTAAAGGGTAGCCAGTTGAACCAGGGATTATGCATCGCCTTATAACCTTCACAGAAGATCACCTGACCGCAACTAATCCCATCGAAACGAACATAATCCTCTTCAGGCAGGATCTCGCTGTAGTCGATCTGTTGTGCGCGGTAACGACCGGTCTCCAGCAGATATTCACGAATCCCCTCGAGCAGCGCGTTGGTATCGAGATAGCCTGTTTGCTGTTGGGCGAAGCCGCCCAGGGGTGCGACATAGGGCGGTTGCAGTTGTGCTGGTTCCAGCCAGTCACCGAGATAGGCGTCGTACTGTGTATCCTGCTTACGCGTCTGCCACACCTGTTGCTCTTTCTCGGTACGCAGCAGGCGCCACATCAGCTCTTCAATCAGCAACTGACGCCCCAGCATCTCCTCCAGCGCACGGTATCGTTTGTGAGCGGTGGGCAGACACTCATCGACCCCGACGGTTTTAACGATACGCTGGCCGGTCACGGGGTTGATCAAACCTGCAGCGGCAACCGAAGCGGCACTGGCATGCTCGTCATCAAGTACCAGAATACGCTGACCGCGGTGGGCCAACTCCCAGGCAAGCAAACTGCCGGCCAAACCCTGACCGATGATCAAAAAATCGATATCGTGGTGACTCATCGACTACACCAACTAACAATGAATGGCGCCCAACATGCCATTGCTTGTCACTATTCGCAAGCTTAGAGGAATAGCGTTAGTACGCCGGTTTGGCTGTAAAGCCGATTGCGATAAAGTTCGCCATAGGCAAAAAAACCTGCCAGAGGAAATTCACCCAACGCCTCGCTAATCATGTACAGCTCTGCCGAATCGTCGCCGAACAGATTTCGCCCACGGTTGATGCAGGAGATGTAGATACCGCCACGAATGGTTTTGTCGCCCACCTGTTCCTTCAACTGCTGCAACATGCGACGCATGTCCTCGCGAGCAGTATTGCCGTCACGGCGGCAGAAGAGCAACCTGTCGCGTCCTTCCATGTAGTCGCCCACGGACAGCAGTTGATGCTCTAGGTCCAAACCCATCAGGGCGCGTACCTGATAGTCATCACGCTTCGCACCGTCAATCGGCAGACCCACATAGATATAACCGCCGAGTTTGCGTAGATCCCGTGAAAGCATTTCACCCACGTCCGACTTAAGCACCGACAGTGCGGGTTGACCGTCCAGTTCCAGCACCAGATTCTGATCCGCCTGATCGATGTTATGTAATGGACCGATAGGGCTACACCCCTGGGTATGCCCAATAACGACATCCACCCTGGGCGAGAACAGCACCCCGGAAATGCCGTCATCGAACACGCCGTTGGCAATCTGCCTGGCGCCGCCGTCAGCGGAACAGAGACCGCCATTAATCATCCCCGCAGGCGCACGATCGATAATGCTGTTAATAAAATAGGAGGTAGCGACATAGGTCGGTTCGGCATGAAGGATGCCGGAACAGTAACCCTCTCTGGCGCACCAGCGGGAGAGGCCTGGTGCGAGGCGCGGGAACATCTCTTCGGTATTGGCGATAAAACGAAACTGCTCGGCGGGAATATCGGTCAACAGAATTGCCAGGGCCGGCTCGTCGTAATATTCCTGCGCAGTGGCAGCGATCCCCATACCGCTGCTTCCGATCCACTGCACGCCAGGAACCGCCTGACGCAGACTCTCGATGACCAGAGGCAGTTCCGCCACAAGATGATCCGTAGCGTAGACGAAACCCAGGGATGCTTCGGCAGGTATCTCCCCAATCTGCGCAAGACAGCTGCGTACGATACCTGAGGCACTGTCGCCACAGGCATGGCCGTACAGAAATTGCTGCACGTGTGACTCCTGTTCTCGTTATTTTGTGTAGTGGTTTTTATCTTGTTCTTTTTCGTTATCGCTGCAAGAAATTGAACTCACAGCGCCCAACGGGATAACTGCAGGCTGCCATAATCGTAATACCGCGCCAAGCCCTAACGTTGGGTTGCTCGCCTCACTGCAGTAGACTGAACCCCGGTTAACTGCGGCTTAAGGTTCCCTGATGCTGAACATACTGACTCGCCTGTTTCCTTTCTGGGCGCTGCTACTCGCTTCCATTGCCTGGTACCTGCCTGAACCGTTCAGCCGAGGCAAGGGACTGATCCTGCCTTTATTGATGGTGATTATGTTCGGCATGGGCATGACCCTGACCGCCGCCGATTTCCGCCGGGTTCTACAACGCCCAGGGGTGATCACTCTGGGTGTTGCGCTGCAATACAGCGTGATGCCGCTGCTCGCCCTGCTTCTCTCCCGCCTGTTGGGATTGGGACCTGAACTAACAGTGGGCATGGTGCTGGTCGGCGCCAGTTCCGGCGGCACCGCCTCCAATGTCATCACCTATCTGGCGCGGGGCGATGTGGCGCTATCCATCACCCTGACCATGGTCTCCACTCTGCTCGCGGCACTTTTGATGCCGGGTCTAACCTGGCTCTATATCGGCCAACTGGTGCCCGTGCCGCTGGAGAAGATGTTACTCAGCGTGCTGCAGTTGGTGATTGCACCGGTGCTACTCGGGGTCACCATCAATACCCTGCTGGGGACGAAGCTGCGTCCACTCCGCCTCTTTCCACTGCTCTCCATGTCGGCCATCGTCATCATCATCGCGATTATCGTCGCCCTTAATCACGATAATCTGGCGCATACGGGTCCACTGCTATTGCTGGCCGTGGCGCTGCACAATCTCGGCGGGATGGGCTTTGGCTACGCCCTGGCACGCCTGCTCGGCCACGATACGGTGACCTGCCGCACCCTGGCGATTGAGGTAGGGATGCAGAATTCCGGTCTCAGCGTTGCCCTGGCAGTGAAGTACTTCAGCGCCGCCTCGGCCCTGCCGGGGGCGCTGTTCAGTATCTGGCACAACCTCAGCGGCTCTCTGCTGGCTAGCTGGTGGGCACGCCGGGTCGGGCAGCGGGCTAATCAACGGGTCTGAGCCCGATCTGTGCAGCTAGTCTCGGAATCGCCCCCACCACCGATCTATCGTCACTACTCCCTACAGCACTATTCAGGGGCAGTACCATGGAAATCACCAGCAATGCCAAATATCGCTTCAACAACCGCTTTCAGGGCGAACACCGTTTCGAGCTGTTCAACGACCACTATTTGAGTGTTCGCAGCAAACTCGGGTTACGTCCCACCGAGTTCAAAATGGAGGTAGCAACCCTGCAGCCTGAAGCAAAGCGAGTTGAACGTCCGGCTTGGTTCTGGCTTGCATCGACCCTGTTGATCCTTGGCATTACCGCCTTTATTGCCATCACCGTTATTACTCATCCGGAAGCAGTCGACCTGCTAGTCGCCGGTGGTGCCATCGCCATACTGCTCTTGCTCTCCGGCTATTGCGCGGCGGTGTTCCTGCGTAAGTCGGAAAGAGTCTGGGTCTTTGAAACCCGTGCCGCCCACTATCCGCTGATCAATATCCCTTATAGTCGCCACTGTCGCCGCGAGGCCGCCGAGTTTGTCGTACGCCTGGAACAGGCGATCCGTGAGACCACCGAATACAAGGGATACAACAAGGATGACCTGTTCGCCGGGGAGATGCGCATGCTACGCCGTCTGGCCAAATCCGGCGTGCTCAGCGACGACATGTACGACAACGCCAAGAAGAGCATGCTCGGCGACCACCAGATGGTCACTGCCACCCTCGGCTAAAGCCCGTCCACGAGATATCCAGATCCACATCTGCGATTCCTCGCAGCCAATATATTCGTTTGACGTAATATAACGACAAGAATATATTACGTCTCATGCATATATCCGCCGATCAGTTTTTCACCGCCCTCGGAAGCGATATTCGCCTGCGCTGCCTGCTGTTGCTTGAGCGCAAAGGCGAACTGTGTGTTTGCGAGCTCACCCAGGCCCTCAACGAACCCCAGCCGAAAATCTCCCGCCACCTCGCCCACCTGCGCGAATGGGGTATCGTCACCGATCGACGCGAAGGACTCTGGATCCACTATCGGCTCCATCCCCAACTCCCCGACTGGGCAGCGGCGGTACTACGCACCACTCGCACCGCACTGGAAAACACCAGCCCCTACACCACCGACCAGCAACGTCTCGCGGCGATGACAAAACGTACGGCGTAAAGATGTACAGCTACCGGATTAACTAGGAAAAGCGATGTTCGAAGCCCTGGCCAACCTGCTGGTCTACCAACTGTTTGCCCTGCCACGCGGCACACCACTGGCCGATGCGCTGCACTTTTTTATCATGGATACAGCATTGATCTTCTTCATGCTGGTTGCCGTGATCTATTTCATGGGACTGTTGCGCGCCCTGCTCTCGCCGGAACAGGTGCGTGACTATGTGCGCGGCAAGCCACGCTGGCTTGCCCGCTCCCTGGCGATCCTGCTCGGTGCGGTCACACCTTTCTGTTCCTGCTCCTCGGTGCCGCTGTTTATCGGCTTCGTCGAAGCGGGCATACCGCTGGGCGTGACCTTCTCCTTCCTTATCGCCAGTCCGATGATCAATGAAGTTGCGGCGGTGATCCTGATCGGCATACTTGGCTGGAAGCTGGCAGCACTCTATATCGCCGCCGGACTGACGGTGGCCTATGTCGGTGGCGTGGTAATGGAACGCTTCCGTCCTGAGCGTTGGGTCGAAGAGTATGTCTGGAAAATCCAGGTCGGTGCCGCCGCCAACGCAGAAGTAGATCGCTCCCTGCGTGGACGTCACCGCTTTGCCGTTGCCGAGGTGAAATCGATTGTGGGCCGAATCTGGAAATGGGTGATTGCCGCCATCGCCATCGGCGCCCTGTTCCACGGTTTTGTCCCACAGCAGTGGGTCGCCGATCACCTGGGTGGCACCGATAACTGGCTGGCTGTTCCCGGCGCGGTGCTGTTGGGCGTACCGCTCTACGCCAATGCCACCGGCGTGATTCCGGTAGCCGAAGCCATGCTCGACAAGGGCGTCGCCATCGGCACCACCCTCGCCTTTATGATGAGTATCGCCGCCCTCTCCCTGCCGGAACTTTTGATCCTGCGCAAGGTGATTAAATGGCAGGCGCTGGCCCTGTTTAGCGGCGTACTCGCCATTGCTATCACCCTGGTCGGCTGGGGCTTCAACCTGCTAACCCTATGAACGAATAACTCAACGGAGCAGTTACATGACCGAGGTACCACAACTTCACTCTTCCATCGTCGCGATGGTCTCCCTCGCCGCGGGAATCGCTGCCAAACATCCCGATATGGGACTTTGCCAACTGGGCCGACTGCGCCAGATGGGTGTGCCGCAGGAGCAGATCGATACGGTGATCGAGATCGCCCGTCATATCCGTGACGAAGCGGGAGAGAAACTTGACGCGGCCTTTGCCGACAAAAGTCAGGCCAATATCGCAGGCAAACCACTCACTATCGGTGTGCGCGAAGAGAGCGGCGCCTGTTGCAGTTCCACCGCCAGCGGCCAGTCCTGCTGTTAATCAAGGAGCAAACGATGAAAACGATTAAGGTTCTCGGCAGTGGCTGCCGCAGTTGTGTCAGCACCTATGAATTGATTGCCGAAGTGGCCAAGGAGAAGGGCGCAGAGGTGACGTTGGAGAAGGTCGAGGATATTGGTCAGATTATGGGCTATGGGGTGATGTCGACCCCCGGTGTGGTGATCGACGAACAGGTAGTCCACAGCGGCAGCATCCCCGAGCGTAAATTGATCGAAAGCTGGCTGTAATCCTCTGGTAGATTATTTGCCCAAATAGGGAATACCGGTTCCACCAAGCCCGCAATAGCCGCCCGGGTTCTTTGCCAGGTACTGCTGGTGGTATGTCTCGGCATAGTAGAACGTTGTAGCCGGTACAACCTCGGTGGTGATTCGTCCCATTCCCGCCGCGCTGAGAATCGCCTGGTAATGCGCCTTGGATGAAAGTGCCGCGTCACCCTGGGCCTCGCTGAAGTAGTGAAGCAGGGAGCGGTACTGGGTGCCGATATCGTTACCCTGACGCATTCCCTGAGTTGGGTCGTGGCTCTCCCAGAAGATTCTTAACAAACTAAGGTAATCGATCTTGCCCGGGTCGTAGATCACCCGCACGACTTCACTGTGGCCGGTCTTTCCACTGCACACCTCTTCATAGGAGGGGTTTTCCGTATAGCCCCCGGCATAGCCGACCATGCTGGAGTAGACACCGGGGGTTTCCCAGAAGCGCCTCTCTGCCCCCCAGAAACAACCCATACCAAAAACTGCCATCCGCATCCCATCGGGGAACGGTGGCAGGATACGGTGACCATTGACGTGGTGGAGTTCGGGCACATTGATTGCCTCATCCCGACCCGGTAACGCCTCTTCAGGCAGGGGGAGTTCCAGTTTGCTCTGCACGGACATCGTGTCACACCTCTGACGAAAATATTCCTCACTTCAAGTTAGCAGAGAGATGGAAAGATAAAAACGTGGGGGGAAGACTATCTGACAGAAAGAACGAATCGGGGGCCATGATGGCCCCCGAAGAATTTACTGCTGTTGCATCGGCTCTGCCGTGGTATCGGCCTGCTCGACCATCGGCGCATCACCGGTCATCTCTTCCGCACCACTATCTGCAGCGGCAGCTTCATAGATGAAGTTTTTCTCGGTCAGTACGTTACCTGCATCGTCGATCACATCGACAATCCACTCCCCGTACCACTCGGGCATCAGGTTTTTGCTCGACCAGACACGCCAGCGCGGACCGCCAACATTGAATTTCACTTCAGCCATCACCTCACCGTTAAATTTCCACAGGTGGGTCACGGTAGTGCCTTCCATGTCGCGCAATTCGGTGAAGAAGATCGCGCTGCCATCAGATGCGGGGATAGTGGTCAGATCGCTCACCGGTTCACGATCCACCACGGCGGTGGTGATCACGGCACGTGCAACTTCTGCATTGGCAGCCGAAACGGAAAGCAGCGCTATCAGGGAAACCAGTGCAACGGAAATTTTCTTCAACATGACTTACTCCTCTGGGTAAATTGCACAACAACTGGATCAGGAACCTCCCTGTCCGGGTCGCGCCATCATCTCGCCAGGGTCACGACGGTGCCATGACAACAGTCACAATCCGGTTATTTGCCTGTATCCAGAACCTCCTGCGCCGCGGGCGTCAGCGGTTGCAGATCATCCTGAGTAATATCGCGCATGTGAGTATGGCCCATAGCCCGCAGATACTCCTCCAGAACAGTGCGAGTTCCGTCAAAAAAGGCGGCGACTCGCGCAGCACCGATATGCGGATCGATACGCCGACGTAATGTCTCTTTTTGAGTTGCTACGCCGGTGGGACAATTGCCCGTATTGCAGGCACGGTAGTACTCGCAACCCAGGGCAAACAGCGCCGCGGTCGCCAGGGCACAGGCATCGGCACCCAACGCCAGTGCCTTGATGATGTCGCTCGGCGTACGAATACCACCCGTGGCGATCAACGATACAGGCCGCTTGCTGTTGCGATTGTATTGCTCGATCAAACGGCGAGCGATGGGTAGTGCCATGACCAGTGGCATACCGAAATGATCCCGTACATGGGTCGGTGAGGCACCGGTACCGCCGCCGAAACCGTCGACAGTAATGAAGTCGGGTTTAAGGGAAAGCGCCGCCTTCACATCCTCTTCAACATGATTGGCAGCGATCTTGATCCCCACCGGCTTTTCCGGAAAGTGACGGCGCATGGAAGCGATGCGCTCGGCCAGTAGTTCAGGCTGCGCCAGATCGGGAAAGTGCGCGGGCGATACCGCCGTCTCTCCCATCTCAATACCGCGTACCTCTGCAATTTCTGCGGTAACCTTGGAGGCAGGTAATTCACCACCCAGCCCCGGCTTGGCCGACTGGCCGATCTTGATCTCAAAGGCATCGGCCTTGGCCATATTCTCCATGTTCCAGCCGAAGTAGCCGCTGGCCATCTCCAGTATGTAGCGCTTCGCCTCGGCACGTTCTTCGGGCAACATGCCCCCTTCACCGGAACCGATCAGGGTATCGGCCCTGGCCGACCCTGCCGCCAACGCTATCTTGGCCTCCCGGGAGAGCGCACCGAAAGACATATGGGAAACAAATGCAGGTAAGGCCAGCTGCAACGGTTTGCCGGCACCGCGACCGAGTAACACCGTGGTACTGACCAGTTCACTCTTCAACTTGGGCAGACGTGCCAGTTGTGCTGCGCGCAGATGGAAGTGATCGAAATCGACCACTCCGCCGGGTTGCGGCGCCTCGGCACCCATGGCATCGACAAGAGGCAATTTACCTACGGCAAGGCGTCTAATCTCCGCCTTACCACGAGTGTCGTGAGCCCACCGACGCCAGCGCCCCTGATAACCGTCGAAGGTACTTTTGGGTAATGGCGGTACCGCAGCGGCATCCACCTCGACTGTCTCGTCTTTTATCCGTGCGGGATAGGTGGCAATCTGGTCATGGGGATCGTAGGGAGAGATGCCGGTTTCCAGATCGAAATTCCAGCCGTGTAGCGGGCAGACTGCATCGCCGTTCTCAACCGTCCCCTGTGAGGGTTGTCCCTCACGGTGTGGACAGCGATCATCCAGGGCAAACACTTTCCCCTGATGGAGAAACAGGGCCAAAGGCCGACCTTTGAGGCGTACCTCAAATCCCTTTCCTTCGCTCAGCTCCGCCAACGGACAAACAGTCACCCACTCAGACATTGCTACCCCCTTGTTATGTCCCTGCGATTCTTGGCCGCAGTATTGAAGTACTTTTCGAGTATAACGGTCGCAGCGGCGGGGATCATTCCGGGCAATAGTGACGATAGAGCACGGCGATTACCTGGCGTATTGCCGCCACAGCGGCCTTGCGCCCGCTAAAGCCATGGTGACGACACAGCTGCGACCATGGGCGGCGCTGCAAGACTTTCTCTTCCAGCAAGGCACGCTGCACCTTATCGAGAATGCGTTGTGCCGTGCCATCGGCCAAGGCTTGCTGCACCAGCTTGTGAATCGCCGCTATACAGATTTCATAGCCGCGTAAACCGAAGGCAAAGGATTCGAGATCAGACCAGTCGTACTCGCCGAGTTCAGGATCTTGCCGTGGAGGAGTCACCGCCAGCAGGGCATCGGCCAGTTCAGTCTCCAATCCTGCCAGCGGCTCCGCCAATAGCTCTGGCAGGCTCTCGGCAAAACGTTGTCGCGCCAGCGCGAATAGCGCCTCACCCCGTTCTGAAAGGGGCTGCAGAACCATCACTGCATGACTACCACTGGAAGCCTCGCGGCTTAATCCCAACCTGACGGGAAGATAGTCGTGCCCCAACCAGAAACGCAGTAACGGTAAATCGGCGCCGAAACTGGCACCGAGCAGATCGCTATCCGTCGCCCGGGTTGCCTGCTGTAGTTCGTGCAGCAGCATCCCGCCCAATCCACGTCGCTGCACCGCGGGATGGACCGCGATACGCATGATACGGCTAATGCGTAATTGCGCCGCCTCGGCCAGCCCGGCGTGATTGGCCAGCGACTGGGGTAACAGATGCCCCTGCACCCGACGACGACCAAGCATGATCTGGCGGGCCAGTTCCGCATCCAGCCCCCCCTCATGAGCAAGCAACGCCACGGCCACGATGTGTCCTGCATGACGCAGCACATGAAGCGACTGTCCAGGCCCATCCAGTAGTTGCCGTAGATCGTTAGGGCTGGTGCGATAGTGGGCCAGCACCAGCAGTCCAAACAACTCACGAAGATCGTCCTCGCTTTCAGCCAATTGCTGCGCTTTGAGTTTTTCGAACTGGCAGGATTCAGGCACGGCACCGGCGACCATCTCTGCGGTTGCTGGTTCGGCATCCAGCAGCAATGTAGAAAAGCTCAGACGCTCCAGTGGGTCGCCCTCAGCCCAGCGAACCGGAGTGCTCAGTTGCAGCGCCTGCCAATCGGGGGCTTTTTCCGTCAGGGTCTGCTGGAAGCGCAGGGCAAAGCCGCGACCTGTCCCCTCATAGCCATGGATGGTGGTGGAAAAGACGCTACGGGGATAACGCTCAAGCAAAGCCGCGAGGATGGCGGCCGGGATCGCCGCCGCCTCATCCACCAGCAGCAACTGCGCCTGGCGTGGCGCCAGTAACAGGGCATCCGGGGCGACAAATTCGATCATCCTTCCTTGCCACAACAGGCGCCCACGATGGGCTTCGCAGCCAGGCAGCAACATTGCCGCGTGAGTGAAGAGAGCGTCAGTCGCTGCGATACGTGGTGCGCTCACCAGAATGTGTTCCATGCCTTGCTGCAACAACTGAGCAGCGGCAATCCCCAGGGCGGCCGATTTACCCCGTCCCCGATCCGCACTCAACACCAGTGGTCGCTGGGATTTGTTGTTTACGAGCTGATGAATCGCCTCGATCGCCTGCTGCTGTTCGGCACTGGCGTAGATCGGATCGCGCCAGCTCTGCTGAATACTGGGCAATTCCGGCAGTGGCGGTAAGGCCTGTCCCTCCTGCCAAAGGGCGATACCAGCCGTGCGAGTAAGACAACGTGAAAAGCGAGAAAGGAAGTGACCGCTCACATCTTCCATAGCGTAGGGGTAACCCGCCATCCGCCGTGTCTGGAGATCGGGTCGATTTGGCCACTCCGGCAGCGGCGGTGTCAGTAACAGCAACAGACCGCCCGCCTGTACGGTACCGGTCAGGGCACCGAAACCCTCGGCATCGAAACCCTCATGGGCATTGATAACCAACCAGCCCACCTCTCGGCCCAGGCGGGTACGTGCCCGCTCCCAACTCTGTGGCTCGACGCTTGCTGGAGGAGCTGCCCCCAACCACCAGATCGGGCCCGCATCACATACCCTTACCAGCTCTTCAGCCTGTTGCTGGCACCAATCTGAGTGACCACTCACTACCAGCACAGCCCTCACGTAACTTGAAGACGCCGCGCCAAGCAAATGTTCAACGAACTGTTTCAGGGATGAGTTGGACTCTGACATGGCTTCCAATGCCGTTTAAAGGGTCTCAAGAGTAGCATTCGGACTGTGGGCAGAAAATGAGAAACGGCCATCAAAAAGACACACAATTTTGCGGTGATTTGCCATTTTCTTGATCAAGATCAATAGATATTTTGGCGTTTATTACTACCTTCTTATTTACTGATTATCTGACTTGAATCTCCGCCGCCAACAGAGGCCACGGGGATTAGACTATGGAGGACACACTATGTGTATTCGGGTCGGCAGCAATGAACTGGAGTCGGTAAAAAATCTGATGGGCATGAGCCTGATGGCGGTTGTGGCCGAGGCGCTGGAAGCGGATCTGGACGAGATCAGCGAAGAGGCGCGGCTGGTCGAGGACCTGCACATGGACCAGGCCCACGGTGAAGAACTGAAGGTGATGATCGCCGATGTCTTCAATGGACTGGAGGTCGACCTCGAGACAACCCCCACCGTCTCAAGTCTGCTGGACAAGGTCGTATTGAACGAATTCGCCGGTCTGGAGGGCATCACCGAACCGATGATGACCCGGGTACCTGAGTTCGCCAGCTACCCAATGGCACACGTGGTCTAGATCTCAGGGCGTTTCACCGCCCTCGATTTCACGTCCAAAGAGATAGGTCGATTCGACCGTCTCCATATAAACCTCTTCAAGACGTAACGCCAGGGCCTGGGCAGACCAGGTTCTGGCGTGTTCCTGTCCGAGCCGCCCGAGTTGCTTGCGCAGTGTTCCGTCTGCCAACAGTTCCAGTATTGCGGCGGTAAAGGCCGCTTCATCCTCATCCACCACCCGTGCACCCTCGCAATCCTTGAGAATATCCACGGTTCCCATCCGTGCGGTAGAGACCACTGGCACACCCAGCGCCATCGCTTCCAGTAACACCAACCCCTGGGTTTCGGTACGCGAGGCAAAGATGAAGATGTCACCGGCACAATAGCAGTCACAAAGCGTTTCCAGCGAATTCAGGTTACCGATCCACTGCAGGTTTTCCTCGATCCCCAGTTCCTGACCCAACTCGCGCAGGTGTGCTTCCGCCGGGCCCTCACCAACCATCATCATCATGATCTCAGGAACGTGCTGTTTGACCCGCTGTACCACCCGCAACAGAAAATCGATATTTTTTTCATGCACCATCCGCCCAACAAAGAGCAGTGCCGGTCGCTCCAGAGGAATACCGTTTTCTTCACGGAACCGCATTCCGTCACCGTGACTGAAACGCTTTAGATCAATACCGGTCGGGTTGATATAGAGCTCGCTACGTACGCCGTAGTCTCGCAGCACCTGGCTGAACGCCTGAGTCGGCACCACCACCGAATCGACCTGACTGCACTGTTGTCGAGTCAGATGACGCACGATCCAGCGCAAAAAGAAGCGCGGCAGAAAGCGCACGTAATAAAAAAGATACTCTTCAAAATAGGTGTGATAGGTCAGCACCACAGGAATGCGGAGCCGCTTTGCCAGCTTCACTCCCGCATAGTGCGCGACAAATGGCGTCTGGATATGCAGCAAATCAAGATTCAGTTGCCGCAATTCAGATTCCAATCTCATCACGGCAGAGAAACGCATCATCCGATCCTCCGGATCCACGTAGACCACCCGTGAAGGCACCCGCAGTATCCAGCTCTCATCATCGGTCGGCTCACCGTAATCGGGGGCGATCAGAAACACCTCATGACCTAACGCCATCAATTCACGGCGAAAGGTTCGAATAGAGGTCGAGACCCCGTTTACTCTCGGGAAATAGACATCGGAAATAATGGCAATGCGCATGGACAGGTATCGTGGCAGCTGTTGCCGACGAGAATAGGCTGCACAGATGACGGCGCCATGACACTTTTCTTGCAGCCATATTGCAGACATCGATATTGCAGCGGTGTAGAAACGAAAGCTGCCGTAGAAGTTTCATCTTGCTGTCAACGAGCGGTCATATTGTTGCCGTTCAATAGGCCAAACCTGGTAGACAGGGGATACCCCATGACAAGCAAACGTCACTATCGCAGCATCTTTATCTCAGACGTCCATCTTGGCACCCGGGACGCCAAAACCGCTTTCCTCAAAGATTTCCTGCAACAGAGTCAATGCGATCATCTCTATCTGGTCGGCGATATTTTTGATCTGTGGAAACTGAAGAGGGGGTGGCACTGGCCACAACTTAATAACGAAATCCTGCGTCTGGTTTTCCGTATGGCTCGCAACGGTACGCGGGTAACCTATATTCCAGGCAATCACGATGAGATGTTCCGCGACTACACGGGGAATACCTTCAATGGCGTGTTGGTCGAGAATGAAGCGATCCATACCAGCGCCAACGGCAGAAGCTATCTGGTGATACATGGCGATGAATTTGACTGCATAATGCGCCACAATCGTTGGCTGGCCCATATCGGTGACGGTGCCTACGACTTCCTACTGTGGCTGAATCACTGGTTCAACAAAGCCCGTCGCCGCCTGGGGCTCGGTTACTGGTCACTCTCGGCATTTCTCAAGAAGCAGACAAAAAGCGCAGTCAACTTCATTGGCGACTTTGAAAAGCTGGTCTGTCACGAAGCGGAACGACGTAGTGTCACAGGTATCATCTGCGGCCATATCCATCATGCAGTAATGCGCGAAATCGACGGCGTCGAATACAAAAATACTGGTGACTGGGTAGAAAGTTGCACCGCGCTGGCTGAACACCATGACGGCAGTTTTGAACTACTGCACTGGACCGAGCAAAGCGTGATCCTGATGCGTGAAGAGAAATGCGAGACGTTGCACGGAACACAACCGGCCCACAAGGCAGCGTGATAACTTCAGCCTAGCACGACGTCCAGTAACATCATCAGGCAGAATCCGCCCAGCAGAGAGAAGGTGATCGTGCCGCTCTCATCACGACGGTGAGTCTCCGGGATCACTTCATCAGAGATCACATAGAGCATCGCACCCGCCGCAAGGGCAAGGAAATAGGCCAGCATCGGCGCCGCCATCCACACCAGCAAGCCACCGAACAAACCACCTACGGGCTCAACGAGTCCACTCGCCGCTCCCACCAGTAGCGCAACCCAGCGGCTATAACCGACAGACATCAACGCCACCGAGACAGCCAGGCCTTCCGGAATATTCTGCACGCCGATGCCGACGGCCAGACTTTCGCCTGCAGCCGGATCCTGCTGCATCATCGCCACACCCACCGCCGTGCCTTCAGGTAGATTGTGCAGAGTGATGGCAAAGACAAAGAGCCAGATCCGCTTCATGCGAATCCCTTCAGGCCCTTCACGCCCCATGTGTAGATGCTCGTGCGGCATGTAGCGATTCATCAGCCACAGCAACAGTGCACCCGACAGCACCCCGATAATCACCAGCGCCATTCCCTGCATCTCCCCGCCGGTGATTTGGGTGGCCTGTTCGATACCAGGTATCAATAGGGAAAATACCGAGGCGGCAAGCATGATCCCCGCCGCCATACTGAGCATACCGTCTTCAACTCGCCGCGGAAGACGCTTCACCGCCACCACCGCAAGTGAACCGATAGCCGTAGCAGAACCCGCCAGCAAGCTGGCAATAAAAGCATTTTGTACCTGTGACAGATCGGGCTCAAACATGGCTGTTACCAGTTCCTTTTCCGAATGGCGCTATCATGGTCACCATTCCACTCAAGGGCTGCTGGCAGATTGACACACTCCCGGCCGATACAAAAGTTTTCGCCAAAAACCAGTAAAGATTGGTACTTAGCTCTTTGTCACCAAATCAGGCGGAGGAGGAAAAGCCGTTACCAGCTTATCCGGAACCTCGTGGCGAATAACCTGATTGAGGGCGTTATTACCCATGACAAAACAGGCAAAGATCATTATCAGCGTCGGCATCACGCCGATACGGGTCAACGCCACAGCAACGAAATGGCTGGGGCTGTGGGGGTCGATGGTTATTTCCAACACCCAGCTAATGAGCAGAAATACCAATGTCAGGGCAAAGCCGATGAACAACCAGCGAAAATTACCTAACGCCGCCCGCCAATGCGCCGCCACAAACCAGGGCCCGGATGTGGCAAGCGTACGACTGCGTTGACGAATATAGAGCATAAACACGATTGAGATTGCCAACGGGATCAGAATCGCAATGCGGCCAATGCCAAGAAAAATGGAAAGAGGACCAAGCAACAACAGGGCGCCAAGATTAACCATGAACAACTCGTGTGCTGCCCTGGCCGACTTGAGTTGGGTTTGTGGGATATCGAAGACCATTGGACTGCTCCCTGAAAACAGCGGTATAGCGAACCCTTGCGGGACAAGGAACCGACTGAATATTAGCAGTCATTGAAACGCTTATGGAAGCGTAGCAGGACCTTTTTTCTCCCCGACGGCAACGACAACCCTGTCCCGGCCTTCCCGCTTCGCCTGGTACAGCGCGGTATCCGCCTCCGCAATAAGCTCTCGTCCACTCCGCCCAGGAATAAGCAGCGAGACACCGATAGAGATAGTTACCCCGGGAAGATCCTTGTATGCCAGACGCTCCGCTGTCTGTTCCCGCACTACCTCACAAAGGCGCTCCGCCACCTCGATCACTTTCTCCCTGTTCAGTCCCGGCAGGATCACCACAAACTCTTCACCGCCGAAACGAACCGCCGAGTCATCGACACGCAAATGGGAAAGCAGTATCGCGCCGAGAATCCGCAACACCTCATCCCCAGCCAGATGACCATAGCTATCATTGAAACGTTTGAAGTGATCCACATCAAGCATTAACAACCCCAGATCACCACTATCGGTGTGTGCCCGCTCCACCAGACGCGGCAGCATTTCGTCCAGCCAGTAACGGTTGTAGAGTCCGGTCAGGGTATCTATACGGGCACTACGGGCGTAACGTTGCTGCAGAATGAAAGAGTCGCTCAGCGCTTCGTCATCCTTACGAATACGATGGGAAAGCATGTAGAGCAGATTGCGAGCAACGATATGGGAGGTATTAATCAGAAGCCAGAGGTCGCCCCGATCCAGCACCATGATATTGCTGTCTTCCGCGGCAATAACTCTGGCAGTAGTTGGCTTACCGTCGAGTACCGACAGTTCCCCAACACACTCACCCACATTGACGTGCGTAACGAAGGCGCGGTTCTCTGCCGCCAGCTCGATGCGCAGAGCACCGCAAAGTACAAAATAGAGAGAACGATTTTCGTGCCCGGATTCAAGCAACACCTCGCCGTTCTTAAGCTGGCGTTTCTTGACAACCTCGCGCACCCATTCGATGGCCTGTGGGCTTTCTCCTTCGAATAGTTGCAGTTCGGTCAAATCGATATCTTTGCTATCGCAACCCATGACGACTGACACCTTCTTTTACCTACCAGGGAGTATACCCCCGTTACCACAACTATGCCGTCTTATTATGCCGATTCCGCCACAGTTTCACCGGGTAATGAGTTACCTAGAAGATACCGCTGATACCGAGCGTATAGATATGACGTGTGTAGTGATAAGTGTCGATATTGGAATGGTTTTCGGTGAACTTATACTCAAAGCCTACATTCAGGCTATCACTTAGCGGATAGGTGGTGCCCAAAGAAAGTATCAGTCTCTCATCGGAACGTTTTACCGCACTGCTGTCGGCAAGAATATTGGACTCCGGATAGAGACTGGAGCGCCAATTGATGCGGCCATCCAGCTCCCAGCCGCCTGCAGCCATTGCATCAGCACGCAGGTCTATGGTGTGCCGGTTGGGCGAATAACTGCTGAATACCGTCGTACCGCGATAATCATTGCGATCATTCACTTCATATTCATAACCAGCCTGTAGCTTCAAATTATCGCGTTGATGTTGCCAACGTAGCTCCAGTTCGTGGCGATCGCCGGCCAGATAATCGTAAACCTGTGACATCGCGGAGACGCTGCTATAGCGATAGCGTAGACGTAGTTCATCCATTGTTGAGAGTGGTAGCTTACCGCTGATGTGAAACTTGGCAGTCTGCAGATAATCATTACCACCTAACGTGGCCGCCTCCAGTTCGGTACCAAAACGATTACGCCAATCACCACGACTAAAACCCTTGTCCAGCGTCAGCTGCAACAGATCGAGATCATAGATTTTCACTGTGTTGTAGTGCTGCAAAAAGGCAACTGCGCCAACACGCCAACCATCAACACCGCCCGCAGCCCGGGTGATATAGGCGAGTGCACTGGAAAAACGGTCTCCCCTGTCAGTTGTACCGATCAACGCGGGATCTTCGATGTTATCGTCATAGCCGATATGCAGACGATAGCCGTTGTCCCAAATAACCGAATTCAGCTCACTGCCTGTCGGCTGCTGCAACTGTGCCAATCTTTGCTCTGCCAACGCACGCAATTTTATCTGCTGCGTGGTATCGCGTACGCGGGTAAACCAGTTGATTGCTTCCTCGCGACCACCACGTTCCAGCTCCAGAAGGCCTATGTTAAACCACGCCAGCCCCGCCAGAGGTTTATGCTGCGCAGCGTTGAGGAATTCCTCCCGAGCCTGATCGTATTGCTGTAATTGGAGGTAACACAGGGCAAGATTAAAATTCAGCCGTGGCTCGTCCATTCCTGCCTTTCTGGCTGCTGCAAATTTGTTCAACGCTAAAGAATATTGCGCCTTTTTATACAGCGTCACTCCCTGAGCAAACTCCACGTCCCCCAGGGCGTAGGCCTGTTGTCCAACGTTTGCCAGCAACATCAGGAATATGACCGTGAGAATACGCTTCATCAAATGTTTACCGAGGAAGTCAGCTTCTCACGAAAAAACCACCCATGAGTGGGTGGAAAAAACAGCCAGAAGGGTAACATTATCTCCTCAACCACAGCGCGTAGCGCGGTGGTATCAGTTGTCTGTCTCGGGTGGATCTTCGTTGTCCACCTCGGCCTCATCAATGCTGTCATCGATATCGTCCCTGGTATCGTCGATCTCATCCTCAATTTCATCATGGGCTTCCCGTACCTGATCTTCGATCTCATGCGCAGAGTCATGTGATGCTGAACGAGCCTTGTCATGTGCATCATTATCCGTGAGATCGGGTAAATCGATATCGTTTACTATATCAGAGGGATCGTTGCTCTCCAGTACCTGCAGCGTCACATCCCCCATGTCCGCAGCTTCCACCGCGTGTGCGCCCAGTGACAGAAATAGTATCAACATTGTCAACACGGTGCCCATGACAAACGTGGTGTTATTCATCACTATTCTCCGACTCAATTCTGTTCTATCTATAGTGTGAGTTTGTGCCATCAGCCCAGTGTGTAGAACACCGCCCCACTGCCACTCTGTTGCCGTACATTCAGCCTGAGACGAAATACCTTTACGTCGTCACTTTGACTGATTCGCGCCACGATCTCGCCATTGCCCGGGGCAGCAACACGTATCGGCAGGGTCAGGCGATTTTTGCCCTTGCGTAGCGAAGCGGTCCAGGTAAGCTCGCGTTTCCCTGGATACCCCTCCAACTCGGTATTTTCCGGCAACAGTAGTGCAAAGGTGGTTTCACCGAACTCAGCAGGGCTGTCGAACACCAGACTAACCCTTTCAGTTTTGCCCAGACTGAGGCTAACGGTCTGTAGTACCGCCCCTGTTTCGGGCGGTACCGTTGTCAGACTAACGGCAAACCAGAGCGCCAGACCTGCGGCAACCGCCGATCCGAAGCCCGCAGCAAATCCCCAATGGCGCGGCGACCGTTGTTGCGTCTGGCGTACCCTGGCCATCACCTGAGCTGGAAACTCTGGGCGCATGGCAGGGGCCGACATCTGGGACAGTTCGCGACGGAAGGTCCGCTCCGCCTCCAGTCGTTGCTGGCACTCCGCGCACAGTGGCAGATGGCGATTTAGTTCAGCCTCCATTGCCTCGGTAAGCGTGCCGTCCAGCAACTCATCGATAGCGTTACGGTAGTGCTCGCAGTTAATACTCATTTTCTATCCTCCGCCTATCAACACGCCCGGAACGTGGCAATGGTTCCACCTGCAATGATTTACGCAGTTGCAGTCGGCTCCGATGCAGGCGGGACTTGAGTGTCCCGATCGGTGTATCAAGCATGGTCTCCAGTTCCTGCAGGGTATAACCCTCAATATCATGCAAGCTGACCAGTGCCCGTTGCTCAGGACTCAGGCGGTTCATTGCCTGCTCCAACTGGCGCTGAAGATCGCTGCGCTCCAGTTCGCTTTCAGGCTGGTCATTACCCGCAGGCAGGCTGTGCAACACATCCTCAGACACGGCGCCGTGAAGTGGGCTGCGCTGTCCCTTGCGGGTAGTGTCGATGAAGTGGTTATACAGGCTCCGTGCCAGCCAGGGTCCCAGGGACTCAATACTGCGCAGTTCCTTACGTTTTGGATAGAGCTTGAGTAACAGGTCCTGGACCAGATCTTCCGCTTGTTGCACCTCGCCACAATAACGATAGGCGAGGCGAAACAATCGCTCGATATGGGGCGCCACCAGGCGCTCGAACTCATCGGCGGCATTTTGCCGAAACAGTGAGGTTATTTTGGCCATAAAGCTTAAACGCAGGAAACGGACAAAAAGTTCCCGCAGACAAATAGTGTCCAGTCAACAGAACAGGATAGGAGTCCTGCCGAGGACGGTTGTTTGTATCGTTGGAATTATAGGGGCTACTTTTCTCTTTGCAGGGTGAATCGCATGATATCGGCACCTTTTGGCGTCATTTCGACGTCGATGGCGTCCCCATGTGGCTTAATTAGCAGCTTGAGCGCTTCGCCACTTTTAATACTATTGAGCTGCCCCGTGAGACTTCCCTTCCCCGTCTCAGCGCGTAACAGATAGCTATCTTCCCCAACCCCGAGGATACCCGTAACGGTAGTACTCACAGTCTCCAGCACCGCGGTCACTTTCTTCCCGTGATACTCTCCCTGATATTTACCGTCGACCCCGGCAATGGATTGGGCCGACCATGCCAGCGCCAACAGAAAAAACGCTCTCCCCGCTAACCGCTTCATCGCTGCAATCACCTGAACCTCCCCACCCTGTAGGTTGTGTCACCTGGTTCCCTGCGGGCAGGCTAGATGATTACATCACGGCCCTGAAGGCAATCCCCTTCTGACAATCGAAGCAGTATGCCTTACCCGCAAACAGTTCGCGGTTATCATAGCAATATCGAACCACCCTGGCAGTAATTCGTTTCTGACAGGCTGCGCACTGTTCCACAGAATCGGCCTCTGTTTTCGCTCCACCGAGTGCTTTCGGGTTCTGTAGCCCATAGCGCCGACTGAAATCCATCCTGCGGGGAATATGCCGTCGGGCGAGCTTCGCTGCCATATCAGATAGATTCTCCGATGAGACCTGCCTGGCCAATGCAACGAAATCATGCACGGCATCACTGCGCGGTATTGTTTTGCTGAATTTTTCGAGAAAGTGATCCGAACGTGCCACCTTACAATCGAGTTTCATGTTTCCTCTGGGAAGATAGACACTGGAACCTGGTGATACCAGCACGATATTGTGAAAACTGGGTCGTATGACCAAACCAAAACGAGTCGGTAACAGTCCATTACCCACCAGATAGTTGGCAAGAAAATCGATGCGCTGCTGGTTCCGTTCAGCAGGAGAATCAGTGGACACCGGCCGGTTATCGATATAGTAGGAAAATTCCTTTTCTTCGTTGATCCGCAGCCTGGCATTATAGTACCGAGTATCGATGACGTAGATATCCATCTCACGACCGATCAATAGATGGTCAAAACTTGCGGTAACATCGCCCATCTCCAAACGCAGATCATGGAACACAACCCAGTCGGGCGTATCGGAAAAATAGAAGTCCAGATGATAAGCAGCGTCGCGCTTATGTTGCAGATTACTCAGAATGGTACTTTTGTCACGCTGCAGGGATTGAGCGATGATCTCGGACGGATCACTTAGCAATAATCTCTCGATGGTCGCAAGCTCTGCTGCGTACTCATCCATGTTCTTGATAATCATCGACACCTCCTTGTCAACGCACCGCGCGGCCAACTTTAACTACTGCTAGGCTAGCGCATTTAAATGAGTATTTATGTCAGAAATTGCCGACACTTTGTTATGGCACATTGTGATGCAGTTCACCTGTTGCCTGTCTGCGTGTCGACGTCTCCACATCACCTTTTGCATTAAGCCGGGTAATCATCCGATCCAGCACCAGACGCAATGTCGATTCAGTAGTGTCCGCTATACTAATCGACCAGAGTTCCCTGGCGTTGGTATCACGCTTATGTCCCAACAGCGTCATGCCTGCTCCGGACCGATTGAGCGAAAACCCACCACGGGTAACCTTTTGCCAGCGCCCATTCTGTCTCAAACTGACCTGGGCACTGTTTGCATCGAAAAAAATCCGAATCTCCTGACGACGCGCGTCACCGTAAAAAGGCTCGCTGCCGCGGGCGACCAGATAACCACTCCAGTCACCACCTGCAAAAGTTCTGTGCTCCGAATATGCTTTTTCCTGATCCGCTTGGCGATACCACCTTTGGTTAAGTGTGGCTGCCTTATCGATCCAGCTTTCCCCTTGCGCCATCCAGGCAAACACCGTTTCCCGCTGCCAGTACCCGGCAAGCAACGACAAAACCACCAGCAGAATTCCAACCGTTCCCCAACCCGGGCGCATCGAACCGACACCGCGTAACAATTGCAAAAACATCCACAGTAAAAACGGCAACAACAGTATCAATAACAAATAGGGGTACCAGCTGCGATCCCCCAATGGATCAGTGACGACAAATGGGAATGTCTCAACAAGCGCTCCTGAGTCGTCTTTCAACAACAACTGGGCGATATCCTGATTACCATGACGCGCAAATACCTCAAACAGGTAATACTCGCCCTGCTCGTTGCGTGGAATGGCAACATCAAGAACATATCCACGGGTAATACCCATCAACACTGGTTCAAGACGTCGGCCATCAGCACAACGGACACGCCAGACTCTGTAACGATATCCATCTGCAGCGGAAAGAGGGAACCAACTAAAATTCGGCCGTGCCTCGGAAGCAAGACTCAGTAGAGAAACTGGATATTCGGCATAGGGATCGCAGCTACCCTTTTCAGGACCAGGCACAATCGACGTTGCAGGCTCCTGTAACTGCAGCACACGATTCAGGGCAACGAGCAGTGGCCCGGTCGCACTGTGTTCCACCCTGAAAGGATAGGCACGGAAGTATTCACCGCTTTCTTCTTTTGCCGACACACGCAAGGTGTAGCTTCCAGACGGTGGACGGTCGATCCAGTAACGACCATCGTCGCTACGATAAAGATCACAGCTGATTAGGGTTAAATCGTTTTGTCGGACACAACTTATCGTTGGTGCGTTAGCCAGCATCGCCTGGCGACCGTCGTACTCAAACCAAAGTTCCAGTTTACCGTCAACACCGACCGCCGCATTACCAATCGGAATGCTCAATAGATTGAGTACCAAAATGTAACAGGCAACCCGCAGGCAACCACAAATGTGTTGCATATAACCTCGAAGCTGACAGTTTCGCAGTAAAGTCGGCATAGTAAGTTCTCATACCATGAACCGCAAACCAGTGTTCAGAAACGAATGTGTTTGCCTCTGGCAGTACGCCAGATATAAATGTACACTCAGTGCGGTTATTTAATCTGTGGATCAGACGTGCAACACGATCACGACGACGCCAGACCCCAGCAACATCCGGATATACCTGTCTTTGTTGCCGATGCTCGTGACAAATCAACGGACTGGTTAGTCAAGGCGCTACGCGGCTCAGGTTTGCCGGACACGACGCAACTCGCCACGATAGAAGAGCTTGCCCTCTATACCCGGGAACTAATCTTCCAGGATAACGGTGTTCCCTTTCTCGCTATCGTAATCACGCCCAAAATTGATTCCGAAGTCATTGAGCGCTGCCAACGCTTTCTGCGTTTGGGAGAAAAAGGCTGGCTTGGTATCGTGCTCGCTGTATGCAGCGAAGAGGTCGATAATCTGGCAACCATGGATGCCCTGGATAAGGGCTTCTTTGACGTTATCCAGGTCAATGAAGCGCGTCCGGTTAATCCAGAAATGATGCAACGGTTGCGGCTGTCGATGAAATTGTTGATGGAACGACGCATTCGTTTACGTCAAGAACGTTATTTCAATACTCGCCTTGCAGAAAACCGGGTAATCGAGGCACGCCTGCACTACCTGGCTCACCACGATGAGCTGACTGATCTTGCCAATCGCGATGCCTTTGAGAAGGCCCTGGATGAGGCGATACGTATCGGTGCCAACAAACAGATCGCCCACGCCCTGCTCTATCTCGATCTCGACCGCTTCAAACTACACAACGATGCTGCGGGGCATGATCGTGGCGATGCCTTGCTACAGACCGTTGCCAACCGTCTGCGTGAAGTATTGCCTCCCGAATATCTGCTGGCCCGCCTCGGTTCGGATGAGTTTGCCGTTCTGCTTCAGGCCGTCGATGAAGAAGAAGCGGCACATGAAGCAGACCTTCTGCGCAGCACCATTGCCAACATCGAACCTGATGGTGACGCCATCATCTATCACGTCGGCATCAGTGTCGGCCTTGCCATGATCTACCCTGGGACAATGGACAATGCCAGCCAGGTACTGGCACGTGCCGAGCAGGCCTGTTTTGTCGCCAAGACCCGTGGTGGTAACGCGGTGCATCGTTTTAGCCAGGAAGATGACATCCTGCAAAACATGCGCGAAGACATGCACTGGGCGCAACCGATTCGCCTGGCACTGGGCAACAATCAATTGTTCCTTACTTTTCAGCCAGTACTGGATGTACGGCACAAGCGCATCAACCATTTCGAGGCGCTGGTCCGTATTCCATCATCCCTCGGTGGCGACGAAAACTCCGCCCGTTTCATGCTTGCTGCTGAACGGCTTGGACTGGCGCAGCAAATCGATCTTTGGGTAATCAGCAATGCCATCGATTATCTCGCAGATAACAGCGACATATCGCTGGGCGTGAATCTCTCCAGCCACGCCTTCCAGGAAGGGGCAATGATGACCCTGCTGGAAGAAAAACTGCAAAGCACTCTTATCGATCCCCAACGACTTACCTTCGAGATCACCGAAACCTCGGCGATCCTCAGCTTTGCCGATACCCGCCGCATGGTCAGCAGCTTGCGCGATCTTGGTTGCCGCTTTGCCCTGGATGACTTTGGTTCCGGTTTCAGTACTTATCACTATCTGAAGCAGTTCCCCATTGATGTATTGAAAATCGATGGTTCATTTATTATCAACCTGAAGAACGACCCACAGGATAAGGCCATCGTTCAATCCATGATCGATATTGCTCATGGCCTGGGTAAAGAGGTGGTTGCAGAATTTATTGAAGATAGCGAAACCCTTGGACTGTTAATCAAGATGGGCGTGGATCATGCACAGGGTTATTACATTGGAAAACCGACACGCAGTCCGATGATTTGTCAGAGCTGGCAAGATAGGGAGAAAGAAGAATGACAATAATCCGGTTTGACGCGATCGATCTGAAAGTGAGCGATCTGCTGCAGGGAGATGTGACCCTCGCTTCACCGCCGGAAATCTATGCCCGGTTATGCAAACTCATTGAGGAACCGGACAGCACCTCGGCCATGCTGGGTGAAGTCATCGAGCGCGATCCGGCGATTGCGGCACGCCTGCTGCGTCTGGCCAATAGTGCCTTCTTCGCCCTGCCAGTCGAGGTGGAGAGTGTTGCCGACGCGATTACCCTGATCGGCCGTCAGGCCACCCGGGATCTGGTACTCGCCACCGAAGTCATTCAGCGCTTCAACGACATACCGCGCGAACTGATCGACATCTACGGTTACTGGCGCAACAGTCTGCGCTGCGCCATTCTGGTGCGCCAGCTGACCAGCCTGCTACCAGAGAGCTACAGCGATGAATCGATGTTTCTCGCCGGATTGCTACACGACATCGGCCATCTGGTGATCTATACCCGCACTCCCGAACTGGGACGCAAGGCGCTGCTGGAACATCGTCACCGCGGCATACCGCTGCATCGAGTGGAACGTGAGATCATGGGGTTCGATTATGCCGAGGTCGGTTCGGCGCTGGCGATGATGTGGGAGTTGCCGAAAATGCTCAGCAACGTACTGGCGACCCATATCAATCCGCAGGATGCCGAGGAGTACCGCACCGAATCGGCGCTGGTACATATTGCCTCCACCATCAGCCAGCAGGGCAGTTTTGCTGAAGATATCGTTGACGTCCTGCTACCAGCCAGTATGCCGCTATGGCAAATAGCCCGCATCAATGCCGAACAGGTAAAATCGATCCTGCCCGCCGCGCAGGAGGACTACGAAGCGGCGCTGAGTCTGTTGCAATAAACCCGCAGATAACAAGAAGGGGGACAAAAGCCCCCTATTTCCCGTCACGCCCTGATGGCGCCTCGATCAATCCTTCGAATGGGTGCTGTTCATCAGCTTGTTGATACGGATCCCCAGTACGATGAAAACCACGATAGAACCAACAACTGAAATAATTGAAGCGATGGCTACGGCATCCATTGTTTTTACTCTCTATTTGTTGTGATTGGAATGGTGTGGTGCCTTGCGGCTCAGGCCAATCTATCGGAATGTGCCAAGAAAATAAACCAGTGAAAAACTAGGGTAATTATCAGAGGACAGAGCGGCGGCCACCTGCCTGCCTATTGGTCCCACATAACATGAGTCTCTGCCTGCACCGCCGCTTCCAGCAATTGGATCAGTGGAAATGCACGCTGTGCCAGGCTGACCGACACTTCCTCTTCATCATCGTTTTTATCATCTTCCTGCCGCCCCAATCTGGTCAACGCATTGCGCAGGCGTTGCAACGCACCAGGAACTTCATCAGCACTCAGCGCGCCCGGCACGCTGCCGCTATGTCCCATCATCTTCAGCAACGATACCGCCACATCACCAAGCATGGTGATATCTGCATAAGCTTTACAGGAAAAAGTTACCAACATCGTTAACGTCGTCTGATATCGATCTGCATCTGTTTGAATAGCGGCTCCAGTAAATCCAGCCCAAGTCGTTCATGATCCTTGACCGCCTCCTGGAAACAGTACCAGTGACACTGCTCGATATCCACATCGTCGCGGAAGGTATAACTGTCAGGAAACAGAGTTAGCAACGCTCGCAGGCCTGTGTTGGCATCACGCATGCCGTGTACTTCGGTATCAATTGCCGCATCGAACCATTCGCGCTCGTCAAACGCCCCCAACCACGGCGCCAGTCTGCGATAAGCAGTATGACGTTCCTCTGCATACCAGTTATCGCTACCCGTATAGTAACGCCCCATCGCCTCATCTAAATCACGCTGCAATCCCTCCCAGCCATCGATATTATCTCCCCGTCCCTGCTCCTTCAGATAACGGCAGTAGCGACGAAACAGTGCCTCCGCAGCAGCCAGAAAACGCAGGCGGTTATCGACATCACTCTCCAGCAAACGACTGTCCTGCCAACGATGCGCCACCCAATCAGGATGGTGTTCCGCATCCGCATGACCGATGTTAAATTTCAGATCGAGACCAATCTGGTTGTGGCTGTCCTCCCAGCCGACAAAATTCTGGTGTGCCCAGGTGTCCACGTACATATGCGATGCGATACCGATACGGTAAAGGCGCAGATGTTCAGGGGCGGTGAATGCCGCATCGAACAGATAGCGTGCATTCTCACTATCCGGTGTGGTGTTGAGAATATGCATATGTCCGTCGACACGACGCGCCGATTCCGCCTCAGGATCGCCGGGCACAAAATGGAACAGCGGGTAGATGCGTAGCAGCTTTCTATCGGGCAGAAAGATGTTCATCGTTTGACTGATGAAGTTGCGATAGAAGTTTTTTCGCTTATCCGGCCATGTAACCTTTATCGCACAGTCGTTTTCATCGACATACTCAGCGCAAGTAGCGATGACCGTCGCCTCACTTTGGGTAAAGCCGGCACGCTCGGCGATGATTGCTGTTATCCAGTAGTGGAACTCCGTGTCCATCGCCTCCGCCCCCGTCCCTGCTGCCGCTTTGATTTAAGCATAGTCGGCAAGACGGACACATAAAACCTCGACTCAGTGGGCAGCCGTTACTTCCCTGTCTACACTCTATCTGCAACCTACTCAGCGGAGAGTGAAGTTGATTCACCTGGCGTACGACGGTTCGATCAATGGCGACTGGGTCGCCTGGTATGCACAAAACCTGGCGCGTCAGGAAAACGATCGCACCCTCAGGGTTCTCTACATCAACACCGATGAAATCCCCGCCGAAGAGGTCCACAACAAGGTCGCTACCATGGAGAGCGCCAGCAGCGAGTGCGGCGTCACCCTGAAGCTTGAGATCATCCGCTCCTCCGGCCCGGGCGCCAATGCCATTGTCCGTGACCTCCTCGCCAACATGCCGACAACGCCCGGTACCCTGCTGATCTGTGGCGCACGCCTGCATAGCGGCACCCACGGCCACCTGGCAGGGACCGTCTCGGAGCGACTCCTTTCCGATCACAGCTTCGATGTAATGGCGATACGCGTGGCACAACCGGGGCTCCTTGGCGCACCAAGACGCTTTCTGCTACCCATCGCCGGTGACCGCGAAGGCTTCCTGACCAGCGCCGAAATTTTGCGTCGCTTTTCTCCCACCGTGTCACGCGTGCATATGTTGCGCGTCATGATGCTCAAACGGCTGCTGTTTCGCCACCTGCAGCACCAGCAGGCAGAGCAGTTACGGCAAAAAGGCTGGGAAAGCATGGTCGATCTGGATCGCCAGTTGGCCGAACTGACCGGGATCGAGCAGGCACTGATCGACAGCAACGTCGTCGTCTCTGACGACTGGGCCCATGAGGTGATCATCGCCGCCAACCGACATAAATCTCATCTCATCCTGATGGAGGCGGCGTGGAAAAACCTGCGTCGTACCTTTCAGTACGGCAACCCCATCGAGGTGGTACTACGCGATGCCCCCTGCGACGTCGCCATCTTCCGCGGAGTATAGAGGATGGCTGTCAACGTTCACGAACGACAGATCCAGAACATCGACGCGACTCAGGTCTACCGTTTTCTACACAGCCGGGAAAGCGGGCTCAATACGCAACAGGTAAACGAGCGCCTTGGCCAAATCGGCGCCAACACCATTGAGGAAACCCGTCGCCTGGTCTGGCTCAAAAGCCTGGCGCGTCAGTTCACCAACTTCTTCACCATCCTGCTCGATATCTCCGCGGCGATCTGTTTTGTCGCCGACTATATCCAGCCTGGCGAAGGAATGAACATTCTCGGCTGGGCGCTGCTGGGGGTTTCTATCCTCAATGCCCTGTTCAGCTTTGTGCAGGAGTATCGCGCCGAAAAGGCGATGGAGGAGCTGCGCAAATTTCTGCCACAGCAGGTCAACGTCCTGCGCGACGGCAGAGAACTGACCATCCTTGCCGAAGAACTGGTTCCGGGCGACGTGCTAATGCTCGGCGAAGGCGACAAGGTACCCGCCGATGCCCGTCTGGTCGAAGTGCAGGATCTGGTAGTCAACAACGCGCCGCTCACTGGTGAGTCCCGCCCAGTTCGTCTCAACGCCGATGCACAGGAGTCCATTCTCAGTGACAGCACCAACGTGCTGTTCGCCGGATGCATGGTGAAAAAAGGGTACGGCAAGGCAGTGGTCTTCGCCACTGGGCCACGTACCGAGTTCGGCAAAATCGCCACGCTCTCCCGTGACGTCAAACGCAATCCTTCGCCGCTGGAGCGGGAGACGGCACACATGGTGCGCGTACTGACCATTATTGCTGTCAGCATGGGCGCGGTGTTCTTTACCTACGGCGTCCTCAGCGGACAGTCATTGTGGATCAATCTGGTGTTCATGATGGGCATCATTGTCGCCAACGTGCCCGAAGGGCTGCTGCCCACCTTCACCCTCTCGCTGGCGATGGGCAGCCTGCGCATGGCCAAACGCAATGTGCTGGTGAAAGGGCTTAACTCGGTCGAGGCACTGGGGGCGGTGCACGTGATCTGCACCGACAAGACCGGCACCCTCACCCAGAATCGTCTGGCGATCACCTCACTCTGCGATCCTACGACCGCCCAACAACTCGGCGACACACGCCGAGAGAACCTGCTTCGCCTCGCCGTAGCCGCCTCCGATGTACACCAGAGCGACAAGGGGCTGGGTGGCGATCCACTGGATGTCTCTCTGGCCGAGACCCTGCTTGCAGAGCAGGGCTCCATCGACAGCGTTGTGGAAAAAACCGTCGTGCGCTTCTCCTTCGACGACGAGAAGCGGCGCGCTGGTGGTGTACTGGAATGCGGCAACGATGCGGACTGCAAAGACAACTACATCTATAGCGTCAAAGGCGCCTGGGAGAGTCTGCGACCACTGCTGAGCCATGTGGAACTGGCACAGGATTCAATAGAGGAACTGAACGAGACCCACCTGGCACAGGCGGAAAAGGTGGTGCAACAGATGGCCTCAAGTGGCCAACGGGTCATCGCCCTGGCCTACCGTTTTATCGACACAGTGCCAGAAGGCGATGAGGCCCAGACGCAACTGGAACAGCAGATGGTACTCAAGGGTTTTATCGGCAGCGAAGACCCGATCCGCGAAGAGGTTCCGCATGCGGTGGCCCAGTGTCGTAGTGCCGGGATCGATGTGGTGATGATCACCGGTGACCATCCCGCCACTGCCGAAGCCATTGCCCGTCAGGCAGGCATCATTCCACAGGACGCCAACACGCAGGCGACCGTCCTCACCGGCGAAGAGTTGGCAGGTATCGGCAAACGGGCGCTGGTGGAACGCTTACGCAACGGCGTTCACGTGTTTGCCCGGACTACGCCGGAACAGAAGTGGAAGGTGGTCTCCGCCTTTCATGAACTGAACAAAGTGGTAGCAATGACCGGTGACGGGGTTAATGATGCGCCGGCACTCAAGGCCGCCGATGTCGGTATTGCCATGGGTAAGAGCGGTACCGACGTGGCCCGTGAAGCGGCGCAGGTGATCCTGCTCGACGACAACTTCGCCTCTATCGTTAACGGTATCGAAGAAGGACGCACCATCTTCAATAACATCCGTAAATTCACCAACTATGTATTGGTGAGTAACGGCCCGGAGATCCTGCCCTACATCCTCTACATGCTGTTCCCGGTGCCGCTGGCGTTGACTGTGATCCAGATCCTCTCCATCGACCTTGGCACCGACATCATTCCGTCGATGGGTCTGGGGCAGGAGAAACCCGACCCGGAAGTAATGAAGCAACCGCCACGGGACAGTAAACAGGGATTGTTGTCGTTTCCGTTGATGGCGCACAGTTATCTCTTCCTTGGTCTGATCGAAGCGGTATTCGCCCTGAGTTTGTTCTTCTGGGTACTGTTCGATGGCGGCTGGCAATACGGCGATCCCCTCTCCGTGCGCGACCCACTCTACCTCTCCGCCACGGGCATAACCCTCTCCTCGATTATCCTGATGCAGATGGGTAACATCTTTGGCCGCCGTTCGCGTACCGGCAGCGGACTCACTCTCGACTTTCTGCACAACCCGCTGATTGTTCTCGGCCTGGTATTCGAGGTGATCTTCTCCTGGGCGATCCTCTACTTCCCACCGTTGGCGAAACTGTTGGGTACCGGACCGGTGGACACCACGATCTACGCGGTTGCCTGGAGCGGACCGTTTCTGATCTTTGGTCTGGACTACCTGCGTAAACGGATATTGGCACACTTACGTGCTCGAGGAATGGAAATACCTAGTGGCTAGAGCTACCGGCAAAATCGGCCCACAATAATGGTTGACCACTAATCCCGATACTGCGCGCCCGACCGGTATCTTTCGCCCGGTACATACGACGGTCGGCCAACTCGACCATCGCCTTCCAGTCCCGCGGCCGATCCTCCTGTAATTCAGCCACACCGACACTGGCGGTGATCGGCGTGCCATCGGGGTTACAGCCAATGCCCGAATTCATGATTCGCACCACCACTTCATTGGCCTGCCGTGGATCGGCGGTCGGCAAAACGACGATGAACTCCTCTCCACCCCAACGGATCACACTATCCCCCCGCCGTACCGCCTTGTTGAGATGCTTCGCCGCTGTCTTTAACACCAGATCGCCAGCCTCATGACCATATCTGTCGTTGACCAACTTGAAGTGATCCAGATCGAAAAACAGGATCGACAACGAGTTACCACTGATCCGGGCCATACGAAACTGCAGGTCCAGCATCTCGATTCCCGCCCGTCGGCTAAGTACGCCGGTCAGGGCATCGTAACTGAGGCGGCTGGCCTGGGAGAGCATGTAACGAAGCTGGGTTAGCGAAGCGAATAGCGCCACCCCCAGGATCAGGATGAACAGCCACAGGGTGGCAACCGCGTGAGGAATGTCTTCCACCGTATCGAAATGGGTGCTGTAAAAGGTCACCGCAAACAGTGGCACTGCATAGAGGAAAAATTCAAACAGGGTCAGTGGGAACAGGGTCATCCCCGCAATCATGATGAACGGCAACAATTCATAGAGCTCCGCGGCCACCATCTCCCTACCACTCAGTGGATAGGCGTGAATCCAGTAATCCGCGGTGAGATAGAACAGCGGCGTGATCGCCAATAGTGCCGCCAGCAGTAGGCGGGCACGAGGCAGTTCATGCTCCTTGCGTGCCTGCCAGGCAATTACGACGAAGAAGAAACCGGAAACCAGTCTGCCCAGCAGCAGATCGATCCACAACCAGTGGGGCAGAAACAGCAGATCGATCAACGACCAAGCAGGTACCAGCACGGCAAAGACAACGCTGAAGAAGAAAACCCGGCTCTGGATCACTGTCGCGCGATGACGACAGATGGGTTCGCTGTGGCTACTTGAGATGAGCAGTTCGCGGAACTGATCCGCAGTGTAGATCCCTATCGACTCACCCAATGCGGTAAGAATTTTCCGCAAAAATTTCATTCCCTGGATCCCTGAAACAGCAACTTCGACACTATACGCCAACTCTTAACAATTGTTGCAATACCGCATTAATTACCTGATACAGATCAAGACGCTGCGCGAGATTAGCCTTCACCACAGCCAAAAGCAAAAACATCCCAACAAGGTCAGAACATCAGTATATTCTAATATGTTATTGATTTTATTCGAATTATTTTATTGATCCAGATCAGCTTTGATTTTTGTCACCTTGTGGTAACGTCCCCGCCATAACAAAATGGGCACAGACCCGAAGCAGTAAAAACAACCACGCTTCACCGTCACACCACGACGGGCTCCAGCAAAAAACCAGCGGTTTTGTACAACCCGCGCGCGGTTCTGTTCGTCCGTGCGCACCTGTATGGTTTAGCTAAGGAGCATGTATATGGCGTGGCGTTTCCCCAGCCTGACCCGACGGTCCTTTCTCAAGGCCACCGGTTACGGCGGAGCAGGGCTGACCCTGCTCAAACCCTTATCACTGATGGGCCGACAGAGCCCCGATTCCACCACCGACGGCGAAGAGATCAGCCACAGCATCTGCAATTTCTGCTCGTCCCTGTGCAACCTGCGTGTTACCAGCCGCACCCGCAACGGGGTCAAACGTATCGTCAAACTGGATGGCAACCCGAACTCCACCCTCAACCGCGGCAAGATCTGCGCCCGCGGCCAGTCCGGCCTGCGCCAGACCTACGACCCGGACCGGATCAAGACTCCGTTGATCCGCGTCGAAGGCAGCCAGCGCGGCACCTGGGCCTTCCGCTCGGCCAGTTGGGAAGAGGCATGGCAATACATCGAGGCAAAACAGAAAAAAGCCGAAATCCAGCCCTATGAGTGGACCATGGTCGGCGGCTGGACCTCCTGCGTCTTCTACATGAACTGGGCGGTGCCCTTTGCCATGGCTAACGAGGTACCCAACATCGTCGCCTCGCCGATGCAGCACTGCGTCACCACCGGCCATCTCGGCACCGACATGGTCACCGGCAACTTCAATATCCACGACGAAGTGCTACCCGACTACGACAACGCCAAGTACATCCTCTTTATTGCCAACAACGCCTCCATCGGCGCCGTTTCCACCTGCCGCATGGTGCGCTTCGCCACCGGGCGCAAGCGCGGTGCCAAAGTGGTCGCCCTGGATCCGCGCCGTTCCGAGACCGCGGCCAAGGCCGACGAATGGTTGGCGATCCGTCCCGGCACCGACCTCGACTTCATGCTGGCGATGCTCAAGGTGATGATGGAGGACGGTCACTACGATGCCCTGTTCCTCAAGCGCCACTCCAATATGCCGTTCCTCACCTACCAGGATGAGAAGGGCGAGTGGCACCTGGCACTGGATAAAAAGGGTCGGCCGCAGGCAGTGGCCGAAGGTAGCAACACCATCCACGCCCTGCCCGCCTACAGCAACAGCAACGACAGCGACGTCAACGGCAAACCGGTCGACCCGGCGCTGCTCGCACCCGAGGGCCTGAAACAGAACGGGCGCAAGCTGGTCACTGTGTTCCAGGCGCAACTGGCCGAACTGGACGGTTACACCCCGGAGTGGGCGGAAAAGACCACCGGCATCGACGCCGAGACTATCCGCCGCATCGCCTTCGAGTTTGGCACCACCCGCCCGGCGATTGTCGACCCGGGCTGGCACGGCGCCCGCTTCCAGAACATGATGATGCTGCGTCGGGTGCAGGCGATGATCCAGATGCTCACCGGCGGCATCGACAAGGAGGGCGGCTGGATCATGAGCGGCGAGTTCCACCACAAGGCCGCCGCGATGATCAAAGCCAAGGCCGCAGGGGTGGAGACACCGGAAGCGCCGATGGCCCACCTGGCCGGGATGCCCTTCGCCAAGTTCGTCATCGGCGCGGTCTCCAACGGCAAGAACTTCAGCCACGGCCGTCCCGGCTGGGCCTGGGCCTTCAGTGCCCAGGAGGCTGCCGCAGGGCGCGAGTATGTCGCGCTGCCGGTGATGGCCGATACCGGCCTCAAGGAGTCTGTAGAAGGTGACCTGCAGTTTGACGGCAAGCCCTACAAGACCCGCGCCTTCCTGATCAACGCCGCCAACCCGGTACGCCACTACTACCCGGACCAGCGCTGGAAGGACATCCTCGGCCACAAAGATGTAGAACTGGTGATCGCAGTCGATGTGCTGCCCGCCGACACCACCGCCTGGGCCGATGTGATCCTGCCCAACTCCAGTTACCTGGAGCGCGACGAGCCAACCCTCTACGGTAATGGCGTCAACCACGACCTGGCGCTGACCACCCGTTATGCCGCCATCGACCCGCTCTACGATACCGAGGAGATCACCGACATTCTGTTGCGCATGAGTCACATCATCAGCGGTAACGAGTACAAGTTCCTCGAGTGGGTGGAGAAGCTCACTGGCCTGCCCGCCGACAAGGTGAAAGAGCGTTATGCACAAACCCAGCGCGAGATGAAACATGGTGCATTTGCCGCCGCCTGTCGTGATGTCGCCTTCGTGCACACCGCCAAACGGCTGCATACCACCCCCGAACATATCGACCAGGAGCTGCGCGAGAAGGGGGTGATGATGGAGCAGCAGCGCGAGGAGATCCTGGCCCACGCCGGGATGCCGTGGAAGCTACCGCTACCTTCCGAATCGGGCCGGGTGGAGTTCTTCAGTCCGCTGATGCGGATGCTGCGCGATGGCGGCGCCAACCAGCCCAACTTCAGTCCGCTGGCGGGCCGTATCGTCGCCCAGTGCCGTCCTGGCGCACCGATGGACATGCCGCTGGCCAACGATGAGTTCTACTTCACCTACGGCAAGACCCCGACCGTCTCCTACGCCTCCACCAACAGCAACAACCCGGTGCTGGCGGCGATCAACAAGTTCAAGGAGTCGATCTACGCCGGGGTCTGGATCCACCCGGATCGGGCCGAGGCACTGGCGATCAAAACCGGTGACAAACTGAAGCTGACCAACAACGCCACCGGCCAGTCCGCCGGCGGTACCGCCTACGTCACCCGTCTGGTACGGCGTGACACCCTGTTCATCTACTCCTCCTTCGGCTCGGAGAACAAACATCTGACCCGCGCCTACGGCATCGGCACCCCCACCAGCAAGCTGATCCCCTACAAGGTCGAACCGGTGGTGGCCGGATTCCGCTCTCAGGAGTTCACCCTCAAAGTGAACAAAGTTGAAGGAGGTGCCGCATGAGCCGCTATGCCATGGTCATCGACCTGAACACCTGCGTTGGCTGTAACGCCTGCATGGCTGCCTGCGCGGTGGAGAACCAGACCCCGGTGTGGAAAAACGAGTGGCGCACCAAGGTGCACGATCAGGAGATCGGCACCGGCGAGGACGTGCATCGTCGCTTCTTCCCGCGCCTCTGTAATCACTGCGACAACCCACCCTGCCTCACGGTTTGCCCCACCGGCGCGACCTATCAACTGGACAACGGTATCGTCAAGGTGGATGAGGAGCTGTGTATGGGCTGCCGCGCCTGCGCCATGGCCTGTCCCTACGATGCGCGCATCGAGGTGACCTGGGACGACGTGCATGAAGGTCAGTCGTTCTACGGCAACGACTACCGCCGTGAGCGCCCGAGCATGGACAAGTGCACCTTCTGCGACCACCGCGTCGCCGAAGGACGCAAACCGGCCTGCGTCGAAACCTGTGTCGGCTCGGCACGGATGTTTGGCGACCTGCACGACCCCAACGATCCGGTGGCGCAGTTGGTTGCCTCCGGCCTCGCTCGGCCGCTGCTGCCCCACCTGGGTACCCGGCCGAACGTCTATTACGTTAACGATTTGAAGAGGAAGGGTTGATGGACATTACGACAACTTTTTCCACGCAAGATATCTGGACCTGGTGGATCGCCATCTACCTCTATCTCGGCGGTCTCGGTGCGGCGACCCTGGTGGTCACCTTCCTCACCGACATGTACCTGAAGAAGCATCGCGATCTGGTGCTCTGGGGCGCCTTCTTCGGCGTGGCCATGCTCGGCCTCGGCTCGCTGATGCTGTTTGCCCACCTGCTGGATCACATGGCGGTAATTAACATTCTCAACCCGCTGGTGTTAATCCGTCACCCCACGGCCTGGATCGCCTGGGGCACCCAGTTCATCATCTGGATGATGTGGTGGGGGGTGATCTACGCTCTGCCCTATATGATCGAATCGCCCCAGATTAATCGGGTGCCCATTGTTCGCAGCCTGCTCAGGCTCAAACTAATTCGCTTGATCTCACAAAATGTCTGCGTCCGTTTCCACAAGGCCATCGGCTGGCTGGCAACGATTAACGGTATCGGCGTGGCGGTCTATACCGGCCTGCTACTGCAATCTTTCCCCGCCGTAGCGCTGTGGCACAACCCGGGCGTGCCGCTGTTATTCACCGTCTCTGCCTTCTCTACCGCGATGGCGTTTTTGCTACTGTTGCTCAACACCATTATCAAGCGTGAAGAGGATCGGCCGATCCGCGTTTTCTACGAACGCACCGACGTCATGCTGATTGCGGGCGAACTGGTGATTCTGTTCTCCTTCTTCTTCTACATGTCGTCCGGTTCCGAATCGGCACTACATTCGGCGAAACTGCTGTGGAACGACATGGGCTGGCTGATCGGCTTTATCGGTTTTGGCCTGATCGTGCCCTTCTTCCTTGAGTTGCGCTGTGTACTCTGCGGTTCGCGTCGTCATGTCCCGGTGATGATTGCCGCGGTGCTGGTGCTGTTTGGCGGTTACCTGCTGCGCCACTACTTCCTCGCCGCCGGCGTCTACGCCTATCCCTGGTAGGAGGCAAAATGAAAGTTTCAGCTGAACAACTGCAACTCTTCGCCCTGCTGCTCGGTGCGCCGGAAGCGGATTCGCTGGAGATGTTGCAGTCCCTGAGTGCACAACACCCGTGGCTCACGCGGCCATTGAGTGAATTGCACAACACACCACTACAACATTGGCAGGGCGAACATACCGCCCTGTTCGTCAACGGCTATCCGCATACCGTTGCACCGCCTTTTCTCTCTGCACTTCAGTCCGGGCAGATGGGAGGAAGTGAAGAAGAGGCAATGCGGGAGTTTTATTACCGCCTTGGACTGGAAGCGGATGGTATGCCCGCCGACTACCTGGGCGCCCTGTTTGAATGTGCTGCCTGGCTACTACAGCAAGAAGAGCAAAGCGACGACTTTGCCGAATTGTGGGACAACTATCTCTATCCCGTTATTCCCGACTTTGCCAACCGCCTGATCGAGCATCAGGGGCTGCGGCTGTACCAGGAGATGGGCAGGCAACTGTCGCAAATCTACTGGCACAACGCACCCGAGTTGGCCCTTGCCTAGCGGAGGTTCGCTACTATGTACGATTCAAATTGGATCCCCGGCCCCCAATGCCTGAACCAGGATGAAGCATTGCAAACACTGGTCAGCAACGCTTTCAGTGATATTTATGAGCGCTGTTTCGCCGACGACCCCCTGATTAATCACCGTCTGCTGATCGAGATCCGTGCCCTGCGCGACATTGAGGATTGGCGGGTTTTCCTGCTGCTGACCCCATGGATGCTGTCACGCATCTATCTGCGTAGCGACGAAGCTTCCATCACTATCCCCGAACCCTGGCAGGTGGAAAACCGTATCGGTGAGCCCTATCTGGTTGTCGGACCTCAGGTGGGCTTCTGTCTGCTGGAGCACGAGCAACTGGCCCATCTCAATTACCATCCGGAGCTGGGGCATTACCTGATGCAGCCGTTAATGCTGCACATGGAAGGTTATGCCAATGCGGATGAGGTCTACCAAGAGTGGAACACAGTAATCGAAACGCGCAACGAAAATATTCGTAAGCGTCAGGCCGAGTGTCGTTGTCAGGAAGAGATATCACGCCGTGAGTTCTTTACTCGTATGGGGCGCACACCGGCAAATACTCCCCATACACTACAAATGAGATAAACCCTTCTCACAGGCCACGCCTGTCTTGATACAGGCGTGGCTTCATCCGCATTCCCGCCACACCCTGTCCAAAACCAGCTAATCTTTTTCCTACTTAACTTTGTGGACATTGTTTTCTCAGGTGCTAATAGTTACACCTCAGTTCTACGTGCCACGGAATTTTTCTGCTAAAGTGGGGCATCACTAAAACGAGATAGGGACACAGCCTGTATCATGCGACCGGAAATTCAGATACTCGCTATTGATGATCATCCGCTGTTCGTGGATGGTTTGAAAATGTTACTCCAGCAACACGGACGTGCTTCTTCGGTTCGGGTCACCAATAATGCCAACGATACCCTGGCGCTACTCGATGAAGGTTTCGAACCCGACCTGATTCTGCTGGACCTCAATCTGCCTGGTATGGGCGGTTTTTCGCTACTGCGTATCTTGCAACAGCGTGGACTGATGTCCCCGGTCCTGGTGGTCTCTGCTTCACAGTCGATTCACGATGCCCGTTCGGCAGTAGAGAACGGCGCCATGGGTTTTGTCTCCAAGGCTAGTTCTAGTGATGAACTCCTCGAGGCTATCGATACCGTACTCGCAGGGGACCCCTTTCTGCCGAAAGAGTGGCGCGAAACCCTGGCAGGCGGCAAAGAAGAGACCAGTTCCAGCATTGCCCGGCGCGCAGGTATCACGGGAAGACAGCTGGAGATTTTGCACCTGTTGGCACAGGGTTATGCCAATAAGATGATCGCCTACGAGCTGGGGCTATCCGAGGCCACCGTCAAAGTGCATCTGCGCGAAGTATTCAAGACACTGAAGGTCACCAACCGCACCGCCTGCGTCAAGGCGGCCAACGATATGGGATTGCTGCAATCCTGAGAATCCTGAGTTGAGGCGTCCAGAAAGCCGGAGATCAACTCTCCCTGGCGCCGTCCAGTTGCATACCAGCACCCTGTGGTGCCAGGACCTTGCCCAGGGCATTACGTAAAAACGCAGGCTTCACCGGCTTGTGTAACAAAAGATACCCACTATCCCTGATCCCCTTGATTCGCTCTGGCTCGGTATCCCCGGTAACCAGAACCACCGGGATCGGCAACGGCGCTTCCGCCAATATCTGGTTCACTACATCAACCCCGGTTATGTCGTTAGGCAGGCGATAGTCTGAAACTATCACATCAAAATGGTACTCCGCTTCCCGTGCCCGTTGCAGCGCCTCTTCGCCTGTACTCGCAGGGATCGTAACGCAACCCCAGCGTTGCAGTAGCGCCAGCATGCCTTCGCGCACCGTATCGTCATCATCCAGCACCAACACACGCTTGTTATAGAGATCCCAATGGGAATAGGTGGTGCTTGGCTTCTGCGAGGCAGCGGGACTGCCCGCGTAAATAGGCATCGAAAGGGTAAACACCGAACCCTTTCCTGGACGAGATTGGACGCTTAGCTCATGTCCAAGCAGGTAGGCCATGCGACGACAAATGGCCAGCCCGAGCCCTAACCCTTTGTTACGGTCCCGTTCCGGATTATGCAGCTGGATAAACTCGTGAAAAATGCTTTCCTGCTCCACAACGCTGATCCCGACCCCGGTATCCCATACCTGTATCAGCAAACGATCGCCGCGACGCCGACAGGCCACCAGCACACCGCCTCTCTCAGTGTAACGGACCGCATTGCTGATCAGGTTACGCAAAATATTCACCAGCAAATTAGGATCGGATACCACATTGTAATTGCATCGGCACTGACGCAACTTTAGTCCCTTGTCCCAGGCCAGTGGACGTATCTCCGTCAACAAACTGTCCAGCATCGGTTTCAGCGGCATCGGTTCGCTTTTGTTCTCCACCACTCCTGCATCCAGCTTGGAGATATCAAGCAACGAACCGAGCAGTTGATCCAGTGCATCCAGTGAATTGCCCATCATCCTCAACAATTCCTTGCGTCGTGCGGCATCCTTTTCCTGCTCCATGGCTTCGCGCAACAGTGAGAGCGAATGGACCGGCTGCCGCAGGTCATGGCTTGCGGAGGCGAGGAAGCGGGTTTTTGAACGGGAAGCGGCCTCGGCCAGATCCTTCTCCAGTTTCAACTCATCCACCAGAGCCTCGTTTTTCAACCGCAGTTTCGTGCTTTCATAAAACAGGCGGTTCATTTTTTGCGCCAATGCAGCCAGCATATAGAGGTAGATAAAGGTCATCACCCCCAATAGTATTTCAGTAGCACCGTCGTGCAGCAGGAAATAAATACCGTAAAGCGTCAGCTCGGGTACAGAGAAGGCATAGAAGTGGGGTAACCAGTAACTGAAGGCCACGGCTGAACCAGCCGACAAGCCGACACCGATCACCGTCAGGATGATGATCGAGTCTGAACTGGCATACGGGAAAAAAAGTGGCGCGGTAGCACCCCAGACCAGTCCGGTGGTCAGCGACAGGGTCACAGCAAGAATACGCCACATTCTGTCCTGCTCGGGATAGATACCAACCCGACTGCGACTACCGTAAAGCCCCCAACGGAGTATGGCGACCATACAGGCCGAAGCAAACCAGACAAACAGCATGGGGTGTGGCACCTCATCCCACAGGCTGTAAAGCACCAGCAGCGGGAACAGGGTCAATGCCACTGCGGAGTGACCCATATTGTCATAAAGCAGCACCAGCGCGTGCTGCCTTATCACATGCAGGTGATCATCCTGGCCCGTTTTGTTGGCTCCCATGATTCATCTGTTCCTGGCAGATCGAATAGTCAGCTAGTCTGCGCCAGCCATTCGATGGCTTCCTGTTCATCGGAGAAAAAACGGATGTTGTAACCCGCATTTTGCATCAGCAATTCCGGGAAGCTGTGGCTGTCGTCATTTTCATCAATCAGTACCGCTGATTTAATGCTATGGAGGAGTTTCATCTCCTCCATGTCCCGATAGACAAAATCGTAATTATCGACGGGGTTACAGGCGTTTTCGACTCCGCGCAGATCGAAAAGATAGCCGGTGCAACCTTCGCTACGACATTGAGTATCCGCCGCCATACTGTAGTCGCGTATCAGTTCACGGGTAAGTGGTGCCAAAGGTCGAACACGCAGATAATTACCCTGCCTGATATGTTCTATTTCACAGTTCTGTTGCATGCCCTGGGCAACTCCATCCTGTTACACAGTGTACATTAGAAAACTGAACCGATACTTTTTACCCCGACCAACATAGCCTCATGCTCTACCAGGGAGCAGTGGCGGGATTGGTGTATCGAGACGAGCTCCGATAGCACGCAGCAGTTCCGCTTCGGTAATAGTGACCTTACCATCAGCCGCAATCGCTGCGGTGCAGCCTTCTATCAGGCGCGCCTTGAAGCGGAATTTCAATCCGTTAAGTCGTGACAGTGCCTCACTGAATTTCACCAACGAGATCGCCTGCCGTTCTGCCAGACGCCCCTCGCCATCCAACGCCGCCTGCTGCCATGCCGCACGAAAAGCCTGCAGCATCTGCTGCTCATCGTTATGTCCTGCATGGGCGAGCACCGAGAAGATCAGGGCACAGTCGTCATTGATCTGCTTCAGGTTGGCACGTACCGAGGCTTTATCAACACCGGTCAAAGCGTGTTCCAGCAGAGAGAGCACCGCAAATTCGAACACCGTCACCCGCGAGTCGACATCGATCAGGCTGCGGCAATTCTGTACCAGACGTTCCGCGGGGCGACCATCGATCTCACGCAGCGAGGGAATGGCCAGTTCAATCAAGGGTAACTGCGCAGCACGGTCGACCCCACTAAGGTCATACCCGATCACACTGTCTACCAGAGCACTCTCTTCGCCCTGCAGCAACGGTGGTAACTGCTTCGACGGTTGTGGCAGGGAAGCGGCCAGCATCGCATAAACCACGATACTCGCTCGCCGTGGATCATGGAGATCCGCCAGCACGATCTGCGGCACGGCCTCCAGTAATGCATGGGCGTAACCGAGATGGCGTTCATCGTAATTGCCGACACTCTGGCGCACTGCCTGAGGTGTCACTGGAATGGGCTGACCGCCCGCCACACCGCTGTAGAGGGCCGCATTATCCTGCGTGGCAGCTTCTGCCACCTCACCACGAAACATCGGCTCCAGGCGGCGGATACGCTCTTCCAGCGGCGGATGGGTCGCCAGCAGATTAAGGTGCATCACCACGCCCGTATCGAAGAACATGTGGCTAGCCTCTTCCGCATTGGGATGGGTGATAGTGTGTTCCGTCAATCCGCCGATGCGCTTCAACGCCCCGGCCAGACCGCTCGGATTGCGGGTAAACTGCACCGCCGAGGCATCGGCAAGAAATTCCCGCTGCCGCGACACCGCCGCCTTGATCAAACGCCCGAAGAAGAGTCCCAGGTAACCGACCAGCAGTAGTGCCAGACCCAGTAGGGCGATACCTCCGCTGTTTTTTGAACGGCTATGGCTACCACTTCGCAAAATAATACGGCCGATGATCGCCAGCAGCAGAATGCCGTGCAGAAAACCCATCAGACGGATATTCATGCGCATATCGCCATTGAAGACATGGCTAAACTCGTGGGCGATCACCCCCTGTAATTCGTCGCGCTTCAGCTGTTCAAGAGAGCCACGAGTTACCGCCACCACCGCATTCTGCACGTCGTAACCGGCGGCAAAGGCGTTGATCGACATCTCATGCTCAAGCAGATAGACATCCGGCACAGGCACTCCCGAAGCAATTGCCATTTCATCAACGACATTGAGCAGACGTTGCTCCAGTGGATCGCGGGTATCGCGGCTAACCAGTCGTCCGCCGAGGGATTCGGCAACGGCGGCACCGCCGCCCGTGGCAAGCGTGGTAATCCGATAGAGACTACCGAGAATGATCAGGGCTGCCACCGCGGCGGCAACCTTGTAGAAGAGCTCGGGACGCCACAATTGCAACGGCTCGGCCATCTGTGCGGTATTGGAATAGGAGAACAGGATAACTACTGCCAGATAGACCAGCACGATGATCGAGATCACCGCGAGGCCGAACAGCAATACCAACCCTTTGGTGTTCTTGCGCGCATCGTCCTGCGCTGCGAAGAAATCCACGAACAGTTCCTACGCTACAGACCTAAAACGATACCTTGACCGCCTTGCGCGCCTCTTTGTCTTCCAGCTCCAGCAACTCGGATTGCTTGAAGCCGAACTTACCCGCGATCAGATTGTCGGGGAAAGACTCGCATTTGGTGTTGTAGGTCATCACCGCATCGTTATAAGCCTGACGAGCGAAGGCGATACGGTTTTCGGTGCTGCTCAGCTCTTCACTGAGTTGCATCATGTTCTGGTTAGCCTTGAGATCGGGATAGGCCTCGGCCAGAGCGAAGAAGCGTCCCATCGCAGCACCGAGCAAGTTCTCCGCCCCCGCCAATTCACGGATCGCCGCGCCATCGGTCGGGTCTTCCCCGGCTTTGCCTGCCGCAGCCTGTGCCTGATTACGTGCAGCGATCACTGCCTCCAGGGTCTCCCGCTCATGCTTGATATAACCCTTGGCGGTCTCTACCAGATTGGGGATCAGATCGTAGCGCCGCTGCAGTTGCACATCGATCTGCGAAAAGGCGTTTTTGACCCGATTACGCAACGCCACCAGACCGTTGTAGATGGCGATAAGATAAATCACGAGCACAACGACGACACCGAGGGTAATCCAACCTGCTGACATGATGTTCTTCCTTTCTGTTATACGGAGTGTTGTTCCACTGTAACCAAATTACGCAACCCGCACACGAAGCGACCGGTTACTTTTTGGTCGGTTTTGCCGGTGGTAGCGGCGCCCGCTCCTTAACATAAACCAGTGCCTGCTCCGCATCTTCGCGCAACTGGCTTTTCGGATAATTTTTGATAAACGCGCCAAGCTGCTCCTCGGCTTTTGCCATCTCTCCCGCCTCGGCCAGTGCCAGGGCTTCATCGAAGGCCGCCAGTTCATCTGCATCGATGCCCTCTTCACCTTTCTCACCTTTCCAGTAGAGATCGTTGGCATCCGCCTTGCTGCCACGCACACCACCCACCGCGGTGGTGGTTTGCAGTTTTTTCTTCGGCATCAGAATTTCGATCTTTTTGCGCAGACTCTCCAGCAGTCCCTCTTCGGCCTTCTTTTCCTCGTCCGCCAGGGCGTTACCTGTCAGCAGCATCCCCAGTAACAGAATCATTGTCTTTTTCATGCTCGGTTCCTCAATCTTTTCCGTTGTCCTCGAATGGCGCTTTATTGATCGCTCAAATCAATCGCCATCGTCCTGTACTGTTGCTTCACTGCCGGGTCAATTGCTACCGCTTTCCTGAACGCCGCAGCGGCACTCGGCAGGTCTTTCAATGCCATGTAACTTTTCGCCAGGTTGATATGAATCAGCGCGTCGGAAGGATCGACCGCCGCCGCAGCTTCATAATCGGTGATTGCATCCTGATACTTGTCCTGGATGTAGCGCAGATTGCCGCGATTGTTAAGCACCTTGGCGTTATCCGGTTGTTGTGCCAGCACTGCACTGAAATAACCTTCCGCGGTTTCGTAATCCCCTGCACGGGCAGCGATGATACCGGCCTGGATCTGTGCATCGAGATCGTTCGGGTTCTCCTCGATCGCCTTCAAAAACGGACGCATGCGGGTACGTGCGGCGATCCGCTTGAGTGTGGCGTTCTGATCCGGAAAACGTTTTTCGATCGCTTCGCGTGTTACCGCGGGCGGTTTCCAGTCGTACTGCGGCAAACTGGCGGGTTTGTAGGTATTCCAGGAGTCGTGAACATTGAGCAGGGTAAGCCCCTTGTCCTTCCACTTGTAGTAGGTCTCGCTGCCTTTCTCCCAGGCGCTGGTAAATGACTTACCAGCCAGGGTCACTTCGACTGGCACCCACAATACACCATCTTCGATCACATACATGTTATCCATAGTGTAGTTATCGCTGTCGGCGGGGATACCCGTTGAGAACATCATCAACATGTGCTCCGGCACCTCGACCACCCGGGTGGAAATCCCCATGCTCTCCAGCGCGGTGGAGTAGAGCGCCACCAGGTCATCGCAGTCGCCTGATTTGCGCTCCATAGTCTCACGCGGATACTGCACATAATCCACGGTATCCACATTGCCCGAAGTCACCTGGTAAGGGTTATTCGGATCCTCTGTATAGGTCACACCGTTAATCCCCAGAGCCCCAAACACGGCTGCAGCCCACTGCACAGGGTCACGACTGTCAGGGTACTGGTTGGTAATGCTGCGCGCGTAGTTGAGGACAACAGGATCTTTGGGTGTGACAAAGGCGGCAAAGCGGCCACGCTCCGACCAGAGCAGGCGATGTTTCTCATAAAGATTGATCGACTGATTCTGGCCAATAGTCTTCTCCTTGCCATCCTCGAAATAGGTAGCGACCAATTTGGTCTGTACCGGAGTATCCTCGGTGACGGTAAGAATGTTGTTGTTGAACACGGCCTTCAGCGGGAACTCCAGGCTCTCTCCCGGATTGAGCTGCTTGATCTTCAACTCACTGGGGAAATCCATGTAGTTCTTGATGGTGAAGGCGACCTTGACGTTCTCCATCGGTTTGCCGGTGTTGTTGGTCAGGCGCAGTTTGCCCAAGCCATCGCGCTCGTAGAGCTTGTAAGAATTGGAGAAGATACCGCTGATATCGAGTGTCTCCAGCACCAGCGGCGCGCGATTGTTGGCGCGGGTCGTACCGTGCACCTTCAGCTTGTCCGATTCGATGTCATCGACGCTGAGGGTCGAGATATAAAGAGAGTAACTCTTCTCCGGCTCCAGACCACGATAGATATATTCGTGCTCTTTGGTCTCTCCGACCTTGACCAGCTCGTCGCCGAGCTTTTCATAGATCAGGTAGTTCTCCACATAAGCGGTTTCCAGCGGCGCCCAGATCAATTTCAGGCTCCACACATCAGGCACCACCAGCACATTCTCCATGATCGCAGGAGCGTACTTCTGCGCCGCCGCTTCCACCACAGTACTCGGCTTGCCTTCGTAACCGTAGGGGTCCTGTGCCGCGACACGATAGTAGTAAGTCTGTTCTGGGGTTAAGCCTCCGTCGATGAAGCTGTCGCCGCTGGCGCTGCCCACGCGGAGGAACGGCCCCTGTGCGTCATTGGCACGGTAAACAGTGTACTCGGCAATGTAGGGCAAGGCGCTTTTCTGCCAGTTGATTTCGGCGCCGTGGGAACGTCCCGTGGCCACGACATCGGCAGGGGCAGCCGGTTTGTGCAGGGTTGCCTGCAGCTGAATACGTTTGTTGCCACTATCAGCGATGGCGTAGGCGGTGTCACCCGCGGCAATGATCTCGGTGGGACGATAAACATCACCGATACCCTGACCTTTGGCACCGAAACGACGCAGATAATTGCCATCACTGCTGAAATACCTTACCCCATCTTCTTCCAGCACCACCAGTTCATCACCACTAACCATCAGATCGATAGGGCTGCTCAGATGCACCGGCTGCTTGGCATCCCGCCCAAACTCGGCCAGCACCTCGCCACGCGGTGAGAAAGTCGTAATGGTGGTACGCCCTCGGTCCAGTACATAGAGATTGTCCTGTGCATCAAGGGCGATGGCCGCGGGTTTGCTGAACGGCTCGCTCTTGCCGTTACGCAGGACGTTAAGAAAGACCCCTTCACGACTGAATGCCTGCACCCAGTTGTTACCCGGGTCAGCGACAAAGATCACGCCACTGGAAGAGATGGCGATATCGGTCGGTTCGTCCAGTTGCCCAGCGCCGCTGCCATCGCTGCCGAAGGCGGCCAATTCTTTGCCACTAGCATCGAGATGGAGGATACGCGATTTGCTTTTATCCACCAGCCAGAGGGAGCCGTCACTATCCGCCGCCAGTGCGCCCGGCAGGATATCCTTAGCCAAAGCGATGTGTTCTGCCGCCTCGCCTTTTTTCAGGCGCACGATGGCCTTTTTCTCTTCATCCACGCCATAGAGTGCGCCCTGATGATAGGCGATCTGCTTTGCATTCAGTTTTTCCCGCAGCAGAGAACGCACCGATGTACGTGCCAGTTCCCGCTCCACTACCGCAGGCGCTTCACTCGCCTCCAACTGGAACAGATTCGTCACGCCCTTGCCCGGATCACCGACTGCAATTCGATTGTCGTCGTGCAGCGCCAGACCGGCGATCTCCTGGAATTGGGAACGCCCCTTGCCCTTGGAACCGAAGTAGTAACGCAGCTTACCGTCACTATCGAATTTCTGGATGGTATAGCTGGAGAGGTCGATGACATAGGTACCATCTGTAGCAACAACAAAACCTGCCGGTTGCCCCTTCAGGGTCAACTGACGCAGGAAACCACCTTGCTGGTTGTAGACCTTAATCATCGATGCCTCGGCATCGAAGACATGAATGTGCCCTGCGGGGTCGATGCCGACACCACGAGGTCTTTTCAGTTGGTAGGGAAGTTCTTTCTTTTTTGCCGCTTCGTTTTCTGCCACGCTGCTGATCTCCAGGGTGGCAATAAAGATCCCGTTGTCACCATAGAGCTGAATACGGTCGTTACCGTTATCGGCGACATAAACGACGCCATCGTAAAATGCCACGCCCTGCGGTTCACGTAACTCACCCGGCCCGCTGCCACTGACACCGAAGCTGCCGCGGTATTTGCCATCAAGGGTAAACATGGCGACGCGATTATTCGCGCTATCACTGATAAAGACCAGTTCGTTGCCCACCACAGCGGCAACCGGCTGCTTCAACACCGCATCACCGCGTTCATCCTTGGCCTGCAGTTTGTAGAGCGCCTTGCCGCTCTCATCGACTACTTTGACCGCGCCATCCCTGGTTGCATAGAAATAATTACCGCCATGCCATGCAAGCAGACGTTGCGCGCCGGGGGTGACAATTTCGCTAACAAAATCGATCTTGGCGAAGCCGGCCGCGGGAGGTGGCAGCTCAGGTGTGCTGGCACAGGCAGCCAGCAACAGTGCGAGTGATATGGCTGTGAGTTTACGCATAATCGTTCTCTTCCCCGTGCATCGCATTTTGTCGATGCCGTTATTGTGACCTGTAATCATACTGACGGTTCAGCAATACTGAAACTATCCGGAAGTAGTCTCAAAAAGAGCGCACGCAGACGAGACAAGGCAAAAATGGACGAAAAAACTGAGTTTACACGCCAGTAAATGAGTATTTTGAGTCCATTTTTAACACCGTATCGTCAAGCACAGCCATTTTGAGGCTGCTTCTATTTGTCTACCCGGTTAAATACCCCATCCCAACTGTCTGCTGGCGGATTTTCAGCAAAGTAGTGGCAGCGATCCAGATAGATTGCGCTCGGCCTGTCGCCAGGAAATTCCTGCATTATCGCCAGAAACGCCTCGGCGGCCTCGTCCCAGTGCCGCTCGCGGTACATCTCCAGCGCCGCAGCGAAGCGGATCGCTAACGGTGGCAGCGGTTCTTCGGTAGAGCCGAGCAGTTCATAAACAGTAGTCGGAATATCCTTACCCAGCACCCTGATTTTGTCGATTTCACGGAAATGATAAATGTCATGGCAATGCTGCCAGGTTGTTTCACCGAGCAGAAACTCAACGCCGTAAAATTTAGCTGCGCCCTCCAGTCTGGCGGCCATGTTCACCGTATCACCGATGATGGTGTATTCCATCTTCTTGCTGCGCGAACCGATGTTGCCCGCTACCACCTCACCCGAGGCGAGACCCGCACGCAGAGTGAAGGGCTGTTTACCTTCGCCTTCCCAGCGAGCGCAGAGCCGCTGTATCTCCTCTTCCATCGCCAGCATACAGGCCAACGCCATTCTGGCATGTTCCGCCTGGGGCAATGGTGCACCCCAGTAGACCATAATGCCGTCGCCCATGAATTTGTCCACCGTGCCATCATAGCGGTCAATCACCTGCACCATTGCATCGAGATACTCGTTAAGCTGCGTCACCACCTCCTGTGGCTTGTGCTTCTCACTGAAGGAGGTGAAACCACGAATATCGGTAAAGGCGACGGTGATCTCCTTGTTATCGCCACCGATACGCGCCGACTCAGGCTCCCTTTCCAGTCGTGCCACCAGTTTGGGCGAGAGGTAGCTAGAGAACATTGAACGCATCTCCCGAGCCAGCCGCTCCAGTACCAGATAACGATACCCGCCGCCGGTCATCAGGGCGAATACCGCGGCCATCAACGGATAGATCATGCTCAACCAGTGGCCCGCAGCAAAGGCCATGTAAGTGATCCAGAGATAGCTGGCAAGCAAAAGAGAAAATGCAGGAAGAACTGCATAGTAGGGCAGGCGCAGAGTCAGATAGTAGGTGGCAAATCCGAGTACGAGGATAAACAGAATATCGAACAGCGACTCGATCCCCGACTGGCGGATAAAGCGACCAGTGACGATGTTGTCGGCCACATTGGCGTGTACCTCCACCCCGGGAGAATTTTTGTCGAAGGGTGTCACCCGCAGATCGTAGATACCGAGGGCGGTGGCACCGACAAACAACACCTTGTTCTGCAACAGCTCTGGTGCAACGCGGCCATGCAGGACATCGGTAAAGGAATAATAGGTAAAGGTATGGGAAGGACCGACGAAGTTGATCCACATGGCGTTGTCCCAATCCACGGGGATAAGTCGCTGACCCAGCCTGATCTTGAAACTACCGGGCTCTAGCTTCGATACATCCAGCGCCGCCATCGCCCCAGCCAGTCCCAGTGAAGGCACCAGGGTGTCGGCATCCTGTAGCAGTAACAGATTGCGCCTCACGGTACCGTCGTCTTCGGGCAGGTGAATGATATGCGCGGTGGCGGCAGCACTTTGATCGAGAAGCGGGATATTCCGTGTCGCGCTGGTTACCTGAAGCGCATTATCCAGATCGAAATACTCCGCCAGGGTCACGTTGCCCGCCTTTTTCAGTGCCGCGGCAAAAGCACGATCACTCTGCGCGCTCTCCTCCTCGGAAAAGAAGATGTCGAACATCACTGCCTTGGCCCCTGCAACATTCAGGCGATCCAGCAACTGCACATAGATGTCGCGGCGCCAGGGAAAACGCCCCAATTCGGCGATGCTCTTTTCGTCGATGGCGATGATGGCGATCTGATCGCTCGGCTTGATCGGACCGCGCCATTGTGTGAAACGGAGGTCGTAGCTTTTGGCCTCGAAGGCCTCGAAAAATGGATTGGCGGAGTAATAGAGGACAACCACCATGAAGACGGAAGCGATGGCGACGAGATGTGCGGCCAGAGCCAGGCCTCGTCTACCACGAGTGAAGAAATTAAATAGCGCCGAGATCATGAAGTTATTGTGCCTGCACCGTCGACCATTTATTTAGCGGCTGGAACAATCTTAAGCCTGCTTCTGACTACCATAGCAAGAGCAGGGTAATTGGTCATTATGCAGGCCATTCTTAGGCCCAACTGAAACGGCGCTAGATCTGGCCGAATACGATCAAATGACGATCGCTGATCTCCTCCACCTGTAACGCATGCAAGCCTGCCTCATCCAGCTGGCTACGCACCTCATCGACAGTAAATGCCGCGAGCAATGAATTGTAGAAATCGCGCTGCAGTACTTCCGGTTCTCTAGCGGCATATTGTTCTACCAGCTGCGCCGCATGCTCACGCGATTCACTGCGCTTCAGGTCCATAATGAAGACTCGACTACCCGGACGGGTAAACTGACGGACCGCCTGCCACAACACCTGTGGTTCGGCCAGATGGTGTAGCAGACTGTTACTGATAATCACGTCGTATTTTTCCAGCGGCAGGCTATCGGTTGGTAGCATACGGCAGAACAGTCGCACCTGCTCGTGCAACATGGCGAAATCGATGCGCTGACGGGCGAACATCAGCATCTGTTCGGCACCGTCGAAAGCGTGAACGCGGCAGGCAGGAAAGGCCTCGGCAAAACGCTGGGTGATATCGCCGGTACCACAACCCGGTTCCAGTACCACGCCGTCTATCTCTTCGGGGAACTTCTCGCGGAACAGGTCGATGAAATGGCTGTGCGGTTCAGCGAAATCGGCCAGGGCATAGGCCCTGGCCTGCTCAAAATCATCCATCAGTTCCGTTTCGGGGATGCGCTCGATCATCCTTCCGGCAACACCTTTTCACCCTGCCAGAGTTGCATCAGGGTTTCCCGCTCACGCACCACATGTGCCTTGTCGCCATCCGCCATTAACTCCACCGCACGCGGACGAGTGTTGTAGTTGGAACTCATGGTAAAGCCGTAAGCCCCAGCAGAACGGACCGCCAGTAGATCACCTTCCTGGATCGCCAGTTCGCGCTCCTTGCCAAGATAGTCACCGGTCTCGCAGATAGGGCCGACCACATCGTAGCTCTGCGCCGCGAGATCCTCGCGGGGCAGTACCGGGATGATCGCCATCCACGCCTGATAGAGGGTCGGACGAATCAGATCATTCATCGCTGCATCGACAATGGCGAAGTTCTTCTCTTCGTGATGCTTGAGATATTCGACCCGAGTCAGCAACACCCCGGCATTACCGACGATGGCCCGACCCGGCTCGATCAGCACTTTCAGATCACGACCCGCCAGCCGATCTAGCAGCGGCGCAACATAGTCACCGGGCAGAGGCGGCTCTTCATCTTTGTAATGGATACCGAGACCACCACCGAGATCGATATGCGACAGGGCAATACCTTTTTCGTAGAGGTCGTCCACCAGCTTCAATACCCGATCCAGTGCATCAACAAACGGCGCGATGCGGGTCAGCTGCGAACCGATGTGACAATCGACACCCATCACGCGCAGACCTTCCATCTCCGCGGCGCGCATATACACCTCGGCAGCACGCTCGATGGCGATACCGAACTTGTTCTCTTTCAGGCCGGTGGAGATATAGGGATGGGTCTTCGCATCGACATCGGGATTGACCCGCAGCGAGACCGGCGCACGCACACCCATCTCACGGGCTATTTCGTCGATGCGTGCCAGCTCCGCTTCCGACTCGACATTGAAACAGTAAATCCCCAGCTCCAGGGCACGACGGATCTCACTACTGCGCTTGCCCACACCAGAGAAGACCACCTTGCCCGGCTCGCCGCCAGCGGCGATCACCCGCTCCAGTTCACCGACAGAGACGATGTCGAAACCGGAACCGAGACGCGCCATCAGATTCAGCACCGCCAGATTAGAGTTGGCCTTGACCGCGTAGCAAACCAGATGGTCCACCCCGGCCATGGCGGCATCGAAGGCCTGCCAGTGGCGTTCGATGGTCGCACGGGAATAGACATAGGCGGGCGTGCCGTACTGTTGCGCCAGTTCGGCCAGATCCACCTGTTCGGCGCAGAGGCGCCCCTGTTGATAGCTGAAGTAGTCCATAAACTCCGTTACTTGTCTGAATCTTGCGGTTGTTCTTTCTGTGGTGGCGGCAAATAGAGCTCACCCTTGGCGCCGCAGGCGGAGAGCATGCTCATCACCCCCAGCGCGATAATCACGGCCAGCAACAAATAGTGCGCACGGCAAAAACACATATAGCACCTCACTTACCCAGGCCCAAGTATTTGATTATACGGCGATGGGGATCAATAAGACAAAGCAGGTTGCACTGGCCCGCACGCCTCTCTATCTTGGACCAAACCCTCAATGAGTCTTTAGCCATGAGTGAAGAACTGCTACCCGCCCTCGCCATCGAACCAACCCGCCCGACCACCGCCAGCGTGATCTGGCTGCACGGCCTCGGTGCCGACGGTCACGACTTCGAGCCCATCGTGCCGCAACTGGGACTGGAGGATATGGCGATACGTTTCATCTTCCCCCACGCACCGATGCGCCCGGTCACCATCAACATGGGTTACGTAATGCGCGCCTGGTACGACATCAGCGCCCCCGACCTCAGTCAGGGACAGGATGAAGACGGCACACGGGAATCGGAACGGCAGATCCAGGCATGGATACAACAACAGATCGACAGCGGCATCCCCGCAGAACGGATCCTTCTCGCCGGATTCTCTCAGGGCGGCGCCATCGCCCTGCATACCGGTCTGCGTTATCCGCAAACCCTCGGCGGCATCATCGCCCTCTCCACCTACCTGCCGCTGGCCGACACCGTCGCCGATGAAAAACATGCGGCCAACAAGGACATCCCGATCTTCATGGCCCACGGCCACGAAGATCCGATCATCCCCATTAGCCATGCACGGCAATCACGGGACAAACTGATGGAACTGGGGCATGAAGTAGAGTGGCATGAATACACCATGCCGCATAGTGTGAGTCCGTCGGAAATTGAGGCAATAGCGAGGTGGGTTAGGAAGAGGTTGGGTTAGTTTGATTGGGTGAGTTTGTGTCGCTTCGCGACACGACCTAACGACGAAAAAACCTAATCCACCTCGCCAAATTCAACAAACTCGCCAACGAAGCCGCAAAATATGTGAGTGCGGCAGCACGCAATATCCTCCGCACTGCCGCTTCATCTTTTTCACTGACATAACGCCCATGCTGTAACAGCGGCAACGCCTTATTGAAACTGGCGTCCCACTCAACAGGTAGAGTCACCAGATGTACCACACTGGCCATGCCCATGCTCGCGAGGCCGATGAGGAACATTAAAATGCCGCTTTGCGGTACTTTGGTAAAAGCCGTAATCAATGGAATGGCGAACATAAAACCGGCACCGATCTGTTGCGCCAGTTGCGCGAACATAATCAGGCGGGTGCGGGTATTGAGCAGGCTTTCATTGCGCTGATGTTGAATGGCATGCCCGACTTCGTGGGCGGCGACCGCGACGGCGGTGAGAGAACGACCATTGTGGTTGTCTTCACTCAGGCGCACCATGTGCGCTTTCGGATCGTAGTGGTCGCCCTTTTCTGTCAGCTCCACACCGACATTTTCGATCTGCATTTTCTTTAGCAGATGACGCGCCAGTTCAGCGCCGTTACCGGGAATATCTTTGCGTTCTTTACTGTAGCGACGGAAGGTCCATTGCGCCCACCACTGCGGGCCAAAGACCAGCAGCAGTATCGCAATGATGAGAATGGCGTAGGGCATCGGTGATTAGCCCGCGGTTTTGTTCTTATCCTTCAGCATAATGAAGTCGATACCGCTATCCTGCAGACGACGGCGAGCTTTATCGACTGAACGACGATCGGTAAACGGACCGAGTCGTACACGATGCCAGGTCTGGCTGTTATCGACGGTGACAGTCTGGATAGACGGAGTGAAGTTGAGCAGGGTCAGCTCGGCCTTGCGTGCATCGGCCTCTTCCTGGCTCTTGAAGGAACCGACCTGCAGATAGTAGGTCGCCTGCTCTTTAGGTTCCCTACCCAGTTCCAGATCCGGGATCACCACTTCCAGTTCGGGAAGGATGTTGTAGAAGTCGAAGCTGATCCCATCTTCTTTCTTTTTCGGTGGCTGCGGCGGTGGTGTTTTTTTCACTTCACGGGTGTCGGTGACCGCCGGTTTATCCTTGGCTTTACTTGCGACCTTAGCCGGTGCCGTACCCTCTTTCTGCATATAGACGAGGGAGGAGATAAACAGACCCGCGACCAGTCCGCCGAGCATCCACACCCAACCGGGCAACGATTTCTTTTTGTTGCTGCGGGTAGTGGTACGTTTGGCGTAATCGCGACGAGCCATCGATGTAATCTCCTTACATGCTCTCGGGTGCGGAGCAGCCGAGCAGCGCCAGACCGTTGGCAATGCCCTGACGCGCCGCATGGATCAGACAGAGACGCGCATTACGCACACCGGCATCGTCAACCAGGAACTGGTGGGCGTTGTAATAGGTGTGAAAATCGTTGGCCAGTTCACGCAGGTAGTGGGCCAGTTGATGTGGCTCGTGAGTCAGCGCGGCACCTTCGACCACTTCCGGATAACGGGAGAGCGTGCGCATCAGATCCTGTTCGTGCTGTTCCTTGAGCAGCGCCAGATTGCTCAACCCTGCTTTTTCATCGTAACTGAAACCCTTCTCCGCCATCTGCCGCAACACGCTGCAAACACGAGCATGGGCGTATTGAATGTAGTAGAGCGGGTTGTCGTTGGACAGAGTCTTGGCCAGATCCAGATCAAAGTCCATGTGCTGTTCACATTTGCGCATTACGTAGAAGAAACGCGCCGCATCGTTGCCCACCTCGTCGCGCAGTTCGCGCAGGGTGACGAAGGAGCCGGAACGGGTCGACATCTGTACCCGTTCGCCACCGCGATAGAGAATGGCGAACTGCACCAGTAGTACGTCGAGTTTGTCGGCATCGGCCTTGTCGCCCATGGCGGTCAATGCGGCCTTCACCCGTGGTACGTAGCCGTGGTGATCCGCACCCCAGACATCGATGACGCGCTCGAAGCCGCGATCCAGTTTGTGCCAGTGGTAGGCGATGTCGGAGGCGAAATAGGTTTTTACGCCGTTGTCGCGCACGACAACGCGATCTTTTTCATCACCGAAGTCGGTGGAACGGAACCAGAGTGCGCCCTTCTCTTCGTAGATGTGACCCGATTTTTTCAGCTGTTCGATAGCTTCATCGACACGGCCACTCTCTACCAGCGAGCGCTCCGAGTACCACTCTTCGTAGCTGACACCGAACTCTTCCAGATCCTGACGGATATCGGCGAGGATGGTGTCGAGACCGAGATCGAAAACGGTGCGGTAGTCGTCAGCACCAAGCAACTGCTTGGCACGATCGATCAACGCATCGATATGGTCTTCCTTATCACCGCCGTCCGGTTCGTCGGCAGGGATGTTTGCGAAGACATCGACAGTGGCATGACGGAAGGCATCGCCGTGCTCACGGTGCAGGCTGGCGGCGATGTCCCACACATAGTCGCCCTTGTAGCCGTTAACCGGGAAGGCCAGCTTCTCGCCCGCCAGTTCCAGATAACGCAACCAGATGGAGGTACCGAGGATATCCATCTGCCGCCCGGCATCGTTCACATAGTATTCGCGGTGCACGTCGAAACCGGCGGCGGCCAGCAGATCGGCAACTGTCGCGCCATAGGCGGCGCCACGACCGTGGCCCACGTGCAGCGGCCCGGTGGGATTGGCGGAAACGAACTCTACCTGCACCCGTTTGCCATTACCGACACTGGAACGCCCCCAACTCTCGCCCGCTTGCAGCACATCACCGACGACCGCATGGAAGGCGGCTTCGGCCATGCTGAAGTTAATAAAGCCAGGACCGGCGATCTCCACCTTGGCCACATGCTCCGACGCGGGCAGGCTGGCGACGACCTTCTCCGCCAGGTCACGCGGCTTACTGCGCGCCAGCTTGGCCAGCACCATGGCGATGTTGCAGGCGAAGTCGCCGTGGCTACGATCACGGGTGCGTTCGATGGTGATGCTGTCGGGCAATTCACAGTCGAGAGCACCGTCGTTGACGAGTGCCTGCAGGGCGGCGTTAACAAGTTGCTGGAGATGGTGTTTCATCGTGTCCCGTATTGACGGCGTGGTGGGGCGTAGCCCGTTGAACAAGCGGGACATTATCGTTGTTACACGGGTATGGGTGCAAGGCGTGAAGATGGGCGACTGGCGCCCATCTTCCACTGCGGGGATTACTTCTCGTCCAGATCGACCGGCTGCTTCGGCAGCACCTTCTGCCCGCTGAACATGGCGGAGACCAGACCAGCGCGCTCGCGTACTTCACCCACGACCACTGCAGCGATGTGCGCTACCACGGCAAAACAGAGGATAAAGAAGGCGATTTCGTGCACCTCGATGAACGGCTTGCGGAAGCTACGCATCGCATCCCAGGCGGCAGCATCGGCCATTGCCTTGTTACCCGGCTGCAGCGTAGCAGGGTCGATGCCTGCGGGGGCAACCCACTCGGCGATCCAGGCACCGATGGGTGGGTAGTAGAGATCGGTCCCGGCCAATACCAGGCCGGTGATCGCCTGAGCCAGCAATAGCAGCAACAGCGCCATGATCATCAGGCGACCGAGGGGATTGTGGCCAAGATAGGCATGCGGCTCGCCACTGCGCAGGCTTTTGATGTAGCTGCCCAACTCTGCGATGAAACCCTTACCGGGGAAGATCGCCGACCAGCGGGCAAAACGGCTACCGCTGAAACCCTGCACGATACGCCACAGCAGGTTGGCGGCCATGACGTAACCGAAGCTGGTGTGGAGGATTTTCATGGCGATCTTCGCCTCACCGGCGAGGCCCAGCGCCTTGCCATTGTAGATCACCAGGCCGGTACCCAGCAGGCCGAGCACGGAAAGAAAATTGATCCAGTGGAACCAGCGGATGCCGCGATCCCATACCTTGTAAGCGTTATAGGTGGTAGTCGTCATGGTGGTGTTATTTGTGGTGACCAATAAGGCACAGGATAGTAGCGGGCGATTATTAAAAATCTATGAATGAATTAGACGAGAGCTTAGAACATTTCCGCCGGATCGACGTCGAGCGACCAACGCACCTTGCGCCCGGCTTTGAGCGACTCCAGTTGCGCCGCCCAGCGATTGAGCAGTTGTTGCAGCGCCTGACGATTCTCCGCCTGGAGTAACAACTGGGCGCGACTACGTCCGGCACGGCGTTCCATCGGTGCGGGCACCGGCCCCATCAGCCAGACCCCGTCATGGCCGAGTTGCTCCGCTGCCAATCGCGCCTCTTCAAGAAAAACATTCGGTGCCTGCGGGTCCACCGCCTCAGCACGCAGCAGCGCCAGATGACTGAAGGGTGGCAGCCCCGCCTCCTGCCGCTCTTTCAATGTAGCGCTGGCGAAACGGGCATAATCCTCCTCCACCAGCAGCCGCAATAATGGGTGTTCCGGCACATGAGTCTGAATCAACACCGTGCCCGCCTTGTCGGCACGCCCGGCGCGGCCTGCCACCTGAACGATGAGTTGGGCCATACGCTCGCTGGCGCGGAAGTCGGCACTGAACAGTCCCTGATCCGCATCGAGGATCCCCACCAGGGTCACCCCGGGGAAGTGGTGCCCCTTGGCCAGCATCTGGGTACCGATGAGAATGCGTCCCTGACCCGAGCGAACCTCTGCCAGCAACTCGCCCATCGCCCCTTTACGCCGTGTGGTATCGCGATCGATGCGTACCACGCCGACATCAGTAAAACGTTTACGCAGTCCCTGCTCGATCCGCTCGGTGCCCTGCCCCACCGGATGCAACTCTTCGCTACCGCACTCGGGGCAACTCGGCGGACGTGGCCGTTCGCTGCCGCAGTGGTGACAACGGAGCCGCCCGGAGCGGGCGTAGTAGGTCATGTGCGCATCGCAGCGCTGACACTGGCTGGTCCAGCCGCAATCGTGGCAGATCAACACCGGGGCGTAGCCGCGCCGATTGAGAAACAGCAGCACCTGACCGCCTGCGTCGAGGTGCTGGCGCATCGTCTGTTGCAGGGTGATGGAAAGGCCGTCGTCGATATGTTGCTGGCGCATGTCGAGCAGATGAATAGATGGGTGTGCCGCACTACCGGCCCGCTCCGGCAGTTGCAGATGTTGGTAACGCCCCGAGCGCGCATTGTGCAGACTCTCCAGCGAGGGTGTGGCGCTACCGAGTAATAACGGAATGTCGTGCAGACGGGCGCGCACCACCGCCAGATCCCGTGCCGAGTAACGGAAACCGTCCTGCTGTTTGAAGGAGGGGTCGTGCTCCTCGTCGAGGATGATCAGTCCCGGGTTGGTTAGCGGGGTGAACACCGCTGAACGGGTACCGATGACGATGGGCGCCTCACCCGCAGCGGCCGCCTGCCAGGCACAGAGCCGCTCGCCATCGCTAAGCCCGGAATGGAGCACGGCAATAGGAACGGGAAAACGGCGACGCAGGCGACGCAACAATTGCGGAGTCAGACCGATCTCCGGCACCAGTAGCAGCACCTGCTTCCCGGCATCCAGCATCCGCTGCATCGCCTGCAGATAGACCTCGGTCTTGCCACTGCCGGTCACCCCTTCCAGTAACAGGGTGGCGAACGCCTCGCTGTGTTGCGCCAGCGACTCGACCGCCTGCTGCTGCGCAGGATTTAACGGCGGTGGGGTTTCGACACTCTGCGGTTCAGCACTGCCAAGACAGGAGCGCTGCTCCACCTCGACCCAGCCCTTCTCCACCAGCCGCTTCATTACTGGTCGCCAGTTCTCGGTCTCGCTGTCGAGGCGAGATGCCTCGACGCCCTCGGGGTACTCCTGCAGCAACTGAAACAGCGCCAGCTGTTTTGGCGCTCGTTTGAACTGCGCTTCGTCGATGGCCTGCCCGGCGCTGCTCAAGCGCCACACCTCGATCCCACGCACTGCGGTGTCGCGCTCCTGGCGCAACATCACCGGCAGGGCCACGCTAAAGACCTCGCCGGGGGGATGGTGGTAGTAACCCGCCGCCCAGCGCAGCAATTTCATCAGCGACTCATCGAACAGAGGTGCCTCGTCCAGTTGTCGCGTCGCCGACTTTAATTTTGCCGGCGGTAGTTCGCTCTTTTCTGCCACCTCGACCAGTACCCCGACCTGCTTGCCGCGACCGAAGGGCACCAGAAAACGTTGTCCGGGAGTGAACTCGGCAACGGCCTCCCGTGGCGGCAGATAATCGAATAACCGACGCAGGGGAGATGGGATGGCGATGCGTAAAATGGGTGGGGACATGGGGCCGCAGTCTAGCATGGCGAAGCGTACAACTTGGCTGGGATTGTTAAGGTTTGGTTACTGAAAATGCGCTAACTGCTTGTCGCCACAGGCATTCATTACTTATCCACAAAAGCTGTGGATAACTTTGTGGATGAATTGGGGCTATTGTCCCCAAGCCCGCATGAAATCTGAAGAAGTCTTAAAATGGCGATAAAATCACCAGCATGAAAATTGTTATACTTAACAATGAGATACAGATTTCATTGATATAGATTAATATTTTTCCGCGCCACCTGTTGACAATTGCTGTGCCGCTGTTCCAGATGTGTATAAAAGTCAGAAAATAGGTCTTTTTCCGACTTGTGTCGTGGATGAAGATTTGTTAGAGCGGCTACTTTTTCATGCTCTGCAGGCTACCCATGCTCTCGTCGGCCCAGAGTACCGCCTGCAGGTAGCAGTCGCGAAAGTCCCTTGCAGGGATGCCGCTGCCGAGCAATTCCTGCCAGGCGCCTTTTTCGTAATTCAGTACCTCGGTCAGTACCTTGCCTGCCTCACCTTTGTTCTCCAGCAGCGCCTCCTTGACCTCGTTGTTGAGCGGCAACTCCGCCAATAGCTCGTCCATAGGCCGGTCCATCAATGCGTCCAGTACGGAGAAGAGACCGCAGGTGAAATACTGGTCCCGATCACGGGGATGGTTATGCAAATCCGCTAATAGCTCGCACATACGCCCACGGATCAGGGCAGTACGCATCAGCTCACGAGGCTTATCGTCGATCCGCGCCAGCAGCAGCAGGTTGACCCACTTCTTGATGGTGTTGGTACCGATGAGAATCAGTGCCCGGTGTACTGACTCGACCTCCTTGCCCAGAGCGAAGGCGGCGGAGTTGATGAAACGTAGCAGACGATAGGTGAGCGAGACATCCTGGACGATGAGTTGCTCCAGTTCCTCGATATCGGCGTTGGGGTCCTGCAACTTGGCCAGCAGGCTCAGCACTACCAACCGATTGGCCGGCATGCTGCGCCCTTCAATAATGTGCGGCTTACACAGGAAATAGCCCTGGAAATACTCGAAACCCAGAGCCTTACACATTTCGAACTCTTCGTGGGTTTCGACCTTTTCCGCCAGCAGTTTGACCTCGAACGGTTTGAGCTGACTAATCTTTTCGCTCAACTCCGCCTCCGACTTGCCCATCACCTCCAGCTTGACGATATGGGCGATCTCCAGCAGCGGGATAAATTTATCGCTGTAGACGAAATCGTCGAGGGCGATGATGAACTGATTCTCCGCCAATTGACGCATCCCTTCGATGACATTTTCATCCGGCTCGACATCTTCCAGGATCTCCAGCACCACCTGGCGATTATCCAGTGGCAGCGGATGATCACCGCGAATGAAACTGCCGGTGAGATTGAAGTAGGCGGGGTGGCTGCCGACGATGCTATCCAGCCCGATATCAAGCACGCTGTTGATAATGACCTCGGTGGTCGCACGATCCCCATCGGGAAACTCGGCAAAGTTGTTATCGCTCCCAGCACGATAGAGTAGCTCGTAGGCAACCACCTCCTGCTTGCGATCAAAGATTGGCTGGCGACCTACGAAGATATTGCTGGCAATTTCATCGTTACCCATGCAGCTGTTCCGCTTGTATCGTTATTTTGCTTTCGCCGTCTTTCCCTGACGGAGTTGCTGGACTAGTGACTCACAGGATTATTCCATGCGCGCCCCGAATACGGAAGGCAGCAATAGGGATTACTTCGGGCGAAAAAAAACCCGGCATGGCCGGGTCTTTTCGCGCAACGTAAGGAAGTTACTTAATCTTGGCTTCCTTGTACATGACATGCTTGCGAACGACGGGATCGAATTTCTTGATCTCCATCTTTTCAGGCATGTTGCGCTTGTTCTTGTCGGTGGTATAGAAGTGACCAGTACCAGCACTGGACACCAGACGGATTTTATCGCGGGCTGACTTTGCCATCGTATCGCTCCTTAAACCTTCTCGCCGCGGGCACGGATGTCTGCCAGAACGGCATCGATACCCTTCTTGTCAATGATACGCATACCTTTGGTGGTAAGACGCAGCTTGACCCAGCGGTTTTCGCTCTCCACCCAAAAACGGTGGGTGTGCAGATTCGGCAGGAAACGACGCTTCGTCTTGTTGTGCGCGTGCGAAACGTTGTTACCGGTGACCGGACGTTTGCCTGTTACCTGGCATACCTTGGACATGACTCTGGACTCCGAAAATACTCAAATTCTGTGTAGCACCCGGACACCCCGGGTTCAGGAAGCCGGATTTTATACCAAAACAGGCTGCCCACCGCAAGGAAAACCTCCCTTTTTGGACTATAAAATGCCGCGCTCGGCCAGCGAGGTGATCTCCCCATCACCGACAATCATGTGGTCCAGCAGGCGCACCTCCACCAATTCCAGCGCCTGCTGCAGGCGACGGGTGATCTGCTCGTCGGCGCGGCTCGGCTCCGCCACCCCTGAGGGGTGGTTGTGGGCGAGGATCACCGCCGCAGCATTATGCTCCAGACAGCGGCTAACGACCTCGCGAGGGTGGACGCTGGCGCCATCGATGGTGCCATAGAACAGCTCCTCGTAGGTCAGCACCCGGTTGCGGTTGTCGAGAAAGAGACAGGCAAAAACCTCCTGGCGCCGTCCGCGCAGGCGGTTGCTGAGATAGCGGCGGGTGTGATCCGGGCAGGTCAAGGCATCTTCCCGCTGCAGGGTACTCAGCAGATGACGGGCGGAAAGCTCCAACACTGCCTGAAGCTGGGTGTACTTGGCGGTGCCCAGTCCCTTACAGCGGCAAAAGGCTGCGTGGTCGGACTCAAGTAACTGGCGCAGACCGCCGAAATGATCCAGTGTCTCCCGCGCCAGGTCGATGGCACTCTTGCCAGCCACGCCTGTGCGCAGAAAAATCGCCAGCAATTCGGCGTCGGAAAGGGCCGCTGCCCCCCGCAGCAGCAGCTTTTCACGTGGACGCTCTTCAAGCGGCCAATCAGATATGGGCATAACGACCTCCATGTCGTCTGTAGAAAATTAATACCAATGGATAGTAACTCCCTGCTGACGGATCGTGAAGGCTTTCTGCTAGAATGCTGCGATGAATAGTGAGCATTCACATATGGGTGTTGCGAACCGGCGTATTCTGCTTGGCGTCACTGGAGGTATCGCGGCCTACAAGGCGGCGGAGCTGGTGCGCGGGCTGAAACGGGCCGGGGCCGAAGTACGGGTGGTGATGACCCCTGCCGCCGGGGAGTTCATCACCCCGATGACCTTGCAGGCCCTCTCTGGCAATCCGGTGCGCCAGGGTCTGTTCGATCCCCAGCACGAGGCAGCGATGGGTCACATCGAACTGGCCCGCTGGGCCGAGCTGGTACTGGTGGCGCCGGCCAGCGCCGACTTCCTCGCCCGCCTGACCGCGGGCATGGCCGACGACCTGCTGGCGACCTTATGCCTGGCCACCGCCGCCCCAATCATGGTAGCCCCTGCGATGAATCAGCAGATGTGGCGTGCAGCGGTCACCCAGGAGAATGTGGCCGCACTGCAGCGACGCGGTATCCAGGTCACCGGTCCGGCAATCGGCGAACAGGCCTGCGGTGATGACGGTCCCGGCAGGATGGTGGAGCCAGAAGAGCTGCTGGCCGCCTGTGCCGCCCATTTCGCCTGCGGTCCGCTTGCCGGGATAGCGGTCACTGTCACCGCAGGGCCGACCCGCGAGGCGCTCGACCCGGTGCGCTATATCAGCAACCGCAGTTCCGGCAAGATGGGCTTTGCCATGGCCGCCGCCGCCGCCGCCATGGGGGCCCGGGTACGGCTGGTGAGTGGGCCGGTGTCACTCTCCACACCGAACGGCGTGGAGCGCATTGATGTGATCAGTGCGGAGGAGATGCTTGCCGCCGTGATGGAAGCACCGGGGGATATCTTTATCGGTTGCGCAGCGGTAGCCGATTATCGTTCCGCCGAAGTGGTGGATGAAAAAATCAAGAAACAGGGCGAAGAAATGTCTCTCACCCTGCGGCAAAATCCGGACATCCTGGCCACAGTAGCAGCGCTGCAACCGGCACCGTTCAGTGTCGGCTTTGCCGCGGAGACGGAAAAACTGGAACAACATGCGCAGGCGAAGTTACAGCGCAAGGGCATTGATATGATCGCTGCCAATCGGGTGGATGCCTCTTCGGCAGGAGGTTTCGATAGTAACGACAATGCACTGGAAATTTTCTGGCAGGATGGTTGTGCCAGCCTGCCATTAATGGATAAAAATATACTGGCACAGCAACTGCTCGAAATCGTGGTACAGCGCTATAACAACAGACAGGAAACACAATGAGCAAAAAGCCGATTGAACTGAAGATTCTGGATCCACGACTGGGTAAGGAATTCCCTCTGCCAGAATATGCCACTGACGGCTCAGCGGGCATGGACATGCGTGCTATGCTCGAAGAACCACTGGAAATTTTGCCGGGGGAAACCCGGCTCATTCCGACCGGGCTGGCTATCCATATCGGTGACCCATCACTGGCGTCGGTACTACTACCACGCTCCGGTCTGGGGCACAAAAAGGGGATTGTTCTGGGAAATCTGGTGGGTCTAATCGATTCGGACTACCAGGGGCAGGTGTTTGTCTCCTGCTGGAACCGGAGCAATGAGGGTTTTACCGTGCAGGTTGGAGAGCGAATTGCCCAGATGGTGTTTATTCCTGTCGTACAGGCTGAATTTACCATCGTCGATGATTTTGATGACTCCCACCGCGGTGAGGGCGGTTTCGGCCATACTGGCAAGCACTAGCACGGCAAGTTAACGAAAACTAAGGTACAGCACCGTGAAAAAGCGATCCTCCCAAAAGGGACAAGCTCAAAGTGAGAATGCGGTGGCCGGCATTGGCGGTATAAGCCTGCTGAAAACTAACCTGATCGCTACGGCAATAGCCGTCGGCGTGTTGCTGTTCAGTGGTTTCATTGCCTATATGCAGTACACCTCCCTGATCTCCAGCAGCCAGAAAGAAAAATATCAGGATGAGGCAGAGCGCCTCGCGGGACATCTGGCAGGGCGACTGCATGCACTGGGAGATATGGTAGAAAAATTAGCTGTCTCGGATGAACAACTGGTTAAGGCCATCCAGAACCACGACCTCACCACACTTCGAGCACGTGAAGCACAAATTCAACGCAGTTTCCCCGACGCAAATCGGGTACGTTTCATTCTCCCGGGCGATAATCAGATTGATAACAGTATCTCACCACCACTGAGCTATGCCTGTCTCGAATTGGCAAGGCTTGCCGAACAGGGTGAAGCAACACCGCCCTTTGAAGTGCACCTGTTCGGTGGTGAAATTGAGCATCTGGATCTCCTGCGTCCGGTCATGCACGAAGGGAAATTGATCGCCAGCCTGATCGTTACTCAGGATGTCAGCAATCTGAAAAAATGGGTTGATGATCTGCAACCACCGGAAGGTGGTTATATAGAATTGGAGCAGGGTGTGGAAGGAGAGGTTATCCGTCTTTTTGGTCAGGGCGACAAATCGTTACGCACCAGCGAGAAGCCCTACAGTGCACCAATTGAAAACAGCTACTGGTTACTCGACTATTGGCCTCCATCAAGTATCGGCGAGGCCGAAGCGCGCCATGCTGGCTTCATCATTACCTTTGCTGTCGCCGCAGGGGTATTACTTCTCTTCTTCCTCTCCTACGGTGCATTTGTCTCCGGAATGGTACGTAGCGATCTGAAACGAATGATCAACTATATCGTCGACTACAGCCTGGGCAAACGTTTTCACTCTTACCCCGTGCGTCTGGCCGAGGTCAAAAAGGTGTTACAGGAGAAGGAAACAGACCTGTCGGTACTCACCGAATACACCGAAACCAAGGATGCTATTCACGACAAGGCGGAACACTTCATGCCTGATATATCCTTTGGTGAAACAGGTATTTCAGTGGAGGAGGTCGATTCACCGAGTGGAAAAGATGGTGACGGTAACAGTAAGTAAGATCACCGATATACCTTTAGTTTTAATCCCGGCCGCGCCTTCTGTCGCAAACCGTCTTACTTAACCTCTACCTGTTTATAAGGTACCTTTTGCATGAGTCTTGATCTTGAAACTGCGATGAACAATGCCCGCATTCTGAGCGAGGCGCTGCCCTATATCCGCCGCTTTGCCGGCAAGACGTTGGTCATCAAATATGGCGGTAACGCCATGACCGAAGAATCGTTAAAAAACGGTTTTGCACGCGATGTGGTGCTGTTAAAGCTGGTCGGCATGAACCCGGTCGTTGTACATGGCGGTGGACCACAGATCGGCCAACTGCTGGAGAAACTGGGTAAGGAAAGTGTCTTTATTGATGGTATGCGGGTAACTGATCGTGAAACCATGGATGTGGTACAGATGGTACTTGGCGGGTTGGTCAATAAGGAGATCGTCTCCCTGATCAACCAGCAGGGTGGCAAAGCGGTTGGCCTGACAGGAAAAGATGCGGATTTCATTCGTGCCAAACAATTGAAATTTAAACGCAACGCACCGGAAATGAATACCCCGGAGATCATTGATATCGGCCACGTTGGCGAGGTTGAACAGATCAAGGGTGAAGTGGTGGACATGCTGGTACACGGCGATTTTATCCCTGTGATCGCCCCGATAGGCGTCGGTGAAGACGGGCAGTCCTACAACATCAATGCTGATGTCGTAGCCGGTAAACTGGCTGAATGCCTCAGGGCCGAGAAACTGGTACTGCTGACCAACACTCCAGGGTTGTTAGATAAGGAGGAGAAAGTACTGACAGGCCTGAGCAGCGCCCGTGTTGATGAATTAATCGCCGACGGTACCATCCACGGAGGCATGTTACCTAAAATCCGCTGCGCCCTGGATGCAGTCCACGGCGGTGTAAAAAGTGCACATATTATCGACGGCAGAGTTGAACATGCACTGCTGCTGGAAATTTTCACCGATCAGGGTGTTGGCACTCTGATTCAGAACAACTGACGGAAATAAGCATGAGCGATAATAAAGAGAAAGGTTCTCGCCGCCAGCAGATCCTCGAAGCACTGGCCCATGAACTGGAACAAAGCCCAGGTCAACGTATTACGACTGCCGGTCTGGCACGTGCGGTGGGCGTTTCCGAGGCAGCGCTCTATCGACACTTTCCTAGCAAGGCAAAAATGTTTGAAGGGCTGATCGAGTTCATCGAAGAAACGGTGTTTGGCCTGATCAACCGCATACTCAGTGACGAAAAAACCGCCAGCGGACGTTGCGAAAAAATTATGCTGGTCCTGCTGGGTTTTTCAGCCCGTAATCCTGGCATTAGTCGGATTCTGGTTGGCGATGCCCTGACCGGTGAAACCGAGCGACTACGCCAACGCATCGGTCAGTTTTTTGATCGTATAGAAAGCCAGTTCAAGCAGATTCTGCGCGAAGCAGAACTGGCAGGAGAATTACAGGGAAAACAACACGCTACCGCTACCGCCAACCTGTTACTTGCCATGGCAGAAGGCAGAATGAATCAATATGTGCGCAGTGGTTTCAAACGTTCACCCATGCAGGAGTGGGATGAACAGTGGCCGATACTTGCAGCTACTGTGTTTAAGTAGCTGCGAACCTCGTCTAGCGAAGCTTCTTACCCTGAGCCTTAAGTTCACGAAAACGCTCCAGGTCTTTGGCGTATTTCGCACGAATAACCTCTTTCTCCGCCTCTTTATTCTGGATGAATTCCTGCTTGCTGCTAATCTGCCGCTCCAGTGAGGCGATCTCCTTCAGCGTTCCCTCCGGTACCGTCTTACCACGACGCTCGTAATTTGCCGCCTTCTTGCGCTGCGTCTGCAGATCATCATTCAATTTGTCGATAGTATTGTTAGTAATCTCGATATTGCCATCGATTACCGCCAACTTACGATCTCTGGCGGTAATGATCTCCTCCTCGGAAAGAAATGTCGCCAATAGCACTCTGTCGGCCGCAGCCTGCTTTTTAAGTTTTTCCTCTTCCGCGGCGGTACGCTGCTGCTCTGCTTCCTCCTTCTCCCTGACCTTCGCCAGTTCCTCCCTGGTCAATGCTCGCTCTTTCGTCTCGACAGTAATACCCCGATTATTAATAGTCTCCGAACCTTGTTGGGCGTATTCAGGGGGAATGGCGTTACCGCACTCGCGCACCCCTTCCTTATTGGTCCAGCATTTAATCGCCGCTTGAGAGAAAGCGGGAACAGATAACAGGCTAATAGCACTAACGAGTAAAAGGATCTTTTTCATCGCACTCATCACAATCGTGGTTGCCAGACATGGTTACAGTATACTGACAGTTTATGTGGATTCCATAGGCTAAAACCGTGCTCCCCATCGAACAAATCCTGTTGTTCATCATCTCCCTGGTCGCCAATCTCTTTTCAGCCTTCGCTGGGGGCGGGGCAGGTCTGCTGCAACTACCTGCGTTAATCTTTCTCGGTTTGCCCTTCGGTATCGCCCTGGCGACCCACAAAGTTGCCAGTGTTGCACTGGGCGTTGGCGCCACCCTGCGCCATCTACGCCAGGGTGGCCTGGAACGTCGCTTCGTGCTCTTCATCCTTGCCTGTGGTCTACCCGGTGTTATATTCGGTGCGAGTATCATCCTGCAGGTACCCGATCGCAGTGCCCAAATAGCACTCGGTGTGCTTACTGTGACACTGGGTCTCTACTCAGGGTTCAAAAAGGAGCTGGGCCAGGAGGATAAGCCACGCAACAGGGAAGGAAACGGGTTATGGTTGGGCGGTACCGTACTTTTTGCCATCGGCATACTGAACGGCTCACTCACATCCGGAACAGGCCTTTTTGTCACCCTCTGGCTGGTACGCTGGTTCGGTCTCGATTACCAGCGAGCTGTCGCCTACACCCTGGTACTGGTCGGTATCTTCTGGAACGGCAGTGGTGCAGTAACACTGGGCATTCTGGGTGATATTCGCTGGGAGTGGCTGCCTGCCCTGTTGCTGGGTTCTTTAATCGGCGGTTATTTTGGCGCCCACCTGGCGATACGTCACGGCAATCGGGCAATCAAACGGGTTTTCGAAATCGTCACTATATTGGTCGGCACAAAACTGATCCTCGGCTAACCTAGCCTTTTTTTAATCTATCCAGTCGCAAACGTTCACGCTCGTCAAACAACCGTTTGGAGCCGAGCCAGACCGCAGCAAGGGTACCGAAACCAGTACCACTGGCAATCAGAAACATAATCAGAATTTGATACTTCACCGCTTCCAACGGTGGACTTCCGGCCAGGATCTGACCGGTCATCATCCCCGGCAAGCTAATCACCCCTGCGGCGGCCATAGCATTAACGATAGGTACCAGCCCCACACGCATACTCTCACGTCGAATATCACTGATCGCCGTCGATGCGGTTTGTCCCAGCATCAACCTAGCCTCGATCACCTGGCGCTGCTGCCATGCCATGGTCGTTAGACGATCCAGACCAAGGGCGATCCCATTCATGGTATTACCGAGTAACATCCCCAGCAGAGGAATCGCATACTGCGGTAGATACCATGGCGCCGGCTGAATCAGGATGACCAGTGCCATGACGGTAACGGTGAAAGCCGAAACGAACATCGACAAAGTACCAACCCCGTAACCCCACAGTCCGGCAAAACGACGCTCCTGTCGCGCCATTACTTCACGTCCGGCGACCAGCAACATAATCAACGCCAACAGCCCGACCCATAGCAGGGTGGCATTCTCGAACAACACTTTGAGAACGAAGCCAATCAGCGACAACTGCACCGTGGTGCGTAGAGCCGCGACCAGCAGACGCCGCTCGATACCGAAATGCATGCGCCAACTGATCGCCGCCAGCAGTAGAACCAGAGTGGAAGCCAGTGCCAGATCCAGGGGTGACAGCGAGATAGCATCCATCACTTCACCTCCTCGATCTTTCCATCCACGATGCGAAGGTGCCGATCGGAAACCCGTTGCATCTGTGCACTGTCGTGACTGACCCATAGCAGAGAGATGCCACGTTCACGCCGTAGTTCACGCAGCACAGACTCCACGCGTTCCACGTTCTGCGCATCGAGACTGGCGGTGGGCTCGTCGAGTAACAGTACCTGCGGTTCGTTTTGCAATAGTCGCAGTAACGCCAGTCGCTGCCGCTCCCCGGTGGAACAGTTGGCCACCTGCCACTGCATGACCTCAGCGGAAAAACCCAGTGCGTCCAGCAGTGAGTCGTCTACCTGCCAGAAATGCTCGCCGACACTCTCACCCCACCACTGACTCTCCGCCGACAACATCCCCACACGACTGCGCCACTGATGCGCACGCAAGCTGCTGCACAGTGTATCGTCCAGCCAGATTTCACCAGCGTGTTGGTCCAGATCGGCGATCGCCCGTAGCAGCAGGGTCTTGCCCGCACCGCTGGGACCGGCGATGGTCACACACTCGCCGGCTGCCAGTTCCAGCTCGATCGGTCCCACATGCCGGGTCACCAGCCCCTTGATTCTCAAACCTGTCGCCACCAGACTATCTCTGCACCACTTTTGTAATTTCCCTTTGAAATTACGCTATTTATAACAACTACACCAGAACACAGGAATAGCCTATGTCCGAACCTACCATCGCTCAAAAATCGCCCATTACCCTTGAACTGGAAGCCGGTGACTACTGGTTCTGCACCTGCGGCAAAAGTGCAGGCCAGCCTTTCTGCGACGGCTCGCACAAGGGCAGCGAATTTGCACCGCAAAAATTTACCGTCGAGCAAAAACGCCGTGTGGCGCTCTGTGGCTGCAAACACAGCCAGGAAGGTCATCTCTGCGATGGCACCCATCTCAAGCTCTGATTCAATCTATTGCATAAAAAAGGCGCCCAATGGGCGCCTTCTTTTTACTGCAGGTTTCAGCGTATCGCTTAGATACCGGAACCTTTGGAGCCGGTGAACTCCGGATAGGCTTCCAGGCCACACTCGGAGATATCGACACCTTCGTACTCTTCTTCTTCGCTGACGCGCAAGCCCATAACGGCCTTGATCACCATCCAGACTACGAAGCTGGAGACAAAGACCCAGCCGAAGATGGTCACGATACCAATCAGCTGAGCGGTCAGTGTGGCATCAGAGTTTGTCCAAACTACTGCCAGCAGACCCCAGATACCGACGACACCGTGAACGGAGATGGCACCAACCGGATCGTCGATCTTCAGCTTGTCCAAAGTAATGATGGAGAAGACAACCAAGATACCGCCGATAGCGCCAACCAAAGTAGATTCCATCGGAGTACCCGCCAGCGGCTCGGCAGTGATGGCAACCAGACCAGCCAGGGCGCCGTTGAGGGCCATAGTCAGGTCAGCCTTACCGAACAGCAGACGTGCAGTGATCAGCGCAGCAACCACACCACCCGCAGCAGCGGTATTGGTGTTAACGAAAACCATGGCAACCGCGTTCGCTTCAGCAACGTTGGAAACAACCAGTTCAGAACCACCGTTAAAGCCGAACCAGCCCAGCCACAGGATAAAGGTACCCAGTGTAGCCAGCGGCATGTTGGCGCCAGGAATAGCGTTGATTTCGCCGTTCTTGCCGTACTTGCCTTTACGAGCGCCAAGCAGCAGCACACCAGCCAGCGCAGCGGTTGCACCAGTCAGGTGAACCACACCGGAACCGGCGAAGTCGAGGAAACCAAGACCGTCGAGGAAACCACCGCCCCACTTCCAGAAGCCCTGTACCGGATAGATGAAGCCGGTCATGACAACTGCGAAGGCAAGGAAGGCCCACAGTTTCATACGCTCAGCAACCGCACCAGAAACGATGGACATAGCGGTAGCAACGAACACAACCTGGAAGAAGAAATCAGACAGGTTGGAGTAGTAGATATCACCGTTGCTGGCGAGAACTTCTTCCAGGGTGTTATCTGCGCCCAGCAGGAAGCTGATACCTGGAATAACAGAGTTAACGCTGTCGCCGTACATGATGTTGTAACCAACCAGCATGTACATGATGCAGGCTACCGCGTACAGCACGATGTTTTTGGTAAGAATTTCGGCGGTGTTTTTCGCACGCACCAGACCGGCCTCAAGCATGGCAAAACCCGCGGCCATCCACATTACGAGTGCACCGGTTACCAGAAAGTAAAAGGTATCCAGCGCGTATTTGACTTCTGTAACTGCTTCCATCTCGCTACCCTCCCGACGGGTTTAGAGCGCTTCCGGACCGGACTCACCGGTACGAATGCGGACAACTTGTTCAAGGCTGGTGACGAAGATCTTGCCGTCGCCGATCTTGCCGGTATTGGCGGCCTTGGAAACCGCTTCAATAACCTGGTCAACCAGATCGGCAGGAACCGCTGCCTCAACCTTAACCTTTGGCAGAAAATCAACCACATACTCTGCACCGCGATACAGCTCGGTGTGACCTTTCTGCCGCCCGAAACCTTTCACCTCGGTGACGGTGATACCCTGTACGCCGATGTCGGAAAGGGCTTCACGCACGTCATCCAGCTTGAAAGGCTTGATGATTGCCGTAACCATTTTCATAGTGATTTATCCTCCGTTTCAGACCGGGTCCGGTTAAGGACCCGGCCTTGATAACACCGCAACAAGCTGCGGCATCGATGCGTTTGTCTTACAGATCGATAGACTTGCTAACGCTCAGAACAACAGACATGTCGCTTACAGCAGAACCGCCTGCATCGACAGTGCCGGAGAGGTCCTTGTCAGAATTGATTACAGACAGAGTGGCATCCCAGTCACCGATAGCGGTGTTGTAACCGGCTTCAACGTAGCTACCTTTGAAGTCGTTACCCCAGCTGCCGAAGGTGACGTAAACACTTTTGTACTCAGCGGTAACACTGGCAAAGGTGTAATCCTGGGAAGGAGTAGAATCGTAGGTACCAACAGCGTAGGTCGCGCTGATCGGACCATAACCAACACCTAGAGCACCTTCTTTATAGGTGTTATCGAAAGCATCGTTGGTGTAGTTGTAAGTGACATAACCGATGTCGTAGGAGAAGCCTTCGTATTCACCGGCATAACCAATGTACAGGTCATACTCCATACCAACGGTAACGTCTGCGGCCCAAACACCAACGTAAACGCCGTTCATGTCGTAATCGAGACCAGCGGAAGCGGTAGCACCTGAACCCTGATCAACGCCACGGAAGATGTAGTCGGAAACCATACCGATGTTGGCGCTGGCGCCAGCCATCGCAGTACCGCTAACCAGAGTGGATGCGGCCAGAACCGCGCCTGCTACCAGAGATTTGGTCATCTTGCTCATCTGTTTACTCCTAGTGTGTGTTGTGAAAAGCACGAACCTTTTTGGCCTTACGGCCTTCGCTCTCGGCTATTGCATTAGCCGTGCCAACCCCGTTTCTCCTGTATAAACAGTTATTTATGTTTGTTTGTAATAAAATTTGCACAAAACGCGCGCACCACAATGGAATGCATCCAGGGCAACTGCACCACTACGGTGCGCTGTTCTGGTGCACAAGGTGCAGAGAAATGACGTACACTAGCGGTGCACTGAAAAACGGCATTAATCCACTATGGAAAAGAACGTGATCGATGAATTAAGCAAGCGCCTCGGCGAAATCCTGCCGCCTGGGGTGAACGTATTGAGAGAAGACGCGGAGAAGAATATCCGCAGCGTGCTACACGCGGCCTTCAGCAAGATGGATCTGGTGACCCGCGAAGAGTTCGAGGTACAGGCAAAGGTCCTGCAGCGCTCACGGGAAAAACTGGAAGCACTGGAAAAACAGCTCGCCGAGCTGGAGGCAAAACTGAAACACGGGAAGTAAGGATGCAAACACGCCGCAAGGATGAGGCGACATGTCACTAGCAATAATCCACACTCGTGCTGCGGTCGGCATCGAAGCACCAGAAGTTATCATTGAGGTTCACTTGGCCAACGGCCTGCCCGCCCTCTCTATCGTCGGTCTGCCCGAAGCGGCAGTGAAAGAGAGCAAGGATCGGGTTCGCGCCGCCCTGCTCAACGCCCGTTTCGAATACCCGGCACGACGCATTACCGTCAGCCTCGCCCCGGCCGATCTGCCCAAGGAGGGTGGTCGCTACGATCTACCCATCGCCCTCGGCATCCTCGCCGCCTCTGGGCAAATCCCGGCCGAGAATCTCGAACGTTATGAGTTTGTCGGTGAACTGGGACTGGGCGGACAACTGCGGCCGATACGTGGCGTATTACCTGTTGCACTGCGTTCCCGCGATGCAGGACGTAGCCTGATCACCCCCCAGCAAAACGCCGATGAAGCGGCACTGGTCAGTGGTGCCACGATCCATCCTGCAGAGCATCTACTCGATGTGGTGTCGCACCTACATGGACAGCAGCGACTCCCACTACACACAACCCCAATACCTGCTGCCAGCACAACTAATATTCCCGACCTTTCCGAAGTCTACGGCCAACCCCATGCACGCCGCGCACTGGAAATCGCTGCAGCAGGTGGCCACAGCATGTTGATGTATGGCCCACCCGGAACAGGTAAAACTATGCTAGCCAGCCGCCTGCCTGGCATCCTGCCGCCGATGAATGAAGAGGAGGCCGTAGAGAGCGCGGCGCTCTCCTCCATCAGCGAGCAGGGATTCCGTTTCGAAAACTGGGCACAGCGCAATTTTCGCGCTCCCCACCATACTGCCTCGGCGGTAGCCATGGTCGGAGGTGGCGGCCACCCCCGTCCCGGTGAAATATCACTGGCGCACAACGGTGTACTATTTCTCGATGAACTGCCTGAGTTTGATCGCAAGGTGCTTGAGGTCTTGCGGGAACCGCTGGAGTCGGGGCAGATCACCATCTCCCGTGCAGCGCGTCAGGCGCAGTTCCCTGCCCGCTTCCAACTGGTTGCGGCGATGAATCCCTGCCCCTGCGGTTATCACGGTCACCCATCAGGACGCTGTCGCTGTACTGAAGAACAGATCGCCCGCTATCGTGGTCGACTCTCCGGACCACTGCTGGATCGTATCGATCTGCATATTGAAGTTCCGCCACTGGCAAAAGGTGTGCTACAGGATCACGGGCAAAAGGAAGAGAACAGCGCTACGGTACGTGACAGAGTGGTGAAATGCCGTGATATACAGCAAACGCGCAACGGTAAGGCCAATGCGTTACTCGATAATCGGGAAGTGAAAAAATATTGTCGTTTAGAGGCGCGTGAGGCACAGCTGCTGGAACAAGCCACAGAAATGCTAGGGCTTTCAGCGCGCGCCCATCAGCGCATTCTCAAGCTGGCGCGGACGATCGCCGATATGGCTCAAAGTGAGAGTATCGGGGCAAACCATCTCACCGAAGCCATCAGTTACCGAAAACTGGATCGACAGCAATAACTTTTAAAGCGCAGCAACGTCAGCTATCACCACCCAATAGTGCCTGAGCCCTCGGTCTGAACTGCAAACCGTAAAACATCTGCAGGTAACGCCGCGTTTCATCGCGCTCCAGATTGGTCACGTACTTCCAGAATCCATAGATCCGCGAGAGTGTCATCATCCGGCTGGCATAACGCTCCCAGGTATAACGACTACGGATACGTTCGATGGCTTCATCTGAAATGCGCTTCCAGTAATCTTCTTCGCTTTCACAGCGTTCGAAGAATTCATGCAACTCATGGCATACCTGATCGCCATGGTTGGGATCGATGTGAAAACCGGAATGACCGTGTTCGATGATCTCCAACGGACCACCGTAACGAGTGGCAAAGGTCGGCAGGCCACAGGTCATCGCCTCGACCACGGTCAAACCAAAGGCCTCAAACAGAGCCGGTTGTACAAAGACGCCGCCGTGATCGGCAATAAAGCGATAAAGCTCACCCGCGAACGGTTTATCAAGTTGTACACCAAGCCAGCGCACCTGCTCATCCAGACCATACTGTTCGAAAAGTTCGTGCATGTGAGCGATTTGCTGCTGTTCTTCACGATCCTTTGATTGCTCTGCATTGACGAAACCGGCGATCACCACCAGATTGGCCCTTTCACGCAGCTCATCATCATTTGCATACCACTCGACCAGACCAGTGATGTTTTTGATCCGATCCAGTCGCGCCATGGTAAAGATTGGCGGCTTATCGCGATCCTTCAACACCCCGCGGGCATCGTCTCGCTCACCGCCATACACCATCTCATCCAGTTCGCCATGAAGCCCCTGTAGCCGTCGTTCAGTGTCAGTGTAGGGGAAATAGATCTCCGCATCGGCACCGGGAGAGACGATATTAAATTTCGGATCGTAAACATCGATACCGTTCACCACCCGATAAAGTCCCGGCATAGTGAAACTGACATGACTTTCATATTGGCCGACACTGTCGCGGGTACCCGCAATTTCCTGGAAGGTACTGGTGATAATAAAATCCGCCGAGTTCATCGCGATCAAATCTGCGGTGAACTGACAGGAGAAGTGATATTGCGCTTCGTTTTCCTGCCAGTAGAGATCGGAGTAGAGATACTTGGTTTTTTCCAGCGCGTGCGCAATGTTGCACTGGGTCACGCCAAGTTGCTGTGACATTAGGGTCGCCACCAGATTGCCATCGGAATAGTTACCGATCACCAGATCGGGGCGACCACCCATTTCTGCCTGCACCGCCTGCGCCGCTTCGTGGGCAAAGCGCTCCAGATAGGGCCAGACCTCAAAACGCGAAATCCACTGCGGAATCACTTCACCGCTCTCGTTGCGGAAAGGCACACGCAATATCCGCGCATGGGTGGTACCAACAATTGGTTCAAGCGGCTGGTTGCAGGTGGTATTACCGGCTTCCGGGATCAGGCGGGTTATCACCACGATATCTGGTTCCAGATCGAGCCCCTGCTCATCAATACGCTTGCGCATCTCCCGTTCCAGCGCGCGTACCTGATCAAGGATATAGACCACCTGCCCGCCAGTATCGGGCAAACCCAATACTTTGTCCTGACCAAAGAAACCGTGAGGTGATAGGATTGCCAAACGATAGATCATCGGAATGCGCCCGAGGAACTCTTCCAGCGTCGCAGGATCAGGGGCTTCCAGTACATCGGAGAGTAACAATAGTGTTTCGCGCATACGTCGAGCATCACGCCCCCAACCCGGTTCAAAACCGAGCCGCTGCAAATTCTCCCCTACCTCGTCCCATTTGGCACCGGGCTCAACCTCTGCCAGGTAATCTTCGGCTCGACGTAACGCCTGCTGCAATTCGGTAACGCCGGTGATGTGATTGTTGAGCATCAGCTGCTGTCCCTGCGCCTGATGTACCTGCAAAAACTTGAACAGATGAGTAATACCAGGTCCGTGGGTCTGGAACAGCTGACTGGAAAGACGGCGGTTAAGAAATTCTACGCCACGACCAATAGAACGCGCCTCGTACATACGAGGGAATTCCCGATTGAATGGTCCGAGGTCAACCTCCAGCATCCACTGCTCAGCACTTATTCCACCTACATGACGTTCCTTGAACAACAGAAACTCTTCTACCGGAATAATTTCATAATGCATCTGTTCCTGATGGATACGCAGATATTCCCAACGTCCGATGCGTGGACGCATGGCAAAGTAGATCCAGGGTGCGTCGAGTACCGCCTCCTGGGTTACGGCGATCAGCTTCTGCAACTTTGCTGTGGCATATTGTGCACCATCATCGGTAGCGCAAAAATCCTCATAGCTGTCCCACAACTCAGAACGAAGCATCAGGGTTTTATTAATGCTGCAAAGATGCCGCAGCAAGAGGTAGAAACCCTGCTTACCATCCTGCAATAATTCCTGAAGTGTTTCGGTCATACCTCTTCCTCGTCACCGTCGCAGGTAATCACCTTGCCGAAAAAGTCGTAGTGGTCGGCACCTTCCAATACCCCGTTAGCAAATTCACCCTCGGCAAAATAGATCCGCGGCTCGCCATTGAGTATCTCCACTTCTGGACTGTAGTTACCTACTACCACACCGAGGGTTTCGCCACGTAACATCTCGATATCGTTACCCGAGTCTCCGGCCACCAGTAGGTGATCGGGAGAGAGTCCCCACTTCATCAAAAGATAGCGGATCGCCAATCCTTTGGATGCCCTGATGGGTAATAAATCGAGGTAGGCCTGGTGAGAGTAGATCAACTTGCAGTGCAGATCCTTTTTTCGTAACTCCCCCTGGATCGACTTGAGACTTGGTATCTTGTCCGGTTCGACGTAGTAACTCACTTTAAAACGTAACTGTTCCGACTTCGGTTGTAACTTCAGGCCCGGCACACCCTCCAGAATTTTTCGTTTCTGTTCAGGTTTCCATTGATAATTAATGTGCCTTGCCCAACCCAGGTCCTCTACCATACCGTTACCGTAATAAATCTCTGAACCTACCGAAGTAATCAACAGATCGGGAGTCGGAACCTTCCATTCCTTAAGTATTTTCACGGTACTGGCAAGGTTGCGCCCGGTGGCGACACCGAAAGCAACCCGATCACCTACGGCTTTCAAGCGCTCCATTAATTGTTGCAACGCCTCTTTATCACCCAGCAAGGTATTGTCGATATCGCAGATCATCACTCGATCGACTGTAGGCAAGCGGTTGCGTGAAAGGGAGAAGCGTCGTTCCTTTTTGCTGATCTTACCCAGCACGCGACAAATTTCGCTGATATAGGTCTCCACATGACCGCCCCAGGTATAGGTATTGCGTGCGCCACGAACTCCGGCACGGGAGAACTTCTGCCAACGAGTCTTGCTGTTGAGAGCCTCGTAGATTTTTTCGCCCATAGCGTCAGCATCCATTGGGTCAACCAGGAAACCGCTCTTGCAGTGTTGCAGAATATCCCGTGGCCCACCGTCCTCGGTCGCCACCAGAGGTACACCACTGGCCGCGGCCTCGATCAGAGTCAGACCGAACGGCTCGGTCAGGGCAGGATTAACGAACACACCATGAGTCATTGCCGCCAGGCGATATAGATCGGGCACATCGTTCGGCTCATGGGCTTTGGGATAGGCGACCTTACCGTAGAGATCGTAGCGATCGATCAGCAACAGCAACTCGGTAAGGACCTCACGCGCACCCTTGTCCATTTTATGGATGTCATCGCGGTTACCGGCAATCACCACCAGATTGGCCATCTCACGCAGGTCGGGATTTTCAGCATAAGCGCGAACCAGGGTGGCGATATTCTTGCGCTCATCGGCACGTGACAAAGCCAGGATCATCGGCTTCTTCGGTTCATGGAGAAAACGCTCCAGGCTCTTTGCGATAGGTGGTTTTTTCTGCCTTGGTGCGGGAGGCTGGAACCGGGAGATATCGACCCCGGGTGGAATCACCCGCATCCGTTTCGGGTGGTAGTTATCATAGGCTTTGTACTGCTGCTCAATCTCCTGTGAGGTACTGGCGATTACCAGCGCCGCATTACCCAGAGTGATCTCTTCCGCTTCGATACGCGCACTCATGTTGTAGTTGCGCTCGATATTATGCGGCAACACACCATTATCCTGCAGGCGGCGACGCTTATCTACACCGAGGGAATGGCCTGTGTGTACCAGCGGCACACCCAGCAGCTGGGTCAATCGCGTGCCAACATAACCGGCATCGGCATAATGACTATGAACGAAATCGGGAACCTGTCCCACACGGCGCAGGTGCTGCAGTGCTTCATCGGTAAATGCATCAAGGTAAGGCCAAAGCACCTCTTTACGGAAATACCGCCTCGGCCCGGCGGGCAGGCGAATAATCCAGGCGTTGTCAGCGATGCGCTCCTCGGGTTCGGCGTAATCGGCATCCACCTTGGGATCGATCACCTGTCGGGTTAGCAGATCGACCCGCTCCACCTTGGGATTTTCGGCCAACGCCCGCGCCAACTCGACCACGTACTTGGTCTGACCGCCGGTATCGGCATCACGCCCCAACTCCAGGTTGTGCCCACGGATCAAACCGTGGACGCTAATCATCACTACATACAAACCACGTTCTTTCATTACTGCTCCCTGTTAGTGAGCACCTCGCTGCGTGCCGCTCAACCCTCCCAGCCGGACAGTGCACTGTCATACCAACTACGCTCAGGCAACACCGCACCGCGCACCTCACACAGACGTGCGGCAAAGCCCAGAGCATGGCGCAAAGTTTTGCGCCATTCCCAACCCTTCAACAGACCGAGGATGCAGACCGCACTGAAGGCATCCCCAGCACCGACAGTATCCACCAGTTGCTCTACCGCAACCGGCGTTCCCTCCTCGACGCCTTCATCGTTGACAATCAACGCTCCCTGCTCACCACAGGTCACCACCAGTGTGTCGAACCCGTATGCGGTAAACAGCTTTCCCGCAGCGTTACGCGTGTCGCCGTCATATCCCAAGTCACGCAGTTCTTCATTATTCAGTTTGAGCCAATCGATACCCCGCACCAGCTCCATGACCCTTTTTTGCTTCCACCAGGGAGCGCGCAGGTTGATGTCGACGAATTGCGGCAGGTGTTGTGCCCGTAGCTGTTCCAGGGTGGCACGAGAGATCGGTGAACGCTCAATCAGCGAACCGAAATAGAGCAAACCGTAGTGCCCCTCAGTCAGTAGCGAAAGCGCTGTTTCTGCATTGATATAATCGTAGGCCTGATCGGCGAGGATATCGAAGGTGTGGGATTTACCCTGCATGGCGATCTGCACGATGCCGGTAGGATGTTCGTTATCCAGTTGAAGGCCGGCAAGGTCCATACCCCAGTCACGCATCGCCTGACGCACCTGCTCGCCACGCGCATCGTCACCCACCCGACTGATAAACAGTGGCTGGCAACCGAATCCGTGCAGATGGCGGGCAACATTAAATGGTGCGCCGCCGAGGACCTCGCGACCATCGGGAAAGGTATCGAACAACACCTCTCCATAGATGATCGGTCGCCCATGTATGGGTGACAAATCACTTTCATTCATGGTGGTTTTTATTCTGTAACGACCCGACGCAACCCTCATGCGCCTGCGGCCGACCCCTTGGAGTGTAACACCAACCTGCAGGGTTCGCCCTGCCGTGCCTGATTAGGCGATGGATATCCCATTTACGAAGACGGTTCTGCGCAGGCGCGATCACTACTGTTACAATGGCGCTCTTTAACTCCGCGACAAACCACACAGTGTCCCAACTCAACCCAAGTCAACGCGAAGCGGTTCGCTACATCGACGGTCCCCTGCTGGTGCTGGCCGGGGCCGGCAGCGGCAAGACACGGGTGATCACACAGAAGATCGCCCACCTGATCCGCAACTGCGAAATTGCGCCCAGCCACATCGCCGCAGTCACCTTTACCAACAAGGCGGCGCGGGAGATGAAGGAGCGCGTGGGACAACTGCTGGAGGGTAAAGAGAGCCGCGGCCTGCGCGTCTCCACCTTCCATACTTTGGGACTCGACATCATTCGCCGCGAGCTGAAGGCGCTCGGCTATAAAAGTGGCTTTTCCATTTTCGATGCCAGCGACAGCGCCACCCTGATCCGTGAACTGTTACGCCGCGAGGCAGGCGACAGCGATCTGGAGAAGGAGATGCAACGGCGTATCTCCAACTGGAAGAACGCCTTCGTCACCCCGCAACAGGCGCTGGCCGGTGCCGAAGAGGCGGTCGTGCACAGCGCAGCGATTCTCTACGAAAGCTACAACCGCCACCTTAAGGCCTTTAATGCGGTCGACTTCGACGACCTGATCATGTTGCCGGTACTGCTGTTCCAGCAGCACCCCGAGATCCTGGAGAAGTGGCAAAACCGTATTCGTTATCTGCTGGTCGACGAATATCAGGACACCAACGCCACCCAATATAAACTGGTGAAGTTACTGGTCGGGGTGCGCGGGGCACTTACCGTGGTGGGCGACGATGATCAGTCGATCTACGCCTGGCGCGGTGCACAACCGGAAAACCTGGCGCTGCTGGGCAATGATTATCCCAACCTCAAAGTGATCAAGCTGGAGCAGAACTACCGCTCCATGGGCCGCATCCTCAACGCCGCTAACCAGTTGATCGCCAACAACCCACATGTGTTTGAGAAAAGATTGTGGAGTGAACTGGGCCACGGCGATCCGATCAAGGTGGTCAACTGCGCTGATGAAAAAGACGAAGCACTTAAGGTCGCCTCGGCGATCATGCATCAGGTCTTTCAGAGCCAGAATCCTTACTCCGACTTCGCCATCCTCTACCGCGGCAACCACCAGTCCCGCCTGTTCGAACAGGCGCTGCGCGAACATCGCATTCCCTACACCATCTCCGGCGGCAACTCTTTCTTCTCCTATACCGAAGTAAAAGACATCATGGCCTACCTGCGACTGCTGGTGAATCCGGACGACGATGCCGCCTTCCTGCGCGTGGTCAACACCCCGCGACGCGAGGTCGGTGCCAGCACCGTAGAAAAACTGGGCAGCTACGCCAGCGAACGCGGCGTCAGCCTGTTTGCCGCCAGCTTCGAGCTGGGCCTCAAGGCACAACTCAACGACCGGGCCCATGCCCGCCTCAGTAACTTCGTCCACTGGCTGGTGGAACTGGGCGACCGCGCCCGCCGCGGTGACCCGCTAGCCGCCGCCCGCGATCTGGTCAACGAGATCGATTACCAGAGCTGGCTCAACGACAGTAGCCGTGATCTGAAGCAGGCGGAAAAGCGGATGGAAAATGTCGAAGAGCTGCTGGCCTGGCTCAAGCGCATGGCCGACGCCGAGGAGAACGAAAAGGCCGATCTGAGCGAGATGGTGGCACGCATGAGCCTGATCGACATCCTTGAGCGACAGAACGAGGAAGAGGGCGGCGACAGCGTACGCCTGATGACCCTGCACGCGGCCAAGGGACTGGAGTTTCCCCACGTCTATTTGGTTGGCATGGAAGAGGAACTACTCCCCCACCGCACCTCCATCGAAGAGGAGAACATCGAGGAAGAGCGCCGCCTCGCCTATGTCGGTATCACCCGGGCGCAACGTACACTCACTATCACCCTCGCCAGCCGCCGTCGCCGTGGAGGTGAGTTGGTCCGTTGCGAACCGAGCCGTTTCCTCGAAGAGCTGCCTCAGGACGATCTTTCCTGGGAAGGCAAAGGAATCGAAATCTCCGCCGAGGAACGACAGGAACGCGGTCGTGCCCATCTCTCCGCATTAAAGGGTATGCTGGGCACCTAGCAGTCCATTCCCGCTTCACCTTGGTTTTGCCCTGCCGTTGCTTTTTGTCATGTGCTCCAGCCCACGGCAAAAAACCTCCCTGAGCATCTCCGCTAAAACTATTGCAGCGCCTATTGTGGGGGCTATGCTTAGGGATGTACCAGCCGTCTGCCCTGGGTGAACCAACCACAACTATGTCAGCCCCACCGAGTGAACCCTTCAGCGATAGTTTCAGTCGGCTTGCCGATGAAATTCCCGAGATCATCGTACGTTACGATCTCGATTGCAGGCGAATCTACATTAACAAAGCCTACGAACGCTCCACTGGTAACAAAGCCGCCGATATTATTGGCACAAACTTGGATACTGGCTGGGTTCCCGATACACCAATGCAGGAATATCTGCAGCGACTGAAACATACCCTGAAGACAGGCAAAACTGAACAATTCTCGCTGCAAATCAGCTTGCCCTCCGGACAAAAAATCTACCAGCAGGTAACACTGCTACCCGAGCGAAATGACAAGGGAAGAATCATCGGTGCTATCGGTATCAGTTATGACATCACTGAGCTGGTTACAGCACAAAATACACTGCGCATTAGCGAGGCCAAGTACCGCACCCTGATCGAAAGTGCCAACGACGGTATTTCGGTGCAGGAAATGGATAAAAACAACGTCCCTAGCCTCTTCGTTGAAGTTAATGACGAGCTCTGTCGACGCCTGGGTTACAGCCGCGAAGAACTGCTGCAACTGGGGCCTCCAGAGATCACTCATCCCAATCATCGCAGCGAGCTGAGAAGTGCCCTGCCAAAACTGCTAAAGAAAGGTTCTAGCCTTATTGAGTCGGTGCAATACACTAAAGATGGACAAAGTATTCCTGTGGAAATCAGCGCACGACTACTTGAGTTACAGGGCAAACGATTTATCTTCGCCATTGCCCGCGATATCAGTGAACGTAAACTGTCCGAGTTGGCGCTGCTACGCATCAATCGCTATCTACGTACTCTCAGCCACTGCAATGAAGCACTGGTGCAAGCCACCGATGAAAAACAGTTGTTACAGTCAATGTGCCGCATCACCGTCACGAATGGCGAATTCCCGCTGGCCTGGATCGGCTATCTGACTGAAGATCGGCACCTGAGTATTGCCGCCAGTTATGGTGCAGAAGCGAAACATTTCCTCGATGAAGAGATCACCCTTTCACAGGGTCCTAATATCCCTGAACGCCCTGCTGTTACGGCAATCAAAACTGGGGCGATCCAGATGGTGCAAAACATCGCTACTTCAGATACCTCTCCGAAGTGGAAGGAACGTACATTGCGACATGGCTTTGGTTCGGCCATTTCGTTACCACTACAGGTGGGTACCAAAATCATCGGTTCGTTCAACATCTATATGGCAGACGCCCACGGCTTCGACTCCCAAGCAGCACTACTTCTTTCTGAATTGGCCGACGATATCGCCTTTGGTATCCACTCCCTCCGCGTACACGCAGATCGTGAACACTTTATGGTGCGCCTGCAGGCCAGCATGACCTCAACCATTCAGGCACTATCCAACACCGTAGAGCTACGCGATCCCTATACCGCCGGGCATCAACGACGGGTAGCCAAACTGGCACGGGCCGTGGCACAACATTTAGGCTATAGCGAAGAACAGGTGGAGCTTATCTATCTGGCGGGAGTCGTCCACGATATCGGTAAAATCGCCGTTCCTTCGGAAATTCTCAGTCGCCCGGGACGATTGAACGAAAATGAAATGATGCTGGCACGCACCCATGTGAATGCCAGCTACAACATTCTCAAATCAGTCGATTTCCCATGGCCTATCGCCGACATCGTGCACCAGCACCACGAGCGACTGGATGGCTCGGGATATCCGTTAGGACTTAAAGGAGAGAAAATTCTCAGGGAGGCGCGCATTCTTGCCATATGCGATGTCGTGGAAGCGATGACCACCCATCGCCCCTACCGTCCAGGACTGGGTATCGACGCCGCTCTGGCGGAGATTGAACGTGGCAAGGGCACCCTTTACGATAGTACCGTCGCTGATGCCTGCACCCAGGTCATTCAGAACGGCTTTAACTTCGACGAATAACAACAAGAGAAAACTCATGCTGAAATGGTTCACTACATTGTGGATTGTCGGCCTGCTGACCCTGGTTCCTTACAGCATTTGGTATTTGTTGTTTGAAGCAACACGCGACGAGTACGCCTTTTATATCGTTATGCCGCTGTTCTGGATCTTCGGCTATTGGGGAGTCGTCGGACCGCTGCTCTCGGCCTGGAAGGTCCGTCAGCTGATGAATGCACTTGATCGGATCAATAATCGAGACGAGCTAATGCGATTGATCCAGAGCGAAGACTCGAAAGAGGCGGCGATCGAACTGATCGCCAGTGAAAATAATCTGCCGAAGTTTATTGCCCGTCAGCTCTACAACAAACTTGCAGCACGCCTAACAAAAACAAAACTCAAGTAATCCTGCGAACAGCGCGCAAAATCAACAGCAATCGCACTCCAAATGTTCCGCAATACACTCCAACCGTTCCCATGCTTCGGTGAGTTCATATCCCTGTTCCTTGCGCTGCTCCAGCAAGGCGCGTGCATGCTCGTAGATCCCCTGTAACTGCTCTGGCTCAAACAGCCACAGCACCGCTTCGAGTTCATCCTCATCAGCTTGCAGCAGGGTAGGTACCAGTTCATCAGAGGCGATCGGCGTATCAGGACGGATCAGGTCAGAAACCAAAGGGTATTCCAGCAGGCAGAAGTGTTTCTGCCGTGCCACCTCCTCCGACTCCAGTTCCACCCGCGCCTGCTGGTCATCGGCTACCGCCTGCCAGACTGCATTCATGACGATCTCGATCAGTTTGCGGATTGCCTGTTTGTGACTACCGCAACTGCCACCGAAACCGCTGCAACGGGTATAGAGCTGATCCAACCGTCCCCTCAGTTCCAGCACCGTTTCGCTGGGCGCATTAGCGGGCAGGTCGATGGCCTGCTGAATCACCTCCTGCATATCGTTATGGAAGGTATTCAATTCGTGGCTATCAAGGCGACGCACCTCCAGGTAATCCTCCGCCCGATACTCGGCAGGGGGCACAGAGAACAGAGGATTACCGTCACGGCGTCGTAGATGCCGCTCATGCATACCGTAGATAGAAACTGCTTCCTTCATCATTCGCGTCGAGTATTTAGTCTGTTATGCAGCGCGCTGCTGTAATCGATATGGGGTCGCATTGGATGTGGTGCAACCGGCAGCACACAGTAAAAAAGGCCTCCAGAGAGGCCTTTCTGTTGTATCGCCGCGACAACGTTACTGGATGACAAAATCGGTGAAATAGACAGCCTCCAGCCCCTTCTTCACCCCAGCCACCTCGGTCAGCACCCTGCGCACATCACCCAACGCCTGTTTGCGCACCTCCTCGCGCCCCTGCACACCACGCATGGTGTCGCCCGTCTGGTGCGATAGCAGCATGATCAACACATCCCGCAACGGCGGCTGATTGGCCTCGACAGCGGCAATCACTGCCGGGTCGTGGCTCATGAGCTGCACCGTGATCTGCATAAAGTGCATCCGCGGGCCTTCGTTGAGGTTAACCACAAAAGGTGGGTCCATGGCGAAGTAGATTGCTTTCTTCGCCCCTTCGCCATCTGCCGCACCGACCTGCCATGACAGAACCAGCATCAGCAGGGCAAGTAGTGGTTTCAGGCTTTTCTGTAACACTATCATCTATGTTCCTCTGCTCTCGTGCGCCGCCCATTTATAGGTGGTGACGAATGGTTTTTCAATCCTTGCGCCGATGCGCCCGTGGATGCGCCTGGTCGTAAACCTTGGCCAGATGCTGGAAGTCGAGGTGGGTGTAGACCTGGGTAGTAGCAATATCGGCGTGCCCCAGCAATTCCTGCACCGCCCGCAGATCACCGCTCGATTCCAGAATATGGCTGGCAAAGGAGTGGCGCAGCATGTGTGGATGCACCGAAGTGGTCAGGCCCTGCTTGATCGCCCACTGGCGCAAGCGCTGCTGTACGCTACGCGCTGACAGACGCTTCCCCTCTTTGCTGACGAACAGTGCCCGCTGCTCCGGCGAAGCAAAACAACCACGCTCCTTCAGCCAGACGGTCAGCGCCTCGATGGCCATTCGCCCGACCGGCACAACCCGGGTTTTGCTGCCCTTGCCGGTGACCCGCACAGTGGCATCACTACGATCGATGCTATCCAGATCGAGGGCCAGCAACTCCGCCAGACGCAAACCCGAAGAGTAGAACAACTCCAGTATCGCCTTGTCGCGCAGCGCTAGGGGAGAATCGTCGTGGATATCCAGCAGGCGTCCGGTCTGGTCCACATCCAGCGCCTTGGGTAGCCGCTTTTCTACTTTGGGTGCGGGAATACCAATTCCAGGATTACCACCCACCACCTTTTCCCGCAGCAGGAAATTAAAAAAGCTGCGTAGTGCCGAAAGCTCCCGTTGCAGGGTACGTCCGCCCGCGCCTTTTCGATGTCGCCAGGCGACGAAACCGCGCACGCCGTGGCTGTCCAGGGCCTGCCACTCGTCGATCGACATGGCGTCGCAATACTCCTGCAAACGGTTCAGGTCGCGGCTGTAGTTTTCCAGGGTATGGGGGGAGAGGCGCCGTTCGTGTTGCAGGTGCTGCAGGAAACGCTCCGGCCACTGTTGCGCCTGCGGCGTCATCTAGCGCTCCAGATGGGCGCTGAAAATGCGGTTCATCACCGCGCCAAGATGGCTGACGAAGACGGTTCCCATGTCGGGATGATAGCGCTTGGAATCGACACTGCCGATACCGAGCAGGCCGATGCAACTGCTGCGCTCCCCGGCACAGAGCGGCACCACGACAGCCGAGGCGATCTCGTCGGCCTTTTTACCGAACAGCAATGCCCGCTGTTCGTCGTTGAAATGACCGCAGGCGGGATGGCGTGAATCGAGGATACGTTGAAAGGTTTTCAGGCGATGGTCGTTACGCGCCACACTCTCATCCCGTCCCGGGAAGTCGAACAACACCAGTTCCACCGCGTCGGCATGGAAATCAGCCTGCAACGCATCGCGGATATATTCGATAGCCTGATCCAGATCTTCGCTGTCGATCAGGTTGAGAATGAGCACCTGAAACCGCTGCAGCAGTTGTTCGTTAGCCTTGGCCGCCACGGTCAGTTGCTGCAACTGCTGCTTGAGATCGTATTTCTGCTCGCGGATAAGACCCACCTGGCGTTCGATCAATGAAACGGCCTTACCCGTATCGGGATGAGGAATAGTAAGCTCCTGTAGCAACGCTTCATGGCGGATAAAGAAATCGGGATGTCTGCGTAGGTACTCTGCCACCTCTCGCTCACCGATACTCTCCGCTACGTTACTCCCGATCTGCTCAGTCATAAGTTAATTTCCCCTTCAAATACCGTCTCCGCCGGACCAATCATCCACAGCGATTCGCCTTCACCGGCCCAACGAATGGTCAGGTCGCCACCACGCAAACTGACCGTGACTTCATCGTCAAGCAACCCCCAACTCCTGCCCACCGCCACCGCAGCGCAGGCACCCGTGCCGCAGGCCAGCGTCTCACCAACGCCACGTTCATAGACACGTACCCGAATATGGTTTCGATCCATCACCTGCATGAATCCGGCGTTAACCCGTTCCGGGAACATGCTATGCGACTCCAGCAGCGGCCCCAACCGCTCCACTGGCGCACTCTCGACATTTTCCACGGGAACCACCACATGAGGGTTGCCCATGGAGACCCCCCCCACATTCAGAGTCTCGTCATTAACCAGCAATTCGTAACGCTCCCGCCGCTTCACCGCGGCAAAGGGCAGCGCTGCTGGCTCGAAATTGGGTATCCCCATATCGACCCGCACCTGACCATCGGCCTCGACATTCAGGACAATGATCCCGGAGGCAGTCTCCACCACGATACGATCCTGATCGCTCAGCCCCTTGTCACGGACGAAGCGGGCAAAGCAGCGCGCGCCATTGCCACACTGCTGCACCTCACCGCCATCGGCGTTGAAGATACGGTAGCGAAAATCGACCCCGGACTGTTGTGCACGCTCCACCAGCAGGAGTTGATCACAGCCGACGCCAAAATGGCGGTCGGCGATAAAACGAACCTGCTCAGTGGTGAGGGAGACGGACTGGGAGATGGCATCGAATACCACGAAGTCGTTACCCAGGCCGTGCATTTTGGTGAAATTCAATGACATCTCAGAAGCTTACAGTGAAGCTAACGGCTTGAAAAGCGCCCCGCGACAAGATTCACCAGCGCAATAAAAAAGGCCCTTTGCGGGGCCTCTCGTGCACAGCGTAAGACGGCGCTACGAATTACTCCGCACTCATCAGGGCGTCGACACACTCTTTGATGTAATCGCCCATCTCGTCTGCGCTGACGCCATCATCAGCAGCCTGCGCCTTGCATTCTGTCTCCGCCTCTTCTTTGGTCATGGCCTGAACGGTGACGCTGCCCAGCATGAGCGCGGCAAGAAGAAGATAAATGAATTTTTTCATTGCAATGGTCCCTACTTGTTTTGTCGATATCGGCCCGCACGAATCCTCGTGAACAGGTACGCACAGTTGTAATCTGCCGATTGTCGACTGACCAACGAAATGTCATTATCGTCACCACAAAAATCGATTATGGAAGCCATCTCAAAATTAGGGCTCGTGCCCGGAGACAAGGCGCAAAGCCTGCGAGGAGCGGAGTTTACCGGTAGTAAATGAGCACCGGAGCAGGCTTTGCAACACAGGATCAGGGTACGAGAACAATTTTGAGGTAGCTTCCAACCGCATGGACATATCGTTTCTCAGAACCTTCCTTGAAGTCAGTCGGCGACGCCATTTCGGTAAGGCGGCGGAAGCGCTTTGCCTGACCCAGTCAGCGGTAAGTGCCCGGATCAAACTGCTGGAAAGTTCCCTCGGCGTTACCCTGTTTACCCGCAATCGCAACGACATCCAGCTCACTCCGGCGGGCCAGCGCCTGCAGAAACACGCCCGCACTATCGTCGATGGCTGGGAGCAGGCGCGACAGAGTATCGCCCTCGACGATGAGTTCAGTCAGAGCCTGGTAGTGGGATCGCTGGGGGATATCTGGTCGATGCAGTTGCTGGAATGGGCAATGCGCTTACGTGTGGCACAGCCGGAAATTGCTTTGCTACTGGAAAGCTATAGTCACGACACCCTGCTACAGCGCCTGGAAAGCGGTCTTATCGATCTCGCCTTTCTCTTCGATCCACCACAATCCCCCGGCTATGTCATTCGCGAAACGGCGGCCCATGAACTGATTTTGCTCAGCAACGAGGAAAACATTTCCACCGAAGCAGCACTGTGCCACAACCATGTCATGGTCGACTGGGGTAGTTCGTTCTCCCTGGCACTGGCAGCCCAACTGCCCAATACACCGACCCCGTCGCTACGCACCAACCAGGGCCGCCTGGCGCTGGAAATGTTGCTTAACCAGGGCGGCAGCGCCTGGCTGCCCTACGCGATGGCCCACGATGCGCTGGAGAGCGGCCAACTGCATCGAGTCGCCGATGCGCCACGCATGGAGCGTATTGTCTACGCCGCCTATCGCCCCGATGCCCAACGTGAAGAGACCATTCGCCAGGCTCTGGAACTCCACAGTACGAATTAAATCCCGCCAGCCTGGGCAGCCATCTCCCGTATCGTCCGTCCCAACGATTTGAAAGCCGGTTCACGGTAACTCCCCCGCCGCCACAACATGCCGATACGCCGCCCGGGCGGCGGCGTGACAAACGGGCGGTACTGCACCGCGTCTTCCTGGCCGCGTCGTTGCGGCACCGCCAGCTGCGGCATCAGAGTAATCCCCATCCCCTCGCCAACCATGTGGCGCAGGGTTTCCAGACTGGTGGCATGAAAGCCGCCATACTCGGTCGCCCCGGCACTGAAACAGACATCCAGCGCGTGTTCACGCAGGCAGTGTCCCTCCTCCAGCAGCATCAGTTCCCGTTTGTCTATATCGCCCAGATGCACTTCCTGCTGCTTTGCCAGGGCATCGCCTTTAGGCAGTGCCAGCCAGAACGGCTCACGAAACAGCTCCTCCCCGGTGAACTCCTGATCGCCAGATACGGGCAAAGCCAGGATCACCAGGTCCAGTTCAGCCCGTTTCAGCCGCTCCAGCAGCACCGCTGTCTGCTGCTCATGCAGCCACAACTTCAGTTTGGGAAAGGCATCTTTCAGGGTCGGCATGATCAGTGGCAAAAGATAGGGCGCCACGGTAGGGATCAGCCCCACCTGTAGTGAGCCAGCCATCGGATCGTGGAAGGTGGCGGCGATATGCTCCACCTCCCGCGCCTCGGCCAGCGCCAGACGAGCTTGATCTGCCACTGCACGACCCACGTCGGTCATCGTCACCTGACGGGTTGTGCGCTCGATCAACTGCACTCCCAGACGCTCCTCCAGTTTCTTCAACTGGCCGCTGAGAGTCGGCTGGCTGACGAAGCAGCGCTCTGCGGCGCGGCGGAAGTTCTGCTCTTCGTCCACCGCCACCAGATACTCCAGATCGCGCAAGTTAATCGGCATGGCATCCCCGCTGATATATCGTTTATACCTATCAATATAATCGAAACAAACGATTTCATCTATCTGCTAGAGTTGCCCATACTGCACTCGTGTTCAGACGGCGACAGCCAACTTCCCCCATAAGGAGCAAATGCGATGTTACAGAGTAAAGAAGGACAGAAAGTACCGAGTGTCGTCTTCCGCACCCGCGCCGATGGCGAGTGGGTCGATGTGAAGAGCGATGACATTTTCAACGGCCGCACTGTGGTGGTCTTTTCACTGCCGGGAGCATTTACCCCCACCTGCTCCTCCACTCACCTGCCGCGCTATAACGAGCTGGCAGAGGTGTTCAAGGCCAACGGTGTCGACGAGATCGTCTGCCTCTCGGTCAACGATGCCTTTGTCATGAATGCCTGGAAGGAAGATCAGGAAGCGGAGAACGTCACCCTGATCCCGGACGGTAACGGTGAATTCACCGAAGGTATGGGCATGCTGGTGGACAAGGCCGACCTCGGTTTTGGCAAGCGTTCCTGGCGCTACTCGATGCTGGTGAAGGACGGCGTGGTAGTGAAGCAGTTCATCGAGCCGGAATTACCGGGCGACCCCTTTGAGGTCTCCGATGCCGACACCATGCTCGACTACATCAACCCCAAAGCGCAAAAGCCGGTACCGGTTAGCATCATCACCAAGCCTGGTTGCCCCTACTGCGCCAAGGCGAAGGAGATGTTGCAGAAGAACGGCATGGCCTACGAGGAGATCTCACTCGGTCACGACGCCACGCTGCGTTCGCTGCGCGCCATCACCGGCCACGACACCGTACCGCAGGTCTTCATCGACGGCCAGCACATCGGTGGTTCGGATGATCTGGAGAAATACCTGGCCCAGGCCAGCGCGGCGTAACGCTGCGGACTCTCCCCGTACCCTGGATCAGGGTGCGGAGATTAATTTCAGGTAATCGCGATAGATACAGCGGTCCATGATCACGGTGATACCCGCTGCCTGCGCTTTCTTTGCGGCGGCTTCATTGATCACACCGTCCTGTAGCCAGATCGCCTCGATGCCCAGTTCGATACAGGCATCGACGATGGGACCGACATGTTCCGATGCACGGAACACATCGACCAGATCCGGTGTCTCTGGAAGGGCATACAGATCGGGATAGGCCTGTTCACCGAGCAGTTCGTCCACTGCCGGACGAACAGGAATGATGCGATAGCCGAAGCTCTGCATCGCCTCAGCAACGCAGTAACTGGGCCGCGACGGCTTGGGTGACAAGCCGACCACGGCAATGGAGTGAACCGAGCGCAACAGTTTAACGATCGCCTCTGAATTGGGATTAACAAATGCCATAGGATGATTCCGTGACGGTTTTGTCCAGCATATCGGTTCCGCCGCGCAAGGGAAATATTCACACCGACTGGAAATATCGCCATCATGCACTGATATTTCTGCAGAGAAACACACATCGACCGACAGGTCGTGGCTCAAGGAGAATGCAATGCCAATCTCAAGAGAAAAACTCATCGAAGAACTGAACAAGGACCTGGAGTGGGAATATGCCGCTGCCGTTCAATACATACAGCACGCCTCCATGATCACGGGGCCGCAATATGAAGGCATCAAAAAGGAGTTGCTGATCCACGCCGACGAAGAAATGATGCACGCGAAAAGTGTGTCTGAGCAGATCACCTTCCTCGGCGGCGTTCCGACCATCGACGTGGAAAAACGGGAAATATCCGAAGATGCCAAGACCATGCTGACCCAGGATCTGTGGGGGGAAGACAATGCCATTACCCGCTACAAGGAGCGTATTCGTCAGGCCGAAGAAATGCAGGAATATGGTCTGCGTCGGGTGCTGGAAGATATCCTGATCCAAGAAGAGGAACACAAGCGCGACCTGCAGGACGCGCTGGGTTAAAAACGGTGTCTGCTCGCTTCATGGATGAAGGAGCACCCCTGTTTCACCTGTTCCCTGAGCAGGTAGATCAAATACAGTGATCGCAAAGCGACAAAGTGACTCCCTACCGAAACATTCTTCCGTCTTACGACTCCTGTGCAAACAGTCAGCAACGGCAGACAACAGAAATGTGGCCACACAGAAACTGACTGTTGCTGCAAAACACCTACTTCCGCCTGACACTTTGCGTGGTTAAGCCAAGTGTGCAATATGCACAAAATTAAGCATAGCGTACCTTCACGCAGAACCGACGACCGTCTACCCTGTCCTATACACGAGCAAAACAAAAAGGGGAAAACCGTCATGTGGAAAGAGGTAAAAAATTATTCACTCAATTTTCATAACCATCCACGACATGCCGCCATCCATCTAAAACTGGCTGACGGTAGCGACGCGATCATGGATCACCTCAGCATCGATGAACTTCATATACTCGGCACGATGCTACGCAATGAACCCCACGTCTGGTTCCATACCGGACGCGGCGATCTCACCGCCCATTCGGCACCGTTGCACGAAGAGGATCTGGACTAGACACCATCAACGCTGAATTTCAACATCAACTGGAGCAAACAACGGACCTCACATGTTCGTCATTATCCTTGGCCTGATCACCACCCTGATGCACGCCTACCTCACCTGGCGTGTCGGCAGCCTGAGTTGGTTTGCCAGCGGGGCTGCTCACCGTAATCTATGGCTGGTATCACTGGGGATATGGCTTCTGTACATTGCCGGGATCCGTTTCGCCCTGTCACCCGGTGGCAAATTGGCCTTCCTGCTGGAACGCATCACCATGGACTGGCTGGGATTATTGTTTATAGCCACTAGTATATTACTGACACTCGATCTACTCACTGGCTTCGGCCTTTGGGCAAAACCGTGGCTCAATGTATTACGCAGCGGTGCGCTGATACTCGCTGGTTTAATGATTGCCATCGCCTTTTTCCAGGGAACCCGCCCGCCGGTTGTCAGCCAGCACAACATCAACCTGCCACACCTGCCCGAAGCACTAGATGGCAAACGTCTGGTAATGCTCTCCGATCTCCACCTTGGCAGCCAACTCGGTCCAAAATGGCTGGCAAAGCGAGTAGCTCAGATAATGGCACTAAAACCGGATATCATCGTCCTGGTCGGCGACATTTTCGAAGGTCACGGTCCACCCGATAGCGGATTACAACAAACCTTCTCCCGCCTGAAAGCACCACTTGGTGTCTACGCTGTGACGGGCAATCACGAGTTCTATGGCGATACCAAGCCCGCCATCGCCATGAGTGAAACCGCTGGAGTAATCTGGCTACACGATGAGATACGCGAAATCGCGCCTGGCCTGAAGCTGGCGGGGATAGAGGATTTAAGCGTGCGACAGATGCGTGGGGATAAACAGGATGTAATGACCCCGTTACTCAAGGGCCAAGGAAACGGTGCGTTGATATTGCTCTCCCACTCCCCGCTACAAGTTGAACAGGCAGCCAACAGTGGTGCGGGATTGATGCTTTCGGGACATACCCATAATGGCCAGATATGGCCATTCAATTATCTGGTCAAAAGATTCTTTCCCTATATCACCGGCCTCTATCGCATCGGCGACATGTCGCTTATCGTCGGTCGTGGAACAGGCTTATGGGGACCACGCATGCGGCTGTGGCAACCAGGTGAGGTTGTCGCAGTGACACTGCACACGCCTGAGAAATAGCGGTTATGCAAAGAGCCGCCGAAACCGCTGGCGGCTCTTTGCCGATGACACCTTACAACGCCCCGCGTTCCGGTCGTTTCAGTTCCGGATTGGTTTTAGCCAGGGCTTCATCCATCGTCACCAGCGATCCTTTAGCTTTGTAGTCCTTCACGCCATCGACCACGGCAGCAACCTTTTCCGCCGAAGACATCGATTTCAGATCGCGCTTGTCCAGACCTGCTTCATCCAGCAACTCGTTCCAGGTAATCCCTTCCTGCATCGGTACCAGCGGGAAGTTAACCCCGTCAAGTTCCACCTGCAGCGGGGTGGTCAGATCTACCACGTACATAATCGCCTGCATGTCGGGAGAAAAATCGTCTTTGTACATCGCGACGAAGTCGTTCAGGTTGGCCAGCTTGTCCAGTGAACCCGCGGCAAAGGTCAGCTTGTCACCTTTCGACATCAGCACCACATGCTCCATCACCACATTGGGGGGCTTACGGTTGCCAGCATCATCGGCGATATCGCCTTCGACCAATGCAAGGCGCCCACGAAATGCTGTGGCATCGGACGCATCCTCGACAAAACTGATATTCAGCAGTCGCCCCTTCTCTTCATAACTTTTAATACACACACTAGTTACCCTCGGTTAGATAATATCTGCCGAGAGCGTTCAGCAAGTTCAGTGCCAGACAAGGGGAAATCAATAACTTGTTGTTTTTGCTACACACATGTGCAATGCGGTTATTAAAGCCGCACTATGGATGTGTAGGATTTGTCGCACTAGCGACAAAAGCGGAGTGGAAGCTTGCTATTGCAATCGAGCCTCTTCTGCCTGACGAACATACTCCTGCACTTTGGGGTGGTCGCGGGTTTGATCCCGAATGTGGCCAAGCATCGTACGCATGTGGCAGACCTCGTTCTCCTGTGCCAGACGATTCTCGACCAATCGGTCATGGCTACATCCCCCCGCACAGTGCTGTTGCCATTCGCAACCGAGACACACCACGGGTAATCCCACATCAAGCTGTCGAAGCTCTTCCGCCTTGGCTGAATCAGGCAGGCGGTTGAAATCAAGTCCGGAAAGATGGCCAAAGCAGTAACTGTCGTCCCGACTGAATTTGTCGCAATGAAAGACCCTGCCATCGGGCTCGATACTGTAGGTCCCATTGACACAACTTCCTGATGAAGAACACATAGAGCCAGGGAACCCCATCGACAACAGCAGCATGTCTCCCAGTTCACGGATGCGTATCCGTGGATCATTCATCAGCAGCCATTCGTCGAACAGCTCTTTCATGAAGCCATAGTATTGCTCACCCTCCAGCGTTTCTCCTTCCAGTGAGGCATCTGCTCTGACAGGCAGAAAACAGATGTCGAATATTCCATTGTCACGGTAAAACTCCAGAAACGCCTTTGCGCCGACAGAAAGGCTTTTGCCGGTCAGCACGGTAATCACGCCAGAAGAGATATCACGACGCTGGAGCTCCTCGATCCCCTTCATGATCCGATTAAAGGAAGGTTTACCCTTGAAATAGGGTCGCTGTGCATCATGCACCTGCTGTGGACCATCAAGACTGACGCCCACGGTAAAATCGAATGCCTGCAGGAAATCGAGTACCTTATTAGTAAACATGGTGCCATTGGTCTGCAGGTAATTGCGAACCTCCTGCTCTGGCTCTTTAAGATACTCCTGTGCAGCAACGGCCTTGCGAAAGAAATCGATACCTGCCAACAACGGTTCACCGCCGTGCCAGATGAAGCGGAAGGATTGCGTACTTTTGATGGAGAGAATGCGTTCGATGGCCAACGCCATTTGCTCGAACGTCATGTTATCGCTATCTGATTGCCGGTCATGACAGTACGCGCAACCCAAATTGCAGTTGCGCGTCACTTTCATGATGGCATTGGTCGGCAATGCCACGGCCATCGCTACACCTTAGAGAGTTTGAGACCTCGAAGAATCTTAATTTCAGACGGCGTCAGTACATGATCGAGATCCAGCTTGGATACCTGTCGCATCCAGTCCCTGTTATCCGGTGTACACTTACCCCATCCGTTGCCACAACGTTCCCAGTTCTGGCAATAGCTGGCATCAAGCTTACCCCTGGCCAGATCGACGATCTGTTGCTCAATAACCTCTTTGCCTACCAGATGGGAACAATTGATTTTATCCAATTGACGTGAGAGCTGGGAAATACTTGGTTGCTTCAGTTGGGCTTTCCGTGTCTTGCGCGCCGTAGCGCGAACTTTGGTACGTACCGTCCTCTTTGCCATGTTGCCACTCCCTGTTGCTAGCTTGTTTACAGATTTAACGCCATGTCTTACAACAACTTGCTAAATCATTAACAAATCCATCGTCTGACCTTAGCCACAATCTGTCTATTTGGCAATAATCCTTTATAGATCAAGATCAATAAACTTGCGCAAATTAGTACCCAACAGAAATATGCTATATTGAGTGCGCATGGTTTACACCTCGCATATCCACAGGGAGAAAAAAACAAATGGATTTTTCAGCTGGCATTTATGACCTATCCCTTGCATTGTTCCCATTACTCTGTGTCACCGCCTACATCACGATACTTCTCTATGCACGTCGCACCTGGATACTCCAACGTAATACCGCTCACCTGCTTGCCTATATCGATACACTGGACGCTGATCTACTAGCGAAAAAATGCATACCGAATCAGACTCAAGATATAAACTGCACGATTGATGAAATCGATGATCTATTGAAGAAAGCACGCCAGGCCATGCATGAAAATAGTCCCTCACTTTGGCGCGGCATGTTTTCACTTGGTGGTATCTCACACCAGATCGCGGCATGGAGAAGGGCGCATGATGCGGATCAGCTGGCAACGTCATTATGGCTAGATGAACGCATTTCTGCATATGCAATGGTTGCCAAGGAAGAATTAAAAGCAATTGGCTCTTCCGCTGCAAATGCTCTGTCAGAAAAAATCGCAACGCTCATTGAAGCGAACAAAAATAGTGAATTGCGCCCTCATGTCAGAGAGGCACGCCGTCTGATTTTTAACTCCCGTGACACCTATTATGAAGAGTTATCAGACTGGCAACAGAAGGCACTGTGGCTGGTTATCGTTACAGGCGCCATTGTTCTGCTACTCGCCACCACCGATCAAAGCACCACTATATACCTGCTGTTTGGTGCCACTGGCGGCCTACTCGCGCGTCTTGCCAAAACCATGTCCGCCAAGGATATCGGTTTCGATTACGGCGTTTCCTGGTCGATACTTTTCCTCGCGCCACTGGTCGGTGCACTGATGGGATGGACGGGGGTATTAATATCGGATTTTGTTTCGGCGCTGGATGTCATTAACCTGCCCGACGAATTATTTACCAAGGTAGCCACCAAAAAAGGCGAGTTAAGTATCCTGTCTGACAACAGTAAAAATGTTCTTTCGGTCCTCTTTGGCTTCTCTGCAACCTTCTTCGAAAAAGTGATGTCAGGAGCCATTACAACTATGACCAGGAAACCCGCTGGTAGCGAAAAGAAGTAGCAAGGTAGGGAGAGCGGGGTATTTTTGAAGAGAAATAGTAGCGGCAACATCCCTGTTGCCTGCCGAGATTAATAAAGATACTTAATACCGGCCAGCAGGGCATTGCCTTTGGGTGATTTGATGTCAGTACCTTCATATTCCAGTACCAACTCAAACTTCTCGTTAAGCCCGTATTCAACACCCAGCACATAGGCAACACCGCTTTCGGTATTGGTATGACCAGCGATCTCTTCGGACTCCTGCATCCAACCGAGTTTACCCACCAACGATGTATGGCTGGCAAGATGGTGTGTGTAGGTTCCGAGTAAACCCATGCTGGTATAAGTGGCCTGTTCCGTGACATCAAGTTCATTGGTCACATCACCCTTGGCCGAACCGTAGGTCAGTTCAACACCCCACGGACCACCGTAGGAATAACCGAGGTCGATGGCATAACCGTTAGAACTGGCACCATCCAGAGTCTCTGCCCCGTGGGTGACCTTATCGCCCAAACCATTCACCAGCTTGACCGTGGCGTAGTAATGACCGCCATGCGCCATCTCGCTTTCAGCGACACAGACAGAAGTGGCAGACAATAAAATAGCCGCAATAGCGGCCGACAGTACAGGTTTGTACATTTACTCCCCCTAGTGGTTTTTTAGTTATTAGGAGGAGTGGAGTATATCGGTAGCCTGCATTGTCGACAAACCGGCAATCCAAATCACCTATATACAGTAGTGTTTTATCGTCTGTTCGAGATCAAACACGCCGCACACATCAATTGTCACCCAACATGGCATTCTTCAAGCCATGATCCGCGGGCGACTCCCCCAACCAGATGGAAAGCAATGCTCGCTGAAAATCCGTCCCGCCGATACGACCGATTTCCTTGCCGTTCAGGCCCACACTGGTTTTGCCATCGCCAAAAAATCTGAAGACGTAAATATCACCTGCATGAACCGTAGCAAACAAGCTATTGAACTGCTCCAGTCTTTTCAGCAGCGGCGCTAATGCTTCACTGCCAAGATTCAGGCGAAAACCCTCATCCCATGCAGCGACCAGTTTCTCCCGAGAAACCTCTTTATAGAGGAAGGTCATCGTCACCTGCTTCGGGCCAGCCATAGCCATTGCCTCGCTGGCGCTAGCGGTCTTTTCCGGCAGGTACAGTGCTCCCACATAGATGTCGAAAAAAAACTTGGTGCGTACCCCGGCGCCATTGAGCTGTAGGGTTTCACCCGATATCACTGTTGTATCAGGAACGTTTACCCCCTCAATATCCATCGCCCATGCCGTAGAAACGAATAATCCACAGAGCACTGCAAATAGACGAGTTTTCATTGCCACCTCACTTTTATTTTTTTCGCTATCCATGTGAACCACCAGTACGGCCTCATCCACCTTGAACAAGTCCCCTTTGGCACCTATCTTCAAACCTGCCACTCACCAATAAGAATCTGTCAGGAGCTATAGCATGGCAAATATCACCTTAAAAGGTAATCCCATCCATACCAATGGAGAACTCCCTGAACTGGGGAGCTTCGCACCCGATTTCGTCCTGGTAAACAAGGACCTGACCAATACTACTCTGGCCGACTATGCCGGAAAGAAAAAGTTGCTCAACATTGTACCCAGCCTGGACACTGGTGTATGCGCCACGTCCACTATCAAATTCAACCAGGCGATGCGCGGCAAGAGCGGTGCTGTTGCTCTGGTGATTTCAGCCGACCTGCCCTTTGCCATGAATCGTTTCTGTGGTGCAGAAGGCATCGACAACGTCATCTCGCTTTCCATGATGCGTAGTAAGAACTTTGCCAAAGACTATGGTGTATTAATCACTGATGGCCCGCTGGAAGGGATCTGTGCCCGCGCTGTAGTGGTACTGGATGAAGACAACAAGGTGATCTACACCCAACTGGTACCGGAGATCGGTGAGGAACCCGATTACGATTCAGCACTGGCGATGCTCTAAGCCACGTTTCTTCAACAAAAAAGCCACGGAGTCCCGTGGCTTTTTACTTTGCACCGCATACAGGCATTATGTCTCGGCTCGGTTTTTCGCCAGTTTACGCAGATACTGTTTCCCCCATTTATGCAACTCGCTCAATATCGGTTGCAGCGTCCTACCAAACTCCGTCATGCTGTACTCTACCCGCGGCGGCACCTCAGCATAGACCTTGCGTTCCACAATACCGTCCTTTTCCAATTCTCGTAATTGCCTAGTCAGCATCCTTTGGGTAACAGCGGGCATCAACCTGCGTAACTCATTAAATCGCCTCGTCGAATCGAGATGATAAAGAATAACCCCTTTCCATTTACCGCCGATCGCATCAATCGCCACCTCAACGGCACAACAGTAATCAGGGCATTTTTCCACTGGCTTATTCATTGAACACACCCATTAGTATACTTTTTGTGACTATAGCACAAAGATGTGCGTACTTGTTTTGTTCGTATCTAAAACCATAATCAACCCTTCAACAACAAGCAAGAAGGAAGGGAAATGACACACCCCGTTATACAGGACCTGCAATGGCGCTACACAACGAAAAAATATGACAACACCAGAAATATCTCCCAGGAAGATCTCGATGTTATTTTCGAGGCGCTGCGACTTTCCGCCTCATCCATTAACTCACAGCCGTGGAAATTCATCGTGCTTGAATCTAACAACGCCAAGCAGCGTATGCACGATACCTTTGCCAACAATTTTCAGTTCAACCAGCCGCACATTCTCGACAGTTCACACACCATTCTTTTTGCCCACAACCCGCGATATAAACGGGAAAACTATGCTGAAGTAGTCGACAAGGCAGTCGAGGACGGACGGACATCAGCGGATGCACGGGAAAGAGCAATGGGTGCTTTTGTCTTTGCCGAAATGAATACCGATGAGAACGGCATCACCACGCCCTGGTCCAAAGCCCAAACCTACATCGCCCTTGGTAACTTACTGCACACACTGGCACGACTCAGGATTGATTCCACCACCATGGAAGGAATCGATGTCGAACGCGTCAACAAGGAGTTTGCGAAGGAGTTGGATGGCTATGAGTGCCATCTCGCTGTATCGATCGGCTATCACCTGCCGGAAGAGGACTTCAATGCCGGGTTACCAAAATCGCGCCGAAGCATGAATAGCATTTTACTACGCATGTAACGCTTCCAGCTCAAAAGCCACAGGCATACGCCTGTGGCTTTTTTTATCAACATAAGGAGCTACTGAACAAATGGTTGAATAACACCGGGCGGCAGCATCTTTGGCGCTTCATCCTCGGTCAGATAACCGTCGTGATTAGTATCGTGGAAATCGAAACGCACTGGCGGTCCATCGAACTCACCGCGTGAAACCCGGCCATCACCATCACGATCAAGCCGTTCGACAAACCCACCGCGAGTTCCCTGTGGCATCGGACGAATCTGTGGTTGTCCCTGAGGTGGCAGATTATCCTGTTGCTGTAACTTCATCGCCTCATGCCCCAGTACCGGCTTGGTACCGTCGTCCGTAACATCCACCAGGCGAATTTTGTACGGGTAGCTGTCGCCGTCGCGTACAGGATTGAGTTCACTATCGTTGCTTAACCCGCCGCGTACACAGCGGGCAAAGTTATCCACCCGTCGCGCATCACCCTGCGGTCCATGACCGATATCGCCTTTGCCACTCTTTGGGTCGCTGCGCTGTGCACCGGCACCATGCACATCCATCACCTGCCCGTTCATCTTGCCGATGGCACGACCAAAGGCAACGTACGCAGCGTTATCACCGGGTTTGGGTCCGTCAAGATGGGTAGTGGAACTCCAGTAAAAAGGGAAATCCGGCTTTCCAACTTCGTTGGGTACCAGGCTGTTCTCAAACAGCGGACTGATTGCAGCAGACTGAGTCGTATCGGGTGAACGATTGTAATCGACGATGTATTGCAGCTCCTTCACATTAGGCAAACGCCAGTCGTCGTGCCCCCCCGTTTTCAATCCTTCGCAATATCCCAGTGCTGACACCCAGCTCATGCCCTTGCCGCTGTCCTTCCGGGTCCACATCAGGCCGCTACTGCGATCAGTTATAGTGCCGTTACCGTTATCCACAAAATCATTCGTTCCATACGACACACCGCGCACATAGCGGACATAAAAAGTCTTCACTACCCGGCTGGTGCCACGTCGCTTGTAACCGTATCCCTTGATCCGACCATCGGCAAAATTAACACCGAAAACAGTATCCATATTACCCATCGTGGTGGAAACATAGCGGGTAGAAGAGAGCCATTGCGCATCGATGTAGCGCTCACCATGGGAAACATCGCCATAGGAAAAATCAAAATAATCGGTATTAATGAAGGGCACGGCGTTCTGCGGCACACTGTTGAACTGGCGTTCACCACTGAAACCGGTATAACCGCGAAAATCGATAAGGGAGTAAAGCTCCTTGATGGTAGGTACCCGCCAGTCGCTATGGCCGCCCAGAGTCAATTTCCGCGCTGTCTCTTTTGCTTCATCCGGTGTCAACTTTCGCCCATCCAGACCTTTCGACCACATCAGCCCGGTATTCAGATCACTCACCGTACCGTCACCGTTATCGCGATAAGCGGGCGGCGCGCCATTGTACTGTGCATCCTGGCCATAAAAGGGCTGTCCTGGCGCGGCACATCGGTTCTCAGAGTAGTTGCTGTAACAACTACTCTGTCCGGTATCCACAACTACAGCGTGGCCTGTTGTCGGTAACAACCACAGCAACCCCACCATAGCCACTATATTTTTTGCCATCCATCGCAACATATCTGTATATACCCACTTGAAGCAGAGAATTAGTATAAGTGTATACGATGCCCTGTTTATTACCGAAGCGAACCGACCTATGGCGCATCTCTCACGCAACGTACCCGATTGTCATAACGGGAGATATCACCCTGTGGACCTTTGTAATAAAAAAGGCCGTATCCCACATTCGCCGACGAGACATCAAACGCGTGCGACTGTTTTGTATTGCTGCGTTGCGCGCCTGCCCCATGGACATCGGTAATTTCAAGCCCGATACCATTATCGAAATAGCCGAGCGCACGGCCGAAGGAGACATAGGTCGCCACATCACCCACAGCGGGATAGCCGATATGCGTGGTCGAGGCCCAGTAGTAGCCCCAGTCATTCGCACCCCCTTCATTAGTGAATGAGGTAGTGGTAAACAACGCATCGATAGAAGCCGAACTGGTGTGGTCGGGTGCCCGTGTGTAATCGACGATGCTCTGCAACTCTTTAACATTCGGCAAACGCCAGTCGGTATAGGTAGCGGTTGAAGCGCTTTCGCAATAGGCGATCGCATCCTCGAAACTGGTGGAGTGATAATCGCCCTGCTGCCACATCAGGCCGGTGGCATTGTCGCTGATCGTTGCATCACCGTTATTGATAAATGCGTTGCTACCGTAATCGGGATTGCCGCTGACGCAGTAGACGTAGAAGGTTTTGGGATTGTTGCTCGGATAGTTATACGGATAACCCTTGATACGCCCGTCGATGAAGTTAACGCCGAACATGGTGTCCGCCCCCATGATGGTTCCGAGTGGGGAGACATAAAGCGTACTACTCGCTGCCTGGCCATCGATAATACGATCACCGACACTAGTATCACCGAAGCCGACACCGAACACCGTATCGTCGATAAATGGGGTAAGTACTGAAGTATCGGTTCCGAGATAACCGCTGGGATCGGTGCCCCTGAAGTCGATCAACGAATAGAGCTCTTTAATCGACGGCAAACGCCAGCTGTGCCCGCCATAACTCAACCCGGCGCAATAACTGGCCGCACTGGGCTGGGTTAGCTTGTCACTATCATCTATCACACCATTACCGGTGATATCAGCGGTCTGGGTCCAGGCCAGACCGGTAACATTGTCGTAAACCACCTTGCCGTCGGCGCTGGTGGTATAGCTGGTCGTGTTACCGGTATAGTCCGCATCGTAACCGGTCCCACCACAAACCGCTTCGGAACCGGATATCGAGTTATAACAAGCCGACTGCATAGTCTCGACGATGTTATATGCCCCGCTAACACACTTCACCGTGATCGAGGAAACATCGCCAGATGCCGTCCCTTTACCGTCGATAACATTGCAATATTGTGCAACGCTCGCACTCGGCTGAGTCAGCACGGTTACCTTGTAGGTACTGCCACTGGCAATTTCTGTAGCGAAGGTAAAATCACCGCCTGCATCCATGGTAACGTCATCGCCACCGTTGTTTTGTAGTACCAGTCCGGTTCCAGTCAAGCCGCTGACATTGCCACCGATAGTGTAGGTTGTGCTGGCACTCGCACTGTTATTGGAAGAGGTCGTCTCCTCGCCACATGCCGTCAGTGTCAGAACATAGACCACCGCGATCATGATGACCGTGAGCTTCATTGCCAGTTCTCCCACCCATTCCAGAAATCTCATCGCCCGTTCCCCCCATATCCGCACATGCCACACGCGGTGGCCCTGTAGATAATTCAAGCAATCAAATGTGGAGAAAATGCGGAGGAAAGGTAAAGAAATGCGAAGACGACGTTACAGACTTCACCACATGAGTGGCGCCGATAATGCGTGTTACGGTTCGTAAAGCAGGAGAAAACACTGGAAGTGGGTGGTCCAGCAATATGGGTCATGGCAAGATGCGCTGTCCGGCAAAACAGAACGTTGCTCCATGCAGTATCTGCATACATTTCATCCCTGGAGATAGCCTGCTACTCCCTGCGCAGCGCACCTTGCCATGCCCCATATCGGGTTTAATCACTTACATCACTATCTACCTGAAACGCAGGAAATAACTCTTTGCTGATAAAAAAGGGCGGTAGCTGCCGCCCAATAATCCACCACTTTTGTTTGAGGGGGGGTAGGTGGAAAAACTAATCCTGACGACGCCGCATCAATAACAGTCCGGCAAACAGACTCAACCATCCCAACGCACCACCGCCGCCCGAACTATCAGAACTGCTCACGCCGGTAGTCACCGTATCGCTGTTGTTGGAGGTATTGCTGTCGGTCACGGCGTTGGTAATCGTTGCCGTGTTGTCGATGCTGCTGTCGGTGACGCCACTGGTATCGACGGTAATATCAATACTGCTTTGCGCAGCTGGGGCAAGACTCGGCAAACTGCAACTCACGGTGCCGCCGGTTTCACTGCACGACCAGTCATCGAGGCTGGTAAAGCTGATGTAGCTCACGCCGCTCGGCAATAAGTCTTCAAGCTTCACCGCCAGTGCGTAGCCGCTGCCGTTGTTGGTGGTGGTGAAGGTATAGGTAATGTCGCCGCCCAGCGTGTCCGTATCGCCCGCACCGACCAGATCCAGATCCACCGTCTGCCCCGCCCCTTCGTAACGTTCGGCGTAGACGCCGTAACCGTCACCGTCGTCGCCATCATAATTCTGGTAGAGCACCACGGCATCGCCATCGGCATCCATTCTCACCGATGCGATATAGTCGTTACCTGCTGGACCGCCGACGTTGATCGCGTCGGCATAAGCCGGATTGCCGCTGCTGTCGTAGCGCTGCATATAGGCGCCGTAGCCATCGCCGTCGGCACCGTTGTAATCGCCCGAAGCAATGGCAAAATGCCCACCGGCACTCATCGCCACATGCGCTTCCCAGAAGTTGGCGTTGGTGGCATAGCCGGCGTTGACATTTAGCATCGCCGCCGTCTCGCCGTTGAGCGTCGTGCCGTCGGCTGCGAAGCGTTTGAAGTAGATTCCGGTACCGAAATCTGACCAGGCAACCACATAATTGCCAGCGGCATCCATGCCCACAGACGCCATGTTCTGAGCACCTGCGGTGGTCTCGTTGACCTGCACCTCGGCGGCATCGAGTGCGGTACCGTCTGCGCTGTAGCGACGTGCCCGAATTTCATCATCACCGCTGGCATCGTCGTCCCAGACGATGACAAAGTTACCGGCGGGATCCATGGCGATGGAGGCCCAACTCTGCTTACTGCTGGTGATGGTGTTGGCCCTCACGTCGGTAGCATCCAGCGCCGTGCCATCGGCCGCATAACGGCGGTAGTGAACGTCTAAATCAGTATAACCGGGATAGGCAATCGTCCAGACCACGACAAAACGGCCGTCCGCCGCCATCGCCACCTGGGCATCGTCGTACGCTTTGCCGGTGGTGGTGCTGACCTGAAACGCGTCGCCCAACGCATCGCCATTGGCATCGAACCGGCGTGCATAAATACCATTAGCATTATCCTCAAACACCGCGACAAAGGCGCCATCCGGCGTGGCGGCAACGGCATTGGCATACTGATCACCCGTGGCGGTATAGACCACAAACTCGTCACCCCGGGCACTGCCGTCGGCATTGAAGCGACGGGCGATGACATCCACCCCGTCGTAGTTGTCGTAGTCACTCCAGAGGGCGACAAAATTGCCGTCGGCATCCATCGCTACACCGCCGCTTCTGAACGACGCGTGCTGGGTACCGGTAGTGCTTTGGTTGACCAGAATGGACGCGCCCGCATCCAGCGCATCGCCTTCGACGGCGACAGCGGTTTGGGCGGTCGCCAGCGCCAGCAGGATGGCGCTGCTGATAGCGGTTTTTTTGCCGTGGTATTTCATGTTTTCCCCCGTGGTTTGAATGCACCGCTCCTGCGCTTCCATGCGCCCGCGGAATTAGTGCGTCCATGCACGTCACCGCTCCTGCGCTTCCATGCGCCCGCGGAATTAGTGCGTCCATGCACGTCATCCTCGTCAAGGCAGACGGTTCCCGGATGATTTGTCGATGATGGAAAGCATCCTAACGGGCAAATGTGTGGCGAAAATGGAGAAAGTATGGAAAGAGTGTGGAAGAAGAGTGCCAGTGAATGTTGTTCTTTAGGAGAACCGGCACAGAGAACATCGTAGCGATCGATTAATCTCCGTGTTCTCTATGCCGAATTTTCCTGTTAATTCACCTCCGCCGCCATAACGGCAGCAACCCGAACAACAAACCCAACCAACCCAACGCACCACCACCGCCACCCGAACCACCGGAGGCGGCGGTCGCACTCACCGTATCGCTGTTGTTGGTGGTATCGCTTTCACTCACGGCATTGCTGATGGTTGCCGTGTTGTCGATGGCACTATCGGTAACACCGCTGGTATCGACGGTAATGTCGATGCTGCTGTGCGCCGCAGGCGCAAGACTCGGCAAACTGCAACTCACAGTGCCAGTCGTTTCACTGCACGACCAGTCATCAAGGCTGGCGAAGCTGGTATAGCTCACACCGCTCGGCAACACGTCTTCAAGGTTCACCGCCAGCGCATAGCCGCTGCCGTTGTTGGTGACGGTGAAGGTATAGGTAATGTCGCTGCCCAGTATGTCCGTATCGCCCACACCGACCAGACTCAAATCGACCGTCTTCCCCGCCCCTTCGTAGCGCTCGGCATAGACGCCCTCGCCGTCACCGTCGTCGCCGTCGTAGTTCTGGTAGAGCACCACAGTGTCACCATCGGCATCCATCGCCACCGAGACGATAAAGTCGCTACCCACCGGGCCACCAACGTTGACCGCATCGGTGTAAAGCGCATTGCCGCTGCTGTCGTAGCGCTGCATGTAGGTAGCGTATCCATCGCCGTCGGAATAGATCACATCCCCCGCCGTGACCGCAAAGTTACCGTCGGCATCCATGGCCACGCGCGACATCTGGAAGTAGGCCCAGACACTGTCGGGCATCTCGTTGGACGCCGTCAGCACATCACCGCCAAGCGCCGTGCCATCGGCGGCAAAGCGCCTGAAGTAGACACCCGGTACGCCAGCAACCGGGGCATAATCCACCACCCAGGAGATCACATAATTCCCGCCGGCATCCATGGCGACATCCGGATTGAATTGGTCGTCCCCGGAATACTCGTTAACCGACACCCCGGCAACATCCAGCGCCGTGCCGTCGGCACTGTAGCGACGAGCCAGAATGTTATAGCTGCTTGTATACCCGACAATGACGTAGTTACCGGCGGGATCCATGGCAACGCCGGGAGATACGGCGTTCATGACTTCTACCGCATCCGTATCAAGCGGCGTACCGTCGGCGGCAAACCGGCGGTGATAAGTGGCGGAATAATACATCCATACCACGACAAAACGCCCGTCTGCCGCCATCGCCACCTGGGCATCACGTCCGCCGGGAAATTCCGCCGTTTCAACCAGCATCGGCTCGCCCACGGCAACGCCGTCGGCCCCGTATAACCGTGCATAGATCCCGTTGTTGTCGTTAAACACCACGACAAAGGCACCATCCGGACTGACGGCAACGCCATTGGCTTTTTGATTGCCCGTAGTGTTGGTATTGACCACAAACTCGTCACCGCGCGGCGTGCCGTCGGCGTTAAAGCGGCGGGCGACCACCTCCATCCCCACGTAGTTGTCATAGTCCGTCCAGACCGCGACAAAATTGCCGTTGGCGTCCACCCCCAGATCGCCCTCCCTGTACGCGGCGGCTTGCTTACCTGCGGTAGTCTGATTGACCAGGATGGGCGCGCCCGCGTCCAGCGCAGCTCCTTCGGCGGCGATGGCGGGCTGGGTGGTTGCCAGCGCGAGCAGGATGGCGCTGCTGATTGCGTTCTTTTTGAATCGGATGCTCATGGGTTGCCTCTGTTGTAATTTTTCAAATCTTTTGCGCGTTGTCGTGTTAGTCGCAGTAGACCTTCGCGGCCTGGATGCTCCTGCAAGAACCTCTAGGATCGACGACGCCACAAAGGCAGTAGCCCGAACAACAATCCCCACCAGCCGAAGGCGCCACCGCCGCCACCTGAACTGCTATCGGCGCTGCTGCTGGCAATACTCACCGCCGCGGTGGTGACGCTGGTGTTGCCGCCATTAGCGTCATCGGCGGTGACGGTAACGGTAATGTCGCCACCCGCATCGCCCTCCTGCACGGTGTAGCTGTCGGCGGTGGCGCCGCCGATGTTGCTGCCGTCGAGCTGCCACTGATAACTGAGGGTAACGCTGTCGCCGTCGAGATCGTTGATCGCCGTATCGGTCACACTCAGGGTGTTGCCCACCTCGCCCGTACCGCTGATAGCAGGGGTGCCGGTAAAGGTGGGGGCCGTGTTGCTGACGCTGACCGCCGCGGTGGTGACGTTATCGCTGCCACCGAAGTTATCGCTGGCGGTGACGGTGACGGTGATGTCCGTATGCGCCTCGGCGGCAGTCAGGGTGTAGCTGCTGGAGGTGGCGCCGACGATATCGACGCCACCGGCCTTCCACTGATAGGTGAGCGTTACCACGTCGCCATCGCTGTCCGAGACGCTGAAACCGCCCGCACTCAGGGGGCTGCCGACGATCGCGGTGCCACTGATGGCCGGGGTGCCGCTGATGACCGGGGCGGCGTTGCTGCCGAGGCTGACCGTGTCGCTGTTGTTGCCGGTGTTGCTGTCGGTCACCGCGTTGGTCACGGTGGCCGTGTTGTCGAGGGTGCCGCTCAAACCGGTGGTATCGACGGTAATGTCGACGCTGCTCTGCGCGCCGGGGGCGAGGCTCGGCAGGGTGCAGGTGACGGTGCCGCTGTTGTCGCTGCACACCCAGCCGTCGCCGAGGCCGTCGGTAAAGCCGGTGTAGGTCACCCCGCCCGGCAGCACATCTTCCAGACTCACGGCCAGGGCGTAGCCGCTGCCGTTATTGGTGGTGGTGAAGGTGTAAGTGACGGCGCCGCCCACGGTGTCGGTGTCGCGGCTGCCGGAGAGGCTCAGGTCGACCGAGTGGCCTGCGCCTTCGTAGCGTTCGGCTTCTATCTCTCCAAGCTCACTGTAATGCTCATACACCACGACGATGTCACCATCGGCATCCATGTGCACGCCGTCGTTTTGTATAGACGCACTCCAGTCACCGACAACGGCCAGCCCACCAGCCGGGGTGCCGCTGCTGCTATAGCGCTGCATAAAGGTGCCGTAGCTGTTGCCGTCGGCGCCGTTTCGCTCCGACACGGTGATGACAAAGCGACCGTCGGCGCTCATGCCGACGGTGGAGCCATAGAAATCGGCACTCAGATGGGGCGCCTGGGGAACGTAGTCTGCATTCAGCACCACCGCCGTCTCGCCGCTGAGCGCATTACCGTCAGCATCGAAGCGACGGAAGGAGACGCCGATTAAACCATTGGTCCAGGCCACCACGTAATCGCCGTCGGCGTCCATAGCCACGCTCGGCCCGCTCTGGTTACCGCCGAGGGTCTCGTTCACCACCACCTCGGGGGTATCCAGCGCCGTGCCGTCGGCGCTGTAGCGGCGCGCCTGAATATCCGTGTCACCGCTGGCATCATCGTCCCAGCTGATGATGAAGTTGCCGGCGGGGTTCATGGCGACGGCGGGATTTTGCTGATAACCGCTGGTGATGGTGTTGGCGGTAACATCGGCGGCATCCAGCGCGGTGCCGTCCGCCGCATAACGGCGGTATAGGACATCCCGGTCGGTGCCGGAATACTGAATCTGCCAGGCCACGATAAAGCTGCCGTCCGCCGCCATCGCCACCGTGGGGCTACCGCAGCTGTAGCCCGAGGTGGTGTTGACCTGAAACTGGTTGCCGAGGGCGACACCGTCGGCGCCGTAGAGCCGCGCGTGGATGAAGTTGTCCGTCTGATCGACAAACACAACGACAAAGGCGCCGCCGGGGCTGGCGGCAACCTTGGGGGCGAGCTGATTACCGGTGGTGGTGCTATTGACGACAAACTCGTTGGCGACGGGCGTACCGTCGGCGTTGAAGCGGCGGGCGATGATATCCTTCGAAACGTAGTTCACCTTATCCACCCAGACGGCGATAAAGTTGCCGTTGGCGTCCTGGGTGATGCCCTTGTTCGCTGCATAATTGAACGTATTACCATTCGAGTATTGGCTGAGCACGATGGGCGCGCCCGCGTCCAGGGCATCGCCTTCGACGGCCACGGCGGCCTGGGGGGTTGCCAGGGCGAGGAGGATGGCGCTGCTAATTGCGGACTTCTTGAAATGGATGTTCATGGGCTGCCTCTGCTGTAATTTTTCAAATCTTTTGTCTGCGTTATCGTGTTAATCGTGGTTAAAAACCTTCGCGGCCAGCGCAGCCAAATCGTTCCCGACTTTGGCCAGGCCCCGCCATCCATGGCGGGGTCGCTCCTAAAAAAATCCGTGTTGGGAATCGACGACGCGAGGTCGTCAAATCGATGCAGGCCTTTTACATCGTGGAATAACCGGCGGACATCACGGCGCGAGATCCAGTGCCGAGAAGTAGCCCTGTGTTCCACCGCCACCGATTAAGTAGCCGCCGGCGTAGAGGCTGGTGTCCGACACCGCGAGGTCGCGGACCTTGTAGTTGGCCGCCGGATCCCAGACGCTGAGGAATCCGTCGGTGCCGATGGCGGCGATGCTGTTCTGCGCCCTTGCAGTGCCGTGGTTGTCGTCGATATTGGCGAAGGCGCCGCCCACGTAGACCGTGCTGCCGGAGACGCCAATGCCATAGACGACACTGTCGACGCTCGGGATCCAGGTGGTGACATCCAGCGTGCCATCGGTGCCGATGGCAGCGAGGTTGGTGCCATTTAACGTGTTGACGCCGTCGGTGATGCTGCTAATTGACCCGCCCACGTAGACCGTGCTGCCCGACACCGCGAGGGTATGGACAATGGCGGGACTTGTCCCATAGCTGGCAACCGGATTCCAGTTGGGGTCGACGACGCCGGTGGTGGCATTGAAGGCGGCCAGGGATTTGCCAGCCGATGTGCCGGCGACGGTATCGGAGATGCTGTTAAAGGCTCCGCTCACGTAGACCATGCCGCCCGAGACTGCGAGGTCATAGACGGTGCTGCTGGCGCTCGGACTCCAGCTCGTCAGGTTGCCGTTGCTGTCGAGGGCGGCGAGGTAACCGTGCGAAACGCCGCCTACCTGGGTGAAGACCCCTCCCACGAACACAGTGCTGTCCGAGAGCGCAATGGCATTGACCCACTTGTCGACGGTCGGAGCCCAGGTGGTGTCCAGTGTGCCGTCGGTGCCGATGGCGGCGAGATAATTACGCGCCTGCGCACCGCTGCCGTCGTCGATGCTACCGAAATACCCGCCCACGTAGACGGTACTACCCGAAACCACGAGGTCGTTGACAACGT